>JAFZPI010000035.1 GCA_017552615.1 Clostridia bacterium
GGCGTGTGCGGCTGCCTGGGCACGATCCTGACAGGCTTCTTCTCCTGCGGCTATGACGGCGTGATGAAGGGCGTCTTCTACGGCGGCGGATACAAATTCCTGGGCGTGCAGTGCCTGGGCGTTCTGAGCACCATCGCCTGGACAGCCGTCATCATCACAATCGTGTTCCTGCTCATCAAGAAGACCATCGGCCTTCGCGCAGATGCCGCGGATGAGACCCTCGGCCTCGACCGCTCCGAGCACGGCCTGACAACAGCGTATGCCGGCTTCGCCATCATGCCCGACGGCAGCCTGGCGGAAGAAACCATCACACCCGCGCCGGTTGTCTCCGAAGAACCTGCAGATGTGCCGCATAAGGCAAAAGAAAAGGCCCCCGACGCCCCGGTCTACACCCGCGTGCAGATCATCTGCCGTCCCGGCAGCCTCGAGAGCCTGAAAGCTGCCATGAACAGGATCGGCATCACCGGCATGACGGTCACCAATGTCATGGGCTACGGTGCGCAGAAGGGCAAGCCGGAATACTACCGCGGCACACCGGTGGACGTGACCCTCCTGCCCAAGGTGCAGGTCGATATCGTGGTCAGCAAGGTGCCTGTCCGTCAGGTGATCGACACGGCCAGAGAGGTCCTGCACACTGGTCATATCGGCGACGGCAAGATCTTTGTGTATGACGTTGAAAATGTGGTGCGCGTGCGTACGGGTGAGGAAGGATATGACGCGCTGCAGACGGATGAGTGAGCAGATGATGGACGGTGTCGCTTGGCCATAACAAAGAGCTGCTTAAAGATCAAGATCATCTGTATTTCTATCATCGTTTACCCGTTCGTGATGGCCAATCATCCGGTGTGTCCCTTGCTTTCCAGGTTTGAAATGGCTTCAATGTGTGCCTCGGGAGCCAGCATGACGTCCCAGCACAGGGCGGCGCCTTCAAACCCGCATCCATGAATGGCAGCCAGGGATTCCGTAATATATCCGGGGTCTGTTCTGGCAATATCCTCCCGGTAGTTGATTTCAATGCCCGGGAACTTCTCGCAGGAAACACGCCGGATCGCTTCCAACTGGGTGTCAAGGAATGCCTTGTCCATGGAAATGCCCGTCCTGCCCCGGGCACCGGGTACGCGTTTTTCAAACAGCGCATATTCATAACCGATGCCGGCAGGTGCTTCTGTCTTCCTGTACAGCATCGGCTTGATGAAGTCTGCGTACCGCGTCATCAGCGCGTAATTCTGGCCGACAAAACGGCTTATGACCGGCGCAAACAGATCCAGGCCCACGATCATACCCTTCTCCCTGAAATATGCGCAGATTTCCGCCACGGCATCGGCAATGATCTCTTCCTTCGCCGTAAAGAAACGCTGTGCGCGGGTATCTTCCAGCACAAATTCCCCGTTCATAGGGCTGTATGCCATGTTGAAGAGAGCATCCGCTCTGTGCTCATACAGCGCCCTGACAGCATCGACGTCTACGCCCTTTTTCAGGTAAGCCTGCCTGCACCGCTCACACCCGCAGCTCAGCACACCGGGCACGCCCGACACAAAGGACTGGCCTCGGATCTTATCGAGAAACACGCCGTCAAAGCCGCAGTCGGCAAAGTACTGTTCATAGATCTCTTTGACGATCCTGCGGTTCCGTCGGGACGACGGGCAGCAGAACGTGAAATCCTCCCCTGCCTGGAGAGCAGGCGGTACGACAGGACTTCCCCAGAGATCCAAAGTTCCGTCCGGTTCCGATATCCCGCTGATCTCCGAAAAAACGGGAAGCCAGAGCAGCATCTTTATCCCTTTCCCGTGCAGGAAACCACCGACCTTTTTGTAAAGTTCTGCATCCGTGTTCCATCCGAAGATGATCCGATCCACCGGGATCCGGGAAGCGATCTTTCCGATCTTCCTGATGATGTCATCTGCCGGATAATTCGCAGAATGCCAGGAGCCTGTGCAGATCTGCAGGATATATTTCATATGGCACTCGCCTTTCTTCATAATGATCCAAGATACGATTCTTTGCCCACTGCCGAGCCCCCACGTAATCCATTCGTTCTCGTGATATATACTTTCGACATGTACCCGGAATATCCTCTTGTCACAACACAGCCTCCTATCTCTGACCGCTTCCCGCATAATTCTCGTAAGATAGCTTCACTGTCCACTGCAACGCTCCTTGATTTATCGGGTTTTTGCCAGTATAATAAGGCAAAAGCCCAATTTGAAAAGTGACAATACAGATCCTGCGCCTGTATATCCTGTCACTGCTTTATCTCAAGGAGGTTGACCCGGTGGAAACCACCATTACGGAGATTCTGCCCATTCGGATCGGGCAGGTGGAAAACGCTGAAGCCGGAACCGGATGCACAGTGCTGATCGCGGAAAACGGGATGCGGGCCGGGCTGGATGTGAGGGGCGGCGGACCCGCGTCCCGGGAAAGCCAGCTCCTGAATCCGCTGATGTCTGCGCAGATGATCCACGCGGTGGTCCTGTCCGGAGGAAGCGCGTACGGACTGGGAGTAGCAAACGGCGTGATGCGGTACCTCGAAGAACACGGGTACGGCTATGACACCGGCTATGCCCTGGTGCCGCTGGTCGTCCAGGCGGATATCTATGACCTGTCCGTGGGTGATTCATCCGTCCGCCCCGATGCAGCTATGGGCTATGAAGCCGCAAGGCGTGCGTTTGAAGCCCCGAACTACCGGGACGGCAATTTCGGCGTCGGTTGCGGAGCGACCGTCGGGAAAATCGCGGGGATGCAGACCTGCATGAAGACAGGCATCGGCAGCTTCGCGATCCAGATCGGCGAGCTGAAGATCGGAGCCATTGTCGTGGTAAACGCGCTCGGCGATGTGTACAACTGGAAAACCGGCAAACAGATCGCCGGCTTGCTGACCGAGGACAGAACGGCCCTCCGGAGTACTTCGGAATACATGAAAGGCTCGATCGCGGCCGTCGAAAACAAGTTTGTGGGGAACACCACCCTCGCGGTGATCATCACCAATGCGAAGTTTGACAAGAGCCAGCTGTGCAAGATCGCCGGGATGGGACACGACGGATTTGCCCGATCGATCCGGCCGGTGCACACCTCCGCCGACGGCGACAGCATCTTCGCCCTTTCGGTAGGTACTGTGGCAGCGGATCAGGATCTGGTCGGGATCCTGGGAGCCGAAGTTATCAGCGAAGCGATCATCCGAGCAGTGGATAACGCCGAAGGTGCGTACGGCTTCCCTTCCGCCGCAGACCTTTCTGCTCCGCAGCCTCAGCCGTAGGCGGCTCAGCATCTTCCGTCGTCTGATTCCGGTGAAATACTGCTGAAAAATGTACCTTTGGACTTGCCCATTTTGGCTTCCCTATGGTAGAATAAGAATACAATCAGTTGCACGCACAAATCGACACCGATATTTGAGGGAGGGAACCATCATGGCAGGAAAAGGAATGGGAAAAACACGCATCGTTCTGCTTCTCGTTGTTTTGCTTGTGGCTGCGCTGTGCTGTGTGGCAACAGCGTTTGCCGCGGAAGAGGATGAGAAGATGCTGCGGGATCTGCCCGGCGAATGGTTTGAAAACGAAGAGGGGACGGAAGTCGTCATGACCTTTGGAGAAGACGGAACCATGTCCCTGTATTGCAGCCGCGAGGACAAAGCGCTGACCTTTACCTGTGAAGGCACCTGGTCGTTTGAGATCCTGGAGGATTATCACAGCCAAATCACGCTCCTGTTCACATCGACGGACAATCCCGCGTACACCGGCACCGAATACAACGTGGAATGCATATATACCATCTACCCGGATACTTGGGTGCAGAATGACACCATGTATCATTACATCCTTTTTACGGAAGTCAGCAGCACCGGCACGACTCCGTTCGAGGATGCTTATGATTACAATGACGCGGCCCTGCACAGAGAACAGGGGCCGAACATGAAAGTCGTCAACTGCAAAGAATATGTTTCCCTGCGGGAAGAAGCGTCCACAAAGTCTACCCGCCTTGCAAAGGTCCCGCTCGGAGCGGTTGTGTATGCTTTCATAGATGAAGGAGAATATAACGGGTTTATCTGGTGCACCTACCACGACGAATACGGGTTCATCCTGGCTGATTATCTGGAAATGATTGAATGAGGGTAATGCAAACCTGTTTATCGTTCATAAAACTGCCGCAGTACGCATTTCCGGCTTGACGAAACCGTATAAATGGTCTATACTGAAATTGCTTAACAGCGGGTGTATCTCAGCCCCGAATGAGAAACTTAGCAAGTGAGCTTCTCTTGGCTCCAAGCAAGACATTTACGAGTGAGCGTTTCGCTGCTCTGAGTGCGATCGTAACAGGGGCAGGTGCAAACCTGTCCTTGTTTCTTTCAGGAGGAAAGATGGATAACATAAAGCTTTACGAAATCGATCCATCATATGTGCATTATCTATCGCACTACGCTGTCCACCTGTTTCACAACAAACAGCCAGGCCAATCAAACGAGCGCAAGTACATCGGCGTGATTCTTACAGTTAATGGCATGGATTATTTCGTACCTCTTTCTTCCTTCAAGGAAAAGCATTACAGAATGCAAGAATCCGTTGATTTTATCAAAATCAAACGTTATGCTGTCATTAACATCAACAACATGTTTCCGGTTCCCACAGGTCTTGCCTCATACGTAGATATTTCCAAAGAGAGAGATGATCGTTACAGATCTTTACTGCTTGCTGAATACCGTACCATCAAAAGCATACAGGACAAAATAAGGAAAAACGCTGAAATTGTCTATAAACATCAAATCAAGAATGGAGCCTCTACCTCTCTCGGAAAACGCTGTAACGATTTCTTACTGCTTGAAGAAGTTTGCCGCCATTACAAGCCATGACGATACTTTCCTGTGAATCACGGAAATGCAAGTACCCATTATTCCTTGTTCCCATGAATGTCAAATTTCTCCGCCACCGCCGTAAACTCCCCCGGCAGTTTTTCGTTTTCCCATGAAGGATGTTCATCAAAGCGCTTCAGGCAGAAACCGGCGTTGAGAATGGCGTTGAGGATCTCGCTGATCGTGTATTTCCGGTAGCGGCATTTCGGGATCTGTTGGCGGATCTCTTCGTCATAGAACCTGGCGTGTGCCATCTCGCCTTCGAAAATCTCCTGCGAGAAATAGCTCATGGTCGGCTGCTCGAAGTGTAGGATGTCGGCGATCTTCGTGAAGGGATGGAAGTCACTGCAGATCATCCGTCCGCCCGGTTTGAGCAGCGCAAACATCAGGCGCATGAAAGCATCGATGTCATGGAAATAATGGAGGATACCGCCCTCCATGAACACGACATCGAAAGCCGCGCCGTAGGTTTCCAGGTCGATCTCCATAACATCCGCGACCACAAAATCCACGCGCACACCGGCAGCCTCCGCGGTCTCCAAGGCATAGCGCCGGTTATCCTCGGAGATATCGAAGATCGTGACCTCCGCTCCCAGCAGTGCCAGCGGAATGGCTTTCTTCCCGCAGGATCCGCAAATATTCGCGATCCGGACACCCTCGTACCGGTCGAAATAGGCTGCATACTTCCTCAGCATCCGGACAGGATCAGCTTTGTCTTCCGCGGCTCTTTCCTGCGGTGTACCGGCATGCCTGACCCAAAAGTCATAAGCGTCAAACTCCCATGCCGCCTTGTGCTGCCTGCTGACTTCATTCATGAGATATACCTCCGCTTGCGTATTTCAGCATCGAAACCCGATCCCGGATGCTCTTCTCGAACTGCTCATCCGTCATGGACGGATCGCGGGTAGCCTTCCAGACCTCACAGGGGACTTGCTCGCAGGACGCGCAGGTGGCATAGCGGTGCTTATTCACACAGCAGGCAAAGATGGCACAGGGTTTTCCTGCCGGAGCGTGGAACACCCTGCCGCAGGCTTCGTTGCAGCCGGTGCATACATTGCCATGCAAGGGACAGGCGGAGCAGTCCGTCCCGCAGACAGTCAGGCCGAGGATCTCCCGCTGCTTCTGCTTACTGAACTCCTTCAGGACCAGTTGATAAGACCGGTCCAGCCAGTATTTCAGCAGGTCGTCCGGGATCTCCCCGTCCGGGTTGACGGAATTCCAGTGCTGCTTGTTGCTGTAGTACCCGGGGATAATGTCTGGATACTGCTGCCGCATCAGCTCGCCTTCCAGCGGTTTGAGTTTCAGGTTGAAAAAATACGGCTTGTTGTCATGATCCAGCAAGATAGCCGCGAACATCTTTCCGCCGATCTGGTAGCGGATCCAGTTCCAGTCCGCCTGCAAATCCTTCGCCACGCCGCGCTTAGCTAACAGATATGCATCGATCCATGGGTATTTCATAAAGAATGGCTCCTTCTATGGTGGATAACCAGAGTATACCAAAAGAAGCCTTTTTCGGAAAGAGGGAAACAACAGGATATGAAGAATAAAGACGATAAGACTCAATCCTCAGGATCATCAAATCAAAGGAGGACACATCCATGCCGTTTATCGATTCGAGGCTGACGGTCAAGGTCAGCGACCAGCAGAAGGAAGAGCTCAAAACGGAACTCGGAAAACTGATTTCCACGCTGAACAAGAGCGAGACTTACCTGATGGTGGGCATTGAGGATGCCTGCGACCTGTGGCTGGGCGGGAAGAAACTGGACAAAGGTGCCTATGTGGCCGTCAGCCTGTATGGCAACGCGCCGAAAGCTTCTTATGACAGACTGACCAGCCAGATTTGCGGACTGCTGAGTGAGAAACTCGACATCCCCGGTGATGCCGTCTACGTGACCTACCACCCAGTCAGCGATTGGGGATGGAACGGTCAGAACTTCTAGGAACCTCATCCACCGCTGCGACGGTCTCTTCTTTCCCTTTGCTACGAAAAGCTTCGCTTCTATTTTGACTGAAAAAGCCCTTCGCCAACGATCGCAGCGAAGGGCCATCTTGATTTGTTTTTACAAAGCGTCAGTTGACCAGCGGCGCGACACAGTAGGTCGGGACCCAGCCGCGGAACTGGTTGGATTTTCCCTCGTTAAAGACCAGGAGCGTATAATCCCCGCTGACCGTGACAAAGCTCGCGACCGTCAGGCGCTTGACCGTCTGGATCTGCGCCCAGGTTGTTTCGTCATAGACGGGTGTTTCCCAGGTGATCACACGCTTCTCAACGCCCGAACTGTACCATCCGACATCGCTGGTGCGGATGAAGGAGGTCCCGGCACTATCATTCGCCGTCTGCACAGCATACCAATTCGGGTATTCTTCAATCACCAGGAAGAAACGGTTGTTCTGCTCGCCGTTTTTATAGTCTGTGCTCCAGGGGGTTGCGTAAAGGTTGGTCGACTTTGTCGTGGCAACAAAGTACGGATCCATCTTAACCAGGCTCGCTTTCACATAGCCGACGGAGCCGGGATCTGCATTTTTGACCCCGCAGGAAGGCAGGTCGACCAGATAGAACGCATTATTCG
The DNA here is from genome assembly GCA_017552615.1 of Clostridia bacterium. Taxonomy (GTDB): domain Bacteria; phylum Bacillota; class Clostridia; order Christensenellales; family Aristaeellaceae; genus RUG11272. The sequence continues at coordinate 7,411 of JAFZPI010000035.1, forward strand.
GATTGCCGATCTGCGAAATCCCGAGGATCAGCATGGGGTGCCCGTTCTTAACCGTACCCAGCGAGGCCGCGCTGGTGGAAGGCTTTTCTCGGACGGTCAGCTGGGTGCACAGTACGATGCCGGTATGCGTCCCGTTGTACATGTAGAGTCCCATCGCGGGATCCCAGTAGTACAGCGCGTAGCCGTCGGCGAAAGCCTGAGAGACAAACAGGACGGACAGCATGACAAGGGCAAGCGCAAACGAAAGGAAACGGGTGCGGCGCTTCATGGGGATACCTCCTTTTCTGATGTTCGTTCGGGCGGGATTGCTTCTGTCTGTTCGTTTCAATCATAAGACGAAACAAACAGTGGTTTTGTTCCGTTCAGCTGTTTTCCGAGCGATTTTTGTGCAAGGAAAATGCCCAGAGATGATGAATTCATTATATCGATTCGGACACACAGAGTCAATAGAACACATGATTTCCAAATCAATTTTCCCGAAACGCTTGACTCGAACACGGTGTCGCAGTTTATGATCCCACCTGAGGAGAGAAAGGAGTGGGTTCCGTGAAGGACATGCTGACGGTTTCCGAGGTGTCCAGGGTGTACGGTGTATCCGCAAGGATGCTCCGCCACTACGAGAAGCTGGGCCTGATGGGCAGTGAACGGAAAGAAGGCTACGCCTATCGCGTATATCGTCCGGAAGATATACAGCGCCTGCGCCAGATCCTGGTCCTGCGGAAACTGCGCCTTTCGCTGAAGGAGATCGGCGATATCCTGAACGATCCCGGCCCCGCCACGGCCATCTGTGTGTTCGAGAAGAACCTTGCCCAGATGGATGACAAGCTCAGGGCGCTAGGCGCGGTCCGCGATGCGATCGCGGAATTCCTGAGCGCGCTGAAACAGCGGCACGCGCTTACTGCCGGGGAGGTCATCCTGCAGGACGATCAGCTCATGTCCCTTGCCGATGCCCTTTCGCCCTCCTCCACACTGATTCAGGAAGAGAGGAAGCACATCATGGAAAACCTGCAACAGGCCGATCAGGTCAAAAAGGCACTGGCGGATGTCCGCATCGTACACCTGCCGGAGAGCGATGTGGCCGCGGCGCATTTCATCGGGGATGATCCTGAAACCCGCACCGGGTCGATGATTGCCGAGTTCGCCCGCACAACCAAGCTGTGGGAAAAGCATCCCGGACTGCGGCTGTACGGCTTCAACCACCCCAGCCCGGTAGACGAAACCGGCTTCCACGGGTACGAGTTCTGGATCACGATCCCGGACGGGATGGAAGTCCCGCCGCCCCTCGAGAAGAAGCACTTCCCCGGCGGAACCTACGCCGCGCATATGATCCAGATGGGCAACTTTGAAGAGTGGACCCAGCTTGATGAGTGGGTCAGAAACAGTGAAGAGTATACCTATGCCGGAAACGGTGACCCCGAAACCATGTTCGACTGTCTGGAAGAACACCTGAACTACCACGATCACATCCTGGAAACCACGGACGGCGACCCTGAAACCCGGCAGCTCGACCTGCTGATCCCGGTCAGGCGGAAAGAGAAATAAACCATGATATCAAAAGTGCTGTCGCAAAAGCAAATTCATCCTGCGACAGCCCTTTCCTTATATGGATATTACAATACCGCTTATTCCTTCCCCTTTGCCAGCTTCTTCCCAACATAACCAACCAGAATCACAATGCCAAGGTTTACAACCAGGTTGCCGACGATCACGCCGGCAAAGTGGGTGAAGGGGTGTGTCAGCAAGCCAACCTGCGTGTCCTTGTTGATCAGGGAGACTAGGAAGAAACAGATGGCGTTATTATTGAACACATAGGGCAACGTGGGATGAAGGGCAATGGTAAGGAAGAGGAAAATCGCGATCGGAATCATCTTGGCCAATAACGCCGGGCAACCCCAAGTCTCGGCCCAGATAAAGAATTTGAGGAAGAGATAACCGCCAATGAGACCGAAAATGCCACCCAGGGCGTTTTCCAGTAGGGCTTCCTTGGTGTTGGGGTTGTTCTTGATGAAAAACAGAACGTTGGCAAGGAAGATCGTCCAGCCGATATTGCCGATGGCTGCTTCGACTGCCTCAGAGGTCAGGAAAGCCTGCACGAGCAGGTTGCAGATCATGACCCACAGGAAGGCCGTGAACATCAGGATAAAGGTGTGCTTGTCCATCTTTTTGCAAAACTTCATCATAGTTTGTTTTCCTCCGGTTTTGTTTTGTCTATTTCATTGATTACGCGTTTTCATTCGCGGACAGATATTCCTCCGGGTTGTCGAATGCCTCCTGGATCCGGCGGAACAGTTCCGAGACGTGATAGCCGTCGCAGACGGCGTGGTTGACCGTCGCGGCGATGGGCAGGAGGTAGTTCTCATCGTATTTCCCAACGGAGAGGATCGGCGCGTAGTAGTTCTTCTGGTTTTTCAGCGAGAAAGTGAATGAATCGAACGCAAAGTAGGGCATGATCGAGATGATATAGTTGTTCAGCGGCACCGTGGAGACATAGGCGCCGGTTTTTCCGGCAGTCTCTTCTTTCTCGCGCATATACGCGTCGTAGAAGCTCCGGAAATCGCCGTCCAACGGCGTTGTGTGGAAGGAGAAGGTCCCGTTCTCGTTCAGCACCGGGTAGAGCGGATGCAGTTTTTCCCAAGAACCGAGGACCCCGTCCTGGATGGCAAGGGTGAACGCCTGGTCCTTTGAAATCTCACGGGAAATGATGTACAGCAGGGCGGGGACAAGTTTCTGCCCGTGGGCCTTCTGGAACCTCACGAGGTTTTCTGCCCGCAGCTTCATGCTGGCCGAAAAGGTCATGTTCATCCAGGCCTTGGTATAGAGCTCATAGAGGTCCTTGCGCGGCCAGGTTTCCATGTCGATCGGCGTAAAGCGATCCAATGATACCGCCTCCTTCCCTGCCTTGATATGCAATCATTTCTTCCCGATGACCATCCGGGCAAGCTCCAGCCGGTTCGCCTTCATATTCGCCGAATAGGGGATGCTCTCGAGATGCACGAAGTATTCCGGCATCGCAAACTTCGGGATCCGGTTCTTCAGGTAGTTCTTCACCTCTTTTTCGGTGAATGTGCCCGTATAGCACAGATAAATGTCGCTCTTCTCCTTGTCGAACACACAGCAGCAATCGTTGACGCCCTCGGCGCCAAGTGTCGCGTACTCGACTTCGCCGAGCTCCATCCGGTAGCCGTTGTGCTTGATCATGTTGTCCTTGCGGCCGACGACGACCAGCTCGCCCTTTTCGTTCAGATAGCCCATGTCGCCGGTCTTGAAGAACAGCTCGGTGTATCCCTTCTTCAGCGGGTCATTGACAAAGGCCGCTTCGGTGCGCGCCGCGTCCTTGTAATAGCCGGAGAACATCCACGGGTTATGGATCAGCATCTCGCCCTTTACGCCGCGGGGCAGCTGGTTACCATCCTCGTCCACAAAGACGATGTGCGTGCATCTGTACGGAATGCCAGAGGGCACATTCTCGTCGTCTCCAAAGTCCCGGTCCACTTTGTAGAGCGACGCGGACAGGAGCTCAGTGCTGCCGTAGAAGTTCCAGAAATGCCCGGACTTCGGCGCCGCAGCTTCCCACTGCTTCATCGCCTTGCCATTGATCATTTCGCCCGATGGCAGGATGAACTCCAGGTCCGGCAGGCATCCGGGCTCGAGAACACCTGCGTCCGCGACCGCATTGAAGCTCGACGGTGTCATGCACAGCTCGGTGATCTTGAGCTCACGCAGCTGGTCAACCAGTTTCTTCGGGAAGGACAGCAGCAGCGGCGACAGGATATAGACCGTCGCGCCGACGGCCAGCGGCGGATAGATGTCCAGCAGGCAGTTCGCGTAGAAGAACGGCGACTGGTTGCCAAAGACCGTACGCTCGTCAAACGGATATCTCCGGTATGTGAACTCCGAATAATCGATCAGGTGCCCATGGGTATGGATAACGCCCTTCGGCACACCGGTGGAACCGCTTGTGTACATGATGAACAGCGGGTCAAAGAAATTGCTCTCCCGGCGTACTTCCTCGAGGAATTCGGCGTCGATTTCCGCATCCGTCAGCGTGCTGTATTCAATAAACTTGTACTGATCCTGCAGCGCTTCCTTCGCCTTTTCGGCTTTCTCGTCATAGATGACCAGCTTCGGCTCCAGGCTGCTGAAAATGGTCTGAAGCCGTTCGATCGGGGAAGCCGGATCCAGCGGGATGTAGAAACAGCCGGCGTACAGAATGCCCAGGGTGGCCCGAAGGTTCGGGATATGCCGCGCATCCATCAGGATGACCACAGGGTCCTTGTGCAGGCCGAACGGCTTCAGCGCGCTGCCGATCCGCATGGATTCTTCCATCAGCTGCGGGAACGTGACCTTCTCGTTCTCATCCGCAAACGCGATCTTGTCCGGAAAGCGCTCCGCGGAACACTCGAGATACTCGAGGCAGTTGTTCACCTTGTAGTACGGTTTCATCTCTCATTCCTCCCCAAATCCAGCCTTCTGTTTATCCTTTCCATGATCCCATGAAAAAAAGGCAAGCATCAAAACAGATGCTTTATTATATTACTTTGATATAGCTGTTCATTCAATGGCGATTTTTGCACAACCGTTACGATAATTCAACACAGAAAAAGGGTTTCAGACAATCGGTTTGGTCCGAAAACAACTCCACGCCCATTCTAAACACACTTCTTCACAAGCTCTTCATCATTGATGGCAGCGTCGAGAAGCCTGCTTAGAAACGATGTGTAGCCTTTCCCGTAGGTTCTGGCTTTGTTGTAGGTGTTTCGGGATAGCCGGAGGGAAACCGTCTGCTTTGAGCGGTCCGTGCTGTACATCCGTCGGAACTGGTTGAGCTGCGCTACACTCATTTCCGGGCTGTCAGCATCGAAAACAAGCTCCCGGTTTTCAGTTTCCTCGATTTCCCGGAGTTCTTCTTCCGTCAGCGGCTGCATGAGCTCATTCGCCGTCATCTTCACCATATTCATACCTCGCTTTCTCAAGGGCTGTTGCGCGCCTTGCGGAAATCAGCCGGACTGTGTTTCCGCTCCTGAATGTACAGACCACAAAGAATACTTTATTGACTCTGCCGAGAACGTCATACCGCAGTTCTTGCGGGTGTTCCTCATCCTCGCGGATCAGTTTGTTGGGATCGAAGAAGACACGGGCGGCGGTTTTGAAGTGGATCCCGTGCTTTGCGAAATTGATCGCATCCTTTTCTTCATCCCATTCATAGGATGCACTTAGCGGATCGAAATCAAAATGCTCGTACATGCTCATGCCTCTCTTCCAAAACTAGTATACCATGAAAAAATACGAAATGCAATACAATTTGCAATGTTGATTCATGGCATCAGAAAACCGCCTTGCGGCGGTTTTCTGATGGATAGATTCGGATCACACCGCGCCCTGCGCCATCATGGCCTCTGCAACTTTCAGGAAGCCCGCGATGTTTGCACCGGAGACGTAGTCGCCCTCGGTGGCGTATTCCTTCGCCGCGGCGTCGACCTTGGCGAAGATGTTCTCCATGATGCCCTTCAGCTTGCCGTCGACCTCCTCGAAGGTCCAGGAGAGACGCTGGCTGTTCTGGCTCATCTCCAGGGCTGAGGTGGCCACGCCGCCGGCGTTGGCAGCCTTGGCGGGGGCGAAGAGGACGCCGGCCTCCTGGAAGGCCTTGGTGGCTTCAAGAGTGGAGGGCATGTTCGCGCCTTCGCCCACGGCCTCGACACCGTTCGCGATCAGGATCTTTGCGCTTTCCTCGTCGATTTCGTTCTGCGTGGCGCAGGGCAGCGCGATGTCGCACTTGACGGTCCAGATGCCCTTGCAGCCCTCGGTGTAGGTGGCGGTGGGCACGGCCTTCACGTATTCCTTGATGCGCTTGCGCTCGACTTCCTTCAGCTGCTTGACAACCGCGAGGTTGATGCCAGCGGGATCATAGATGTAGCCGTTAGAGTCGGACATGGCGACGACCTTGGCGCCAAGCTCGGTGGCCTTTTCGTTGGCGTAGATGGCGACGTTGCCGCTGCCGGAAATGACCACGGTCTTGCCCACGAAGGACTTGCCGTTGGCCTTCAGCATCGCGTCGACGAAGTAACACAGGCCATAGCCTGTCGCCTGGGTACGGGCCAGAGAGCCGCCGTAGGTCAGGCCCTTGCCGGTGAGGACGCCCTCATACAGGCCAGTGATGCGCTTGTACTGGCCGTAGAGATAGCCGATCTCGCGGCCGCCCACGCCGATGTCGCCGGCGGGCACGTCCACGTCCGCGCCGATGTGGCGGTATAGCTCGGTCATGAAGCTCTGGCAGAAGCGCATGACTTCGTTGTCGCTCTTGCCCTTGGGATCAAAGTCGGAGCCGCCCTTGCCGCCGCCGATGGGTAAGCCGGTCAGGCTGTTCTTCAGGATCTGCTCCAGGCCCAGGAATTTAATGATGGAGAGGTTGACGGAGGGGTGCAGGCGCAGGCCGCCCTTGTACGGGCCGATGGCGCTGTTGAACTGCACACGGTAGCCGCGGTTGACCTGGACTTTGCCCGCATCGTCGATCCACGGCACGCGGAACATCACCACGCGTTCGGGCTCGACATAGCGCTCCAGCAGGCCCGCATTTTCATATTCGGGATGCTTCTCAATCACCGGCTCCAGGGTGGTCAGGATCTCGGTGGCCGCCTGGATAAACTCCGGCTGGTCGGCATTGCGCTGCTTCAAACCATCCAGAACTCTCTTTGCATAATCACTCATGGATCATCGCTCCTTTGCGCGCCCGCCTTACGGGCGAATTTACGGTGTGTATTCTATCGCACGCTTTGCAGGAGCGCAAGGGAGAAGCTGCATTTTGTCTGTATTTCTTGTCATAAAACCGCAAATTCTGAATTTTTCTGTTTTTCTCTCCCACTCCGGCAGGAAGTCCGGCCGCTGCGGAGAATCAATCCGGCGGAACCCGTTAAGAAGCATACTCAATTTGAAAGAAGGGGTATCAATATGAACATGCTGAAGCGTCAGGGAATCCTCTCGTGGATTCTCCTCGGTGTCCTGGGATTCCTGTGCATCATCTTTTCCAAGACCATGACCAACGTAGTCGAAATCATCCTCGGTATCGGCCTGATTGTGGTGGGTCTCGGCAGTGCCATCGGCTGGTGGCAGGAGGGACGCAGCCGCAGCCGCAATGACCTCATCGTCCTGCTCGTCGCAGTCGGTGCGATTGCGCTGGGTATCTGGATCCTGACCCATCTCAAGAGTTTTGACCGGATCCTGAACATCGTCATCGGCGCAGGCCTGATCATCGCGGGAGTGCAGCACCTGATCCTCAACTGGAAGACCCTGGCCCTGAACAGTATAACGGTAATGGCAGGTCTGGCGGTAGTGCTCGGTATCGTTATCCTTGTCCGTTCCAATGCCACAACCATCCCCTTTGTCCTGGCCGGCATCGGTATGATCTATGCTGCGGTCTGCGGGGTTGTAAATGAACTCCGGAAATAACCGTGAAAGGACGTCACAGCCGTCATCTGAACAGCGCAGGGGGAAGATCCTCCTGACGCTGTTTTTGAACTGATTCAGAAAGGCGGTGCTCCGTGGAATACGAGCATGTTTGTCCCGCGGTTTTCCGGAAGCGTCTGAACCGCTTTGCCGCGCTGGCGGAGGTGCGGGGAGAGACGGTGACGGTCCATGTGAAGAACACCGGGCGCTGCGGGGAGCTGTTGATCCCCGGGGCGGAGATCTGGCTGAACCGGTCGGACCGGGCTGGGCGTAGGACAGCCTATGACCTGATCACGGTCCGCAAGGAGACCGGCGCGCTGTTCAACATAGACAGCCAAGCGCCCAACCGGATAGTGCTGGATTGGCTCCGCGGGCAGGACTGGGATGAGATCCGCCCGGAGTACCGCTACGGGGATTCCCGGATCGATTTCTTCATGCGCAGGGGCGGGGAGCGCTATCTGATGGAAGTCAAGGGCTGTACCCTGGAAAGGAACGGGATCGGCTTCTTCCCGGACGCACCCACGGATCGGGGTGCCCGGCACATCCGGGAACTGATGCGAGCCGCAAAGGAAGGCATGCACGCGTGCCTGGCCTTTGTAATCCAGACGGACGGCGTCATGGAGGTCCGCCCGAACCGGGCGACGGACCCCCGCTTCGCGGACACCATGGAGGATGCGGCGCGGCGGGGCGTCCAGATCCTTTTCCTGCCGTGCCATGTGGAACCGGATTCCATCGCTGTTGCGGAGGGCGGTCCGACACCGATGTGAATCCGAACCAAAGTGAAAATCGGCCAAAGCAAAGAGCCGAGGGTCAGTGGACGGTCGGCTCTTTGTTTTTGAAGTCATGCGGGAAAAGATTACCCCTTCAGCCCCTGCTCCTGCCGCTCCATGTTCTCCACGACAATGTCGTAAATCTCGCCGATGGTAGCAGCATATTCCAGCACCTGCCAGGGTTCGTTGGTGTGGAAGTGGATCTTAATGAGCTCATCGTCGCCGACGCAGAGCAGGCAGTCACCCTTGAAGTGCTCGGTGATGTAATCCCCGATGGCATCCTCGTCCAGGTCGTGGCCCTCGATGAGCAGCTGTGTATCAAACTTGAATTCAAGCATTTTCATGATCTCCTTTTTCGTGATTTGCTCGCTTCCGAACAAGTAGGTTTTCGTCATCGGCAGGCAGATTCCTTCCGAACGGAATGAAAATGCGGACAGGATTCAGAAGTCAGCTTGCCTGCGCCAGGGCACGCATGGCCACACGGGCCATCAGCTCCTGCCCGGCCTCGGAGGGGTGGATGCCGTCAGCGCAGATCAGATCCGGAAAATTCATCGCCTGCATGAATGGGTTGTAGAAGTCGAGCAGGCGGCTGCCGGTATCCCGCGCAGCCCGGCGGATGGCCTCCACATAGCAGGCATGCCAGCGGCCGATATGGCCCACGTCCCCCAGGTAATCCCGGACCGCGTCACGGTCCAGGTCCCGGCAGACCCAGTCAAAATACCGCTCCGGGTACAGGGGTGGGGGCAGCACCAACACGGGTTCCAGCCCCCGCGCACGCGCGCTTTCGACAAAGAGCCGCAGCATTTCCTCAAACTCCGCGATGGGCGTCTTTCCGTCGTGAAAAACTTCCGGCTGCTCTGCGACAGCCCTCCAGTCCAGGTCGCAGTCGTTCCCGCCGTACTCAATGACCGCGAGGCCTTCGCCGTCGACCGCGGTCGCCACGAAATCCGCGTAGCCTTCCCCGATGGTCGCACCCATCCTGGCCCGGTTTACCAGCGGGACACCTTTTTCCTGAAGGAGTTTCTCGCAGCGCGTCTGCGCCAGGCAATACCGCCTGCGCTCCGGGTTATACACCACGCCACGTCCGATGGAATCGCCCCAGAGATAGATTGTCTTTTTCATTTATCTCAACTCCTTGATCTTTTGATCTAGATTACGATTTTAGATTACAGCAATATTTGTTTTCTGTCAAGTGGTTTTTGCCTTGCGAATATCAGAAAACTATGTTATGATGTTCCTGAAGACAAGACAGAGGAGGATGCCCTGTGTCTGAAGCGCAAAAAAAGCCCGAGGCTTTCCCCGCCTGGGAATCCCTGCCGGATTTCGGCCTGTACATGGACCAGCTGCTGACTTTTACGGAGCGTTGCTTTCCCGGTGAGGTGACAGCCGGGATGATCAACAGCTATGTCAAAGCCGGGATCATCCGGCGTCCGGACGGAAAAAAATACAGCCGGGAAGCTTTAGCCCAGCTTCTGATGGTCTGCGGGCTGAAGACAGCCATGCCCCTGGATTCCCTGAAGAAACTCCTGCACCCGGAAGACAACCCGGACACCCCTTCGCTTTACGAAAGCTTCCGGCAGGACTGGGCCGAGCTCCACGAATCCCTTCCCGCCCGTTCGGACATGGATGCCCTGCGCTGCGCGATCTGCGCAGCCTGCTACCAGGCTCGGTGCAGGGAGATGCTGGAAGGGCAAAGCGTTGACATAAATGATAAAAGCCAATGAGTCTCCAAGCCATGAATATGAAAAGGAACTGCCCCCGGTTCAATTCTGTGGCAGTCCCTTTTGCATTGCGTTTCAGTCAACAAATGAATTCACACGGCAGAGATAATCCTCTTTGAAATGGAAAACATTTGTTACATAGACGGTATCCTTTATCACCTTAAACAGAATGAAATAGCTGTGATGCTGAAGATTCAGGCGTTTCAGTCCGTTATCCTGCAGCAGCTCGTATCTCGGTTCCACAATGGTATCCGCGAGATAGGTCAGCGTTTGAATGGTGTTATGGAAGTCATCAAAAACACTTTGCGCGGCTTGCGGATTCTTCAGATGCTTTGCAATATAGCTGACTGCCTGTCGCAACTGCTTCCTTGCTGTCGCTGTGACAATGATGCGGTATTCTTTCATCTGCTTAGTCCAAATTCTGTCGCGATTTCCTGCATGACTTCATCAAACGGGTATACCTCACCTCGTTCAATCTGCGCGAGAGATTCGCTGATTTCGGCTTGCATCTCCTCTTTTGTCATCGTGTGATAGAAGTTCTCCGCATCCTCTGATGCCGCAGATGCTTCCATCATTGCGCGGACCCGACGGAGCTGCTCCAGCGAAAGTCCCCACATCATGCTGTTAATTTGCGCGTACTCTGTGTCCCAGCGTGCATCTCTCTTTACTGTTGTTGTCATACATTCACCTCCTGACACGGACCAACAGATTGCAATTTCATTACTCCGCCGTCTCCTCGAGCATCGCGAGGAGCTCGTCCTCCGTCTCATCGCGGAGTTCCTCTTCGGTGGGAGCTTCCACGGGAGCGATCTCATTGCTGGCTTCGCCGGTCTTGAAGAGGTCCTTGCGGATGATCGCGTCGATCTCGTCGGTGATCTCGGGGTGGTCGTGCAGGAACTTGCGGGTGTTCTCCCGGCCTTGGCCGATGCGCTGATCCTTGTAGGAGAACCAGGCGCCGCTCTTCTGGATGATGTTGCGCTCCACCGCCAGATCGAGCAGCGTACCCTCGCGGTTGACACCTTCGCCGTAGATGATATCGAACTCAGCCACGCGGAAGGGCGGGGCCAGCTTGTTCTTCACGACCTTGACCTTGGTGTGGTTGCCGATGACTTCGCTGCCGTTCTTCAGCTGCTCGCCGCGGCGCACGTCAAGGCGGATGGATGCGTAGAACTTCAGCGCCTTGCCGCCGGGGGTGGTCTCGGAGGGGCCGTAGAACACGCCGACCTTTTCGCGCAGCTGGTTGATGAAGACGCAGACGCAGCCGCTCTTGTTCACCACGCCGGTCAGTTTGCGCATGGCCTGGGACATGAGGCGTGCCTGCAGGCCGACAAAGGAATCGCCCATCTCGCCGTCAATCTCCGCCTTCGGCACGAGGGCCGCCACGGAGTCGATGACGATCACGTCCAGCGCACCGGAACGCACCAAGGACTCGCAGATCTCAAGCGCCTGCTCGCCGGTATCCGGCTGGCTGACGTAGAGCTCGTCGATGTTCACGCCGATATTCTTGGCATAGAGGGGATCCAAGGCGTGCTCCGCGTCCACAAAGGCCGCAATACCGCCGGCCTTCTGCGCCTCGGCCACAATGTGCAGGGCCACGGTGGTCTTACCGGAAGACTCCGGCCCGAAGATCTCGATCACGCGCCCGCGCGGCACGCCGCCGATGCCCAGCGCCGCGTCGAGGGTCAGGCAGCCGGTGGAAATCACGGGGATGCCGCCGCGGTCCGCAGCGTCGCCGAGTTTCATTACGGCGCCCTTGCCGTACTGCTTGTCAAGCTCGGAGAGGGTATGCTCCAGGGCTTTCAGTTTTTCATCTTTCACATTGACGGATTTCTCCGCCTTTGCGGTTTCTTTGGCTTCTTTTTTCGCTGCCATGACGGCACTTCCTTTCGGGATATTTCGATCGACTGCATTATAGCATAGCGAACATATGTTTGCAAGGGGAACACGGGAAATTCGCGCGGAGCCTTCCCCGCCTTTTTTCCGAAACGCCGTTGAAGCGCCTCCTGATTTATGGTAGAATGCCCATGATAAGCAAGCCTTACTTCCCCAGTCTCTGTTTCCTGCGGTTCAGGGCGCTCTCGTACTCCGCACGTTCTTCGTCGGTCTCCGGGGTGAACGACGGCACCGGAACCGGCCGGCCTTCTCCGTCAATGGCCACAAACACCAGATAGGCACGGTTGACAGCCTCCCGGCTGCGATCGATGCGTTCGACATAGGTGTCCACCCGGACCTCCAGGCTCGTGCGGCCCGTCCAGGTAACGCGCGCCTCCTGGACTACGGTGTCGTTCAGGTAAGCAGGTTCCAAGAACGTCAGGTTGTCCACGCGGACGGTGGTCACCGCGCAGCGGGCATACCGCCTTGCCGCCACCGCGGCGATGATGTCGATCCAGGACATCAGCTGGCCGCCAAACAGCCTCGGCTTCTCGTATCCGTTGCAATGCTGGGGCAGCACGATCTGTACCCCGGTCGTCACTTCATGCATAAGAAAACCTCCTTCAGGAAACTCTCTGCACCTATTATAGCATAGATTCCAGCCATTGCGAAAGGACAAATGCCTTATGATTGCCGAAATCCTCTGTGTCGGCACCGAACTCCTGATGGGCCAGGTGCTCAACACCAACGCGCAGTTCATCGCCCGTCGCCTCGCGGCATTGGGCATCTCCCACTACCACCAGACCGTGGTAGGTGACAACGCCGAACGCCTTGAAGACACCTACCGCCTGGCCCTGAGCCGTGCGGATGTGGTCATCACCAGCGGTGGCCTTGGCCCCACTGTAGATGACATCACAAAGCGTGCCGCCGCCCGGGTCCTCGGGCAAGAGCTGGTCCCCTTCGCGGAAGCTGAGGCCATGGTCGAAGAACGTTTCCGGGAGTACGGCAAGCCGATGCTACCCAACAACCGCTCCCAGACGCTCTTCGTCCCGGGGACGCAGCTGATCCTCAATCCCTACGGCACGGCCCCCGGCGGCATCGTCCCGGCGGGAGAAGGCAAGTTCATCGTGCACCTACCCGGCCCGCCCCGGGAGCTGGAACCCCTCTTCCGGGAGCAGGTCGAACCCTGGCTGGCGTCGTTTGCAGGTTGCGTCCTGGTCAGCCGCTACATCCGCATCTTCGGCATGGGCGAGGCTGCCGTGGACGAAGCCCTGCAGGACCTCGAACTGGGCGGCAACCCGACGCTCAGCCCCTACTGCTCCACCGGAGAGGTCATGCTGCGGCTGACCGCATCGGCAGAGGATGAACAGGCTGCCCGCGCGTTAATGGCACCGGTCGAGGCAGAGGTCCTGCGCCGCCTCGGGGATGCCGTTTACGCGGTCGAAGACACAGAGGACGGCTCCCTTGCCCAGACCTGTGTTCACGCCTTGCAGGAACACAGCCTGACGGTCGCCACGGCGGAGAGCCTCACGGGCGGAATGATCGCGGCGGAACTGGTGACCGTGCCCGGGGCTTCGGAAGTCGTACGGGGCGGTTTCGTCACCTACCAGAGTGTGGCGAAGACCATGCTCCTCGGTGTCCCGGAAGAAACCATCAAGCGCTGCAATGTTGTCTCGGCGGAAGTCGCTGCGGCGATGGCGGAAGGCGCACGCGCGCGGCTGGGTGTGGACATAGCAGTCAGCGCGACAGGGCTGGCCGGCCCCGGCGGCGGGACCGAAGCCATCCCGGTCGGCACGGTCTATCTCGGCCTTGCCACAAAAGAAGGCACGAGGACGATCCGCCTGCACCTGGCGGGAGACCGCGCCAGGATCCGGACTCTCGCTATGAAGAACGCGATTCACGCAGTCTTGAAAACCGTTACGCCATGACCATTCCCGACAGGGCGGAGGGATCTCTTGAACCAAACCGAAAAAACCGCCATCGTTCTGCGGTATGCCAATTACGGCGAGCGGGACCGGATGCTGACGCTTTTCAGCCCCACCCGGGGCCTGATCGAAGCCGCAGCCCACGGATGCCGGCGGCCGAAATCCCGCCTGCTCAGCGCCTCGGAGCTGTTTGCCCTCGGGGACTTTGAGCTCTTTGAGAAAGGCGGGCGATACACCGTCACCGGCTTTACCCTAATCGAAAATTTCTATCCCCTGCGGGACGACTGGGACCGGCTGAACGCCGGAACCTATCTGCTGAATCTCTGCGAAAGCGCCGTGCAGCCGGGTGAAAACGCCCAGGAGCTGTTCATGCTCCTGCTTCACACCCTCAGCCGTCTCGCCTTCAGCGACCAACCCTGGCGGCCGCTGCTGACGGGCTTCCTCGCGCACTTCGCCAACACCGAGGGTTTCCGTCCCCGGCTCCGGCACTGCGTGGTCTGCGGGGACCGCGTCGAAGACAGCGCGAAAGCCTGGTTTGATTTGCGCGAGGGCGGCCTCTGCTGCACCAGACACCGACAGGAAGGAATGCCCGCCATTCTTCCGGAAGAACGGGCATTCCTCCACCATGCATTAGAGACTGGAAGTTCTTCCTGGACCGAAGGCGCGGCCCGCCTTGCGCCTCTTTCCTTGATGGAGAAATATGTGGAAGCCCATCTTGAAAAGCCCCTGCGCGTGAAAGCGCCGACCTGAACCCTTCACGGAGGTATGCCATGCGACTTCTCCTTGTCCGCCACGCCGAGCCGGATTACAGTGTGGATTCCCTGACCCCACGGGGTTGGCGGGAAGCCGAGCTGCTCTCGCGTCGGCTCTCCCGGCTGAAAAATGTGGAGGGCTGGTTTACTTCCCCCCTGGGCCGGGCGCGGGACACGGCCTCCCTGACCATGAAAAAGGTCGGCACCGATGCCGAAGTCCTGTTCTGGCTGCAGGAATTCCGAGGCAGAGCGACAGACCCGGACACAGGAGCGAAGCGCATCGCCTGGGACTTTCCGCCCCGGATGGTGGAACGCTACCCTGACCTGCTGCGCGCCGATGCCTGGCTGACCTCCGCGCCTTTTTCCGGGACAGACTCGCCGCGCATCTGGCAGGAAACCCGGGATGGGCTGGCTGAACTGCTGGGCCGGTTCGGCTACACCCGGGACGGCAGCATCTGGCGCTGCCCGGACAACCGGCGCGGGACGATCGTCTGCTTCTGCCACTTCGGCATTGCCATGACCATCTGCGCAGACCTGCTGGGCATGTCCCCCGTCGCGCTCTGGCAGGGGACCTGCATGCACCCGGCCTCGGTCACGAGCCTCATGACGGAAGAGCGCGTCAAGGGCGAGGTCTGGTGGCGCTGCGATGCCCTGGGCGACATATCCCACCTCGCCGTGGCCGACCAGGTGCCCTCCACCGCGGCCCTGTTCCCGGAAGTCTACACCGGCCGGGACACCACCGATCCCATCGACTGGGACGACTGAAACAGCACACTGATTTTGTAAGACTTGCAAACGTTTGCCGCGATCTCTTGCCGGGGAAAGACGGGTCTGGTATAATGCTGCGGGGAGGGGTGATGACCGAATGAAACGGATCCTGTGGCTGATATTGGCTGTTGTCCTTTGTTTATGTTGTTTTTCTGTGATTGCCGAAGAATCTATTCCCGAAGAACCGGAAACCGGCACAGCAGAAGGTTTCACATGGAAAGTCCTGGAGGACGGCACGGCGGAGATCACGGGCTATACGGGGGAAGAGACCGACATTGCTATCCCCGCGGAGGTGGACGGCCTGTCCGTGAGTCGGATCGGTTCCTGGGCCTTTGAAAAGAGCGCCGTGGCGCGCGTGGAAATCCCGGAAGGAATTACTGCGATCGGGCGGTACGCCTTTTCCGAATGCCAAGTTCTCTCAGAAATCATCCTGCCGGAGAGTCTCACCTCCCTCGGGGACTGCGCTTTTATGCTGTGCTCCTCCCTGAAATCGCTAACCCTTCCGGAAGCTCTGGCGGAGATCGGACAGAACCCCATCTGTTATTGTACCTCCCTGACGGAACTGTACGGTCTGGAAGAGCATCCTGCGTTCTTCCTGCTCGACGATGCCCTCTACGAGCGCGAAACCCGCCGGCTGATTGCCCGGCTTTGCGCATCCGAGGAGCGCATCTTCGAGGTCTGGGATGAATGCGAGATCATCGGCGATTACGCCTTTGCCGACAACAAACATCTGGTCAGCGTAGTGCTGCCGGAATCCGTGAAAACCGTGGAAGATCTCGTCTTCTTCCACTGCACGGGGCTGCAGACCGTCGAATTCCCGGACACGGTGGAGTTCATCGGGGACGCCGTTTTTGCGCAGTGCATCGCCGTCCGGGCGATTGCCCCGGAGGACTCTTTTGCCTACCGCTGGATGGAGAACGCGGGGATCAGTGTCCTGGCCGCGGAACCGGAGGAAACGGACACCGTCGAAGCGCCTGATCCCAACGACGAATCGGAGGACGCGGGCTGACCACACCGATAGCTCTGAACTTCACAGAAGCAAAACACACCCGGCACCGTGACGCAATCCGGTGCCGGGTGTGCCTGTTTTGGCATCAGCCCTCAGAGAAATCCTCTTCTTCGATTTCGGGAAGCAGCTCGAAGCGCATTCCTTCGCCCGCGTTTTCCTTCTCGTCCGCCCAGATCAGGAATCCTTCCTCGTCCAGGTAGAACGTGGCTTCGCCGTCGTCATAGACAACCGTTGCGGAAACCAGATCGCCGTCCTCGCCGTAGACCATTTCCGTCCGGGTGCCGAAGGGCATGGAGACCAGCTTGTTCTCCTCTTCGTGGAAGTAGCAGCTGTATTCCCATTCCGTGCACTCCCAGGCGCTGCTGCCCCACTGGATCAGGATACGGTAGCCTTCCTCTTCCCAGTTGATTGAGATGACGGCCCGGTCGCAGGCCCAGGTTCCGGAAAAGAGATCCGGATTCGGGGCCGGCTGGTCGATCGGTTCGTCCTCAGTGAGGGCGAAGCCCACAGTCATCATCAGGATCGCGGCAAGCAGGATGCTCAGCCATTTCTTCATTGTCATTTACCTCCTCCGCTGTGCGGTTTCTTTATATACAAAGGATATTTGCATCGTCTTGATTGATGGGCTCAATAGCTCCACCGGGTATAATTGCACTTCGTGCACTTCTCTTCATATTCCGTGTGGGTCCAGAAGATGAAATACGAAGTTTCCTGTGTTCTTCCAGTGCGAACAAAGTTGTGCTTGCACCCTTCCACGAGCCAGTACCCGCCACGGACCCGCTCCATCTCCGGCCCCGTCATTTCCCTGGCGGCCAGCACAGCCTGAACCTCAGGGCTCAGGCTCTCTGCCGCAACGTTCATGGTCATCGTCATAATCCTTTTCTCCTGCGCTTTCGGCGTTGTTTTTCTTTCCGCAAGGATTGTTTGTGTCCTTGCACTGGTGTATACGCAGGATGGAGAGGGGTGGCAGTTGAATGATGGGAAGCTTCCGAGCTCCTCTACCCAATAGCTACCCTTGACAAACTGGAAGCAGCCGCTCTGAAATCATAATACTTTTCGCAATACTGCCTGCCCTTTTTCCCTGGCGACTTCTGCAAATCCCGCTTTTTGATAAAGGCAATAAGGGCCTTTGTAATCAAAAGCATTCCACTGGTCAGAGAGATTAGCGTATCCTTCAACAGCTACATATCCATTTGTTTTCGCATCATTGCAAACTCTGTCAATAAAAGCTGATGCTATACCCATTCTCCGATATCCGGGTGCAATTTCAAAGCAAACAATCGATATTGTTTTTCCGCAAGTAATTTTCCTCGCAAATGCCGGAACAAACCCGGTATAGCTCTCCATGTCTGCCGCATTGCACCATCCGATCGGCTGATCCCCGTCATAAGCCAGGTATCCATGAATCATGTTCCTATACAGCATTTCTTCCGCATATCTGCGCAGCGTCTCTTTCACGCCATGTGTTTTGAACTCACCGACCATCTTTTGAATCTGCTCTTCGTCCTGATTGGGAGAAGTACAATAGCACGGACCGTTTGGATTGCCATCTGTAAACGCGCGATGATCAAAAAAGTCAAGATAATCAGCATTTAGTTCAGAGGTCAGCGGCCGAATGACAATTGTTTTCATCAGGAATCCTCGACTTATTTGCCTTCAACAAACAAATCTTCCACTTTCTTTACAAATGACACATGATCCACCAGTTCAATAAATCCTCTCTGCTTATAAAACCGATACGCGGGAACCGTTCTCTCGGTTTGCAGAAAGATCCGGAAAATCTTGTTTTCCGCCAGAAAAGCTTCAATGGCTTTCAGGAAGGCACTGCCGATCCCTTTTCCCTGAAAATGCCGATCAACACAAAGCTCATCGATGTAATACTCCGTCCCGGCATACCAGTGCTTAATATGCCCCATGGAAAGGCCTATCATCTGGTCTTTGGCAAAATAGCCCAATGTCAGGGAAGTACTGTCCCCGATCAAATCCATGATATAGGCATTCAGCTGATCCGTGTCGCTCCAGTCGTCGTTCCACGGTTCGTTCGTGAATACATCAAGGAACAGGCGGGTGATGGCTTCCCTGTCCCCGATCGTCAGTCTCCTGAGTTCCATGCTTTCCTCCGGAACGAATCCCTGTCGATTCGGTAGTATTTGAAATCCTTGTCCTCGCGGATGAATGTGAATCCAACCTTCTCCAAGACATGCTGGCTTCTCGTGTTTGGCTGTATCGAATCCGCATACAGGACGGGGATGTCCAGCTCGTCAAAGACATACTGAATGACCAGCCTCTCGGCCTGTGTGCCAATCCCGCGGTCTTTATATCGCGCATTCTTCAGGGAAAGGCCAAGTGTCGCGCACTGCCGGGGTTCAATGTTTTTGAGGATGATCTGGCCGACGATTTCATCGTCATATAGTATCGCAAGATGGATCCTCTTCAGATCTATCTGCCGCTGGATATACTGCTCAACCCTTCCCTCGCTGTAGACATAAGGCGTAAACTTCTCCTTATCCAGAAACAGATCGGGATCATTCTCGTATTCCTTGAAATACGCGTGATACATCTCCGTCGTCATCGGCATAAGTTTGACCTTCGCCGGGTCGATCCTCATTCCCCCACTGTGTTCTGCCAATCTGTCACTGTTCATTTTGCCCACCCTAAACTGCGCTCGACGGCGCGGTGCCAGCCGCCGAGGAGGTCGGCGCGCTGCTGTTCAGGCATTTTCGGCTCGAAGGTCAGGTCGCGGTGCCAGATGGAAGCCGTCTCCTCCGGGGAAGCGTAGACGCCCACGCCGATGCCGGCCAGCAGGGCCGCGCCGAGAGCGGTGGTCTCCAGGACCTGCGGGCGTACGACCGGGATGCCCATGATGTCCGCCTGGAACTGCATCAGGAAGGCATTCGCGCTGGCGCCGCCATCCACCCGCAGGGTCTCCGGGCGGAAGCCCGCGTCCGCCGCCATGGCATCCAGCAGGTCCGCGCTCTGGTAAGCGATGGACTCGAGCGCAGCCCGGATGATCTGGGGGCGGCCCGTGCCGCGGGTCATGCCCACGAGGGTGCCGCGGCTGTACATGTCCCACCAGGGTGCGCCGAGACCCGTGAACGCCGGAACGAGGTACACCCCGCCTGTATTCTCGACCGTCCGGGCAATCGCCTCGGTTTCGGCTGCACTCTTGATGATCTGCAGCTGGTCCCGCAGCCACTGGATCGTCGCGCCGCCCATGAAAACACTGCCCTCAAGGGCACAGGTGCGCTGCCCCTGCAGCCGCCAGGCCATGGTCGAAAGCAGGCCGCTCTTGCCGCGCGGGACCTCGCTCCCCGCGTTCATCAGCATGAAGCAGCCGGTGCCGTAGGTGTTCTTGACCATCCCGCGCTCAAAGCACGCCTGACCGAAGAGCGAGGCATGCTGGTCGCCGGCCATGGCGGCCACGGGCACCGGAACGCCGAGGATCTCCGGATCCAGTGTCCCGATGATCCCTGCGGAATCCACAACCTTTGGCAGGCAGGCACGGGGAATGTCCAGCACATACAGGAGTTCATCGTCCCAATCCTGGGTCTCAAGGTTGAAGAGCATCGTCCGCCCGGCATTCGTCGCGTCGGTGACGTGGGGATGACCGGAACACAGGTTCCAGGCCAGGAAGGAGTCCACCGTGCCGAAGCACAGCTTGCCGGAAGCGGCTTCTTCATGGAGGTTTTTCTCCCGGAGGAGCCAGCTGAGCTTTGTGCCGGAGAAATAAGCGTCCGGCACCAGACCGGTCTTTTGGACAATGACATCCCGCCAGCCCTCCTCCACCAGGCGCTCCACATCCGGTGCGGTGCGGCGGCACTGCCACACGATGGCGTTGTGCGGGCATTCGCCGGTTTCACGGTCCCAGAGCAGGGTGGTCTCGCGCTGGTTGGTAATGCCGATGGCCAGGATGTCCTCCGGATGGACGCCGCTGCGGCGCACCGCCCGTTTCAGACTGTTGACCTGCGTGGACAGGATCTGCTGCGGGTCATGCTCCACCCAGCCCGGCTGGGGGAAGATCTGCGGGAATTCTTCGTTGGCCACAGCCAGAATATGGCCCTCTAAGTCAAATACGACAGCCCGGGAGCTGGTGGTGCCCTGGTCCAGAGCGATCAAAACTTTGGATGACATGGAAAACGCCTCCCCGTCAAACGATTTTGTCTGATCCCATTGTAACACGAAACCACCCGCCGGTCAACGGCGTTGACAGGCCGCGGGGCAGCGTGGTATCATGGCGGACGACGGGAGGCGATATGATGCTCAAGGCCAATTTCCACACCCATACAACCTTCTGTGACGGCAAGGATACCCCGGAAGCCATGGCCGAAGCCGCCCTGGCGCTCGGGTTTGAACAGCTGGGTTTTTCCGGGCACATGGATCCGGACATCCACATGGACTGGCCCGCGTACCTGCGGCATATCACCGCGCTCCGGGAACAGTACCGCGGCCGCCTGGACATCCTCTGCGGCGTCGAGCTGGACCGCGACCGGGCCGGAGAGCCCGTTACCGGCGCGGAGTATATCATCGGCTCAACCCACTTCCTGCCGGATGCCGACGGAAAACTGACAGCCCTGGATCATTCTTTTGCGTTGTCCGAAGCCCTCTGCCGCGGAACCTATGGCGGCGACTGGTACAAGCTCTGCAAAGCGTACTTCGCGTCTGAAGCCGAAGTCGTCGCCCGGACACACTGCGATATCGTCGGCCACTTCGACCTGATTGCCCGCTTCAACCACCAGTTCCCTCGCTTCGACGAAAACGACCCGCGCTACCTCCGCCCCGCCATGGAAGCCATGGAAGCCCTCGCGATAACCGGCGCCGCGTTCGAACTGAACGCCGGCGCCTACAACCGCAATCGCCGCAACGATTTCTACCCCGCCCGCCCTCTGCTAAAGTTCTTGCACTCCCTGAACGCACCCCTGTTCATCAACAGCGACGCCCACAGCAAAGAACTGTTACAGGGCGGTTTTAAGGAGGCGCTGGCTGCCGTGTCCGCGTGCGGATGGGATCATGTGTGTGTGCTGACACATGATGAGAATGGGAAGGTTGTCAGGCGGGAAGTGCCGTTGGAGTAAGGCATACTTTTCAGAGAAACCTCTCCACCGCTGCGGCGGTCCCCCTCTCCTTTCAGGAGAGGTTAAGGGGCTTCGCCTGTAAAGGCGCCGTAACTGCGCCTGCCATCCCCTCATCTGCGCATAAACCCGCACAAACTCTGGTCTCCCTTGAAAGGGGAGATGTCGCCGCAGCGACAGAGAGGTCCCCTCGAAAAGCCACCATAAGAACAACCCCGCCCTTCCATCTTCCTCCAACTTGTGTTATGATAGCCCCGTCCGAGAGGAGGTTTTTTCCATGAAATCCATTCGTCGAATGCTGGCGATTCTGCTGGTTATTGTTTCCCTGTGCCCCGCGGGACTTGCAGCTTCCAAGAAGACCACGCCGACGCCCGATCCCGTCCCCGTGACCACGGACGTGGTGCAAGACGTGCCGGAAACCATCCAGGCGCTGCTGGATCTGGCGTACAGCGAATGGGAAGAGCTGAACGGCAAGGCGCTCAAGCGCAGCAACAAATATACCAAATGGCGCAACAACTATGAGTGGGGCTGGTGCGGCGGCTTCCTCACCTGGCTGATGATCCAGCTGGAAGTGCCCCAGGAACGCTGGACCGACATTGAAGAAGGCGACGTGGAGGGCATCGTGCACGTCCACGAGGCCGGCGTCGGCAAGCTCCTGACCGGCTTTCTCCGGATGCACCGGGTGACGAACGTGCCCCAGAAGGGCTTCTATGTCGTGTACGGCAAGGCCGGCTCCGGCGGGACCTACCATATCG
Organism: Clostridia bacterium; assembly: GCA_017552615.1. GTDB lineage: Bacteria > Bacillota > Clostridia > Christensenellales > Aristaeellaceae > RUG11272. The sequence continues at coordinate 29,492 of JAFZPI010000035.1, forward strand.
GCCTGGTCTGGGACGTGGAGAAGCTCGGTGACGGCAAATACCGCCTGACCACGATCGAGGGTAACATGTCCAACACCGTGCGCATGTACATCCATGATTACGACATGAACGCCGAGAAGAAGACGAAGAACCTCACAGCCATCCCCACGGAAGAGCGCACAAAGGAAGAGACAAAATCCTTCTCCTATAAACTCCAGGACAAGAACTGGTACATCAACTGCTTCCTGATGCCCTGGAACCCGAACGAGTATGATTACGCGGAACCGGTCGAAGACATCGTGGACCTGGACGAACTCCCCCCGGTCGAAACGCCGGAACCGTAAGAGTAAGGAGCGATTGCCATGCACCTCATTATCCCTGAAAACTACAATCCCGTCCTCGACCTCCGCGACACCGAGATCGCCATCAAGCTGGTCAAGGACTTCTTCGAGACCGAGCTGGCCCGCGCGCTGAACCTGACCCGCGTGTCCGCGCCAATCATGGTGACGCCGGAGAGCGGTCTGAACGACAACCTGAACGGCGTCGAACGGCCGGTTTCCTTTGACATCCTCGAAACTGGGCGTCAGGCCGAGATCGTGCACTCGCTGGCCAAGTGGAAGCGTCAGGCGCTGAAGACCTACGGTTTCCACCCGGGTGAGGGTCTCTACACCGACATGAACGCCATCCGCCGCGACGAGGAGACCGACAACATCCACTCGATCTTCGTCGACCAGTGGGACTGGGAGCGGATCATCACCCGCGAGGAGCGGAACATCGACTTCCTGAAAATGATCGTCCGGAAGATCTACCTGACCCTCCGCAAGACCGAGGGTTATGTATGCGCCCACTATCCGCACATCAAGCCCGAGCTCCCGGACGAGATCACCTTCGTCACGACCCAGGAGCTAGAGGACCGCTGGCCGGAGAAAACCAGCCGCGAGCGCGAGTATGCCGCCGCCCGGGAGTGGGGCGCGGTATTCCTGATGGGCATCGGCGGCAAGCTGAAGTCCGGGAAGATCCACGACGGCCGCGCGCCCGACTATGACGACTGGGCGCTGAACGGCGACATCCTGCTGTACTCCCGCCTGCTGGACATCTCCCTCGAGGTCTCGAGCATGGGCATCCGCGTGGACGAGGAGAGCCTCCGCCGCCAGCTCAAGGAGCGCGGCTGCGAGGAACGCGCCGAGCTGCCCTTCCAGAAGGCCCTGCTGAACGGCGAACTGCCCCTGACCATCGGCGGCGGCATCGGACAGAGCCGCATGTGCGTCTACTTCCTCCGCAAAGCCCACGTCGGCGAAGTTCAGGCCTCTCTCTGGCCGGACGACGTGACCGAAGCGTGCCGGAAAGCGAATATTCAGTTGCTGTAATCTATGAAGAATCGATTTGAAGTGATGAGGCGCAGCAAGTGGCGCCCCTACATGACATACCACCGTAGGGGCGACCCTGTGTGGTCGCCCCAAAGAGGTTGAATGACCTCATATCCGTAGATGTTCGATGTGTAGGAGCGCCGCTTGCTGCGCCCATGACGGACGACATGGAACGGACAATTCCGAAACGGACAATTCCGGGATCGGGCGACCACACAGGGCCGCCCCTACGTCCAAACCCGCATAAAACCTTATCTCCCTTGAAAGGGGAGATGTCGCCCGCAGGCGACAGAGAGGTTTGCCTGCCAGCAATCAATGAGGAATCAGCCACCAATGAAACGACTCCTGATCATCCTGTTTTGCATCCTGCTGCTCTTTTCATCTGGATGGGCAGAGGACATGCCCGTCAAAGAAAGACTGTCGGACGAAATCTTATATACGTACTATGATAACTGCCTGCTTGTCGGGGATTCGCTGGTTGTCGGGTTCCGCCTTTTTGTGCGATCGGAACAAGCGAACAATCCGGGCTTCTTCTCCGGCCTGAAGATTTACGCAGTCGACAGCTACCTGCTTCACTCGGCGAGCACAGAAGCCATAAGCGGCGTCGGACCTCAGCTCCGGTACAACGGAAACGATGTCACCCTTGCGTGGCTCATGGGAAAACTCCAGCCGCGCCGCGTCTTCATCCTCGCCGGCCTGAACGACGACGTTCACATCCACATGGACCGTGCGGAACGCTATATCGACCGGATCATGGCCCTGCGCGACAAGTACGCGCCATACACAGAAATCTGTTTCCTGTCCCTGGCGCCGGTCACAAAGAAGATCGGCCCCAAACGCCAGCAAGGCCACGATGAATACAACGCCTGGCTCGAAGAAAAATGCGCGGCGATCGGCGCCGTCTACGTCGATATCGCGACAGGACTGAAGGGCGAGGACGGCTTCCTGCCCAACGAAATCTGCAGGGACGGAGAATACCACCCCAATGCCGCCGGCTACGCTGCTTGGGCACAGGAAATGCTTGACTTTGCCCAGAGCCGGTACGAAGCCGGCCTGTGGGTTCCAGCGGACTGAACACGGCAAACGCAAGGTTACGGAACGGAGGAGAACGCCATGGATTCCATTCGCGTGGTCATCGCGGACGATAACGAGGGCATGCGGCTCATTGAGGCCAAGCTGATTGCGCTGGCCGAAGGTTTTGATTTGGCCGGGGAAGCGGCGGACGGGCCTTCCCTGCTGCGAGAAGTCGAAGCCAAGAAGCCCCAGGTGGTCTTCCTTGACGTGGACATGCCCGGTCTGAGCGGAGTCGAGTGCGCCAAGCGCATCCGGGAAACCGATCCCGACACAGTGCTGATTTTTGCCACCGCGCATGAGGGCTACATGGGCGATGCCTTTGAAGTCTACGCCTTCGACTACCTGGTCAAACCTTTCCGTACCGAGCGTGTGCTGGAGACCCTGCGCCGCGTCCGCGCCCGTTTCATGGAAGAAGAAGCCGCGGCCAAGCGCCCCGTCACCCTGAACGCCGGCGGCCGGATCACGATCCGCCACCGGGACGGCGTGGCCTTCGTGCCGATGGACGAGATTCTCCTCGTGCAGCGCGAGGAGCGCCAGACCGTGCTGGTTTGCACGGACAACCGTCGCTTCATCACCGGCGAAAACCTCTCAGAGGTCGAGGCCCGCCTTGATCCCGCCGTTTTCTGCCGCTGCCACAAGAGCTACATCATTAACCTGAACCACATCGCCGCCGTCGAACCCTACGGCCGCTGGACCAGCATCGTGAAACTGAACGGAACCAAAGAGACTGCGCTGATTACGAAAGAAAAACTGGAAGAACTGATGGTTGAGTAACCCAATATTTATACATTCAGAGATAAGGAGGAAGCTATCATGTTCGATCGTATAGGCCAGAAAATCATGGGCTTAGCAAAATCGCTTTTCATCATTGAGTCCATCTTGTTTGTCGGCGGCGGAATTGTAATGTTTTTTTCTCGTTTGACAGCACTAATTGTTTCTGGGATTGTTCTTATTATTCTCGGCCCAATACTTGCATGGTTAAGTAGCTGGCTACTCTATGCCTTTGGACAAATAGCAGATGATTTGCATGAACTTCGTAATACTCATAACAAATCAAACAAGAATAATGGGGTCCGTGATGGAAAAAACTCCCAGAAACAATTGAAAAAAGAAGATAAAACAAATCAGTCAGCTATAACTACAGAGCAAAATGATGATACCAGAGAACTTACAAAGGAAGAGCAATATCAAAGAGGAATAGGTTTCGAGAAACAGGAGCAATATCAGGAAGCGCTCGACCATTATGAAGAAATTGCTGGTTACAAGGATACCAATAACAGAATCAAAGCTTGCTACTACGCTATTGCTCAATCGTTCATGAGCGAGCAGAAATACGAAGATGCCGCTATATCGTTTGAGCTTTCAGATGGTTATAGAGATGCTGAATCATTACGAAAAGAAGCACTATATCTACAAGCAAAAATCTTCATTGGACAGAAACGATGGACTCCAGCTGCAGACATTCTATACAGCATCCGCTCCTATCGTGATGTGCATAAGCTTATTGAAGAATACCCTGCCTTGCAAAACGCAATGAATAAAATAAACTACAAACTGTGAGAGTGATTTGACAAATTAACCCATCTATGATATCATCGCTCTATCACCACACCGAAAGGGGCGGGAGGATGCGCAAATGACCGGATTTTGATGAACGAAATGCCGCGTGAGCGGTCTGTTTTCGGGCGTCAAAAACCGGAGCGCATGAAACCGGCCTTTTTGCGTGGTTTTGATTGTTTCGGAATGACGCCCTCCCACCGGAGGTGATTCCATTCATGCTGTCTGTACAAAATCTATCCATCACAAACATCGCGGACCAGCGTCCGCTGCTAAAGAACTGCTCCTTTACCCTCGCGGGAACCGAGCGTCTCGCCGTCATCGGCGAGGAGGGCGACGGCAAGTCCGCCCTCCTGAAGGCCATCTGCGACCCGGATTCCCTCGACGACTGGGCAGAAGTTACGGGGCGGGTATCCCTGTCCGGGGAGCGGATCGGTTATCTCCCCCAAGAGGCCCCGACCAACTGGGGTGACCTGTCCGTCGACCAGCTCTTCCGGAAAGACAAGGCGTTTTCCGCCACCAATCCTGCAACTCTCTCTGCCCTGTGCCGCCGCCTGCAGCTGGACCCCGAGCTCTGCCGACGGGGGACTCCGTTTGGTCTTCTCTCCGGCGGGGAGCGCGTGCGGCTTCGCCTGCTGCTGCTCCTGTGCCGGGAACCAACACTGCTCATCCTCGATGAACCCGGCAACGACCTGGACCTAGACGCCCTGGAAACGCTTGAACACTTCCTGCTGTCCTGTAATCTTCCCGTGCTCTATGTCAGTCACGATGAAACCCTGCTTAGCCGCACCGCGACACAGGTCCTGCATTTGGAGTCCATTCATGGCCGTGTGGAACCCCGCTGGACATGGACGAAAGTGCCTTATGCGGACTATGTGTCGAACCGACGGAATGCCCTTGACCGGCAGGAGGACCAGTGGCAGCAGGAGCGCCGCGAAAAGCGAGCCCGTGACGAGCGCTTCCGGAAGATCGAGGACGCCGTTGCACGTGCCCAGGCGAATATCAGCCGCCAGGATCCCCACGGCGGCCGCCTGCTGAAGAAGAAGATGAAGGCCGTCAAGAGCCTCGAACACCGCTTTGCGCGGGAGGATTCCGAGGGCACGGAGCGCCCCTGGGAGGAGTTCCCGATGTTCGCGGTCTTCCACGATATCCAGCCGATCCCGGCAGGCAAAGGTGTCATCGACCTGAACCTGCCAGTTCTTGAAGTCGATGGGCGCACCCTGGCGCAGGACGTTCAGCTGCGCGTTCGAGGGCCCGAAAAGGTCTTGATTGTCGGTCCCAACGGCTGCGGCAAGACCACGCTCCTGCGGGAAATCGAGCGGCGCCTGCAGAATGAACGCAGTCTCCGCACCGCCCTGATGCCCCAGCGCTACGAGGAACTCCTGGACAACGAAAAAACACCGGTGGAACTCCTGCACACCGATGGCACCAAGGAACAGCTGACCTATATCCGCACCGCCCTCGGGGCGATGAAACTGACCCAGGACGAGATCCAGCACCCAATCCGCGGGCTTTCCGGCGGGCAAAAGGCCAAGGTCCTGCTCCTCCGGCTGATGCTGGCAAAGCCGGACGTCCTGCTCGCCGACGAGCCCACCCGGAACCTCTCGCCCCTCTCCGCACCAGTCATGCGGGAGCTCCTGACCACCTTCCCCGGCGCGGTCATCTGCGTCACCCACGACCGGGTCCTGATGGAAGACTGGCCGGGCAGGGTGCTGCGGCTGACGGAAAACGGGCTGGTGAGGGTGTGAACTCACACCTTGATCTATATCTTCGTTTCTTGACATCGATCCCCGATTTCGATACAATGTCCCTGCCCGTAAGGGCCGAAGAGTGAACAACAAACGCGCTGGCGGTTGCTCCATCCTCTGCAAGGGGGGTGATGCGTATGCGAATAACTTTCCATATCGGACCGTTTACGGTATCGATCATTGTGAGACGCACACGCAAAAAGACAGCCGCCACTCCGCGAAAGTGACAGCTGACTGCGTGGCATAAGCCACAAGGCTCTGTGTAACCTTTGAGGAGCAACCGTTTGCGTGGTTCACTCTTCGTTTTTATTGTAATGATTTTGATCGGAATGTCAAGAGGTGCTTTCGTCATTCGATCATCACTTCTGTCGTCGCGGCAGACACATCCGGGAGCGACTGCCAGGCAATGATCGCAGCGGCAAGAAGGATGATGACCGTCAGAATCAGCAGGAAGCGCTTGTCATTTGCCTGCTGAGGTTTCAGGCGAAGCGCCTGCTTGACGTGCTTGAGCACCAAGGTCGCCGCAACACCCGTCAGCGCACCGCAAGCAATGCCCGCGCCGGACAGGGGAATCATGTAATAAAGCAGTCCGGGCGTCTTCAGGATCATCATGGCGGCCAGAACCTGGCCGACGTTGTGCATCACACCGCCCGCCATGGAGACCGCCACGACCGGAAGCTTCCGGATGCGGGAGAGCAGGCTCATCGCCAGCATGGACAGGACACCGCCGGCGAACGCGTACATCATCGCGCTGAGATTTCCGAACAGGAAGCCGGAAAGCGTCACCTTCAGCGCCATCAGAATCCAGGCGGCGGGGAGATCCAGCATGTAGACCGCGAAGATCAGCACGCTGTTGGACAGCCCCAGCTTGACGCCCGGCAGCGTGAAAGAAGGCAGGGCATGCTCGACCGCGCCTAACACCAGCATGACGCCGAGCAGGATCCCCGAAAGCGTCAGCCGCTGCACCCGGTCCCGGTTGTCCCGCTGGCCCATGCCCGATCCGCCTCCTTTCACAAGATGTCACATTATACCATGTCCGGTTTGGATTGAAAAGCCCCCGCCTTGACACCGATGGCCTGTGCCTTTATAATCCCCATTGAAATCAACCCACAGGAGGCCTGACCATGCCCCATACGCCCACCTGACGGACTCCCTAGCGCCGATACCCAAGAAAAAGCTCGCAAGGAGGAAACCGTCATGCTGCCCCCCGTCAACACTCCCGAATACACCGCCCTCATCCACGAACAGGTGGAGAAGCGGCGGACATTTGCGATTATTTCCCACCCCGACGCCGGCAAGACGACCCTGACCGAAAAGCTCCTGCTCTACGGTGGAGCCATTCGCTCGGCCGGCAGCGTCAAAGCCCGCAAGACCGACAAGCACGCCACCTCCGACTGGATGGAGATCGAGAAGCAGCGCGGCATCTCCGTGACCTCGTCCGCCATGCAGTTCGAGTTCGATGGCTACCATATCAATATCCTTGATACCCCCGGCCACCAGGACTTCTCCGAGGACACCTACCGCGTGCTCGTTGCCGCGGACGCGGCGGTCATGCTGATCGACGCGGCCAAGGGTGTCGAGGCTCAGACGATCAAGCTCTTCAAGGTCTGCCGGATGCGGAACATCCCGATCTTCACCTTTGTGAACAAGATGGACCGCGCCGCCAAGGACCCCTTCAGCCTGATGCAGGAGCTGGAAGAAGTGCTCGGCATCCGCTCCTGCCCCGTCAACTGGCCCATCGGTGTGGACGGCGACTTCCAGGGCGTGTGCCACTTGGACACGCATGAGGTCGAGCTCTACACCGGCGGCGACCACGGCAAGCGCCAGGTTGAAAAGACCGTCCTCTTCCTGGACGATCCGGAACTGAAAAATGTCCTGGCCGAGGGCTACCGCACCCGCCTCTCCGACGAGATGGAGCTCCTCGAGGCCGGCGAACCCTTTGACCTCGAGGCCGTCCGCGCCGGACAGCTGACGCCGATGTTCTTTGGCTCAGCCGTAACGAACTTCGGCGTGGAGCCCTTCCTGACCCGCTTTTTGCAGTACACGCCCCCGCCCCTGCCCAGGCAGAGCGACCAAGGCATGATCGGACCCGAGTCGCCGTTCTTCTCCGGTTTTGTCTTCAAGATCCAGGCCAACATGAACCCGGCGCACCGGGACCGCCTGGCCTTTATGCGGATCGTCTCCGGCGCCTTCGAAAAGGGCATGGAAGTCTGGCACTCCGGCACCAACAAGCCTGTGGTCCTCAAACAGCCGCAGCAGTTCATGGCGGACGAGCGCGAAGCTGTCGAGGAAGCCTACGCCGGCGACATCATCGGCCTCTTCGACCCCGGCATCTACCAGCTAGGCGACACACTCTCCACCGGTCCGAAGCTGCACTATGAAAACATCCCGGTCTTCGCGCCGGAGTTCTTCAACCGCGTGCGCCCCCGGGACTCCCTGAAGCGTAAGCAGTTCCAGAAGGGCATCACCCAGCTCGCGGAGGAAGGCGCGATCCAGACCTTCCTGCGCACGGAGACCGGCCGCGAGGAATTCATGGTCGGCGTCGTGGGCGTCCTGCAGTTCGAGGTGCTGGAACACCGCCTCCGCACAGAGTATCAGGCGGAGCTCGTCATGGAGCCCATGTCCTTCCGCCATGTCCGCTGGGTCACGAAGACCCCGAAGCCCATTGAGGACCTGAAGCTGACCTCCACCTCCGGCCGGGCCAAGGACAGCCGCGACCGCGACGTCCTGCTCTTTGAAAACGAATGGTCGATCCGCCTCGCCTGCGAGAACAATCCCGGGCTGGAGCTGGCGGAGACAGCGAGCAGGAAGACGGAAGAATAAGGCAGAGGGCATTGAAAAGTGAGTAGTGAGTAAAGAGTAGAGAGCAGTGAATGTGGTTGAAGTGAAGAAAACACGGGTTGGTTTGGTTCTCGCTGTTAACCTGCTGATCTTCGGATTGGTTGTGTATGCGTGGTTTGTCATGATGTTCCGGATGGGCGACGGTACGCTGTCCGGGACAGGGCTGAGCAGCCTGCGGTACTACACCGTCCTGTCCAATCTTCTCGAAGGCCTTGCCGCGCTGATCACCGTGGTCTTTACGGTGCTGATCCTCGCCGGAAAGGCAAGCGAGCTGCCCCGATGGGTAACGCTCCTGTGCTATGCGGGGACTACTAGTGTGAGCCTGACCTTCGTTACCGTGATGGTTTATCTGGGGCCGGTCTTTGGCTTCAACATCATGTTCAACGACGCCAATCTCTATTTCCACCTGCTTATTCCGCTTTTCGCCATCATGGAAGCACTTTTCCTCTCAAAGGAAAAACTGCGCTTCAAAGACAGCTTTGTCGCCACCCTCCCGACCCTCCTGTACGGCGTTTGGTACATCATCAATAACCTGGCCAACGGCCGGGAAGGCAATGACATCTACTACCTGTTCTACTTCGGCCCGGCGGCCTCTGTCCTCTTCTTCATCGGCTTTATGGCGGTCGCTTGGGGGATTGCGCTGCTGTTAAGGCTGCCGAGGAAAGCACCATAACTGCATAAAGAAAACCACCCACCACGCGAAATATATGTGGCAGGTGGTTTTTCTGTCGGGTGTAGCAAACTCCCACGAAGCATTACGGCACCAGCGAAATGCAGGTGATTGTAAACAGCTTCCGCTCATCACCCTCAGCCATGCGGATCTCGACGGTGTGCTCCGCGGGCTCCCAGGAGACATAAGGCATGCTCACCACCGACTGACCCCAGGCATCGCTGGTTCCGGTCAGGGTGACTTTTTTCACGCCGTCCACCCAGACTTCCGCGGAACCGTAGGCTTCATCCGCCACATTGCGCCAGGCGATCAGGAGCCTTGTAAAGGTCGCGGTGAAGGTCATAGCCTTGTCGCCGTCGAGGATGTTGTGGTGGAAATTCTTTCCGCAGACCCGGCCAACGGGTGTGTTGCGGAAGGAATTGCTGTCGTCGTGGGCGAAGCCGCCCCGGTCGAAGACAAGATTCGAGACATCGGAATCCCCGAAGATATTGCGCATGCCCATGAAGGTCGTGCCATAGGCGGGAGCTACCGTGAGATCAATGTCCGTCTCGCTGGGTGCCTGGGCTGCTGACGTCTGGATCGCGGCCAGGATGCAGTCGGCCATGATCCCGTGGCCCAGGGATGTCGGATGATCTCCGTCGGCGAAGTATTCTTCCGCCGTCCACTCCTTGCCCAGATGAGGGGCGATGCTGTTCTTCATGGAGATCATCATCAGATCGTAACGCTCGCCGATCGGTGCCAGGTCGTCCTGGAGGGTGAAACCACTGTTGAAGAACGCGAACAGCAGGATCACCACGGGCTCGTTGGGCTGCTCGAGGATGGATTTGACCATGGACTCATAGGCCCGGTGTGTGGTGACCTCGGCATAATCGTTGACCGCGAACTCAATGACGACGATGTCCGGTAGGCCGTCGTCATCCTCCACACGGTTCACGACATCGCGCTCATAGCGCATCCAGCCGAAAGGTGAAGGCGTGCCTGCCACACCGGCGTTGACAAAGGCCACGTTGCTTCCGTCCCCGGCACCGTAGAGCGCCCGGAAACCGTCGGCAAACCGGCAGGCCCAGCAGTCGGGATAGCTCGAAGCCCCGCCGCCTTCGGTGATCGAGCCGCCGATGGTCGCGATGGTGATCTTCTCGCCTGCCTTCGCACGCTCAATGACCTTCAGCAGGCGGTAGTTGTTGCCGAGGGACATCTGCGAGTCCTGCAGGATTTCCTGATACCAGTCGGCGTCGCCGTCGGGGGTGTACCAGGTAAACTCCGCTCCCGCGAGGGGCATGCCCGCGCAGAGGATCGCCAGGGTCATGGTCAGCAACCGGGAAAAGCGTTTCTTGCTCATATCTTCCGCCTCCGTTATAAGTTGATCAGACGATTACGGTTTCGGTGCCGTCGATGGCTTCCTGGATCAGGGCATCGCTGTCCAGTTTTTCCTCACCCTCCAGAGTCTTCTCCATCTTGGGATGGGTAGCGGGATGCTTCGGAGTGAAGACCGTGCAGCAGTCCTCATAGGGCAATTCGGAGGTCTCAAGCGTGCCGATCTTCCGGGCAAGGTCGATGATTTCGCTCTTGTCAAAGCCGATCACCGGGCGGAATACCGGCAGGGAGACCACGGAATCCGTGACGCCGAGGGCTTCCATCGTCTGGCTGGCCACCTGACCGACCGATTCGCCGGTGATCAGCGCCTGCGCGCCGTTCTTTTTCCCGATGCGCTCCGCGATGCGCATCATGTAGCGGCGCATGATGAGGGTTGTGTAGTCCTCCGGGCACTTCTCGTGGATCTCCATCTGGATGTGCGTAAAGGGTACGACAAAAACCTTCATCCCGCCGCAGTAGGCGCCGACGATCCGCGCCAGTTCGAGGACCTTCTCCTTTGCGCGGTCGGAAGTGTAGGGATAGGAGTGGAAGTGCACGCCCATGACCTGGACGCCACGCTTGGCCAGCATCCATCCCGCAACGGGAGAGTCGATGCCGCCAGAGAGCAGCAGGGCTGCCCGGCCGCCGGTGCCCGTGGGCATGCCACCCACCGCAGGGATTACCCGGACATAGAGATACGCGCTGTCGCGGATCTCGACATTCAGCACATGGTCGGGATGGTGCAGGTCAACCTTCAGATCCGGACAGGCCGCGAGAATGCGCCCGCCAATCTCCGCGTTGATCTGCGGGGAGTCCATCGGATAACGTTTGTCCGAGCGCCGGGCCGCGACCTTGAATGTGCCCTTGAGTCCCCTGCACATCTCCGCCGCGCGGTCCGCGATGGCATTGAAATTCTCTTTCTCCATCTCCACCGCCGGACAGACGCTGTGCACGCCGAAGACCCGGCTGGCGCGCTCCGCACAGGCCTCAATGTCCGAAAATCCCGCGATCAGGATCCGCCCGTCGTGCAGCCAGACATCGGCTCCGTCCTGCGCCACAGCCTTCTTGACATTCTTGACCAGTGCCCGCATGAAATAGGGCCGGTTGAGGCCCTTCAGAAACACTTCGCCGTACCGGACGAGGATCAATTCGCGCTCCATGGGTATTCCACCATACCTTTCAGGTTTCTTCATCCATTTTGTCAGTTTCTTGATGTTGCATGAAGGCATTTTCGGTAATGTGTCAAGTTCTGCAGTGGAGATTTTGGACTCACCGCGTCCAAAGTCTTTGAACGAGCTTCCCCATCAGCCAGTTTCGTTGAACCAATGCTCTGTTGACCTCATAATATGCTTGTTGCTGCGCAGCATCAATAATGCTGCGGGTGTCTCGGAGAAGATCATCCGTATGAATATATGAGATCAATTGATTCATGCTGTCGTCTTCCCTTCCGAGAATCACACTGATTTCAATAAATGACTGCTCAGTCGGCGCTTGTTCCCGTTACGACTGTTTTGACCAGTACATGCCGCATCAGTCCGCCGTACTTCTCCTTGGTCAGGACTACTTGAAAGCCCGCTTTCAGGGCGCTCCGTAGGCTGGGCGGATTGTCCGGTGAGACCGTCATGGCCATCGTATGGATCTCCGTGCCCCGGAGTTGTTCCTCCGCAAAGGCAAACATCCGGTGCTCCAGTCCATGCCCCCGGTGTTCCGGCAGCACCGCCGCACACTCGAGATTGCAGACATGGCGGTATTCTTCCGGCGGATAGCCGAGGTCAAAGCTTAGGTTCTCTTCGTCGTCGCCGTAGCAGCAGACCATCAGCATCCCGATCAATTCGCCGTCCGGCGTTCTTGCTGCAATCCCAAAGCTGCCGTTCTCCGAAAGCCGTTCCCGGATCCATCCCGCGTCCAAGTCGTCAACGGCGAAGAGATCCTTGTTCTCCATTGCTTCCCAGACGCCGTGCATCAGGCGGTAGAAGGCTCCCGATTCTTCGCGTCCCACGCGGGTAAGCTCATAGTCCTGAATACTTATCGCCTCACATATTTCGATAAAAGCGCGTAGTGCTTCGCCGCACAGGCAACAGCCCAGTCGATTTCCTCTTCCGTGGTGTAAGGGCACAGACTGAACCGCAAGGCGCAGTCCGCGCGCTTTGCGTCGATGTTCATGGCCAAGAGCACCAGGGAGAGCCGCTGCTTGTGGCTCGCGCAGGCTGATCCCGCGCTGACATAGATCCCGTCACCCTCGAGCGCGAAGAGCATGGTCTGCGAGCGCACCGGCTGTAGGCTCATGTTGAGAATATGCGGCGCGCTCTCCGGACTGTCGATCATCGGACCGTTGATCAGCGCACCGGGGATGGACATCGAGATGCCTTCCCACAGCCTCTTCTTCAATGCCGCCATGCGAGGGACGGCATCCGCCGGGAAGGCTTCGATCGCTGCACCGAGCATCGCGATGCCCACTGTGTTCTCCGTACCCGAGCGTAGGCCATCCTCCTGCCCGCCGCCGAAAACCAGCGGGTTCAGCCGGATGTTCTTGCGGACAATCAGGGCCCCGATGCCCTTGCACGCGTGGATCTTATGTCCGCTGAGGGCGTAGGACTGTATGCCCAGTTTATTGAATTGCAGCGGGACTCGCAGAAACCCCTGCACGCCGTCCACATGCAGCCAGGCGCCCGGACAATACCGGTCCCGCAAAGCGGCAATCTCAGCTAAAGGCTGGATCGCGCCGACTTCGTTGTTCACCTGCATGACAGCAATCAGGGCGACGTCTTCCCCAAACATGGCTTCCAGGCGTTGCAGATCGCAAACACTCGTCCGCATGACAGGGATCATCTCGACTTTATGTCCCATGCGCATCAGTTCCGCCTCGCAGGCGGAGACAGCTGGGTGCTCCGTCCGGAGGATCAGTACACGGCCGGACCGGTGGGCTGCCCGCATAGCCCCGAGGATTGCCAGGTTGTCGGCTTCGGTGCCGCTGCCGGTAAAGATCACCTTTTGACCTTCCGCTCCGGCAGCCCGCAGGCAGGCTTCACGCACGGTGTTCACACGTTTCTGCGCTTCCAGGGCTGGGCGGTAGAGCGCCGAAGGGTTGTGCCAGCCCTCGCGCAGGGCAGACTCCGCCGCGCGGATCGCCGCCTCACAGGGGCGCGTAGTCGCGCTGTTGTCCAGATATGCTTCCATGCGCCGTCTTACTCCTGATACACGCCGTGCGGGAGGAAATGGCGAATCGCTTCGATCAGTTCGTCACTGGGCTCGAGGACGATCATGCGCTTGTTGCCCGCCTTCTGGAAATAGAAGTAATGGAGATTGGCTTCCCGGTTCAGGAACCAGCGGTCGATGCGGATCCCCTGCATGGAGGCATAGCGCTTGAACGCCGAACCGTTCACCGGCCCGAAGGCCTCGACCGTGCGCACGTTCAGCGAGCCCAGGGACTTGCGGCGCTTGTTGTTGAACACCCGCGCGTAATCCAGCGAGCCGTTCGTGAAGGTATATTCGTATTCCATGCGGAGCTGGTCGTGATAGAAATAGACCCACACCGCCATGGCACCGGCCAGGACGGCGGGGATCAGTGCCAGCCAGTCTCCGTTGGCGATGATCCGAGTCAGGCTGGAAAACACCATCACGGCGTACAGGCCGCATACGGCGATCACGATCCAGGAGAAGTAATAAATCACTTCGTCCAGGGTGCGTTTCTTCTTGACGACAGCTTCTTCGATAAAGAAATCCATGGGCTCGGTTCCTCCCGTCTCGTCAGTTTTTCCGGGTCAGCAGGCCTTCCGCAAGGTCTGTGAAAAAGCGCATGTCCCGCGGAACACGGCGGATCACCTCCACCGCCCCGGTGATTGCCCGGGCCGCATCATCCCGTGTCCCTTCGGTACCGCGCAGCGCCACCCAGGTGAGCTTCCCGAGCGCCGCGTCCACGCCGGTCTTTTTGCCGAGGGCCGCTTCGCTGCCCTCCACGTCCAGCAGGTCGTCCACCATCTGGAAAGCCAGGCCGAGGTTCTGCCCGTAAGTCACGGCCGCCTCGATGTATTCCGGCTTCGCGCAGGCCAGATGGAAGCCCGCCTCCATCGGTGCCGTCAGCAGGTCGGCTGTCTTGTGGAGATGGATATAGCGGACTTTTTCCTCCGTAGGTTCCGTGCCCTCTTCGGTCACATCGACCGTCTGTCCGGCCACCATGCCGCTGATGCCGCAGCGCCGTGCGATGCAATGGGCCGCCCGGACACCCCGCAGGGAATCCATCTCCCCCGCCGCCCGGAGCATCAGCTCCATCGCCGCGCTGAGCAGGCCGTCCCCCGCCAGAATCGCGACCGCCTCGCCGAAGGCTTTGTGGTTCGTGGGCCGTCCCCGGCGCAGGTCGTCGTTGTCCATCGCAGGCAGGTCGTCGTGGATCAGGCTGTAGGTGTGGATCATCTCGAGCGCACAGGCAAAGGGCAGGGCTTCTTCAAGGTTCCCGCCCATGCATTCGCAGGCCGCCAGCAGCAGCACCGGCCGCAGCCGCTTGCCTCCGGCCTCCAGCGAATACGCCATGGCCTCCCGCAGTTTCAGGGGGATCGGGCCGAGGCTTTCCAGCGCGGGAACCAATGCGGACTCCACCAGTGCCTGGTATTCGGCATAGCTTCTCATAGCCCGGCCTCCAGAGGTTCCTCGGCTTCCGTTCCATCCGCCTGTGCGCGCAGGATCGTCAGTCGCTGCGTGGCCTCGCCGAGTTCTTTCTCGATGGCATCCAGGGCTTTGATGCCCGCCTCGTAGCGATTCAGCGCTTCCGCAAGAGGCAGATTCCCCTCCTCCAGTTCACCGATCAGGGTCTCGACCTGCGCGAGGCGCTCCTCGAAGCCGGGTTCTTTCTTCTTTGCCGTCATGTCTTCTCCTCCCGCCGCACGGCTACGCTGCCGTCGGCAAAGCGCAGGTTCATCCGCTCCGGGGCGTCCGCCGCGCGGGTCACGGGGCGGTTCCCGTCAAACACCAAGGCATAGCCCCGTCGCAGCACGCCGGCCGGGTTCATGGCTTCCAGCCGCGCCCGCTGGCGTTCCGCCTGACGGATATAATCGGTCAGCATCTGGTCCATGGCCCGGTCCAGAGCAAGCGCGGTCTCCCGCACGCGGGTCTTCTGCCGCAGCAACCCTGTTTCCGGGGAGCAAAGCGCCAGCCGCCGCCTCAGCTCTGCCAGCGCCAGCCTCTTTTCGGAGAACAGGTGCAGAACGGCCCGGCTCAGCCGCTCGCGAATCATTTTCAGGCCTTCAAGGGCGTCCGCCCGATCCTGCACGGCAATCTCCGCCGCGTTGGAGGGCGTGGACGCCCGTCGGTCCGCCACGAAGTCCGCGATCGTGAAATCCGTCTCGTGCCCGACCGCGGAGATCACCGGAACCGGACAGGCCGCGATGGCCCTCGCCACGCTTTCATCGTTGAAACACCACAGGTCCTGCATCGAACCGCCGCCGCGGCCAACGATCAGGAGATCCACCTCCGGCAGCGCCGCCGCGCGGGGAATGGCCGCCGCGATCTCCGGGGCTGCCAGTTCACCCTGCACATGCACCGGCACCAGCACCAGCGCCACGCCCGAATCCCGGGCCGCGCAGATCTTGCGGATGTCGTGCCACACAGCGCCTTCCGCGCTGGTCACGACGGCGATGCGCCGGGGACGCAGGGGCAACGGGCGCTTGCGCGATTCATCGAAGAGCCCTTCCGCCCGGAGTTTTTCCTTCAGTCGCTCGTAGCGCTCCCACAGGAGTCCCGTGCCCTCAGGCCGCATCATGTCCGCGATGAACTGGTACTGGCCGTTCTTCTCGTACAGGCCGACCGAGCCGTGCAGGATCACCTGCTGTCCGTTCTCGGGCACAAAGCTTGTCCGGCGGGTCACATCCCGCCACATGACGCAGGCGATCTTCGCATCCGTGTCCTTCAGGTCGAAATACCAGCCCGAGGGATAGGGCTTGAAGCCGCTGATCTCCCCGCGGATCGTCACGCTCCGCAGGATGGGGTCTGCGCTGAGGCTCCGGCTGACATAGCGGTTCAGGGCCGCGATGGATAGCACCTCATGCTCATAGCGCTGGCTCATGCACGGCACTCCGCCGCTTCGACGGCGTTCTCCAGGAGCATCGCGATCGTCATCGGGCCGACGCCGCCGGGTACGGGCGTCAGAGCGCCCGCGACCTCCGCGACCTCCGGGGCCACGTCGCCGCAGACCTTGCCGTCCACACGGCTGATGCCCACGTCGATGACCGCCGCGCCGGGTTTGACCATGTCCGGGGTGACAAAACCGGCCTTCCCCACCGAAGAAACCAGGATGTCCGCCCTGCGGGTATGGGCTTTCAGATCACGGGTCCTGGTGTGGCAGACCGTGACCGTGCAGTTGGCCTGGGTCAGGAGCAGGGCCATAGGCTTGCCCACGATATTGGAGCGTCCGATGACCACGGCTTCCTTGCCCTCGGTCTCAATCCCCGCCTCCGCCAGCAGGCGCATGCAGCCCTTCGGCGTACAGGGGACGACGGTCTTCTCGCCTGCCAGAAGTTTCCCGGCGTTGACGGGATGGAAGCCATCCACGTCCTTCTCCGGCAGGATCGCGTTCAGCGCGCGCCGCTCGTCGAGATGCTTCGGCAGGGGCAGCTGCACGAGGATGCCGTCGATGCCGCCGTCCGCGTTCGATCGGGCGATCTCGCTCTCCAGAGCCTCCTGCGTCGTGTCCTCCGGCAGGCGGATAATCTCCGAGCGCATCCCGGCCTTCTCGCAGGCGATGCCCTTGTTGCGGACATAGATCTCGCTGGCGGGGTCATTGCCGACCAGGATCACGGCCAGACCGGGTGTAACGCCCTTTTCCTTCAGGGCTTCCACGCGGGCGGCAATCTCTTCCCGAATGGACAGGGCAATGGCTTTGCCGTCGATTTTCATGCAAGTCATGGGGAGTCCTCCTAACGAACCTCATCCGTCAGCGCTTTGCGCTGACACCTTCCCCTGAAGGGGAAGGCTGTATTTGACTCAGCTTTTCCGCGCCGATGAGGGCGGCGCCTACGGCGTTGTCGCCGGAATACTCGGGTTTTCCGAAACAGACGTGAAGGTCGGAGTGTTGTTTCTGGATACGGGCAGTGAGCAATTCACGGAACAGAGACGACGATGCGACACCGCCCGCGATTAGCACCTGGGAAATCCCCGTTTTTTCCGCTGCACCGCAGACGAGGCGGGAGACTGTCCGCGCCATGAAATCATAGATTTCTCTAGCAATGTCCTCTCTCGGCATTTCGCCCGCTTTGATCCATCGCTGGACCTGGGTTTCTGCGCCGGAGAGATGGGCTTGCAGCGTGTCTTTCTCTAAACTCACGGGGAGTTTCGCGGCGCTGGTGCCTTGCAGGGCGAGTTCTTCCAAATGGGGGCCTGACGGGAACGGAAGGCCCATGGCCACCCCCGCGCGGTCGACCAACTGGCCCGCATGGAGGTCGGCTGTGCCACCGAGGAGAGTCAACGCTTCCCCGCACAGGCTCAGGACTTCCGTGGTGCCGCCGGAAAGGTGAACCGCCAGCAGGTCACCCGGGGCGATGCCGCTGTCCACGCGGGCGGCGTAGATGTGGCCGCGCTGGTGCGTAGACGCAAAGCAGGGGACGCCGAGCACCGCGGCCAGCGACCGGGCCTGGGCATCCCCCACCTGAAAGACCGGCATGTACGAATCCTCGGCGTCCCGGGGCGTCCGGGAGGCGCAGACCGCAGCGATCTCCATCCCGCGGAGCTTCTCGCCGAGCTGCTCCATCAGCGCCGGGAGCTGCCGGATGTGCGCAAAAACCGCCTCGCTCTGGCGCAGGCCGCGCTCCCCCGCCTTCACCGGCAGGAGTTTCCGGCAGGAGGCGATCACTTCGCCCTCTGTGGTCACCGCCGCGCAGGAAGTGGTGTAGCAGCTGGTATCCAGCCCGATGACCGCGCGGGTCATTGGCCCGCTTCCTTCTTCCGCAGGATCGTGCCGAGGATCCCGTTGATGAAGCGGCCGCTGCCCTCGCCGGAATAACGGTTGGCCAGCTCGACGGCCTCGTTGATCACCACCGGGCCGGGAACATCGTCCTCATGGAGGATCTCCCAGACCGCCATGCGCATGATCGCAAGGTCCACCCGCGCCATGCGGTCCACGGACCAGTTCTGGCTGGCCGCGCCGATCCGGGCGTCCAGGTCGTCCAGTTCACCCACCACGCCGGCGACGATCTTCGCGATCCATTCGCGCTCGGAAAGGGTGGGCTCCCCGTCCTTCAGGGGGCGCTGCTCCTCGCGCAGTTCGTCATACACCATGGAGAGGGTGTCTTCGCCGCCCTCCCCGCCCGCGCAGGTCTCGTAAATCATCTGCATGGCCGCCACACGGGCCGTTGCTCTCGACATGTCCTTGCCTCCTGCCGCGGGTCACTTGCGGCCCGGGAAAACCCGGTTGATCAGCCGCTTGACACTCTGCATCTTGTTGTCTACGCCGAAGAGATAGGCACCCAGCCCGGCCATCGCGAGGATGAACAGCGTCTTCCAGAAGCCCAGCCACATGAACATGCACGCCGCCAGCACACCGATCGCCGCGCCCAGCAGGTGCCGACGGTACTTGCGCAGCAAAACCAGCAGCCAACTGACCTTGGGCTCCTTCGGTTTCTCCTGCTCCTGCGGCTCTGTCGCCACGAGGGCAGTCTCCCCGGTTTCGTCAGCCACTTCGATGATTTCTTCCGTGTCCGTCATCTGTGCTTGCCTCCATCTCTCGGAATCCATACAGCCCATGAACAGCGCTTACGCTTCAAACCGCAGGGTGACCTCGCCGACATTCAGGCCCGTGCCCTCGGCAATGCGGCGGCGGATCTCGCGCTGGATCTCCTCCACCGGCGGCGCGGAGTCCGGGCTGCGCCGTTTGCACACGACCTCCACCCACACCCATCCGCCGTCCCCTTCCATGGTGACAGCCGCGGTTTCGAGCTCCGGATGTTCCCCGATGCATTGAACCGCCAGGCCCTCGATCACACCGCGGGAAACGCAGACCTCGTCCCCGCTGAGACGCTGAACCAGGAAGTCCCGTTCCCGGCGCTTCCGCCGCCGGGGGAGCAGTCGATCCAGAAAGCGCATGCTCCGTCTTCTCCCGTCAGGCTTCGTCCTCGGTCTTTTCCGCAGGCTTCTCCGCCGTCTCACCGGTCAGGCGGGCGTTCTGCGCGCCGGCGGTGAGAGCGCTGTTCTCCTTCTCGAAGCTGACGCCCTGGACGTGCACGTCCACGCGCACCACATGCAGCCCGGTCATGGTCTCCAGGCTCCGGCGCACATTCTCCTGCACCTCCACGGCCACCTTCTGGATCGGACGGCCATACTCGATCAGCACATAAATCTCGCAGCTGACCTCTTCCGGGCCAACCTCGACCTTGATGCCCTTGGTCACATTCTTATTCTTGCCGCCGATCTTGGCGCCGGGGTTGGGGACCATCCCCGCAATGCCTTCCACGTCCGCCACCGCCATCCCGGCGATGGTGGCGATCACTTCGTTCGCATAGGTAATGGTGGAGACGCTCTCGTTGGTCTCTTCCACCGTCTTCAGCTGATTGTCTTTCTTGGCCGCCATCACAGGCACCTCCCGATTTCAATCCAACCATGAACAAACCCGTTTTTCCGGGTCAGAGTACAGTATAACAGATTTCACGCGGTTTCGCAACGGTGCGGGGAAATTTGTTGACCGGAGGGCTTTATCTTTCGGCGAAAATCGGTTATAATAGGCGCAGAGGCCGGGGAACCGGCGAAAACAGAAGGAGGAACACGTATATGAAGTGGGTTTGCAGTGTATGCGGTTACGTATGGGAAGGCGAGCAGCCGCCGGAAAGGTGCCCCCAGTGCAAGGCGCCGGCCAGCAAGTTTATCAAGCAGGAATCTGAGATGACCTGGGCTTCCGAGCATGTGGTGGGCGTGGCCCAGGGCGCGCCGGAGGACATCATTGCCGATCTGCGCGCCAATTTCAACGGCGAGTGCAGCGAAGTCGGCATGTACCTGGCGATGAGCCGCGTGGCCTATCGCGAGGGCTATCCGGAAATCGGCGAATACTGGAAGACCGCGGCCTTTGAAGAGGCCGAGCACGCCGCGAAGTTTGCGGAGCTCCTGGGCGAAGTCCTGACCGATTCCACCAAGAAGAATCTCGAGATGCGGGTCGAAGCCGAGAACGGCGCCACCGCCGGCAAGACCGACCTGGCCAAGCGCGCCAAGGCCCTAAACTTGGACGCTATTCATGACACTGTGCATGAAATGGCTCGCGATGAAGCCAGACATGGCAAGGCGTTTGCGGGGCTGCTGAAGAGGTATTTCGGGAAGTAATCTGCGTTTTCAAGGCCTTTGGGGGGTGATTTCTATGAGAATCGCCCCCTGTTTTGCCAAACGGGCAGGAAGCAAACTTGTACCCTTCTTGTACATCAGGAGCTTTACAATCTCACCTCCTTTCCGCCCGACTTTTGAACATCTCTTTCTGCATCTTTGTACCTATATTGTACCCCACAGCATCTCTCCATCTGTTGGTACACCTTTTGCAGCTTCATGATAGCACAAACAAGGCATCATTTCCAGTCAAACGAAGTAGGAGGAATGTTCGTGCGCAACAAGTATTTTGCCTATATGGGCTTATGCACTGGGATCTTGGCCATCATATTTGCCATCATTCTTTTCGCTGGTGGCGATAGCAGTGTGACGGGCATGGATACCGGAACTCAAACATCATACGAATACTATGGTGGCGATGCTTACACTGGCATCCAGCAAGCCGCGGCTGATACAGCCCGCAATGTCCAGGCATTAGCCAAGATCGTCAAAACCGGTTTCGAGGGAACGACCGGATCCGGCAACGCCATGGGATACCTTCTCCTGGTGATCGGTCTCTGGCTGATTGCGCATTCACTCCACATCCTCAACGAAATGAAAGTACGAAGTGATTTTGAAGCGCAGGTTCTCTCTTTGCTGCAACACTCCAATCTAAACATCAAGCAATCAGAACCGGCAGAAGTATCTAAGCCAACGTTAGAGCAGCGCTGGTGATTTTCCTTCAAAGCAAGCATCTCTTGTGAAAGCATGGGCACTCATTCATCAAGATGAACTCCGCGCAAATTGGGACCTTGCAATGCAGGATGAAACACTGTATAAAATTGAACCGCTTAAATAAGGTGATCGTCATGCGCACTCTTCCGCCAGACGCTGTTTCTGTGACTGTCATAGACAATCATACCTTGCACATCATCTTCTCCAACGGAGAACAGCGCTTGTTCGACATCAAGCCTCTGCTGACAAGAAAATGTTATGCACAGTTGAATAACAAAGCATTTCTCGCACAAGCATTCGTAGAAAACGGCTGTGTAACCTGGCCGGGTGGTATCGATATTGACCCGGACTGGCTATACGATGACAGCGTTTCTGTGCAAGCATTATCATGCAGAAAAGCACTAGAATGCGAGGCATGACCTTCATCTTTGCAGGGCAACTGATGCGTTTCGAAGAGCAACCATAACAATTGGGAAACCAGATTTGATTCTTTTTTCCCAGAACCATTGCTTGGGGGTGCTTGATGTGGGATTGCCAAATCAACCAATCAAACCCGTTGAACATGAATCAATGGCTAACGGAAGAGATAAGCAGGCATCATCTCGTGCAAACATTGATAACATAATAGTTCAATTGGCTATAGCACATGATCCGAAGAGTATCTATCTCACAGACGGTTCGTTTCATCCAGATGTGAAAACAGCTATCCAACGTATTCTTCCCTTATATGATGGGATAATGCGTTTGCCTTTTGCGCTATTGATAAATTCTCCCGAAGATATAAAGCGAAATATCACATCAGCTGATATGGATACCTTGTTGCTGTTTTTCAAATGCCTAGGTGTTGAAGCAAGTAAAATAAGCGACAAATCCACCCTTAGTATTCTTGGAACCATACAGAACTATATCCTTTCCGTGCTACGGGCACGTATGTCAGCAAAATAGTTATCAAACCTTTTCATAATAGGTTCGTCACTAGAACCTGTGGGTGTGATTGCGCGACAAATATGCGAAAAAAGGAGTGTACCCCTATGCTGTATCATCTTGCGGTTTCCCTGGCCATCGGCGCCCTGTGCGGATTCGCCGCCAACAAGATCATGAAGGGCGATTCCAGCAGTATCCTCAAGAACATGATCCTTGGCGTCGTCGGCGGTCTCGTCGGCGGATTCCTGGGCCACCTGATCGGCTTTGGCGGCGGTTGGATCTCCAGCATCATCCTCGCGATCGTGGGATCCTGCCTGGTTGTGTGGCTCGTCCGGAAGTTTTTCTGATCATGGGTGTTGAATCCCGTAAGGGAACACCCGCAACCGCCCGTTGCTTGCCTTTCCCCTGGCGGCGTGCTATGATGACCGCGAGGTGATCAGATATGGAATCCAAAGAAGTGATTCTCTCCCTGCGCGAAAAGAACGGCCTCTCCCAGGAGGAGCTGGCACAGCGCGTGTTTGTGACCCGCCAGGCCGTGTCTCGCTGGGAAACCGGCGAAACCGTGCCCAACACCGAAACCCTGAAACTCCTGTCCCGGCTCTTCGACGTATCGATCAATACCCTCCTCGGCAGTCCGCGGAAACTCTTCTGCCAGTGCTGCGGCATGCCCCTGGAGGACGGACAGCTCAGCCGGGAGCCGGACGGGACGCTGAATGAAGATTACTGCCAGTGGTGCTACACCGATGGGAAATTCACCTACCCGACGATGGACGCCCTGGTTGACTTCATGGTCAAACACTTCTCCAGCGATGCCTTCCCGCCGGAGCAGGCCCGCAGCTATTATGCGAGCCAGCTGAAAGAGCTGAAGCACTGGAAGGAAGCCTGACGGGGCTATCGCACCATTCCCGCCGTCTGGTCACAGGCAGCGGGTTTTCGGTTCCAAAAATAGCAGGAATCTCTAGTATTTTCCAGTTGACGAAGTATCTCGTTTTGATTACAATATTTGCGTAAACCAAATCCAAAACGTCGTTTTCATATTCATCGCGGAAAGGAGGTCAGCCTATGGAACCCATCCTGCAATTGCTGGCGTGCGGGGAATTTGTCTCCGGCGAACGGATGAGCGAAAAACTCGGGATCACGCGGGCGGCCGTCTGGAAGCGCATCAAGATCCTGCAGGAAGCGGGCTGGCCTATCGAGAGCGGCGGCAAGCGCGGCTATCACCTCGGGGAGCATGACCGCCTCGAGCCCGAGACCTGGCAGCACCTGCTCTCCACGCATACCGTGGGACGCGGGGAAATCCATTATGAATACACCCTGGCCTCCACCAACGCCACCGCGAAGAAACTGTACTCATCCGGGGCGGCCCCCGGGACCGTCTGCCTGTGCGAACAGCAGACGGCAGGCCGCGGACGGCTGGGCCGCGTCTGGGAATCCGCACCGGGCGTCGGCCTGTGGGTCTCGGTGCTGATGAAGCCCTCGATCCCGCCCTCCAACGCACACCTGATGACCTTCTGCGCCGCGCTGGCCATGTCCGACGCGGTGCACGACACCTGCGGCTTCCAGCCGGGGATCAAATGGCCCAACGACCTGGTCTTCAAGGGAAAGAAGATCTGCGGCATCCTTCTCGAAGTGTCCACCGATATGGACCGCATCAACTCCGTCACCGTCGGCACCGGGCTGAACGTATGGCCGGGCGCGGTGCCGGAAGCGCTCCGGGCACAGGCCGGCTGCGTGGCGGACTTTGGGACGCCGCCCAACCGCCGGACCATCCTTGTTCGTTATTTAGAAGCCTTCGAGAAGTGGACCGATGTCCTGGAAAAAGACGGTCCGCCCGCTATCATCAGCGCCGTGTCCGAGCGCTGCGTCACCATCGGCCAGCAGGTCGCCGTCAGCGGCGCCCTGTCCATGACCGGCCTGGCCGTCGGCCTGGACGACAGCGGGGTCCTGCTGGTGCGGGACCTGAACGGCAAGACCCGCATGGTGCTTTCGGGAGACGTTTCGGTTCGGGGGATCATGGGATATGCCTGAGATCAGGACGGGGCTGGACCTGTGCAGGATCAGCCGGATGGAAAAAAGCTCGCAGAAAGAGCACTTCTGCGCCAGGGTTTTCACGCCCGAGGAGCTGGCCTACGCCGCCTCGCGCGGTGTGATGCGCGCAGCGAGCCTCGCGGGGATGTGGGCTGCGAAAGAAGCGCTGTTCAAGGCGCTGGGCACGGGGATCATTACAGAAATGACAGAGGTCGAGGTCACCCACGACGCCAACGGCGCGCCGGAATACCGGCTGCACGGCAAGGCGGCGGAACGCTGCGGCGGCGCACTGCTCTCCCTGTCCATCACCCACGAAGACGACATGGCCGCGGCGGTCTGCACCCTGCTGCGGCTGGATCAGGAGAAAGCACAATGACCCACACGGTTTTCGCCCGGCCCGGGGAACTCCAGGCCGCGCTTGACGCCCTTCCCACGGACGGACAGGAAGCTATCGTCCGTTTGGCGGAGGGCGTTTATCGTGAGAAGATCGTCCTCGCCCGCCCCCGCACAACGCTGGAAGGCCAAGGCGCGGGCCGGACAAAAATCGTCTGGAACGACGCGGCCAGAACCATCCTTGAGGACGGGCTAAAACGCGGGACCTTCCGCACCGCGACACTCCGGACGGACGGTGAAGGCATCACCCTGAGCGGCCTCACGGTCGAGAACAGCGCCGGCCCCGTGGAAGAAGCCGGGCAGGCCATCGCCCTCTACGCCGACGGCGACGGCTTACGCTGCGAGGACTGTGCGCTCATCGGGCGGCAGGACACGCTCTTCACCGCGCCCCTGCCGGACAAGGAATTCGAGCTCGGCGGCTTCCGCGGGCCGAAAGAAAACGCGCCCCGAATCCCGCAGCGCCAGCATTACTTGCGCTGCCGGATCGAGGGGTACGTGGATTTTGTCTTCGGCGGGGCCGCCGCTTTATTCGAGGACTGTGAGATCGCCGCCGTGGACGGACGCGCGGACCGCAGCACCCCGCCCACGCTCTGGGTTGCCGCCCCTTCGACACCCATCAGCCAAACCATCGGTTATGTCTTTTACCATTGCCGCTTTACGGACGCCCCGGACCTTCCACCCGGTTGCGTCTTCATCGCCCGCCCCTGGCGCACCGGTGCGCGCCTGACCTTGATCGACTGTGACCTCGACCCTGCGTTCCGTCCCGCGCGCTTCGACTCCTGGGGCGACCGGACGGGGATTTGGTCGATGACCGGTTCCGGATCGGTATCCGACGGGGTTCATGCGCTCAGCCCGGACCAGGCAACCGCAGAACTCTCTTTGCTTCAGGCCTTCTTCCGGACCGGAACCCAAATTGCGCTGCGGTAGTCCGCGTCCGTCTTTTCGCCGTTCACGCAGTCATACCACTCGACATTGGCGCTTCCGCAGAGCTCATACTCCGGGTTGCCGGGGAGCCAGTCCAAGAAAATGCGTGAGTTCATGCTCTGGAGTGCTTCCGGGATCGGCCCGACGCAGTCGAACACGGCCCAGTCGCTCCTCGGAAACTCATAGATGACCATGCCATCCGGCACGTCGCCGCCTGTGTACTTTCCGGCAACCAGATACCGGAACTTCCCGCCGCCGATATCGTCGATGCAGACGCCGTACTCGCCGATGCAGTTGTCGACAATCGCTTTTTCCGAGGGATTCGCAGGTGCGTTTCCGGCATACACATTGGCGGCATACTTTTCGCAGATCTCATCCCAGAACTTCGGGATTTCTTCATACGCAGTCTCGTTATCAAAGACCTTCTGGAAGCCGATCACTTTAAAGGGGAACATCGGTGCGATTCTGTAGTCCATTTCACTGCCTCCATGAATCGAGATTTTGATCGTCAAGGGCAGGAAAGCTTTGACCGGCGCGCCGGCTCTCGCCTGGGACGGCGTCACGCCGTGGAAGCGTGAGAACGCCTTGGTAAAGCTCTCCGGCGTCTCATAGCCATAGCGTAGGGCGATGTCGATCACCTTGTCGTCCGTCTTCTGCAGGTCCAACGCCGCCCGGTACAGCCTGCGGTTCCGGATGTACTCCCCGATGCCGTAGCCCGTCATCAGCGAAAAACCCCGCTGGAGGAAGAACGGGGAGAGATACACCCGGTCCGCCACATCCTGCGCACTGATGTCATCTTCCAGGTGACTCTCCATATAGTTGATCGCCATCCGAATACTGGTCAGTCACTCCATGACAGCCGCCTCATTTCCCTGATGGGATCATGATACCCAACGGAGGCCGTTTTGTCTTGTCATTTTTTGCTCCGTTTTGTCAGGTGGAAGAGACGGCGGGTCTCGGCCTTTTCCCCCGGCCAGGCAAAATACTCCAGCTGTTCGACCTCAAAGTACGGCGCAAAGAACTCCGCCCACGCTTCATCGCACCGGGAAACAAGCCGCAGCACGCCGTCCACATACAGTCGCTTCCCGTCCGCGAGTTCCATCCCCCTCGCGGCAGCCATTTCCGGCGAGAGATAGTAATTCAGCCCGATCATGACCTTGGCGTCCGGTGTCACGACGCGGCTCGCTTCCCGGAGAATGGCTTCCGCCGTTTCCGTCGGCACCACATCCAGCACATTGGAGCAGATGAACCCGTCAAAGGTCTCTGCTGGGACGCTTTCCAGCCAGTCGGGCGTAATATGGAGAACGTGCAGCCGCTCCTCCACTCCGAACAGCGCCGCATAAAATGCCGCCGCGTCCGTACCTCCCTTTGCCACATCCACCGCGGTGACATCCGGGCATCCACTCTTCGCCGCAATGATTGCGGCCCACGCGCTGCCGCAGCCGTAATCCAGTACCTTTTTCCGCTGCCCTAGGGCCTTTGCCGCCTCAAACAGCTTCTCCGAGGGTGCCATCTCTTTCCAGCTTTCCGGGTCGGATTGCCGGATTTCATTCTTGTTTTCATCGGAAAGGGTCAGTGCCTTGTCCCAGAAATCGATCAGGGTTTGGTTGTCTTTATCTGCTTTTTCGCTCATACAATCCTTCTTTTTCATTTCACGCAAAACGCCGCAATCTCTTTCTCCAGCAGCCGATACACGTTCGCGAGCAGGTATCCGTCCGCGACGGCGTGATTCAGGCGGACGCTGACTGGCATCGTCAGGCGGCCGTTTTCCTCCCGGTATTTCCCCCAGTTCACGATCGGGATGTAATACAGGTATCCGTCTGGCAGCTCGATGTTCATGGAATCGTAGGAGACCCAAGGAATGTATGACGCGTCAAACCAGTTGGGATGGTTCGTCGCGTCCAGGCCGTACTCCCGCGTTTGCTTTGCGCGCTCGAGGTCTTCCAGCGCCCCGCGGTAGAACGTCTCATAATCCTCGGAATACTTCGTGTAGACGGGTGTGCAGGTCTCGGTGTCGTCATGAAAGACATATTGCGTCGGGTGGATGACGTCGTAGCAGATCAGTTCATCTGTCTGCCAGATGTAACCCATCCGGTAATCGTCCCGTGAATTCAGGACTTTTGAGAGGATGTACAAAAAGTTGAGATAAAAGCGCGTTCCCGTCTCTTTCGATTGCGTGACCAGGTCCGTGACATCGACCCGCGCGGTCATCGAAGTCGAGCACTTGCAGTCTTTCGTAAAGTGGCAGTACACACCTTTGCGGTAATATGTTTCCTTGTTGATCACGCGATAGTTATCCATGGCTGACATCGCCTCCCTGCGGTTCGCCCGCATGCTGTTTCAGGTATGCCTCGAAAGCCGGGGTGCGGGACCAGTATTGGATTCCCCAGTTTTCGAAGTTCCATTCGTCCATATAGTCGTTGCATTCATAGTCCACGTACCAGATCAGGCCGCCGCAAACCACGAAATTGGTCGGGAAGTAATCAATGTTGAGTCCGGCAGCTTTGGCCTTCGCCGCCATTTCCCGCACCTGGTCCAGATACGGATCGACGGACCGTCCATCCTTCACAAGATCAAACACCGTCGGCCCTTCGATATACTCCTTGACGATCCTCTCGGTTTCCTCATCGATGGCGATCATCTCCGGGATCCGGATCCCGGCACTGCAAAGTCTCTCATAATCCCGGCGCTCCGCTTCGATCTTGTTGCCGAAGGTGTAGTAATCGCAAGGCTCGTGGTGGATCTGCTTGAGGACATATGAACAGCCGTCCGCTTCCGCAAGATAGGAATGCCCACCTTTACCGTGTCCCAGCAAGCGGAGAATCTGATAGGTCTTTCCACTGAGGGTAACTTGCTGATCCATCCTCATCGCCTCACTGCTTTTTCAATGACTGAGCTGCCCCGGCAGCACCAGTTTTTCTTTCGGCGGAAAAGTCGCGTCGTAAGTCTCGAAATCCTCCGGGTTCTTTTCGGCGGCAAAGTAACCCTCCGGCGGCGCGTAAACACCGGTAATGCCATCCAGGTAGCCGGGGATCAGTTCCCGGCAGAGGAAGAAAGACTGGTCCGCGCCTTCCGGCAGATCGTGATAGCGGATGCCGTATTCGCTGGCATAGGTAAAGCCGCTCTTGCCGTAGAAGTTGATATTGCCCTCAAAGCAGAGCGCGCCGCAGCCCAGAGCCGCAGCCTGTTCGACCGAGTAATCCAGCAGCATTTTTCCGTAGCCATGCCGCTTCAGTTCCTGCGCGACACAGATCGGACCCATCGTCATGACCGGGATGATCCGCCCGTCGTCCGCCCGAATGCAGGCGCGCATGAACATGTTTTGCCCGATCAGCCGACCGTCTTCCTCCATCACGATATCCAGTTCCGGCACGAACGCCGGATCCTTGCGCAGGCAGCGCAGCACGTAGTGCTCCACACAGCCCGGATGGTATACATTCCAGAAGGATTCCCGGACCATGGCCTCAACGGCGCGGTAGTCCTTTTCCTCTTCTCTCCGAAAAGTAACGGACATGAATTTCTTCTCCTTTGGACAATGATCAGGCTTTCGAAGACACCGTTCCATTCACGATCTGCGCGTAGATATCTTCAGGGATCATCGGCGAGGTAATCTGCGCCAGCAGACTGTCTTCGATTGCGCCGGTTTCGGCGTACTGCCGGCCGGCCTGCCGCACCAGCGCAAGGCGCGGCTCCGTGACGGAAACGGCCTCGGGTGCGTTGAACATCGGGCTTTCCGGAATCGTGACGATCGTGCGGTTGCCGGGGAAGCACAGCTTGAATTGCTCGACGGCAGGCTCGAAGTTGTGCCGGCTGTTCGGGAATCCGCATCCGCAGATCATCAGGTAGCGCAGATGGGAATAGTCCGCCTGGCCGACGTGCTCGTAGCGGTCGCCGGTCTTCTGCATGGCCATGGAAGACAAGGGCAGGGTGCGGTCCAGGATCGCCTTCAGCGGGGCAGGCATGCCATAGCAGTACAGCGGAAAGCTGAACACCAGCAGGTCGCTGGCCAGGATGTCCTCCAGGATCCCGCGCATATCGTCGCGGTGGATGCAGGTGCCGCCGTTGTGCATGCAGGCGAAACAGCCGGAACAGTATTCGACATGCCGGTCAACCGCATGGATCACCTGCACATCCTGCTCCCCCGCCTCGCGCATGCCGTCCAGAAAGGCGTTTGTGATCTGCATGGTATCGCTTTTCTCGCGTTTGGGGCTGCCGTTCAGAACCAGGATCTTCATATCGGATCTCCTCTTTTCAGCTTATTCTTCCGGGGACGGGTTCCATTCACCGCGGGTCAGTTCCAGCTCCAGGCAGGGCCAGTCTTCACCCATGATGTGATAGGCTTCGGGCTCGCCCTCCGTCACATCCCGGAAGCCTACGGATTTGTAGCAATAGTACGCCGGCAGGTTGTTCGCGAACGCGCCCATCGTGATCTTCCCAACCTTCAGGATGTCAAAGGCATACCGAACGGCCAGCCGCAGCATGGCCTTCCCGTAGCCCTTCCCGCGCTTCCGGCTGTCCACGATCACAAAGCCAAACCGCAGGACCGTCTTTGCCTCATCGGTAAACCGCAGGATCAGGTGTCCCCCCGCTCCCGTCTCGTCAAAAGCCGTCATCTCGTAGAAACTGTCCGAATCCGCGAGTGAATCGTAGTGCCGGTTCAGGTCCTCCGCCGTGATCGGATAGGACGGAAACCGGTCCGCGCACCATTTCCGGAAGGCGATCTCATCGCCGATCCAGGAGACGATCGCCGCGGCATCACAAGCTTTATAGGGTCTCAATCGCAGCATAGGTGCCTCCGTATCATTCACTTTGGTCTTCCCCGACCGTAAACTCCGTCCATTCGATGTGATTGTATTGCATGACATCCTCCGACTTCTTCATGCCGAGCTTTTCATAGAACGGTACAGCTTTCTCGTTGGCAATCAGGTAGACGGCGATGTCCTTCTCGCCCCCGGCCAATTCGAGCGCTGCCCGCATCAGCCGTCTGCCGATGCCCTGCCGCTCATAGTTCCGGTCCACTCCCAGGTCAGTCACGTACAGCCAGTATGCGAAGTCTGTCAGCCCGAGCAGCACGCCAACCACGCGCTCCTCCGCATCCCGCGCCACCAAGCTGACGGACACGTTCCGCAGCAGCCTCCCGATCCGCTCCTCAAACCGCTCCTTGGGGTACTGCGATCCCAGATCGGTGCGCTTGAGGAAATCAATGTATTCTTCCGGCGTCAGCCGTTCGCTCCGGATTTCTGCAGTCTGCATGAGCCTTCCTCCGTCTAAAGCCTTCCAACACACTTTGAAGTCATTGCGCAATTATCATTATGCAACACATGTTATTATATTCTTCTGCACAAGGTCTGTCAAGCCGGAAAAGAAGCAGACCCGCTTTTTCATTTGCAAATTTCGGTTTCTTTTTAATTGAATTCCCTCCCGGCGCTTCCCAAAACGGCTTCACCATGATATAGTGAATACAGACGATGCCATAAAGCCCGAGGAGGCGGATTTTCCATGAAGAAACGGATCTTTGAGATCATTTCGAAGGCAGACGAAGGCGACAGAGCGAGCAAAATCTTTGACGGGTTTATCATGACGCTGATCGCGCTGTCTGTCCTGTCCATTGTGCTCGAGTCTTTTGCGTCGTTGGCTCTCAAATACAGACAGGTTTTTCGGATCTTTGAATATTTCTCCGTCGCAGTCTTCTCGATCGAATACATTCTCCGCATCTGGACTGCCGACCTACTGTATCCTAACGAAAAGCATCCCAGACTGCGCTATTTCCGGTCGTTCATGGCCATCGTGGACCTTGTGGCAGTGCTTCCCTCTTTCTTCCCGTTCATTTCGATCGACCTGCGTTACTTCCGCATGATCCGCCTGATCCGCGTATTCCGCATCCTGCGCGTGCTGAAACTCGGGCGATATTTCGACGCGCTGACCATTGTCGTGAAAGTCATCAAAAAGTCGGCATCCCAGCTGATTGTTTCCATTGTCCTCTGCTGCTTTGTCATGCTGTTCTCCGCCATCATCATGTACTCCGTGGAAAACCCGGTGCAGCCGGAAAAATTCCCCAACGTGATCCGCAGCCTCTGGTGGGCCATCAACGCCCTGACAACCGTCGGCTACGGCGATATATACCCGATCACGCCCGTTGGCCGCTTCTTTGCCTCGATCATCAGCCTTGTCGGTATCGGGATCATCGCGATCCCGACCGGCATCATCGCCGCCGGTTTCACCAGCGTGATCAACGAGAAATTTGATGAAACCAAAGAAGACGAAAAAAGATTCTGCCCCTTCTGCGGGCATAAACTGGACTGAATCACAACGCGGCTGCCAAATGCAGCTGGATAAGGAGGCCTCCCGATGAAACGCTGTTTTCTGATCCTGTTTGTTCTCTCCCTTTCTCTTCTTCCGGCCGCTGTCCTTGCGGAAAAGACAGTCGGCACCGACGTCGCCGACGAAGACATCACAGATTTCTATTTCACCTGTTCCACCTCGACCTATCCGCCCGAATACCAGCGGTATCGCTTTTACGTCGAGGACGGGAAAAAGCTCTTCTTTCACGAAGCCCGCGAGGGCGGCGGCTGGCCGCAGGCGGAAGAGGACATCACCCTTTCCGGCACGGTGGAACTGTCGGAAGAGGACTGGGCAGCCTTCTGCGCCTGTCTCCGCGGAGGCACAGTGCGGCCGCGTTCCGATGAGGTCCTCGACGGGGATTCCGGCCCGTGGACCTATCTGTACTGGACAGGAGACGGAGGGATTGACCAGGAGTTTTCGTTCGCTTCCTATGCAAAAGCAAAAGAGTTTGAAGAACTATGCTTTTCCCTTGCACAGAACCACGTCCTGACCCGGTTCTATTTCTACCACGGTGGCTACATGGTGCCTGAGTTTTACGAGATCATTCTTCGGAACGGGAACTATTATATGATTGAAAACGAGGATGAAACCAGGCCGTTCGACCTCGCATATGAAAAAGAAATCGAAACTGTTATCGAAACATACAATATCCTGTCCTGGGACGGTTTTGACAAGAGCAATCCCTATGTGCTGGACGGGGAAAGCTTCACCCTGGAACTCAGATACGCCGACGGCACATCCGTCCGCGCCTACGGCGACAATTCCTTCCCGGAGAATTACAATGACGCCATGGACAGCATCGAAGCCATTCTCGAAAAAGAAAAGATGTCCCGGATGGCCGGCACCTACCGCTACGAAGGCGAAGGCATCGGCGGTGACTTCACGATCACGCTGAATGCGGACGGAACCTACACATTTTACGAAGGCTACCTGAGCAGCTACATGGGCGGCGGAACGTGGAGCATCTTCAGCGGCGCTGTATACCTCACGGAACAGAACGGTTACGACCTGGAATTCATGTTTGGATATGAAGACGGCACGCTGATCTATATCGCCGATGGATCGGATGCTTTCATCTATGTGAAAGTTGGGGACGGGGAAAGGTTTGTACGGGTGGACGATAAGGGAGTAATAAACTGAAACCTTATTTCGTCTCAGTCCTGCAGTTCACGTAGGGGTACCCCTCTGGCCTGCGGGCCACCTCCCCACTGCGGTGGGGAGGCTAAGGGCTTTGCAGGTACCTTCTAGGCTCCCCATCGCAATGGGGAGCTCCCGCGAAGCGGGTGAGGGGTTCCCCTCTGGCCTGCGGGCCACCTCCCCACTGCGTTGGGGAGGCTAAGAGCTTTGCAGGTACCTTCCAGGCTCCCCATCGCAATGGGGAGCTCCCGCGAAGCGGGTGAGGGGCTCCCCATGCGGATCCATGACAATCAGATATATTTCAATGATACAGGAGCCATTCAATGACCGCCATTCAGCCCTCCGCTTTATCCGCACTAAGGCTAATCATCGCTCACACCCGGAGGCTAGTCTTCTTCGGGGGCGCCGGGGTGTCCACCGCGAGCGGCATCCCGGACTTCCGGTCTTCCACAGGGCTGTATGCAGAAAGCGCGAACAGTCTCAGCGCCGAGATGATCCTCAGCAAAAGCTTCCTGCACCTGCAGCCCGAAGCCTTCTTCGCGTATTATCGGAGCCACCTGCTTTTTCCCGACGCGAAACCAAACGCCGCGCACCGATATCTCTGGGAGCTGGAGAAAAAAGACATCCTGCGGGGGATCGTCACACAGAATGTCGACGGCCTGCACCGGCTCGCGGGAAACCGGCGCGTCTATGAACTGCACGGAAGCGTTTACGAAAATGCCTGCATGGAGTGCAACGCCTCCTATCCGATGGAAGCCATCCTGCACTCGGAGGGGATCCCGCGCTGTTCCTGCGGTGGGGTGATCCGGCCGGGGATCGTGCTCTACGGCGAGCCGCTCGAACCCTTTGTGCTGATTGGCGCGCGGAGGGAGATTGCTTCTGCCAATACCATGATCGTCGCCGGGACGTCGCTGGCCGTGGAACCCGCGGCGTCGCTGATCGACGGCTTCAGCGGAAAGGACTTGGTTGTCATCAACAATGAACAGACCCCGGCCGATGCGCGGGCAACCTTGGTGATTCGCGGAGATGTCTCGGAGGTATTCGAAAAGCTGATGAACGGATCACCCTGACGCGATCCTTCACCATAAAGAACAAGCCAAACGGGAGGAAGACCATGGCCATTACAGTGAATCTGCGTTATACCGGCGAAAACGGCAATGCCCGGAAGTTTGTCCAGGAAATGACAGCCAGCGGCACGGTTGCTTCCATCAGAGCCGAGGCCGGGAATCTGCGATATGAGTACTATCAGTCATTTGACGATCCCGAGACCGTCCTGCTGATCGACAGCTGGGAGAATCAGGCCGCCATTGATGCGCATCACGCCTCCCCGATGATGGCGACAATTGCCGCGCTGCGGGAGAAGTATGATCTGCACATGACGGTAGAGCGATTCATGAGCATAGAAGAAAACGAAGAAGACAGGAAGTTCATTCGGAAATGAGCAAGAACGGTGTCAGCAAAGTAAGAAAAGGCGAATAGGGTTCACTGCTTGGCCATATATGTGACCATCACGAGTTCCATAGTTTTTGCACTGATTCCCGGTTCTGCCTGCGTTTCGGTTCCGTATCATCAATTCTCATCCCGAACCATTATCACCGTAAACGGATCGGAAAAGTCTCTGCGAATCTGTATCTGAAAGGTGAAACTGTCCCCCTGGATGGCCTCCGGCGGCAAGATCCCCTCCATCACGCCGGTTTGACTGTTGACATCATAAGTCGTCCCGAACCAAAGCTTTGAGTCAGCCATCTTGCCATCGCTTTTCAGGAAGGCAGGCATGACTCGCACCCCTTCTCTGGCCGTCTCTGCTGCATACGCAAACGGTATGCGCAGATAAGTTGCCACCGGTGTCCGTGTCGCTTCGATCCGATCAATCGTGACGCCCAGCGCCTCGATCGGTTCTTCGAGATGCGCCGTCAGTTTCTCATGCCGGTCATCCGCTGTCAGATGCAGGGTAATGGTGTCCTCCCGGGGCATTCCGCCGCCCTGTACCTTGAAATGCAAGCTGACATCCAGCGTTTCCTGCGTCTCATGCAAAGGTGAACTGGAAAGCAGAAAATGGATCAGCCCATCGCTGTCCAGATACGCGTATCGATTCAGATTTAAGGGCCCACTTTCAGGCAGTGTTGTATCCCCGGTAATCTGAACGATGCGCAACCGATCAATCCCAATAGAAGCAGCGTATTCCCGGATCGTCATCCGCGAATCTACAATGCCGAGATTTCCAACCCACTGGTCGAATAATGTTTCAGAGAAATACGGCAACACCCAAACCCCGTCCTGCGTCGGCGTAGCGCGGATATCCGCAATCAGGCTGATGCCGTCGAAGAGGTATTCATCAACGGTAAACACGACCATGTCCGTGACCGCCGAAATCTCTTCTGCTTTCTCGGGGGCCGGAGTCACCACAAGGCTGTCCGCCGATTCAGGGAGTCCCATCCGCAAGACCAGGCCGGACCCAACGGTCACAGCCACGGCTACCGAGAGCACAAGCGCGCTGATAACCGCCGCAGTCATGGCCAGGGTCCACCGCCGCCGACCCGGGCGAGATGAGGCTGATCTCTCCGGCAGACCAGTCAATGTATCATGAATCCGTTCCTCCAACTCATGCGGCGGATCGCCGTAAACGGATTGGAGGTTTTCTTCTGTCAGCTGTTTCATAGCGCATCCTCCTCTTTCAGGGCAGTCGCAAGCATGGCCCGCCCGCGCCGGAGTCGTGATTTCACGGCATAGCCCGTGATGTGCAGGGCAGCGGCGATGTCCCGCTCGCTCCAGCCTTCCATGTATTTGAGCAACAGGGGCAGCCGCAGTTTTTCAGGCAGCATGTCGAGGGCTTCCCGGATCGTATCATTCGGCGACTCCTCCGCGCGATCTGGGAAATCGGCAGTCGGAACGACCCGCATCCATTGCCGCTGGATGTTGCGGCACTCGTGGATCAGGATCCGCATGATATAGGCCTTCTCGGACCCGGCACGCAGTCTGTCCACTGCCTGCCATGCGTTGACCGCGGCCTGCTGCACGGCATCCTGCGCGTCCGCGTCGCTGTGCAGGATGCTGCGCGCCAACCGGTACAGGCCGGGAAGCAGCGTAAGATACAGCTGCTCAAAAGTCGTCTTGTCCATAAGGACCTCCCTGTGAAGATCTTCATCCATTATACGGTTTTCATGGCGAAAAAGTGTCATGGAATGAAAATGTTTGTTTCTTTCTCTCTGAAGAAAAGCCAGAATATGATGCAAATCACCTGTTGGGTCTACCCAAAATCGAATATTGATGTATAATAGAGCCACAGAGGAAACGAAAGGGGCTCATCAGCATGGTTTTCAATTCCCATAAACTTCAGTCCGGATTCCGGAAGCGGACAGCCTGCGTTATCATGGTCATGATGATCATGAGTTCCGTTCTTTTCCTGATTCCCGGTTTTGCCTGCGCCTCCAACAGCATGCAAAACTATTACCTCCAACCCCAGGACAGCGTGGACGTCCTCGTGATGGGCTCCAGTCCCACGCGCTCAGGCATCAACACCAACGTGCTGTGGGAGGAATTCGGCATCGCGTCCTACAGCCTGAACGGCCCCGAGGAGCCCTACTGGATCACTTACTATAAGCTGAAGGAAGCCCTGAAAACCCAGACGCCCATGCTGATCATCCTGGACGCCAAAGCCGCCATCTATCCCGACGATTACTGCTCGCAGATCCGCATCGTCGCGAACACCTTTGACATCCTCTCCGAGGAAAACAGGGTCGAAGCCATCCGTGTCAGCTTGGAGAACCAAGATGAACTGCAGGGCTATCTGGACGCGGCGGCGGAATACCAGCGCACCGGCAAGGTCAAAGGCGGCTGGACGCACCCGGACGGCGACCGCGCGCCTTGCTGGAAAGGGTATATCGAAGTGGACAAAATCGACGAGCACAAGCGCCCGTCCTTCAGCTGGAACTACGAGACGACACCCATCAACGCGCGGGAAGAGGAATATGTCCGCAAGATCATTGAACTGGTGAAGGAAACGGGCATCCCCATGGTCTTTGTCGCGACGCCCAATCCCGATTATGCCTACGACCACAAGTATTTCAACTACCTGTGGGGCATCGCGTATGAATACGGCATCAGCTGGATCAATTACAACGATCCCGACATGCACTATGGCCTTCGCTACATGACCGATTTTGCCGACTGGCAGCATCTGAACGTCAGGGGCGGCATCATCTTCACCCGCCAGCTTGGCAAAGACCTGAAGACCTACTTTGACCTCCCCGACCGCCGCGGCGACCCGAAATACGCTTCCTACGATGAATGTGCCTGGCTCTGGTATGAGAAATATCCGACTTTTATGTCTTCGGATCCCGAAAAGCAGCCGCTGACATGGTTTGACGATCAGGGAACAGCACAGCAATAGGTTTGCCCCAAAAAGAACAGAAGTAAAACGTGACAGCCGTGGGGCAGCGTGCTATCATGACGATGAAGCTATCGAAAAGAGGCTGATCGCATGGATACACACTTCTGCCCCGGATCCCTGCGGGGAACGGCCGCAGCCCCCGCTTCCAAATCGGAAGCCCATCGCCGCCTGATCTGCGCGGGACTCACGGACGGCACCACAGAACTGACCCGTTTCACCGACTCGGGGGATCTCCTGGCCACGGCCCGCTGCCTGGCCGCGCTCGGCGCGCGGGTTGAACGCGCAGGCGACACGGTCCGTATCACCGGCAAGGCCGAAAAACCGGCGTTACTCCCCATGTACGACTGCGGCGAGAGCGGCTCCACTCTCCGCTTCTTTGTCCCCATCGCCCTGGTGCTGACCCACGGCGGAATTTTCCGTATGGGCGGAAGGCTCGGCAAGCGCCCGATGGACGTGTATAAAGACCTACTGGTCCCGGGCGGCGTCACCTGGGCCATGCGGGAAGGCGTGGACGGCACGGCGGAGCTTCGCGTGACCGGAAGCATGATGCCCGGGCACTATGAACTCCCCGGCAACGTCTCGAGCCAGTTTGTCTCCGGCCTTCTCTTTGCCCTTCCGCTGCTGGAGAGCGCCTCTGTCCTGACCGTCATCCCGCCGGTGGAATCGGCTTCCTATATCCGCATGACCCTGCTGGCCCTGGCCGAGAGCGGCATCCGCATCGAGGAAGAGGCGGAAGGCCGCTGGCGGATCCCCGGGAGGCAGCAGTACGTCGCCCGGAGCGGCGCGCTCCACGGTGACTGGAGCCAGGCCGCGGTCCTGCTGACAGCCGGCGCGATCAACGGCGATGTGTCGGTCACAGGTCTCAATGACAAGGACGGTCAGGGCGACCGGGCGATCCTGGATTGCCTGAAAGCCCTCGGCGCAAAGGTCACCGCAACCAAAACCAAGGTCCGCGTCCAGGCCGCCCCGCTGAAGGGCGTTCACCTGGACATGCGCGACATGCCTGATATCGCACCGATCGTCGCGCTGGCCTGCGCCGCCGCGGAGGGAGACAGTCTCCTGACCGGCTGCGGCCGTCTCCGCCTGAAGGAGAGTGACCGCTTTGCCTCGACGATTCAGATCCTGCAGCACCTCGGCGTTGATATCACCGCCGAGGAC
Source organism: Clostridia bacterium (assembly GCA_017552615.1). Classification (GTDB taxonomy): domain Bacteria; phylum Bacillota; class Clostridia; order Christensenellales; family Aristaeellaceae; genus RUG11272. Next base: position 68,378 of record JAFZPI010000035.1, read on the forward strand.
GACAGCCTGCATATCCGGGGCGGACATCCGCTAAAAGGCAACACCGTCGTCGACGGAATGCACGACCACCGCATGATCATGCTGGCCTCCGCCGCGGCGCTCATCGCCGACGGCCCGGTCACCGTCACCGGCACCGAAGCCCTGGCCAAGTCCTGGCCCGACTACCTGGAAGTCTACCGCTCCCTGGGCGGTCAGGCGAAATAACTCGCATCATAAAAGGCCTTCGGCAAATTGCCCGAGGCCTTTTCTTAGTTGTGCCTTATTCCTTATGCCCTATGCCTTTGTGTATCAAACATCCCGTTTCCGGATCGTCGCGTCCGGTTTCATGGTCTGCTTCATATAGGCCGATGGATTGATCCCCACGATGTTCTTGAACTGTTTGCTGAAATGGTATGGATCCTGCATGCCCACCGCGGCTCCGACCGCGCGCACGGAGTTCCCGGGTTCCCGCAGCAGTTCCTTGGCGCGCTCCATTTTACAATACAACAGATAGCTCAGCGGCGGCATGCCCACCTCGCTGACAAACCGCTTGCGGAAGGTCTCCGGCGGCATGCGGCTCACCGCCGCCATCTCCAGGAGAGATGGATTGCTCTTGTACTGGTCCGCCCGCAGCCAGTCCACGACCTTGCCGATCTCATGGGAAAGCATGGCGTCCATGGCCACCGGCTGGCCTAAGTGACTCGCGATCATCCCGTACATGAGCTGCTGCAGCTGGTAGGTTGCGTTAGCCGTGCCGGAATGCCGGACCATGACCTGCACGATCTCCTCCGCAAGCAGCATCTGGCTCGGCAGCGCCGCCTGCCGCAGCGGCATGTGCAGGAGGATGCCCAGTTTGCGCACCGCCATGGCCGCCAGCGGACCCGCCAGCGCCATCCACAGCACCCGGGCCGCATCCGTGTCCACCTGCAGGCTGGCCTCCTGCGAAGCCGCCGGCAGCACACAGGTGTCATTCACGCCGAGAGTCAGGCTGTCAGTCGGGCGGTTCAGCGTCACGCTGCCCTCTGCCACGGCCAGCCATACAAACATATGATGCCCCTCGATGGCATGGGGACCCGCGTTCAGCACGGCGTTGCCCGCCGCGTGGATCCAGACCCCGCTGCAAAGCGTCAGGCTCCCGGGCTTATGCCAGCCCTCCACCGAGATCTCATTCGGGCTCAGCCCCGATTCCCCAAACAACCAGGATTCCATCCCTCATGCCTCCCAAGCCGAACATGGCGCTTTTGTCCATTATAACGCCCATTTTTTGCATTGTCAATGCACTGATTCTGAAATGTCCGTTTTACTTTCAAAATCAAGAACGTAGGACATTGCAGGAAATTGTATTTCATTGTAATGCATTGTATTGACAATTGCCATGTTTTGTCGTATTCTGTGTCTGAAAAGGAGATGAGCCCATGACCATGGTCAATATCAGTGTCCGCGTGGATCCCGCGCTGAAAAAGCAGGCGGATGCCCTGTTTTCCGATTTGGGATTGAATATGTCCACGGCTGTCAATATGTTCCTGAAAACCGCTGTCAGTCATAACGGGATTCCGTTTGAAGTGCGACGCCCCACACCGAATGCTGAAACCCGGGCTGCATTGGCCGAGTACAAGGAAATGAAGCGGAATCCCGCAGCGTATAAGCGCTACGATACCTTCGAGGACCTGATGGGTGAGGTACTCGATGATGCTTAAGATCGTTCCCTCCAACCGCTTCAATCGCGACCTGAAACTGGCACACAAGTGCGGCCTGGATTTACGTCTTCTCCAAACCGTGATCCATACGCTGGCCGAAGAAAAACCGCTGGACAGGAAATACCGCGACCATGATCTGGCAGGGAATTATGCCGGTTTCCGGGAATGTCATATTCAACCCGACTGACTGTTGATCTACCGGATCGAACGGGACGAACTGGAACTCTTTCTATTCCGAACAGGAACACATTCTGATCTGTTCTGAACAAAAACCAGATGAACAAAAGAAAAGACGAGTGATACATCCTCTCTCGGGGATCTCACCCGTCTTTTTCAATCTATCCATTGTTTAGAAAATCGGACGTACCAAACTTGCAATTTGAATTGCATCTTCAACTGTACCCGGTGTAAGGAGGGTCAGCATACAGCCATCCACTTCCCACATGAGCATGGTACCTGAATCCAACGACCAGTACAGGCCCTCATGATCGCCTACCTGAACTGAAACCAATGTATCCGTGTCAAATGATTCCGGATAACTTACACTCGGATGACCGGTCCAGTTTTCACCAAACCATATAATATCACCTTTACTGTTATCCAGTCGAACAACGCTACTCGTTCGGCTGCTGAAGATCTCCGCTACTTTGTATCCTTCCGGGACTTTTTCAAACCAATAACAGCCAAGCCAGTCCCCAGGCGCATCTTTCAGAATACTTTGGTTGCCGCTCGCGTGAATGTGAATTTTGTCGTCCTTCTGTATCAAAAGCCCGCCAACCTGAGCGCGCAGTTCAGCGGAAGCGGCCAAGACCGTTCCAAAGCCGAGCGCGGCGACTGAAACGACGACTGCTGCCACAAGGCATACCCGCCGCATCACGTTTGCAAAGTGCGGCGATCGTCTTTCCGGTAGTGGCGAAAAATTCGTCACAGGAATACAGTCAGATACATCCAATGCAATTGCCTGGCGGATGCTTGTGTCAAGATTGTTTTCAATTTCCTTTCCAGTACTCGTCAAACCACGGATCCTCCTTCAAAACTCTTTTCAGCCGGCTGCGCGCCCGGCCTGTCATTGTACGAACGGACTCCGGAACGCAATGAAGAAATTCTGCAATCTCTGCATTTTCCAGATGTTCAAAGTATTTCCATTGGAGTAAAAGGTAATCTTTCCGAGATAATTGATGCATTGCAATCCGAATTCGTTCTGCTCCGATGGCAGCAAACGCTTCATCAGGCGGTTCGTTCACAGCAGGCAGCTCAACGACTTCTTCATCAGAAAACAGTTCCGGATGCCGCTCGCGAATGATGCTTACCGCTGTATGGCGAGAAGCAATGACGACATAACGACGCTGCTCATCTTCTGTCATTTTTGCGAGTTCATCTGTATGCTTCACCAATTTGAGCATCGTCTGCTGACATGCGTCTTCCGTATCTTGCACATGCAGCAAAACCAAGTACGCAGCTCGATACATGGCCGTCCCAAATTTGCCCCATATGGATTCGAGAACATTGCGTTGTTGTTTGCTGATTCTTGAAAGCCCATGGTCATGTGTTTTCCGATGAGGAAGTCTCTTCACGTTTCGCCCCCCCTTTCTCAATATAAACTCACCGCGAATACGCGGTGGCCAACCTCTGGCCGGAGGCATCTCGATGCCTGTCAGGATCCTTCACTAATATAAACGCAAATACAATAAAATCCGCAACAGTTATATCACAGAAAAAACCAGGAATCGTTCTGATTCCCGGCTTTTTTGAATTGGATGATTTATTCCGCAATATGCCCCTTCGCCTTGATGACCTCGATCACGCTGTCCACATATTTCTCGCAGATCTCGTTGGTCTCGGCCTCGACCATCACGCGGATGACGGGTTCGGTGCCGGATTCGCGGACAAGAATGCGGCCAGTATCGCCAAGCTCGTCGGCAACCTTCTTCACTGCGGCCTGGACGTCCGGATCGTTCTGGGCATCGGGCTTGGACTTCACGCGGACGTTCTTCAGCACCTGCGGATAGAAGACCACGGGAGCTGCCAGCTCGCTCATGGGCTTTTCTTTCGCGAGCATGACCTCCATCAGCTTCAGGGCCGTGACGATGCCGTCGCCGGTGGTCTCGTACTTGGAGAAGATGATGTGGCCGGACTGCTCGCCGCCGATGCGGTTGCCGGTCTGCACCATGTTCTCATAGACGTATTTGTCGCCAACCTTGGTCTTGTCGTACTCGATGCCGACCTTGTCCAGCGCCTTGTAGAGCCCGAAGTTGGACATGACCGTCGTGACGACCTTGTTATTCAGGAGCTTGCCGCGCTCTTTCATATACAGGCCGTAGATGTAGAGGGTATGGTCACCGGTGACCACATTGCCCTTCTCGTCCACGCAGATGCAGCGGTCCGCATCGCCGTCGAAAGCGAAGCCGATGTCGAGCTGGTTCCCGACCACGAACTTCTGCAGGTGCTCGATGTGGGTGGAGCCGCAGTCCGTGTTGATGTTGTAGCCGTCGGGATTGTCGTTCATGACATAAGTCTTGGCGCCCAACGCCTCAAACACCGCACGGGCAATCTGCCACGCAGCACCGTTGGCCACGTCCAGGCCGACCTTCACACCCTTGAAAGAGTACTTTGACAGGGAGATCAGGTGGCCGATGTAGCGGTTGCGGCCCGCGACATAGTCCACGGTCTTGCCAATCTTGTCGCGCAGCGCCATGGGAACCTCGCCGATGCCATCAATGTAGTCCTCAATCTTGTTGAGGACTTCTTCCTCCATCTTCTCGCCGTTCCCGTTCAGTACCTTGATGCCATTGTCGTAGAAGGGATTGTGGGAAGCCGAAATCATGATACCGCAGTCGAAGTCGTCCACACGGGCGATGAAGCTGACGGAGGGCGTCGTGGTGACATGCATGATGTAGGCGTCCGCGCCGGAAGCCACGAGGCCCGTGCAGAGCGCATACTCAAACATATAGGAGGAGCGGCGGGTGTCCTTGCCGATGACGACCTTGGCCTTGCGGTTCAGACGGGCGCCATAGTACCAGCCCAGGTACCGGCCAATCTTGATCGCGTGTTCAAAGGTCAGGTTTTTGTTGGCCTCGCCGCGGAAGCCGTCGGTTCCGAAATACTTGCCCATCACAGACGCTCCTTCCGTTCGATGTCGAGGAAGTACTTGTAGGTGTCCACGGTCAGCTCACCGCAGGCAGCCTCGTCACAGGCAATGATCGCACCGTTGTGCATCTGCAGGGCAGAGCAGGTCCACTTGTGGCTGACGTTCCCCTCGACCGTTGCGGCCAGGGCCCGGGCCTTGTTGTGGCCGTTGATCAGGATCAGGACTTCCTTGGAATCCGTAACGGTGCCCACGCCCACAGAGAGCGCCTGGGACGGCACCTTCTCCGGATCGTTGCCGAAGAAGCGGCTGTTGACGATGCGGGTATCGGTGGTCAGGTTCCGCACGCCAGTGCGAGAAGCGAGAGAGGTAAAGGGCTCGTTGAAAGCGATGTGGCCGTCCACGCCGATGCCGCCCATGAACAGGTCGATGCCGCCGTAGGAGGCGATCTTGGCTTCGTAGCGCGCACACTCACCCTCGGGATCATCGGTCATGCCGTTGAGGATGTTGATGTTCTCGGGCTTCATGTCCACCAGATGGTCAAAGAAGTTATCGTGCATGAAGTACCAGTAGCTCTGGTCATGCTCGTGGGGCAGGCCGAGGTATTCGTCCATGTTGAACGTCACCACATTGGCGAAGGAGAGCTCTCCAGCCTGGTTCTGCCGGGCCAGTTCCTTATAGACACCGATGGGGGAAGAACCCGTGGGGAGGCCCAGCACAAACGGCCGGTCTTCCTTGTGATTGCGGATCTTGTTGGCGATATAATCCGCAGCCCACTTGCACATTTTCTCGTAATTGTCCTGGATGACTACACGCATGGAAATCAAGCTCCTTTGTTTGATTGTTTTATTGTGCTTTGAAACCTCATCCACCGCTGCGGCGGTCCCCCTTCCCCTTTCAGGGGAAGGCTTCTGCCGGGGGGTGAGGTTTGATTACTCGTGCTTCGTTACGATAACTCCGTTGTCCTTCCAGATGCTGTTGGGCGGGATGACGCCGCGGACGCAGCTGGTGGGATAGACGTTGGAATGGCGGCCGATGACCGTGCCGGGGTTCAGGACGCTGTTGCAGCCCACTTCCACATAGTCGCCGATCATGGCGCCGAACTTCTTCAGGCCGGTCTCGATCTGCTCCGTGCCGTTGTGGACCACGACAAGCTTCTTGTCGCTCTTCACATTGGACGTGATGGAGCCTGCGCCGGTGTGCGAATAATAGCCCAGGATAGAGTCGCCCACATAGTTGTAGTGCGGCGTCTGGACGTGGTCGAAAAGGATCACGTTCTTCAGCTCGCAGGAATTGCCCACCACGCAGTCTGCACCCACCAGGGCGGAGCCGCGGATGAACGCGCAGTGCCGGACTTCGGTGTTCGGGCCGATAATGCAGGGCGCGCCGAGATAAGCGGACGGGAAGACCTTCGCGGTCTTGTGAACCCATACATGCTCGGAGACTTCGTTATAGTCCTCACCGAGGGTCGGGCCGAGCTGCAGGATGAAATCCTTGATGCCCTTCAGCGCTTCCCAGGGATAGGTGAACTGCGCAAGATAGTCCTTGGCCAGGGTGTGTTCCAGGTCATACAGATCCAGAATTGTCAGCATACACTTTTCCTCACATTCAGATTTGACCGGTGTCGCCGCGGGCTCTGTTGCGGTGTTGATTCCGCTTTTTAACCCCCGTCTACGGCTCACCGGGAGCCGTGGCAGCATCCGCCGAGTCTTTCGACCACTGCCATCCTCGTCAACCTTTTCAGGTCCTGGCGCTAACAAGTCTTCGCGTCCTCCTTGCCGCAAAAAACCGTTTTACGGCACATAGAGTACCATAAAACGGTTGATATGGCAAGCCTTCATTAAGCAGTTTTCTTTCCCGTCAGATCCGCACCGTCAGGACATTCAGCCCCAGCAGGTTCTGGTAGCGAACTTCTTTCGCAATCTTGAACACCAACCGGATGCCGATGTTTTTGACGGGATCATCCGGGGTCAGCATCTGAGCGCGGTCAGAAGGATTGAACGGAACACAGTCGTCCCGGATGCGGAGAAGGATTCCGTCCTCCATGTGCACCACACGGATATCCGCCGAGTGATGCTTCTTGTTGTCCTTGACAAAGCCGTGGCTGACCACATTGGTTGCGAGCTCTTCGAGGGCAAGGCCGACATAGTTCGACCGGGTCGGATCAATGCCCCGCTCACGGCAGAACGCGATGACCCGGCGCGAGACATCCAGCACTTCCGGCATCTCGCGTACGGTGATGTCGAGCCGCTGGTCATCATCGGCGCCAAAGTCATCCGGGATGGCCAGAAGGCCCTCCATGTCTTTCGGTACACGCTTGCGCTCGATCCAGGCGTAGACAAAGATCAGGGCAAAACAGATAAATCCGTTGAGGATGTTGGCCAGGTACAGGCCGTTCATGGTCGGCGCCATGGCCGGGATCAGGAACAGGCTGCACAGCACCACGCCCGCGAAGCCGTCCGTGACCGGGAGCAGAATGGAGAGGAGCTTCTTCCGCGCCGCCTGGGCATAGCAGGCAAAGTTCAGGCTGATGACAGCCAGCGGCATGCACAGAGGCAGGAGGCGGAAGCCCATCACCGTCAGTTCATAGACCCGGTCGGCCGAATTCTGATAGAAGAGCTGCGTCAGCGGTTCTGCCAGCGCCACCAGCAGGGCGGAAACAATGCACATCAGCGGGACGCCGTACCGGAAGACGACGCGCATCGTATCCGCAAGGGAGCGCCGGTCCTCCTCCCCGATATAGATACTGAAGAGCATCCGGGCAACCGCCACCATGCCGAACGGCAGTGACCAGATGATTGCTAAGAACGAATTGGATGCAGCAAAGGCCGAAAGGCCGACGCTCCCGACATACTTGAGCACCAGGATGTTCACAATAATGCATCTGAACATCTCCACAAAGCGGGAGATCGCGCCGGAATAGCCGAGTTTGACAATATTGAAGGCTTCTTTCCGGCGGCAGGCCCTGAAGGAAAACTTCAGTTCCGACTTTCCGGAGAGGAACCAGTGCGCCTGTACGCCGAAGAAGACCCAAAGCCCCGCAGAGGAGCCCAGCCCGAGGCCGAGGGTCTTCATATCCAGCAGGACGACAAAAACGTAATTCATCGCCACGTTGGACAGGAAGCAGGACAGGCTGGCGATCATGGTCCGTTTTGTGCGGTTTTCCAGGGAGAGGAAGGCAAAGAGCTGCTGCCCAAGCACCAGGGCCGGGATGCCGACCGACTGGCCGAAGATATACTGCTTCAGCAAGTCATGCTCTGCGGGATCCGACACAAGGACCCGGGTCAGGTTCGTCGCAGCGGCAAGAACCAGGATCAGGGATGTCAGGACAGAAAGGCAGGCCGAGAACACCAGGTCCACGGAGAATACGCCCCTGATCTTTTCCGGCTCCTTGCCCAGATACCGGCCGTACAGAAGCTGTGAACCGCTGACGAGCATGATGCTGGCGGCATAGAGGAAATGGTTCAGCGGAGAATACAGACCGATGGCGCTCATGGCCTTCTCCCCCAGTTCCGCACTGCCCATCCCGTTGCTCGCATACAGGCTGTCCACGATCCCGTTGATTGCGGTGATTACGATCAGCAGCATCTGATAGGGCAACAGGCGGAAAAACACGCCGGCAAGAAGTTTATGGTCGGAAGATGGTTTCATCCCGCACCTCCGCGATGAAGAGTCATTGCCAATTTCGTTCAATCTTAGCATAATATGTAGGAATTGACAACCGTCGTCTCAAAACCCTACAAAACACCTGAAATGTCCGAAAAATGAAACCCATTCGATTTACATTCTGTCACGGAAGTGTTCGCCTTCTGTAACGAATCTTTCATCTGTGCGATTGAAACGGTAACAGAGCGGTGCTAAGATGATATCTGGACAACCGCCCCATTCAAGAACCGAAAGGAAGCATTCCGTGAAACTTCTGATCGACATCCTGCGCGGGGCTGTCATCGGCCTGGCCAATGTCATCCCCGGTGTGTCCGGCGGCACCATGATGGTGTCGATGGGCATCTATGACACCATTATCGACTGCATCAACAACCTCTTCAAGCACTTCAAGGCCTGCATCAAAGTCCTCTGGCCCTACCTTCTGGGCATGGCGCTCGCGGTTCTCGCGGGTTCCCTGGTCCTGAAGAAAGCCTTCGAAGAGTACCCGCTGCCCACCAACGCTCTGTTTATCGGCCTGATCCTCGGGAGCCTCCCGATCATCTGGAAACAGGTCAAAGACGAGAAGCTCAACCCCCTGCACGTGTTCATCTTCCTCCTCTTCGCGGCCGCGGTCATCGTGCCGAAGATCATCGCAAACCAGGGAGACGGCATCAAGCAGGAAGCCGCCACCGACCCGCTCCACCTGCTCCTGTATGTCGGTCTCGGCATCATTGCATCAGCTTCGATGGTCATCCCGGGGATTTCCGGCTCCATGATGCTGAAGATCTTCGGATACTACGAGACCGTGGTGACCGATACCCTCGGCGGGACCGTAAAGGATATCTTGGCAGGTAACTTCGCCAATATCGGACACGCGCTCCTGGTGCTGGTCCCCTTCGCGATCGGCATCGTGATCGGTATCTTCGGGGTCGCGAAGCTCATCGGCTGGCTGCTGAAGCGCTGGAAAGGCTATACTTACGCCGCGATTCTCGGCATGGTCGTGGCCTCCCCGGTGGTCATCCTCTTTGACAAGGGCAACTGGCTGAAAGAGGAAATCGTGGACGGAGTCGTGACCGGAAACCTCGTTGCGCGCTACGACGCCTTCCCAGTCGGCATCGTCATCGCATCCGTCATTCTCCTGGCTGTCGGCTTCTTCGTCGCCCTGAAGCTCAGCGGCGATCCGGAAGAGCCCGCAAAACCGTAACCCTTCGCTTCAAGGCGAATCAATATACTTTCACTATTCGGGAGGGAATATCCATGAAGAAGCTGTTTACCACCCTGGTTTGCGCTCTGCTGCTCCTGAGCCTCGTCGTCTCCGCTTCTGCCGCCAGCATGCTGCAGAAGGGTGACCGCGGACCCGCGGTCAAGGCCCTGCAGGAAGCCCTCGTCAACGGCGGCTGGGCTGACCTGGTCTGCGACGGCGTCTTCGGCGCCAAGACCGAAGCCGCGGTGAAGTACTACCAGCAGCAGAACGGCCTGAAGGCTACCGGCCGCGCCGGCTCCTCCATGCTCAGCACCCTGCTGGGCACGCCGGAAGTCGACCTGAACACAGAAGGCAACAACAGCCCCACCTCCGGTTCCTCCGGCCCCGAGGTCTACAAGATCCAGAGCCGCCTGAAGGAACTGGGCTACAATTGCGGCCCGCTGGACGGCAAGTTCGGCAAGAAGACCCTGGCTGCCGTGCGCTCCTTCCAGCAGCTCAACGGCCTGCCGGTGGACGGCAAGGTTGGCCCCAAGACCTCCGCGGTTCTCTTCAGCGAGAGCGCTGTGGCCTACCACAAGACGGTGACTTACACCAAGCTCCGCCGCGGCGATTCCGGCGCGCAGGTGAAGAAGCTCCAGCAGGCCCTGGCCGCTGAGGGTCTCTATACGGGTGAGATCACAGGTTACTTCAACTATGCCACCTACACCGCCGTCTGCGATTTCCAGAACATCCACGGCCTGAAAGTGGACGGCATCGCGGGTCAGCAGACCCTGTCCACCCTCTACGGAACGCCGTAATCCATTCAGCTTTTGCAAAACGGCAGCTCCCGTCGGGCTGCCGTTTTGACGCGAGCCCCTGACGCGGATGATTTTCCGATCCTCCCCTTGCACCTGTGCCATTTGTATGGTAAAGTGGACGCAGAGGGGGGGATTTATATGGTCAGAATAAGAAGCTCCAGTAGCCGATTCAAAACACTGTTCGGTGTCCAGGATATGACCGAAGGCAAACCGATGAAAAAGCTGATGATGTTCTCGATCCCGCTCCTGATCGGGAACTTTGCCCAGCAAATGTACAATACCGTGGACGCCATCGTCGTCGGGCAGAAGCTCGGGGACAACGCCCTCTCCGCCGTCGGCACTTCCATCCCGATCATCAACCTGATGCTGGTGCTCTTTATGGGCATCTCGGCCGGCGCGGGCATCCTGTCGGCGCAGTACTTCGGCGCCAAAGACAAAGAGACCCTCAGCAAAGTCGTGGGCACCACCATCACCCTGACCGTGGCCAGCAGCCTGATCGTCATGGTTGTCGGGTACTTCCTCTCCCCGCTGCTCATTGGCCTGATGACCCCCGGGGAGAATTCGGGTGAAACCTACACGGTCTTCATTGAGGAAATCGGCCCGGACGCCACCCGATACCTGCAGATCATCTTCCTGGGCATCCTGGGCGGCGGCGCCTACAACATCCTCGGCGGCGTCCTCCGCGGCATCGGCGACAGCGTCAGCCCGCTGATCTACCTGGTAATCGCGAGCGTCCTGAATGTGATCCTCGACATCCTGTTCATCAACTGGATGAACAATGTCTCGGCCGTGGCGTGGGCCACCATCATTGCCCAGTTTGTCTCCGGCGGCCTGTGCCTGTGGCGTTTGCTCCACATGAAAGAACTCATAACCATCAACGCGCAGACGCTGAAGCCGGACAAAACCCTTTCCAAGAAACTGGCGGGGCTGGGCCTGCCCTCCAGCATCACCACCGGCCTGTTCTCCATGTCGGCCATGATGGTGCAAAGCCTCACCAACTCCCTCGGCGCAGCCGTGATTGCCGCCAATGTCGCCATCATGCGCGTGGACGGTTTCGCCATGATGCCCAACTTCACCTACGGCACTTCAGCCACCACCTATGTCGGCCAGAACCTGGGCGCAGGCCGGATGGACCGGATCCGCCCCGGTGTGCGGGACGTATTGAAACTGGCCCTGATCACCGCCGGCATCCTTGTGGCCGCCATCCTTCTCTTCGGGCACAACCTGATCCGCCTCTTCACGGATACGGACACCACCATCGAGATCGGTGTGAACGGCCTGCGGTGGCTGGCGGCAGGGTACATCGCCTTCGCGGTAACCAGCTGCCTCCACGGCGCGATGCGCGGTCTTGGCGAAACAAAGATCCCCATGTGGATTTCCATCATCTCGACCATTATCATCCGCATGCCTCTCGCGTATCTGATGGCGGCGCTGACCAAGTCGGCGGAGTGGCCGAACGGCAGCCCGGTCGCCATTTACGGTTCGCTGCTGATCTCTTGGCTCATGAGCATGGGCATGACGATCTTCGTCTACCTGAAAGGCAAATGGCGCAGGCACCTCGATATCGACGCCCTGAAACAGCCTTGATCCTTTTCACCCGGCAGCCGCATTCCGGCTGCCTTTTTTCGTGTATTCATTGATTCATTTTCACAAAACGATGAATATTTCATAAATGTTTCGATCTGTTAAACTTTTTCGGAACGGCAGAAAATCGCACAACGACGGGCTTTAATCATTGTCCCTCAAGGTTGACGAATCCCCGGAAAAATCATAAAATATGGGATGATTGCTGACGTTCGGGGGTGAGGTGCGGTGCGCAGGAACATCGTTCGGGCTGTGTTTTGCTATGCCTATGAGCCCGGACATATGCGCGACGGCGGCTTTACGGTCAATGTGTTCAGCAACGACATGCTTTCTTTCTCCACGTTCGGCCCCAATCACCGGCTGCTCCGGGAGTATCATTTTGTGCTCCCGCCGGGAACCGCCATGCACCTGGTCGAGCTCATTGAAGACGCAGACGGCTGGCTCTGGAACTTCCCGCCCCGGATGTGCTTCAAAGAAAAGCCGGATCACATTTCCACAATCGGCCTGGACGGCTATCCTCTCTTCCGCCTGGAAGATTTCCAGGAGATGGCCACCGTCAACGAATTCCGCTCTATCCGCGGGCATTACGCGCGGGAGATGATGAACCTGATCGAGGAGGTCGCAGCCCTGCTGGCAAGCTGCGGCTTCCAGATGACCCCCCGCAGCTTCGTCTGGCCGGATACCGTCCGCCCCCTGCCCGAAACCAAGCCCGTCCAGCCCGAACTCCCCGAAGAGGAGCGCCGCGTCCGCATCGGCTGACAGCGAAAGGAGACCCTATGATTCACGAGGCAACCCAGGAGATCAGCAATTACTTCACCATGCGGGACCTGAAGCACCGCATTGACGATACCGACACACTCTCTTTTGTGGAACTGGGCTTTAACGGCAAGGTGGTCAAAGGCGTCGTGATGCGCTACTTTTCCTCCACCGAGACCAACGACATCGCCGTGCGCGTCGAGAACTTCGGCGGCGGCACGGTTCCGGACGACAAGCGCACAGACGTGATGGAAGTGCTGAATCACCTCAACACCCGTTTCCGCTTTGCCCGCTTCTACATCACCGCCGCAGGCACGATTTCCATCGCCTACGACCTCGCCCAGTCCACCCCCACGGACGCCTTGGGCGAAATGTGCCGCGAGATCTTCATCCGCTTCAGCCAGATCTGCGACGAGGCTTACCCGGAGGTCATGAAGGCGCTCTGGGGTTAATCTGAAACGCACTGAAAAAGCTGGCCGGCATTCGGTCAGCTTTTTGCATACACGGAATCACACGGTTTCCAACGCCTGCTTCAGATCCGCGATCAGGTCCGCGGCATCTTCCAGGCCGCAGCTCATGCGGATCATACCGGCGGGGATGCCAGCCTTAGCCAGTTGTTCGTCCGTCATCTGGCGGTGGGTGCTGCTCGCGGGATTCAGGCAGCAGGTGCGTGCGTCGGCCACGTGGGTCTCGATCGCGGCCAGTTTCAGGGCCTTCATCATCGCGCTGGCGGCTTCGCGTCCGCCGGCCAGCTCAAAGCTCACGACGCCGCAGGAGCCGTTCGGGAGGTACTTTAAGGCGCGCTCATGATAGCGGTCCCCGGGCAGGCCGCAGTAGGTGACATGGCTGACCTTCGGATGCGACTGCAGGAATTCCGCGACTGCCTGGCCGTTCTCGCAGTGGCGCTTCATACGTACATGGAGGCTCTCCAGGCCGAGGTTCAGGTAGAAGGCATGCTGCGGGGACTGGATCGCGCCGAAATCGCGCATCAGCTGCGCCGTGCACTTGGTGATAAACGCGCCGCCCATGCCGAACTTCTCGGCGTAGACGATGCCGTGGTAGCTGTCATCGGGCGTGCAAAGGCCCGGGAACTTGTCCGCGTGGGCCATCCAGTCGAATTTCCCGCCGTCGACGATCGCGCCGCCGACCGCCACGCCGTGGCCGTCCATATACTTGGTGGTAGAATGCGTAACAATGTCCGCGCCCCACTCGATCGGACGGCAGTTCACCGGAGTCGCAAACGTATTGTCGATGACCAGCGGAACGCCGTGCGCGTGGGCTGCCTTGGCAAACTGCTCAATATCGAGCACCGTCAGCGCCGGGTTCGCGATCGTCTCGCCGAAAACCGCCTTCGTGTTCGGGCGGAAGGCCGCGTTGAGCTCCTCGTCCGTGCAGTCCGGGGAGACAAAAGTCGTCTCGATGCCCATTTTCTTCATCGTCACAGAGATCAGATTGAACGTCCCGCCGTAGATCGAAGAAGACACCACTAGGTGGTCCCCGCAGGAAGCGAGGTTGAACAAGGCAAAGAAGTTTGCAGCCTGTCCGGAGGAGGTCAGCATGCCCGCTGTGCCGCCCTCAAGTTCGGCGATCTTCGCCGCCACGTAATCGTTGGTCGGGTTCTGGAGACGCGTGTAGAAATAGCCACTGGCCTCCAGGTCAAAGAGCTTGCCCATGTCCTCGCTGGTCGCATACTTGAAGGTCGTGGACTGGACAATCGGGATCTGACGGGGTTCGCCGTTGCCGGGGGTGTAGCCGCCCTGGACGCAGATGGTGCCGAGACCTTGGTTGGGCATGAGAAATCCGTCCTTTCAGGAGTGAGTAGTGAATAGTGAGTGGTGAGTAGTGGACACTTCAGTTCCCCGTCTCCCCAGCTTGCTGGGGAGATGTCGCCGCAGCGACAGAGGGGTTTGACAGTAAGTCGTGATGAGTGTTTACTCCAAAGCGATGCCGTAGATATAGCTGGTGCCCTTGCCCTGGGTGCCGATGACCAGCGTCGAATTGTAGACAGCGGGAGAACCGTTGATCGTGCCCTCGACCTGCATGGACTGAATCAGACTGCCGGAGCGGCCGTCGAGCAGGGAGATCGTGCCGTCGGAAGCCGCCTGGACGATCCAGCCGTTGCCCTCTGCGTCATAGACCGCCACGGGGCTGGAATAGCTGTAGCTTGACAGCTTGTAGGCCCAGCGGATGCGGCCCGTCGCCTTTTCGACGCAGATCAGCGCACCGGAGACAGCTTCCTTCTGGCCGAAGACCGTGTCGCCGCCGGTGGCGCTCAGGCCCGATACGGTATAGTAGACATAGTCGGCAAGGCTGTTCTGCCCGATGACGGGCGAGGCTATAAAGCCCGGAGTGTAGCCCTTGTTCTTCGGGATCGTGACGTTGACTGCCAGTGTCCACATCTCCTCGCCGGTCTCCGCGTTGTAACGGCGGATCGAGGCGTCGCCTTTTGTCCGGTTCTGGAGGGTGTTCGCGGTGTAGAGCCAGAGGTTTTCATCCTCATCCAGGTCCAGCGCCACGGCAGATTCCACCGCGTCGCCAGTCGCGACTGCCCACTGCACCGTCATCGTGTTAACATCCACACAGCGCAAGTAACCGCCCATGTCTGCGTAGAACGCATAGCCCTGGTAGGCTGCAAGGTCGCTCTGTACGGCGGTCTTGGCGGTGGCTTCCTTCGTAGCCTGGGTCGCCATGACCATATAGGATACCTCTGTCGAGTACTCGGCTTTGGACGCGTTGAGGATGTTCTTCTGCTTCGCTACATAGAGCATGCCGTTGCCGCCCGCGAAGATGACACTGTCCGAGTTCTTGTCATACAGCGCGCTCGTGTCAAAGTTGCCGACTGTCGAGTAAGGTCGTTTGGTGTTCTTGTAGTCGGTATCCAGGCCGTTGAAGAAGGTAATCTCTTTGCTGTTCAGGAGATTGTAGCCGCGCATGCCGATCTGGCGCTTGGTGTTCGGGATCTTGCGGGCATATTGTCCCAGCAGCATAAACGGATAGCCCTTGACACTCAGGCTCGGGGTGGCGCGCATCGGGTAACCCAGGTTGATGGCCTTGCGCGTAGGCTCGCCGTCCTCGAGATCAAAGAAGTAGATTTTTCCGTCTTCACCGGCGATGATGACCTCCCGGAGGGCCGACTTGTTTTTCTTTTCCTCCGTAAGATTGGACATCTCGCGGACCGTTATGGACCACTGGATGATCACCGGCTGGCTTCCCACGCCGATGCCGTAGTACATCTTCTTGTTGTCATCCTTGACGCTGGAGGCTTCCTGCCGCCAGATCACCCGCATGGACGTGGGATTGCTCACTGTGCCGGAGGCGGCGTTCTGGCGGAAACTGCTGCCGCGGAAGGTGAACACGCCCATCTCCCGGACCAGGTAGTTCTCCGCGTCAGGCATGTCCACGGTATCGGCGGAAGCGCGCAGGTAATCCGTGATCTTCTTCTTGCCCTCGTAGACCTTCACGTTCTTGATCAGGCCGGGGTCCGCGCCTTCTGCGGCAACGGGGGCCATGCGGCGGGCCGGAATCTTTTCTTCAACGGGTTCCGGTGTCGGGGTCGGCGTGGGTTCTTCCGTGGGCTCGGGCGTGGGCGTCTCCACGGTCACTTCCGCCACCACCACCGCAGCGGGTGTCGGCGTGCCGAGTTCCACCGGCGCCTGGGTCACGATCGGCGGTGTTTCGGCAGAAACAGCAGCGATAACAGCCGCTTCTGTTTCCAGTGTCTCCGCCTCCAGTTCATCCTCCGGCTCGGTCTCGTCGGGTTCCAGACTGCGGACTTCCTCGGAAATCAGGTCCGAATCCTCGGGATCCGAATCATCATTCAGCAGAGCGACTTCCGTCACACCGGCTGTGTCTTCGGTTTCCTGGACAGATGCTATAGTCTCGGGCACGGGAGTCGGTGTCGCGTCCGGCGAGCGCATGGCGAGCGTCAGCGGCTCTGTCTGCCCCACCAGGGTATCGTTTGCGTTGTAGGCAAACGCCTGTACGATTCCGTCATAAGGCTGCTTGAATTCATAACTCAGGGACCAGTTGCGGGAATTGCCCGATTCGGCGTATTCTTTCAGTTCCTGCAGGGGATCGCTGTTGCTGTCCACGAGCAGGATCCGTTCCGCGCTTTGTCCTGTGGTAACCGTGAAGGTCACCGTAAAGGGCACCATGCCCTCTGTAGCGGAAGCGTTCAGGGGGATCGTCGGCGTGGTCACCATGACCGGGGCTGTCGTCGCGGCCGCGTCTTTCGTTCCGCCGAAGGGCGGCCAGCCCTTCCACAGGATCAGCCCAAGGAAGGCCAGTGCCAGCACCAGGAGCACGATCACCGCGATCAGCAGTCCCCTGCCGCGCCTGCGGGTCGGAGCAGGCTGTTCAGCGGGACGCGTCTGTCGTGAAGCCGGAACCTGCACAGCCGCGCGTTTGGCGGTCCGCAGGGGTTCGACCTCCCGGTATCCCGGCGCCTGGACTGGGCGGTGGTATTCACCGTCCCCGCCGTAAGCCACCCGTGCCCTGGATGTCAGGGGCTGGTTTTCCCGCGTGGGGTTCTCGTCAGAGGCGGCGCGCACGACACCCGAGACGCGGGAAAAAGGCGCGGTGCTGCGGAAAGGCGGCTCGGCGTCTGCGATCCGGGTCGTATTCGTGCCGGCCTGGGATCCGCTGCGGCGATGCCTCGCATCCACGGCAGGCGCGTTCTGGGTGTCCTGTGGGAACTCCCTGTGCTTAAACTCACTCATGGATCGGTCACTCCCTCAAACCGGAATGTCGGTTTCAACAGATGTCATTATACAACAAAGCCTGCTTCCGGGCAAGATATGCCCTGTAAAACTTCACGGCTTACGCATGAATAGAAAGAATAACATGAGCGAGATATTCATCATCATACGCACAGTGCCTGCGGCGTCTGGCAACGGACATGTTGTCTTTCATACTTTTCAACACAGAGAGCGCAAAGTGACGAATGACTGCGA
>JAFZPI010000036.1 GCA_017552615.1 Clostridia bacterium
AAGTCCCAAGCCTGGTCGAACATGCCCAAGACGATGCCGTTGGACAGGTCGGCGATGTACTGGTCAGAGCTCATGGTGAAGGTGCTCTGCTTGATCAGGCCAGCCTGGAAAGCAGCGTTCAGCTTCTTGTAGTAAGCCTTGGCATAGGGCTTGTCGATGAAGGTCTCGGTCGCGAAGGGCTGGGAAGGATCGTTGCCAGTCACTTCATAGTTCTGGTCGGTCACGCAGATGTACACTTCACCGTCGTTCGGGCGGCCCATCAGGTGCTGCACCGGGTTGATCAGGCAGAAGTGACGCCAGTCTTCGCACAGGATGTCGAAGCCGATGTAGGGGACGCCGTTCTCGTCGGTGGGGTTGGCAGCCAGGAAGCGCTCCAGCAGATCGAAGTACTCGTCAACGGTCTTGATCTCCGGATAGTTGTCCCAGGCCAGAACCTGCTTCTGGATGAAGAAGGCGGGGCCGCCGACAGACAGGGCGATCTGGTCGCCGTCAGCCAGGCCGTAGTTCGGGATGATGTAGAGGACGTCATTGCCGTCCGCATCCTTCTCGATCAGGCGGGCCTTCTGGGGCTCGATGTGGGCCCACAGACGGGGGGTGTCGGTCGGATTGACGTAGTCGAGGAGGTTGATCAGGGCGCCGCCGCTGATGATCAGGT
Source organism: Clostridia bacterium (assembly GCA_017552615.1). Lineage (GTDB taxonomy): Bacteria > Bacillota > Clostridia > Christensenellales > Aristaeellaceae > RUG11272. The sequence continues at coordinate 656 of JAFZPI010000036.1, forward strand.
CAGCGCTGTTGCCGCCGTCGAACAGGTCCGGATAGTCTTTGCCGATGATCTTGAGGCCCAGGGTCTCATCCAGGTCACCGGTGAGGAAGCTGATGTTGAACTTAACGCCAAATTCTTCCTCAATCAGCTTGTAGATCTTGTTGTCGGCCGCGGGCTGCTCGCCAGGATCGCCGCGGAAGACCGTCAGGGTGATGGGCTCGTCGGCCAGGCCGACCACGAACGAGGCCACCAGGCACAGGGCCAAGAGTGCAAACAGGAACTTTCTCATGCGTAGACCTCCCGTATTGATTTTTTTGAGCAATCATCTGACTGCCCGTTGGTTAATATTATAGATATTCATAAGCCGATGAAAAGCCCCAAAATGCTCAGAAGTTGCGATTCTCGTGCTCAAGAATCGCTTTTTCATAAATGTAAAGATCAACAGTCAGGAATTTCATGCACAAATCCTATAAAAACAATGCTTTTATCCTCATTTCGTGCGCTCAGCCCAAATAAAAACTGATTTCACACTTTTAGCAAAGCTGAACAAATTCAATAACGAATAATGATCATGATGACAAAATTCACGCATCGAAAAACCCGCCTGCAGGCGGGTGGAAAGTGAATCAACATTCTAATATGGAAAGGCAGCACTGTCCGGTTCCGGGGTGGGGGTGACAAAAATCTCGAAATGGGAGGCTTCATCCAGGTTTTGATAATACCCGACCCAGTTGGGATCGCCGTCCTCGTTGAACGGGGCCACTTCTTCATAGGCGGCCGGTTCCGGAGTGGTCTGCACCGGCGCGTCGCTGTCCGGCAGGGGGAAGATCAGGGTCATGCGCAACGCAACCGCGCCGATCTCTCCATAGGCGTCGACGTCATAGGCAAAATAGACCTGCGGGGACTCTCCCCTTCCGCCCGCGACTTGATCCTCAAAGGAGCGCTCCAGATCGCGCCGGATGCGCTTGATGCAGCCGTCCGCCACAGCCTTGGCGTCTTCCAGACTCATGCTCGTCGGAGCCGCGGCCCGGATCAGCGCCGCGCAAATCGCTGGGAAGCGCTCCGGCAGGCGGATCGCCTTTACCGTTCCGTCCGCGTCAAGCTCCGGGTGCTCGGTCATCTCGATCTCGAGCCGATCCAGGCTCTCGGTGGAAAGATAGACCGTGAACTGCACGTCTCCTTCGGACTCCGGCGCTTCGGCGTTGTCCACCGCGGTGATCCCCAGCACGGCCAGCGCAGGCCAGCACTCAAACAGGCTGTTCACCGGGGTCTCCCCCAGCGCCAGCAGGTTTTCGTTCACGGCTGCCACATACGCCGCCAGCCGGGCCTGTCCGCGGGTCGGCGCTTCCGGCCAAGGCAAGTCGGCCAGCGCGACTGAGCCTGACAAGCAGGCGACGGCCAGCGCCAGCGCGAGGATTCGTTTCACCGTTCGGATGCCTCCCCCTGTCCAGGTCTTCACCGCAGGGCCTTTTCACGCAGCTTGATGTACTCGCAGAGGAGGTCCACCGCGCCTTCGTAGCCCAGCTTGCCGGTGTCGAGGCACAGGTCATAGTTGGTCACGTCGCCCCAGGTAGAGGTGGCGTAATAGTTGTAGTAACCCGCGCGCTGCTTGTCCTGCTTGCGGACAAAGTCCTCCGCCTTCGCGGGATCCGCGCCGAGGTCGATCGCACGCGCCACTCGGTGCTGCATGTCGGCCTTGATGAATACGTTGATGACGTTCCCCTGGTCACGCAGCACATAGTCTGCGCAGCGGCCGACGATGACGCAGGGGCCTTCGCCCGCGACGCGGCGGATCGTGTCAAACTGCGCCAGGAACAGGCGATGGTTCAGGGGCATGTCCATATAGGAACCCCCGAGGTCACCGCGCGATCCCGTGCCCGTCACCAATGAGAATAGGAAGGAACGGGTCGGTTTCTCGTCGTGGTCCTCGAACAGTTCCTGGCAGATGCCGCTGTCCTTGGCGGCCTCCACCAGCAGTTCCTTGTCGAAATAGGGGATTTCCAGCCGCTCCGACAGCATACGCCCGACCACGCGGCCTCCGCTGCCGTACTGGCGTCCGATGGTGATGACCATTGATGTCTTTGCCATGGATAACGCCTCCTCGCCATATGTCCGCTCATTCCCGCCGACGCGGGCTTTTCTTGCTGGCACCAGTATAGCACGTTTTTTCCGGAAATGCAAATGGCGTATGCCTTCTTTCCGGTTCACAAATGTGAATTCGTCGTGCTGACATTGCGAAACACGGGAATTTAGGCTATAATGTCCCTGTACGATCCGAACCATCAGGGGGGAACCTGTCTTATGAAGCGAATGGCAAGATGGCTGGCAGCGCTGCTGCTGGTGTGTATCCTGGTCAGCGGGGCTGCCGCGGAATCCGTCCGTATCGTGACACCGGGCGGCTCGGTAAAGCTGCGCAAATCCGGCAGCGATAAAGCGCGCCTGGTGACCAACGTGCCCAACTATACCCTGGTGGAGCTTCTTGAAGAGGGCGAGGAATGGTCCGAAATCAAATACAAGAGTTATACGGGCTTCGTCAAAACCGAATTCCTCCGCCTGCCTTCCGCCCTGCCGGGCAAAACGGTCTGCCCCGACGAAGGCACCCTGCTCTTGCGGGAATCCCCCGACGAAGCCGCCGCGCCGGTCGGCATCGTCTCGCCCGAAGAGCATGTCACCGTGCTCTCCGTTGAAGAAGATTGGGCCAAAGTCCGCGCCGAGGACGGCCTGACCGCAGGTGCAGAGGGCTATATTCCTGTTCTGAGTCTCTCCTGGCAGCGCGAGACCGCAGGAGAAGCATCCGACTGGATCCCCGAACCCGCAATCCTGATGAACGACGGAGATCTGCGCCTGATCGCAGAAGAAGATTCGGAAGTTGTCGCACACCTGGAAGCCGAGCAGGAGCTCACCGTCGCTTCCTATACAGACTCATCCTGTCTGGTGCTCGTCAACGGTCAAGTCGGATATTTATCCCTCAAACAGGTCTCTCTTCTCGGAATTCCCGAAGAAGACAAGCTCCCGGCCGACGAGTCCGGCCGTGAAAAAGCGGAAGAGAAAGCCGCCGCCGCGCTGAAGAAGCGCTACAAAGCTTTCAAAAACGAGAAACTGTATACGGAAGCTTCCCTGCAGAACGGTCAATGGCATATCGGCTACTATAGCGACAGCGGCCAGTACCGCTATACGGCACTGGTCAACGCCGAAAACAACCAGGTGACCTTTACCGCGGACTATACAGGCTTTGTCAGCTCGATCCGGGGCCAGACCATTCTCCCGAAGGGCCAGTTGGAAGTCACCCTGAGCGCAGTAGAGCTGACGGTCGGTCAGGTCCTGGACGCGGAAGCCGCGGCCTGGGAAGGCGCCTTGTTCGCGTGGCAGATCAGTCTCGATGGGAAAAAGCTCGCGGACACCGATCCCGGCGAACACTTCGCGGCATCGTTCAAGCCCCGGAAAGCCGGCACTTACGAGCTGACAGTTGCCGCTTATGACGAAAAGAAAGAAATCAAGAAGCAGACGGTTTCTTTTACGGTCACAGAAAGCGAAGAGCCCGCCGAAGCCGAAGCGATCTACAGTCAGAAGGACGGCAGCTGGAAATCCGTGGCCTACCGGGACCGGGATCTCGAACAGTCCGGCTGCGCCATCTTCACGCTGGCACATGCCCTGCACCGCATGGGCTTTGAGGGCGAGAACACCGAGCCCGCCGCACTGGCGAAGGCCTATTCCCTGTGCCTCACGCAGACCGGTACCAACAATGAGCGCCTGATCCGTACCGCAGCAGGGGACTTCGGCTTTACCACCCGGTCCGCCCTGATCGGGGACGCGGGAAAGATCGCCAGCCGCCTGCGTGAAGGCCAGATGTTCAGTTTCGCCATCGTGGCAGGGCATATCGCGCTGATCGACGGCATCTCCGAGGACGGCACCATGGTGCATGTCGTAGACTCTTCGCCTTCCGCCACCTTCGAGCGTCTCGGCAGTTCCAGCCTGTATCTGCTGGGCCGCACCGGAACCTTCGCTGCGGTCGAATCTCTTGACGAAATCCCCGGCGCACGCTGGTACCCCGAGACGGACAGCTATGGCGGCCTCGAATACTGGATCCCGCTGAAATACGTGGCCGCACGCGGGGTGCGGGTGATCCAGCCGGCTGCCGCATCCGAAGACTGACATCCAAGGAGGCTGATCTCATGAGCATGACCCTTCAGTCCCTGATTGATCAATCCCGCTGCGCCGTGTTCTTCGGCGGGGCGGGGGTGTCCACCGAGAGTGGCATTCCGGACTTCCGCTCCGTGGACGGCCTGTACAACCAGAAGTACGATTACCCGCCGGAAACGATCCTCAGCCATACCTTCTTCATGCGGAGAACCGAAGAATTCTATCGCTTCTACCGCGACAAAATGCTCCCCCTCGACGCCAAGCCCAACGCCGCCCACCTGAAGCTGGCGGAACTGGAGGCAGCCGGAAAACTCTGCGGCGTGGTGACGCAAAACATCGACGGCCTGCACCAGAAGGCCGGGAGCAAAGCCGTGTTTGAGCTACACGGGAGCGTGTGGCGGAACTACTGCACAAAGTGCGGAAAGTTTTACGGCCCGGAGTTCATCCGCGACAGCGAGGGCGTCCCGCACTGCACCTGCGGCGGCCTCATCAAACCCGACGTGGTGCTCTACGAAGAAGGGCTGGACAATGACGTTGTCTCTGGCGCGGTCCACGCGATCCGCAAGGCCGACCTGATGATCGTCGCGGGCACCAGCCTCACGGTCTATCCGGCCGCGGGTCTCCTGCGCTATTTCCGCGGCAGTCATCTGGTCCTCATCAACCGCGACGCAACCCCCTACGACAACGATGCGGACCTCGTCATCCATGAAAAAGTCGGGGAAGTCCTCGGGAAGATCCAGGTCAAACCTTCGAATGAATAATCGCGAAACTGTCTGCCCCTGAAGCCCATTTCGAAAGGAGTCGTGCACCATGTCCCTTCTCTACCACCGTGTTCTCCTCAAGCTCAGCGGCGAGGCCCTGGGCGGCAACGGCGCTGTCTTCGACTTTGACCAGGTCAACACCTCCGCCCGGATCATCCGCCTCATGCACGAAAAAGGCGCCCAAATCGGCGTGGTCATCGGCGCGGGCAATATCTGGCGCGGGCGCCAGGGTCCCAGCGCGAGCATGGACGCGGTGACTGCGGACCAGATGGGCATGCTCGGCACCGTCATCAACTGCCTGTGCATGGCTGACGCCCTGCGCCGGGAAGGCCTGGACGCGACGGTGATGTCCGCCGTGGACATGGACCGCTTCTGCGAGCCCTTCAACGCCATGACCGCCCGCCGCTACCTCGATGAAGGCCGCGTGGTGCTCTTCGCGGGCGGCAGCGGCAACCCCTTCTTCTCCACCGATACCGCCGTCGCCCTACGCGCCATCGAAATGCAGGCCGACGCCATCCTCATGGCGAAGAACATCGACGGCGTCTATACCGCCGACCCGCGGGTCGACCCAACCGCCGTGCTGATCCCGGACATCACCTATGCTGAGGCCCTCGCCCGCGGCCTAAAGGTCATGGACGCCGCCGCTTTCGCCCTGTGCGCGGAAAACAAGGTCCCCGTCGTCCGGGTCTTCGGCTTGGACGATCCCGAGAACCTTGTGCGGGTCATTGAAGGCGATGACATGGGGACGAAAGTGCACCCGTAAACCCCTGAAAAGCATTGTAAGAGGCCGGTTTATGCCGTGTGATTCAACGATTTCTGTTTCCAAATTTTGACGATTTTTGCAGGCAAAATTGCCTGCAATTTTGGTCTTGACAAAACCACCAACATCTGCTACGATAGTCAAGCGCCGTTGCGCGCTGCGATCGGAGGCCAATGGCCTGGCGATGGGAGCATAGCTCAGCTGGGAGAGCACTTGCCTTACAAGCAAGGGGTCACAGGTTCGAGCCCTGTTGTTCCCACCAGATCAATCTGGCCCGGTAGCTCAGTTGGTTAGA
>JAFZPI010000037.1 GCA_017552615.1 Clostridia bacterium
GATTGCCTGCCGGTGGACTGCGACAACGACCACACCGAAGATCCTGCCGGATGGAAAAACCCGGAGGACGTCATGGAGGCTTTCCCCGGTGTGACCTTCGCCATCCACTACAGCCGCTACAACATGCGGGAGAAAAATGGGAAACCGGCGCGGCCCAAGTTCCATGTCCTGTTTCCCATCGACTACATGACCGATGCTGCCCTCTATAGCGATATGAAGAAGCTGGTCAATTCCATCTTCCCGTACTTCGACACCAAGGCACTGGATGCCGCCCGCTTCTTCTTCGGGACCAGCGCTGCGGATGTCGCCCTGTATCCGGGCCGCATGAACCTGACGGAGTTTCTGGAGGAGGACGCCTTCGACGATGACATGCCGGACGGCCAGTACGACGGCAACACCGTCATTCCCGAAGGCAGCCGCAATGCCACCATGTCCCGCTTCGCCGGTCGGGTCATCAAGAAGTACGGCGATACAGAGGAAGCCTACCAGGCGTTTCTGGACGAGGCCGCAAAGTGTGTCCCGCCGCTGGAGGCGTCCGAGCTGTCCACCATCTGGCATAGCGCCCAGCGGTTCTTCGCCCGGATACGGAAGCAGGACGGCTATGTGCCCCCGGAAGTCTATAACGATCCTGCCAGCTATAAGCCGGAAGATTTCTCAGACGTCGGACAGGCAGAGGTGCTCTCCAAGTATTTCTCAAAGGAGCTGCGCTACTCCCCGGCAACACACTTTATCCGCTACAGCGACCACTACTGGCAGGAATCGGAGCCCGGTGCGCAGGCAGTCGCCCACGAACTGACCCGCCGTCAGATGAAGGAAGCGGGCCGGGACCTGCTGGCCGCATTGGAAAAGCTGAAGAACTGCGGTGCCCAGACCATTCTGGACAGCACCTCCAAGAGTAAGGCCGAACAGCTGATGAACGACGAGCAGCTGAAGGCCTATCAGGCGTTTCTCGCGGCACAGGCCTACCGGGCATTCGTCATCAAGCGCCGGGACTCGAAGTACGTCACCGCCACGCTGAAGGAATCCCACCCAATGCTGGAGATCTCGCCGAGGGATCTGGACGCGGACTGTTTTGCCCTGAATACGCCGGATGCGACCTTCGATCTGCGTCAGGGCATGGCCGGTGCGCGGGAACACTCTGCGGAGGACTTCATTACGAAGATCACCTCCGTCACACCGGGCTCGAAGGGCCAGCAGATCTGGAAGGACTGCCTCGACCTCATCTTCCAGCACAATCAGGAGCTGATCGACTACGTCCAGATGATCTGCGGGCTGGCCGCCATCGGCAAGGTCTACGTGGAGGCGCTCATCATTGCCTATGGCGATGGCCGGAACGGTAAGTCTACCTTCTGGAATGCGATCTCCCGCGTACTCGGCCTGTACAGCGGAAATATCTCCGCCGACACCCTGACCGTGGGCTGCCGCAGAAATATCAAACCGGAGATGGCAGAGGTCAAGGGCAAACGGCTCCTGATCGCTGCCGAAATGCAGGAAGGCGCTCGGCTCAACGACTCGACCGTCAAGCAGCTCTGCTCCACGGACGACGTGTTCGCGGAAAAGAAGTACAAGGACCCGTTCTCCTTCAAGCCCTGCCACACGCTGGTGCTCTACACGAACCACCTGCCGAGAGTCAGCGCCTCCGATGACGGGATCTGGCGCAGGCTCATTGTGATCCCGTTCAGCGCGAAGATCACCGGCAAGAGCGACATCAAGAATTACGGCGAGTACCTGTATGACAATGCGGGCGAGAGTATTCTGGCGTGGGTCATCGAGGGTGCCAAGAAGGTCATCGAGCTGGACTACCAGATTCCGGTCCCGGAGTGTGTGCGGGACGCGATCAAGGAATACCGTAGCCAGAATGACTGGTTCGGCCACTTCCTTGAGGACAAGTGTGACACCGGCGACGGATATAAGGAAAGCTCCTCCTCGCTATACCAGGCGTATCGGAACTACTGCATCGATACCAACGAGTATGTGCGCAGTACGGCGGACTTCTACTTTGCTCTGGAGAGCGCCGGTTTTGAACGGGTGGTCCTGAATCGGAAGCGGTATTTCAAGGGTCTGCGCATTCGCACAGAGGACGATGCCGCAGAGGATTTCCTGACTTAAGGGCTTGGGTGACAAGGTGTATCAAGGTCTTATACAAAAGTTCTCTTAGGCCTATAAAAAACAGCCTAAGAAAAAGTCTGGTAAATACCCTTGATACACCTTGCACATCCCGGATTAAAGCCCTGATGGGAGGCAAGTATGAGAGAAAAACAGATCGAAAAGAAATTATCGGAAGAAGCCAAAAAGCACGGCGGGATTGCGCTGAAATTCGTGTCTCCGAGTTTCGACGGAATGCCCGACCGCCTCGTTTTAATACCTGATGGCCATATCGCCTTCGTGGAACTGAAGGCTCCCGGCAAAAAGCCACGCCCGCTCCAGCTGGCAAGACACCGGCTCCTGCGGTCACTGGGCTTTCGGGTATATGTCATCGACAGCGTGGAGCAGATCGGAGGGATGCTGGATGAACTTCGAGCCACATGATTATCAGGCCTATGCCATCGACTATATCGAGACGCATCCCGTGGCCGCAGTCCTGCTCGATATGGGTCTGGGCAAGACGGTCATCTCCCTGACTGCCATCGCGGACCTGCTGTTTGACAGCTTCGTGGCTCACCGCGTTCTGGTGGTTGCCCCTCTTAGAGTGGCCCGCGACACGTGGCCCGCCGAGCTGGAGAAATGGTCCCACCTGCATCACCTGACCTATACCGTGGCGGTGGGCAGTGCCAAGGAACGCCGCGCCGCCCTGATGCAGAGCGCCGACATCACGATCATCAACCGGGAGAACCTCAGCTGGCTCATTGAGGAGAGCGGCTTTCCCTTCGACTACGACACCGTCATCTTGGACGAGCTCTCTTCCTTCAAGAACCACCAGTCCAAGCGGTTCAAGGC
>JAFZPI010000038.1 GCA_017552615.1 Clostridia bacterium
CTTGATGGCATCCTGCTTGAACTGTTGGCTGTGTTGCTTGGTTTGTCTTGACATGGTGAGATCCTCCTTGTCGGATACAGTATAGCGCATATCCAACGGAATTTCTCACTTTACTTTGGACGACTTTTATTCTAGCAGCAAGAAATCGGAACGATCATATCGATGCCTGGCCTCATTTTGACGGAGCAAAGCAGGATATCCAATCTGTCTTTGATAAAGTGAAAATGTGCTGAAAACCTGACTTATCAACATGCATTAAGTCATGACGCACAGGACAAGGAGGATCAACATGGATAACGAAAAGAAAGAAGTAGAAGAGAAAGAAGACGTTGAACCTCTTACTGAAGAGGAATTCAAAGAGTACCAGGAAAAGGATGCACGTACAACAAAGAAAGTGCTGAGGTTTTTCAAAGCCATTTGGGAAGCGATCAACTTCTTCAACTGATCAGGAGATTCGGGGAATGTCGCCGCAGGCGACAAAGAGTAAATGAAGAAAGGCTGTAAGAAGCTTTTGAAGAAATTCAATTTTCCCCGGAACTTTTTTCTTTGTACAGCGTCTGATGGGTGAAAACAAAATTGCGGGGTAAACCGCAAGTGAGGAGGAAACCCATATGAAGCTTACACGACTGATCAGTCTTGCCCTGGCTGCGATCCTCGCGATCCTGGGACTCAGCGCCGCCATGGCGGACACCATCTGGCAGCGGGGGGACAACGGCGACGAAGTGAGCCGCATCCAGGCCCGTCTACAGGAACTGGGCTATCTCGACAACGACCCGACCGGAACATTTGACGAAGCCACCGAAGCGGCGATCCTGGCTTTCCAGGGCCGGAACAGCCTCCTGAAGACCGGCATGGCCGACAGCAAGACGCTGGAAGTGCTCTTCTCCGACAGTGCACGCCCGGCGGTAGAACAAACGCGTGCTTCCTGGGACTACTGGGATGAGGAACCGGCAGAAGGCGCCTGGGCGGCAGAGTACGAGGTCAGCTACACCTACGCCCCGATGCCCCTGGCGACCGCGATGCCCAACATGGCCGGCGGGATGATGGCTGACAAGGGTGCCTATGAGTGGAACACCAACGAGTACACCTACATCCGGGAAAACGGCTTTGAGAGCGTTGCGGCGTCTCCGCTGTCCACCTTCGCGGCGGACGTGGATACGGCTTCCTACGCACAGCTGCGCTCGCTGATCCTCTCCGGGCGGGAAGTCCCGGCGGACGCGGTGCGCATCGAGGAGATGCTGAACTACTTCCATTATGATTACGCCCAGCCCGAGGGTAACAGCCCCTTCGGCGTCACGATGAACCTTGCGCAGTGCCCCTGGAATAAGGACACCCTGCTGCTGCAGGTGGGCCTGCAGGCCAAGACCGTGATGCCCGAGGACCGTCCGGCGCACAACCTGGTCTTCCTGATCGACGTCTCCGGCTCCATGTGGGGCAGCGACCGGCTGGACCTGGTCAAGCGTGCGTTCCAGATGCTGGTGGACGAGCTCGAGCCCACGGATACCGTGTCGATTGTGACCTACGCTTCCCGGGATGAAGTTGTACTGGCGGGTGTGCCGGCCGCGGACAAGGTCCGGATCCTGGAGGCTATCGAGGGCCTCGACGCTGGCGGCAGCACCAACAGCGCCGCCGGTATCCAGACGGCTTATGCGCTGGCCGAGCGCTACGCCGTACCGGGTGGGGTCAACCGGGTGCTGATGGCGACGGACGGTGACTTCAATGTGGGTACCACGAGCGAGGGCGACCTGGCCCGCCTGGTGACCGAGAAGAAGCAGAACGGCGTCACCCTGACCATGCTCGGTGTGGGTTACGGCAACTACAAGGACAACAAGCTCGAAGCCCTGGCGGATTACGGCGACGGCAACTACTACTACCTGGATTCCATCTATGAGGCCCGGCGCGCCCTGGTGACCGAGGCGGGCGGCACCTTTGTGGAGGTGGCGCGGGATGTGAAGCTCCAGCTGGACTTCAACCCGGCAAAGGTCAAGGCCTACCGGCTGATCGGCTACGAAGACCGCACCATGGCGGCACAGGACTTCGCGGACGACACCAAGGACGGCGGCGAGATCGGCAGCGGTCACCGCGTGACGGTGCTCTACGAGATCGTGCCCGTGGACAGCGCAATGGAGCTGAACATCCCCGAGAGCCGCTACCAGCAGCCTGCCTCCGGCGAGGCCAGCGACGAGTGGCTGACGCTGAACATCCGCGCGAAAAAACCCGGCCAGGACACCAGCGATCTGGAGGTTTATCCCCTGACCGGTGAACCTCTGGCCGAGATGCCTGAGGACATGCGCTTCGCCGCGGCGGTGGCGGAGACCGGGATGCTCCTGCGCGGCAGCGAGTACAGCGGCACCGCCACCTGGCAGAGCGCCCTGGAACTGGTCCGCAGCTGCTCCGGCGTCACCGGCGATGCCCTCAAGGAAGAGTTTGTCTATCTGCTGACGCTGCTGGAACGGAGTCACTGAACCGAAACCTCATCCACCGCTGCGGCGGTCCCCCTTTACCCCTCAGTCATCGCTTCGCGATGCCAGCTCCCCAGCAAGCTGGGGAGCCTTTGCAAAGATTTGCACCACTTTGCAACACCCCTCTCCTGAAAGGAGAGGGGCTGGGGGTGAGGTTCAATGACCGAATTATCACAAACATAGATTATTCAGTAAACAGCGCCGTTGAATAATAGCGGTCACCGCTGTCCGGGAGCAAGGCTACAATGGTCTTGCTCTTGTTTTCGGGGCGTTTCGCGAGCTGGATGGCGCCCCAGAGGGCCGCGCCGGAGGAAATGCCGACGGAGATGCCTTCTTTTTTCGCCAGGAGCTTCGCGGTGGCGAAGGCTTCGGAAGCGGGGGCCTTAATGACCTCGTCGTAGACTTTGGTGTTCAGCACGTCCGGCACAAAGCCCGCGCCGATGCCCTGGATCTTGTGCGGGCCGCTGCGGCCTTCGGAGAGGACGGGGGAATCCTCGGGCTCCAGGGCGACGACCTTGACGTTGGGGTTCTGCTCCTTCAGGTATTCGCCGGTGCCGGTCACCGTGCCGCCGGTGCCCACGCCCGCAATGAAGATGTCCACGTTGCCGTCGGTGTCGCGCCAGATCTCGGGGCCGGTGGTGGCGAAATGCACCGCCGGGTTCGCTGGGTTCACGAACTGGCCGGGGATGAAGCCGCCGGGGATCTCCTTCGCCAGCTCTTCGGCCTTGGCGATGGCGCCCTTCATGCCCTTCGCGCCTTCGGTGAGGACGATCTCGGCGCCGTAGGCCTTCAGGATGTTGCGGCGCTCGACGCTCATGGTCTCCGGCATGGTGAGGATGGCGCGGTAGCCCTTTGCCGCGGCGATGGCAGCCAGGCCGATGCCGGTGTTGCCGCTGGTGGGCTCGATGATGACGGAGCCCTCCTTCAGCAGGCCCTTCGCCTCGGCGTCCTCGATCATGGCCTTCGCGATGCGGTCCTTGACGCTGCCGGCGGGATTGAAGTACTCGAGCTTCACGAGGACGGTGGCCTCGAGGTTCAGTTCTTTCTCAAGGTTTACAACTTCCACCAGGGGCGTGTTGCCGATCAGGCCGAGGGTTCCTTTGTAGATGTTGGACATAAGGGTGCCTCCTTCAAAATTGGTGTGGTTATGGATTATGCGAGGGCCGTAAAGCCCTTCTCGAGGTCCGCGATGATGTCGTCGATGTGTTCGGTGCCGATGGAGAGGCGGATCGTGTTGGGGCGGATGCCCTGATCCAGCAGTTCCTCCTCCGAGAGCTGGCTGTGGGTGGTGGAGGCCGGGTGGATGACCAGACTCTTCACGTCCGCCACATTGGCCAGGAGGGAGAAGATCTGCAGCGCGTCGATGAACTTCCAGGCCTCGGCCTGGCCGCCCTTGATCTCAAAGGTGAAGATGGACGCGCCGCCATTGGGGAAGTACCGCTTGTACACTTCGTGGTCTGGGTGGTCCGGCAGGGAGGGGTGGTTGACCTTTTCGACCAGGGGATGGTTGGCGAGGTACTCGACCACTTTCTTGGTGTTCTCCGCGTGGCGGTCGAGCCGCAGGGAGAGGGTCTCGACGCCCTGCAGGAGCAGGAAGGCGTTGAAGGGGGAGATGGCCGCGCCGGTGTCCCGGAGGAGGATCGCGCGGATATAGGTCACGAAGGCCGCGGGGCCTACGACATCATAGAAGGACACGCCGTGGTAGCTGGGGTTCGGGGCCGCGATGTTCGGGTACTTGCCGCTGGCCTTCCAGTCGAACTTGCCGCTCTCGATGATGATGCCGCCAAGGGTCGTGCCGTGGCCGCCGATGAACTTGGTGGCGGAGTGGACCACGATGTCCGCGCCGTGCTCAAAGGGGCGGATCCAGTAAGGGGTGCCGAAGGTGTTGTCAATCACCAGGGGCAGGCCGTACTTGTGGGCGATGGCCGCGACGGCGTCGATGTCCGGGATGTCGCTGTTGGGGTTTCCGAGGGTTTCAAGGTAGATGGCCCGGGTATTCTCCCGGATCGCGCCTTCGACTTCCTCAAGGTTGTGGGCATCCACGAAGGTGGTATCGATTCCGTACTGGGGCAGGGTGTGGCTGAGCAGGTTGAAGCTGCCGCCGTAGATCGTCTTCTGGGCCACGACGTGGCCGCCGTTGGCCGCCAGGGCTTGGATCGTGTAGGTGATGGCCGCCGCGCCGGACGCCACGGCCAGGGCTGCGCTGCCGCCTTCCAGGGCCGCGAGGCGCTTTTCGAGCACATCCTGGGTGGAGTTCGTCAGACGGCCGTAGATGTTGCCGGGATCGGCGAGGCCGAAGCGGTCGGCGGCGTGCTGGCTGTTATGGAACACATAGGATGTGGTCTGGTAGATCGGGACGGCGCGGGCGTCGGTGGCGGGGTCGGCCTGCTCCTGGCCGACGTGGAGCTGCAGGGTTTCAAACTTGTATTCGCTCATGGTTCACAATCTCCTTCTTTATTGCGGTATCGGGGCAAAACAAAAACCGGGGCTATTCTGAAAGCTCCCGGGCAAATGGCACGCGGTATCGCGATGCATCACCGACATCGAACCGCAGGGCGGCGGACAGACGCGCAGCCGAACGCCCCAGCCATATTGCATGCCCGGGAGATTTGCATTCGACAACACATGGCGCCGCTGTTACGGACAATGGCGGAATCAAACATCCTGCGCGCCTCCTTCGGTGAGATCGTTCCTGAGAACACGGCCATCCTAACACGATTCACCTACTATGTCAATAGGCGAAAACAAAATCGATTGTTTTCCGTTTGTATTTTGGGTTCTGTCTTGTTTGCCTATTTACCTTGCGGTATAATAGGTCAAACGGACAAAGGAGGGCTGGCGCATGATTTCAACCAGGGGCCGGTACGCATTGCGGGTGATGATCGACCTGGCCGAACACGCGGGCGACGGCTGGATCCCGCTCAAAGATATCGCGGCCCGGCAGGAGATTTCCAAGAAGTATCTTGAGATCATTGTTCGTGACCTGGTATCCGACGGGCTGCTGGTCGGCGCGAGCGGCAAGGGAGGCGGATACAAACTATGCCGCGCACCGGAAGACTACACTGTGGGCGAGATTTTGGAAAGAATGGAAGGTACGCTCTCTTCCGTGGCCTGCCTCGCAGATCCGGATTATGTCTGCCCGAGAAAAGAGTTCTGTCAGACCCTGCCGATGTGGACGGAGTTTGACGGGATGGTCAGAGATTTCTTTTATGGGAAGAAGCTCAGCAACCTGGTGAAAAAGCAGAACAGGTGAAGGAGTTGAAATCGCGTGGCTGTCAACCGAAAAATCGAGGAATCCTTGGCCCGGCTGTCCTTTGAACACCGGGAGGATGCATATCATCATCATTCTTACGATGAAGACCTCTACCAGTACGAACTCTTGCGTCGCGGGGACGAGAAAGCCATTGAAGTCGGGAAGAAGATGTTCGAGGGCAAAACGACCGGTTCCCTTTCGGACGATCCCGTGACTAACTACAAATATCTTTTCGTGGCTGCCATTACACTGGCGTGTCGCTTCTGCATCGAGGGCGGGATGCCCCCGGAGGACGCATACAACATTAGTGACCTCTATATCCGGCAGATGGACCGCTGCCGTACCGTGCAGGAGATCTTTGACTTGCGCGACCTCATGTTCCGGGACTATGTGACTCGCATGAAGGCCGTGCTCCGGCATGAGGTCTACTCCCGCCAGGTCCACCTGTGCCTCGACTATATCGAGCGCAACCTGCAGCAGCCCCTGACGGTGGAGATCCTTGCGGAGGAACTTCAGCTCTCGCCTTCCTACCTCTCTGTGCTCTTCAAAAAAGAAACCGGGGTCGCGGTCTCGGAATACATCCGACGCAAGCGGATCGACACTGCGAAGATCCTTTTGCAGTACACGGAGTTCAGTTGCCTTGAAATCGCTGAATATCTGTGCTTTTCCTCCGACAGCCACTTTTCCCGGGTATTCCAGGCTTATACGGGCATGACGCCCACCGCCTTCCGGAAAGCGAATTTCAGAACCCATTGGAACGAAAACACAAGATAACAACATGAATCTGCCGAACATCACATGAATCTGTCGGAACAAACCTTCGATTTGCGATATTCTCTGCTTGCCGGTGGACGAAAGCCGGCAAGAGAGAAAACGGAGGTTGAAAACTATGATGCTGAATATGATGAATGTAATGAATGAAACCGCGATGAACAAGATGTTGTCCGAAGATGTGAACGCTCCTGCCCTGCGCAACCCGATGAACCATCTCCGGAGCGAGCGCAAGTCCCGCATCTGCCGCAGCGAAAAGCGCATGGGATGGATCGACGCCATCCAGGTGATCCGCCAGAGCCGCTGAACCAGAAGAAAAACGGAGGATCACGACATGATGACTGAAGTCGAAAAACTGGACGCCGGACTGGAGTATTCCTTCTGGGACAAGGAAGTCAACGCGCGCAAGCAGCACGCCATGAGGGAAACGGCCATCCTGAACGCCATCGACCCGACAGACGAGGACGCCATTGCCGCCCAGCTGAGAAAGCTGTTCGGCTCCTGCGGGGAGGATCCCTGGGTCGGTCCGGGCTTTCACTGCGACAATGGCCTGAACATCCATGTCGGAGACCGCTTCCTGACGAATTACAACGTGACGATCCTGGACATTGCCCCCGTTCGCATGGGGAACGACGTGATGATCGGCCCCAACACCTGCATCATCACGGTGAACCATCCCCTTTCGCCGAAAGGCCGCCGGAACCACCTGGGCATCGCGAAACCGATCACGATCGGGAACGATGTTTGGATCGGCGCGCAGTGTACGATCCTGCCCGGCGTGACCATCGGGAACAACGTGGTGGTGGCGGCCGGTGCAGTCGTGACGAAGGACGTTCCGGACAACTGCATCGTGGGCGGTGTCCCGGCGAGGATCCTCCGGGAGATCGAGGATGATACAAAGGATTGAAGAACTGTGAAAGACAGCCGTGACGGGGTGCGCGTTGCGGTTGCCTTTTTCCGTCATTATGTTTACAGATCAGGGGCTGCTATGATATAATGAAGCCACGAACAAATCCAATATCGACAAACGAATACGCAAGGAGGAAAACCAAATGGAACGCTGGCAGAGAGCCAATTATCTCCCAGGGATCCCTCTCGGCAAAGACGGTCGGCGGGTGACCGCAAGCCCGGAGCACATTGCCATCTCCAAGGAAGCAGCCAAAGAGGGCATGGTCCTGCTGAAGAACGAGCGGAACACCCTTCCCCTGCAGCGCGGGACCCGCATTGCCCTCTTCGGCAAGGCCACCTTCGACTATGTAAAAGGTGGCGGCGGCAGCGGCGACGTGACCGTGCCCTACATGCACAATATCTATGACGGTTTCATGCAGGTGGCCGACCCCTGCACAGTCTTCGATGGCACGGCGGACTTTTACCGCACCTATGTGCAGGGCCAGTACGCCGAGGGGAAACAGCCCGGTCTGATCGCGGAACCCGAACTCCTGGACGACCTGCTGTGCAAGGCCCGCGCTTTTGCGGATACGGCGGTGGTCTCGATCTCCCGCTATTCCGGCGAGGGCTGGGACCGCAAGACCGATAACGAAGCCCCGTCAGAGCTCGAGAACGGCCGGCATCCGATCGTGGCGCTCTCCTACGCCCTCTTCGAGGACGGCGACTTCTACTTCACGAAGACCGAGCGCGCCATGCTCGAGAAGGTCATGAAGGCTTTCCCGCATGTGGTGGTCGTGCTGAATGTCGGCGGCATGGTGGAGACGGACTGGCTCAAGGGGAACGACGCCATCGGCGCGGTGCTCCTGGCCTGGCAGGGCGGCATGGAAGGCGGGCTTGCGGAAGCCGAGCTCCTGATGGGCATGGGCAATCCCTCCGGCAAGCTCTCCGACACCTTCGCCAAGCGCCTTGAGGACTATCCGAGCGCCGAGACCTTCTATGAGTCCGACGACTATGTGGACTACTTCGAGGACATCTACGTCGGCTACCGCTATTTCGAGACGATCCCCGGCGCGGCGGAGAAAGTGGTCTATCCCTTCGGCTACGGACTGTCCTATACGCATTTCTGCCTGAAAGACCCGGCGGTTGCTTTTGAGGACGACCAGGTGATCGCTTCTGTCACCGTCACGAACACCGGAGCGGTCCCCGGAAAAGAAGTCGTGCAGGTCTATTACGGCGCGCCGCAGGGCAAGCTCGGCAAACCCGCGAAAGTCCTCGGCGGCTACCGGAAGACAAAACTCCTGGCCCCGGGCGAGAGCCAGCAGGTCTGTGTCTCCTTCCCTGTCAACCAGATGGCATCCTATGATGACCTCGGAAAAGTGCGGAAGTCCGCGTGGGTGCTAGAGAAGGGCGAGTATCGGTTCTATATCGGCACGGATGTGCGGAGCGCAATGCTTGTAGACGGGAAGATCGTGCTGGAAGAGAATAAGGTTGTCGAACAGCTGAAAGCTCGGATGGTTCCCACGTCTCTTTCAAAGCGCATGCTGGCAGACGGGAGCTTTGAGGAGCTTCCCCAGGGAGAACCCAACAACCCGAAGTACACAGCTTTGGATCCCCTCACGGAGGACCAGATGCATGCGCAGATGCCGGCGGTTCGTGAAATTCCGCGGCGTACGCGCCGGGTCATCGACAGGCCGCAGCTGCTCGATGTGGCGGAAGGCCGCATGACGATGGATGAATTCGTGGCCGCGATGCCGGACGAGGACCTGGCCTGGCTCCTGGGCGGGCAGCCCAACACCGGCCTGGCCAATACCTACGGCTACGGCAACAATCCCCTCTGGGGGATCCCGAACATCATGAGCGCGGATGGCCCTGCGGGTGTGCGCTTTCTCGAGCCGACCGGCGTGACGACGACCGCATTCCCGGTGGAGAACCTGCTGGCCTGCACCTGGGACCCGGAGGTCTGCTATGAAGTCGGCCGCGCCGGCGCGCTGGAGTGCAAGGAGAACAATATCGGTGCGTGGCTGACCCCGGCGGTCTGCATCCACCGTAACCCGATCTGCGGCCGCAACTTCGAGTATTTCTCCGAAGATCCGCTGCTGGCGGGCAAGCAGGCTGCGGCCCTGGTGCGCGGCATCCAGAGCGAGCACATCGCCGCCACGCCGAAGCACTTCGCCCTCAACAACAAGGAGACCAACCGCAAGAACAGCGACAGCCGGGCTTCGGAACGGGCGATCCGAGAGATCTATCTCAAACAGTTCGAGATCATCGTCAAGGAATCCGATCCATGGTCGATCATGTCTTCCTACAACATCATCAACGGCCACCGTGCTTCGGAGAACCATGACCTGCTGGTCGGCGTCCTGCGCGAGGAGTGGGGCTGGGAAGGCATGGTGACCACCGACTGGTGGACTTTCGGCGAGCATTACAAAGAGGCTATGGCCGGCAACGACATCAAGCTGGGCTGCGGCTTCCCGGAACGCCTGCTGGAAGCTAAGGAAAAAGGCCTCCTGACGAGGGAGGCCATGGAAACCGCCGCAAAGCACATCCTCGGGCTGATCCTGCATATTGACTGAAAACATAGCTGACACATAAGATTCGTATCTGAAAAGGAGGCCTTAGCCTTGATTCCAAACCGAACCAGTAATCGGATCCTGATCTTTCTGGCGGGTATCATCGCAATTGCCAGCGGAATATTGATGATTACGGTTGAAACAGTAACTGTAAATGAACAATTGCGAATAAATTGGAAACTGGCTTCGGTATTTACGAGGAATGAGTTAATCACAATATCTGGTTCTATTGCCATCATTGGTGGTATCTGCCTGTTGTTTTGCTTTGCAGCAGCATGTATTATAACAGCATTTAGGCGTTTTCAAGGGAAGAAAATCCGCTGGTTCTGGTTTGCATTTCTAATTGTTGTGTTGGTGCTTCTTCTAATAGGTTTTCTTGCCGTCAATAACTTTTCCTATCATCGCGATGGCACATCATTGGGAAACTACACTGTAGGATCTTACGAAGTTCAAACAACTGGATGGATATTATTCGCAGTTGTGGCTGTCGCTGGGGTTTTGTATTGCATACATTTGTTGATCGGTCAATCGCATCGTTATGTGGAGGAACCGAGCTTTCAGTCATATCCGGAGACATTTGATCCTGGTGTTCGCGTATCGAACAATCAGCCTGCCAGTCGGCCGAATCAGCAATACCCTATCCAGGACCAACCACCGGCAAGATATCCATACAGGCAACAATCCTCGCGATCATCCACTGGTACTTGGATATGTAAGAATTGTCGGTATACCAACAGCGATCAACAGAATGTATGCCAACAATGCGGCTTGCGGCGAAACATTGTGACATCATCTCCCAGCACCACGCGCAAGTATTGAAATCGATCTTGTAACCGTTCAATCCTGGAGCCAAACCTCTCCACTGATGCAGCGTTTCACAGTAAAAGGGAAATGTCGCGGTAGCGACAGAGAGGTCCCTAAGGTGCAAGGTATTACAACTGAAAGTTGTCTATCCATAATAAATCAATAGGGGAAGAGAAAAAGCCGCTTGTGGTGCGGCCTATGTAAGTGTTGCGATTACATAACTCTTCAGACAACCTTTGTCAGAGCTTTTGTGAAGGCGTGGTATAACCACCAGTTTTTCTGATGGCTAATTCAGTAGGCTCCCCCTTCGGTCAGAAGGGTTAGGGTGTCTTCTTCCGGGGAATCGAGAATGGACAGCAGCGCCTGCATCTGCATGGCGGTAAAGATAGCTTCGAAGCCTTTTGTCTCTTCGGGCTCTTCAATTCCGAAGCAGTAGTCGCCTGCGATTTCTGCCGAGTATCCCAGCATCTTCCCCGTGATGAGGCCCATCGTGGAATAGACCATCTGGGCGCGGCGCTGGTGGTAGGAGGATGTGATGATCGTGAAGGTCTCGATCCCCTGCTCCCGCATGATGACGAACGTGTTGACCGCGTTTCCGGCGGTGGTGAGCGCCCGTTCGTCGACAAAGATCCGGTCGGGATCGATCCCGCACTCGTCCGAAAGGTAGGCTTTCATTAGGCCCGCTTCGGTATGCGCGTCGGGGTTGTTCTCTCCCGTAGCGCCGCCGGAGCAGATCAGGATCGAATCGGGGAAGGCGCCGGCGGCGGCCGCGGCAGCTTCACACCGGCCTTTGAGTTCCTCCTGCATCTCTCCGTCTACAAGCTCCAGCCCGAGGACCACAAAGGCGTGCCGGCCTGAGACCGGGAGCTCCGCGGGATCGAAATCGCCGTTGAGGTGTGCGCTGAAACCGTTCTCCATGAAGAGTTCTGTCCACCGGTCGGTGATGGCGGCCGAAACGTCATCGTTGAGGACTTCGAGATCCGTTTGAATGTTCGTCCGGGCTTCCCATGCACTGTACAGGTCGCTGACAAGCTTGCCGTAGGTGATGGGCTCTTCTTCCTCTTCCGCCGGCAGATCCGGCTCGGCGTATTCGTCGATCCAGAGATCTTTGGTGTTTTGTACGCCGTTTTCGCCGATATAGACCAGGGTATACCAGGGCTGAATGTCCGGGTCTTCATAATGGGAAAGGCAGAGGATGCAGTATACGCCGTTCCCTTCGCCCAGCAGACTGACGGGGGTATAAACCGAGCCTATGTCTTCTGCTGCAACGGCCTGTGCAAAAAGCTGCCGGACATCCTCCGGGATTTGCGTGTTTTCCGCGATGGTCCAGGCGGGGTCATCTTCGGTTTCTTCCTCCGCCAGCACGAGACTCAGGCACAAGCAAAACAGGAGGATGAAGGAGACGATTCTTTTCATTTTCATAGATCAGGCTGATTCCTTTACTAGCGCTTCTTGATTCTTGTGTTTCTTATTCTGCTTTCTCTTTTTCGGCGGCTTCCTTCGCAGCTTTCGCGGCCTTCGCTGCTTCGATCTTCGCGAGCTGTTCGGGAGTCAGCTGGGGTTTGGCGGGAGCGGGCTCGGCCTTGACCGCGACGCGGGGATCCCTCGCCTTGTCGCGGATCTTGACGGTGATGCACTTCTTCGGGCACTTCTCCGCGCAGACACCACAGCCGGTGCAGGCGTCGTTGACGACGTGGGGTTTCTTCATCTCGCCCTCGATCGCGCCGAACTGGCAGTTGCGCTTGCACAGGCCGCAGCCGATGCAGACGTCCTTGTCGATCTCCGCGACCTTGCGATCCTCAAACACCGCCTTCATGGCGCCGCTGGGGCAGACCTCCGCGCAGACCATGCAGCGGCGGCACTTGGTGCTGTCGATGACCGGCAGGTGGCCGACCATCGTGATGGCGCCAAACTTGCAGGCCTTGCTGCAACGCTCGCAGCCGATACAGCCGGCAGAACACTTCTGGCTGACGATCTTGCCCATTTCCGCGTTGCGGCAGAGCATGTTGACGTTCTGGCTGACGGGCCGCAGCTCGAGGATGCCGCGCGGGCACTCGGCCACGCACTTTCCGCAGGACTGGCACTTATCCTCGTCCACGACGGCGATCTTTTTGGCCTGGTCGATGCGGATCGCGCCGAAGGGGCAGACCCGCTCGCAGTTGCCCAGGCCCAGGCAAGCGAAGCGGCAAGCCTTGTAACCGTCCTGGATGATGGCGGCGGCGTTGCAGTCCATAATGCCGTGGTAATCAAAGCGCACGCGGCAGCGGTCTGTACCGCCCTGGCAGATTACGCGCGCGACCTTCTTCTCGCTCTCGCCCACGTCGATGCCGAGAATACCGCCGATTTTCTTTGCGACCTCGGAGCCGCCGACGGGGCAGGCGTCCGGGGCAGCCTTGCCTGCGGCGATGGCGTCCGCGCAGCCGTCGCAGCCGGGATAGCCGCAGCCGCCGCAGTTCGCGCCGGGGAGCGCCTCGCGGATGGCCTCGCGGGTCTCGTTCTTCGGGACGGCAAACACCTTGGCCACCCAGGTGAGCAGGAAGCCGAATCCCACACCCAGCGCCGCCAGCAGCAGCACCGGCCAGAGAACCTGAAGGAATTTATCCATTGATCTTCCTCCCCTCTCAGATCAGGCCGTTGAAGCCCATGAAGGCCATGGCCATCAGGCCGGACATGATCAGCGCGCCCGGGAAGCCCTTCATCCAGGTCGGCATTTCGCTCTCCTCCATGCGCTCGCGGATGCCGGCCAGCAGTACCAGCGCCAGCGTGAAGCCCAGGGCGGCGCAGAAGCCGCAGAGCGTGGACTCCAACAGGCCGTAGCCCGTGGAGATGTTCTTCTGGGCGACCGCCAGCACCACGCAGTTGGTGGTGATCAGCGGGAGGTAGACGCCCAGCGCCTGGTACAGGGAGGGAGACAGCTTTTTCAGCGCGCTCTCGACTACCTGCACCAGCACCGCGATGACGAGGATGAACACGATCGTCTGCAGGTACTGCAGGCTTAATGCGTCCAGCGCAAATTGCAGGAGCCGGGTCACGAAGGAGGCGATGGTGATGACGAAGGTTACCGCCATACCCATGCCCAGCGCCGTGTCTACGCGCTTGGAGACGCCCAGGAAGGGGCAGATGCCGTAGAACTGGCACATGACATAGTTGTTGACCAGGATCTGGCCGATCACGATCACGAGGAAGGTACTCATGCGGCGGCCTCCTTTCTCGCGGCGCGGCGCTTCTGGATGGATTTGCGTGCCGCATTGGCCAGGATCATCATCAGGCCGAGGGTGATGAAGCCGCCCGGTACTTGGGTCATGATGCCCATGGGCTGGTAGCTCTCGGGCATGACCTGCGCGCCGAAGATCGTCCCGGTGCCGAAGAGTTCACGGATCGCGGCCAGGAGCGTGATGGAGATCGTGAAGCCGATGCCCATGCCCAGGCCGTCCGCCAGGGAGAGCAGCGGCGGGTTCTTCGCCGCGAAGGACTCCGCCCGGGCGAAGATAATGCAGTTCACCACGATCAGCGGGATGTAGGACCCGAGGGCTGAGCGCAGGTCCGGCAGGAAGGCCTGCATGAACAGGTCCACCATGGTCACGAAGGACGCGATCACGATGATGTAGGACGGGATGCGCACCTTGTCCGGGATGATGTTCCGCAGGAGCGAGATGAACAGGTTGGAGCACACCAGCACGAAGGTGGTGGCCAGGCCCATGCCGATGCCGTTCATCGCGGCGGTGGTCACGCCCAGGGTCGGGCACATGCCGAGCATCAGGGTGAAGGTGGGGTTCTCGGTGATCAGGCCGTTGAGCAGGGTGGAGGGAACAGTGTTTTTCTTAGCCATGCTTTTTCACCTCCCCGAAGTATTTGGGAGCCGTCCAGCGGTCGATGAGGGGGGTGCAGACGTTCATGAACAGGATGGCAAAGGAGCAGCCTTCCGGATAGGTCTTCTCGCCAAAGCGGATCACGAAGAGGATCAGGCCGCAGCCCACGGCGAAGATGATCCGGCCGAGGGGCGTCTGCGGCGAGGTCGCGTAATCCGTGGCCATGAAGAACGCGCCGAGGATCAGGCCGCCGGAGAGGAGTTCCTTTACGGTCAGTTCAAAGTTAAAGCCGCCAAAGATCAGGTAAAGCACGGCCACCGTGCCGATCATGCAGGCGGGGATGCGCCAGTCGATGACCTGGCGGACGATCAGGTACGCGCCGCCGAGCAGCAGGGCGATCTTGCAGGTTTCGCCGAGCACACCGGGCACATTGCCCAGGAGCAGGTTGCCGATGGAAGCGGTTTCCGCGCCGGTCCCGGCAAAGGCTTTGGCCAGGCCCGCCAGGGGCGTGGCTCCGGAGATCGCGTCCATCCCTTCATCCACCATGAAGCGGGTGTTGGGATAGGCGGTCATGATGCCGCTCCAGGAGACGAAGAGCATCACGCGGGCCGCCAGGGCGGGGTTCATGAAGTTTGAGCCGATGCCGCCGAAGAGCTGCTTGACGATCAGAATGGCGAAGACGCCGCCTACGACCGGGATCCACAATGGTGCGCTCGCGGGGATGTTATAGGCCAGGAGCAGGCCGGTCACCACAGCGCTCCAGTCGCTCACGGTGATCTTGCTGCCCATCAGTTTCTGGTAGAGGAACTCGGTCAGGACGCAGGTGATGACCGAAATGGCGATGATCATCGCCGCGCTGCCGCCGAAGAAGACGATCGATGCGATCCCGGCCGGGGCTAGGGCGATGCACACGTCCTGCATGATCCGCCGGGTCGTCGCGGAGGAGCGGACATGCGGCGATGAGGTGATGGCGAGATTTTTCAGCATGGGTCAGCCCTCCTTTCGCTTGTCGTCCTGTGCGGCTTCTTTCGTAGCTTCCTTCGCGGCCAGGGCCGCCTTCTCGGCGTCTTCCCTTGCCTTCTGCTGGCGGCGGCGGATGTTCACGATGCGCTTTCCGGCGCGGAAGGACTGGGTCAGCAGCCGCTTGGCCGGGCAAACGAAGGTGCAGGCGCCGCACTCGATGCAGTTCATCACGCCGACCTTGTCCGCCTCATCGAACCGTTCCGCGCGGATCAGGTGATCCATCTTCATCGGCTGGAGGTTCATCGGGCAGGCGCGCATGCAGCGGCCGCAGCGGATGCAGGGGCTCTCCTCCGGGTCGACGGCTTCCTTGCCCAGGGCCAGGATGCCGGAGCAGCCCTTGGTCACCGGAATATCGATGTCGGTGAAGGCCGTGCCCATCATCGGGCCGCCGGAGATCAGCTTGCAGGTTCCGGGCAGGGTGCCGCCGCAGGCCCGCAGGAGATCCCGGACCGGGGTGCCGATCCGCACGAGGAAGTTGTGGGGCTCCTGCACCAGGCCGCCCACGGTCGTGATGCGGCGGACCAGGGGCTTCCCCTCGCGCAGGGCCTTGTAGATCGCATAGCAGGTGGCGGCGTTGAGGACCACGCAGCCCGCGTCGATGGGCAGGCCGCCCGCGGGGACCACGCGTTTGGTCAAAGCATAAATCAGCTGTTTCTCACCGCCTTGCGGATAGCGGACCGGCAGGGGCTGGACCCGGATCGCCGGATTCCCGGCCGCGGCGTTCTGCAGGGCGGCAATGGCGTCGGGCTTGTTCTGCTCCACGCCGATGATGGCTTCCGGCACGGAAAAGATCTTCAGCAGAAGCGAGACTGCGTCGATGATCTCCGGAGCGCGCTCGAGCATCAGGCGGTGGTCGGCGGTCAGGTAGGGCTCGCACTCCGCACCGTTGACGATCAGTTTTTCAAAATGCTTGTCCGGGGCGATGCTCAACTTCACCGGGGTCGGGAAGGTGGCGCCGCCCATGCCGACGATGCCTGCTTCCCGGATGACGCCAATGGCTTCCTTGGGCGTCATGCTCTCCGGATCCGCGGGTGGGCAGAGTTCCATCCATTCATCCCGGAAGTCGTTGTCGATGACGACAGCTTCTACCTCGACACCGCTGAACGTCATGGTGCGGATGATGTCCACCACCGTGCCGGAAACCGAGGAATGCACTGGAGCGGAGACGAACGCTGCCGCTTCGCCGATCTTTTGGCCGACACGGACCGGATCGCCCTTGGCGACGATCACCTTGGCCGGAGCGCCGCCGTGCTGGGACATAGGGATTACCACCCGCTTTGACGCCGGCAGTTCCGTGATGGGGTTGGCCCCGTTCACGGCCTTTCCGTTGCGACCTTCCTGCGGGTGGATTCCACCGGGAAACAGGCGTTTTCCATACACGGGAAAATTCCCTCCTCCTCTTAGAGCGCTGTGAAAAACAGCGATTGACCGCAATGCTTCAAGTGATTATACCACAGCTTGTCTTTGCTTGCAATGATTGTTAATTTCTTGTCTGCAATTTTATGGAAGAATTAGAGGTGAAAAACCTGTTTGTTGCGCTTGCCGAGATGCAGCCCTCTCAGGCGCTTCGTGCCAGCTCCCCCAGAGGGGGAGCCAAGGGGGTTGGGTGCTTGCCTCTCCCTCTGGGAGAGGTGCCCCGAAGGGGCGGAGAGGGTCTTCGTTCAGGGAATCCAAAGGCGCCCCAGCTTGCTGGGGAGCTGTCGACGCGAAGCAGTGACTGAGGGGCTTCACGTTGATCTTGCAGTTTGCATATCACATGCTATAATAGAACCAGAAACAGACATTTTGATCGGAGGGATCCTCATGAATTGGATTGAAATCGTCGGCTATGTCGGCTCGGGACTGGTATTGATCTCCATGCTGATGCGCTCGGTGTTCCGACTGCGGATCATCAACCTGGCGGGCAGTATCATTTTCTCTGTCTATGCATTGTTGATCCCGTCCTACCCGACGGCGATCATGAACATCTGCCTGGCGGGCATCAACATCTACTACCTGATCCGCATGAGCAAGCCTGTCCGGCACTTCAGCGTTTATGAGGACAGCATGGACAGCGCCTGGGTGACCTGGCTACTGGAGCACTATCGGGAGGATATTGCCCTGCATTTCCCGGATTTCAAGGCGGAAGCCATGAACAGCGCGGACACCCGCGTCTTTGTGGTGCTGCAGGAAAGCGAGGCGGCGGGCCTGCTGATCGGGACCCCGGAAGGGGATAATCTGACCATCGCCCTGGACTACGCTACCCCCGTCTACCGTGACTGTTCCGTCGGCACGGCCCTCTACGCAGCCTTGCCCGAAAAGGGCATCCATTCCCTGACCATGCCCCATGTGCCGGAAAAGCACCAGGCCTATCTCACCCGGATGGGCTTCGAGCAGCAGGCGGACGGCTCAGCGAAGAAGACGCTGTGAGAATTCTTCACCCATTGTGACGGGACATATGAAAATGAGGCGCTGCAAGCGGCGCCTCTTCTTATGACTTGATTCAATCATCACAGACCCCTGCCCATTCTTGTCTCTCCCTCTGGGAGAGAAGTCGCCGTAGGCGACAGAGAGGGTCCCCGGGTCACGTCAATGGGATCGCGTGTTCCGGGTCTTTGGTTTCATCCGCATACACAGGCACCAGGGTCAACCCTTCAACGCTTCCCATCCTCGGACAGACCATTTCAAAGACCAGCTGGTTTTCCTCGTTGCACCAGATCGCCTCGACGCCACAATCGTTGATGAGTTCGTCGCCTCGGTAAAGGTACCAGTCCATGATCATCCCATCTTCCGCGGAAACATCATCCCAGCTGTTCCAGTACTTGATCCAGGATTCCGGGCAGGTCACGAGGATACTTCCCCGCAGGTCGATCTGTCCCATCTGCAGGCTTGCCTCGGCTCGCCAGTTTTCTCCGGAGGATGTGCCGGAAAGGCTGATGAAGTTCTTGTTGCGGGTGAGGGTGAAGGGCAGGTCGGTGCTTTCACCCTGTTCGTAGGAGGTCGCGTACGTAGTGCCTTTCTGATACAGGACGCTGGAGACGCGGTAGAGCACGGCTTTGAATTCCAGCGTATCCGCGATCCGCTCCTCCGGAATCTCGCACTCCTTCCAGCCGATCCAGCTGCCGTCCTCCTGTACGATGCCGTCGCCGCCGATGATATCCAGGTAGGTGCCATCTGCGAGGAACAGGCCGTCATGGAGGTTGGCGTCGCGGCACTCGAGCCAGATGGGTTGGCTGCCGTCCATCTGTTGCAAGGCCGCGTTCCGTTCGGAAATGTCGCTCATCATGTTCTCCGCGGCGATGAAGTTTTCTTCCACATCATCGAAATTGACGATGTCCGGCGTGCCTTCGTGGACAACGGTAGCATTCCAGTTCCCGGATACCCGGTACGAGATGAAGACGCGGCTGCCTTCATAATAGGCCTGTTCGATCTGTACGGTGATGCCGTCCTCGGTTGTCCACTCAAGGCCGACAGGAATGGCGATCTGCTCGAGGGCAGTCAGACGCGGGTCGCCCGCGTAGGTCCCCGACAGTTCCCCAAAGAGCCTCAGTCCAGCTGCCAACGCGACAGAAATGGACAGGACGATCAGGACGACAGCCGTTGCGATAGAAAATGAAAGTTTCTTTTTCACGGGTTTTTCTCCTTTCGCATTCGCTAGCACGCGCCTTGCG
This sequence comes from Clostridia bacterium, assembly GCA_017552615.1. Classification (GTDB taxonomy): domain Bacteria; phylum Bacillota; class Clostridia; order Christensenellales; family Aristaeellaceae; genus RUG11272. Next base: position 19,231 of record JAFZPI010000038.1, read on the forward strand.
AGAAAGGGATCTTCCCGCAGGCCGGAGAGCGCAGCGTTCATCGCTTTTTGTACCTTTTCCTGTTCTTCACGCAGGGTCATGATCCTCACTCCCTTCCAGCGCGGCGCGCAGTTTTTTTCTTGCCCGGTTCAGCCGGCCGGCGACAGCCTGGTGACTGATCCCAAGTGCCTGTGCGGCTTCTTCCTGGGTCAGTCCCTGCAGCCAGCAGAGCAGGGCGGCTTCCCGCAGCCGAATGGGCAACCGCATGATCTCGACCGACAGGTTCACATCGAATGGCTCGGCTGGGGCGGCTGCCTCCGGGAGCATCTCCGGTGTCACCGTCCGGTCCACATGCCGGAACCATCCGGATTTGCGGAGATCTTTGCAGGTGTTGATGGCGATCCGGGTCAGCCAGCTCTTTTCCGAGGCTTGCTCCCGGAAGTTATCGATATTTCGATAGGCTTTGAGAAAAGTATCCTGGACGGCATCCCTCGCCAGTTCCTCGTCGTGCAGATAAGCGTAACATAACCGCAGGAGCGGGAGCTGGTAGAGACTGACCATTTGTTCGAGTCTTTCTTCGATCCTGTCAGGGCCCGTGACAGCATCCATGGTCTCTCACCCCCTTGCACTCATTAGACGACAAACGGGTACAAATTGCAAGATCATAAAAGATCACCCGTGCCGATTTCTTTTCTCAGCACGTGTGATCTTTATTTGGATATGGTGTTTTCGCTATAAAGAGGGTTATTCCGTCTTTTCCGTTACTTTGAACGTCACGGTTTCGTACCGTGTTTTGTCCCAGCAGTTGTAGGCGCGGATCGTGTAGGTGTCGCTCAGGTTGTTGCGGCCGATGGCGTCTGTCTGGCGGAAGGCTGCGCCAGCTTCAATGGGCTGATCCCACTCTCCGTTCCCGTTCAGGCGCAGGACACTGCCGCCGGAGGTCAGGCCGTCCGTCAGCCGCTGCGCATATGCTTCGGTTTCGTGGCTCTCCGGGTCGATGAACTCAAACCACAGGCCGTCCTCCGTCGCGTTGTAGGCGTCAGGGTCTGTGACCTCGTAGTCCAGCGCAACACGGATCTCCAACGGCGTTACGATCAGGGTCACAGAGGTCACCCGGACACCTTCGCCGGGGAAATCCATCGGTTCGGTGGAGACAAGCGTTGTGACGGGGACGGAATGGACGGGCAGCGAGAAGTCGGTTCTCTCCATTTTACTGGCGTCAAAGCTAACATCTCCGTCTTCCACCTGTTCTGCTGAAATCGTCATGGGAAGACAGGTCAGCTGCAGCGGAACCTCCAGGTCCGGATGTTCCTCCATGAATTGGGCCTCGATATACAGGGTCAGGGATCTGTCCTCGTTCAGCATGCAGTCCAGGGAATAGTCTGACCAGTCCACCGAGGTATAGAGATCGACTTCCGTCAGCCGGCCTTCGCAGTGTTCGAAAGCATAGGCCCCGATGGTGGTTTCCTCTTTGAAATCGCGGGACAGGTCCTGAATCGGATCGTCGGCGCCGCAACCGCCGGTGAAAAGCAGCGCGTTATTCTTGGAAGTGATGTCTGCTGTGAGGCGGAGGATCTTTCCGTCATAGTAGGATTCCCGGATCGTGCAGGTGACCAGATCGGTCTGTACGGTCAGGTTTTCCTGTGTGATGCTGTTCCCGGAATCAGCCGGGACATAGGAACCCTGGTAGCTTCCGGCAAAGTCGAGGATACCCCACGCGTTCAGCGTGGCGGCCAGCGCACCGGTCGCCATAACACAGATTAGGACGATGACCAGAATGGTCGTAGCAGATAGTTTCTTCACAGGTTTTTCTCCTTTCACGTTCGTAATGACCCGCTGCGCGAGCCATGGATCTTCCTGTACATAGGACAGGGAAGCCCGCACGGCGCGCTGCACTTTTTCCTGTTCTTCATGCAAGGTCATGCGGATCCCTCCCTTCCAGTGACTCCCGCAGCTTTCGCCTTGCCCGGTTCAACCGGCTGCCGACCGCCTGCCGCGTGATGCGCAGGACTCCGGCAGCCTCTTCATTGGTCATACCCTGCAGCCAGCAGAGCAGGGCGACTTCCCGCAGCTTGACGGGAAGATTCATGAGTTCGATGGTCAGGTCGTCATCTTCCGGTCGGACGGCGGACGGCCGTTCCGGAAGCATGTCCGGCGTGACAGTCCGGTCCACGCGCCGGAACCATCCGGTGCGCATCATATTCTTGCAAGTGTTGACTGCGATCCGGGACAGCCAGGTCTTCTCAGAGGCTTCGCCCCGAAAGCCGTCCAGGTTCCGGTATGCTTTGATGAAGGTCTCCTGCACCGCGTCCCTGGCCAGGTCTGCGTCGTGCAGGAGCATCGTACAGAGATGGAGCAGCGGGAGCTGGTACAGGCTGATCATTTGCGTAATCCGCTCATCCTTCCTGTCAGGGCCCATGACAGGTTCCACGGCAGCCTCAACTCCTTTCACTTCCACAGACACAGGATACCACAGAAATGGCAACATATCGGAAAACAAATCCGAAAATAGAACGTAGTCGGACTGCATTTTCATTCAGCAATAGAAGGAAAACCGCGAAAAACCGTCGAATGAAATATAGATACAGATAAGCTCCTTTCCGTATCTGAAGAGAGTTTATCCGTGTAATGCAGGAGGGTTTATGAAAAAACTGTGTGCCCTGTTCCTGGTTCTGGTGATGATGGTTGCAGCCGCGGCTGCGGAAGAAACAACCGGCCGAACTATTCCGCGCCTCGAGGGTGAAGGGTTTGACACGCCGGAGGAGGCGGTGATGGCGTATCTGGAAGCCCTGAACCGCGGCGATATGGGCGGGATGCTGTCCACCTTTGCGATGGAATCGTTTGTCGGGCATATGGACCCGGGGCTGTATCTGGAGAGAAATCGCGTATTTACGTTCAATATGGTTTATACCGTTCCGACGACGGATGAATATGCGCAGTCCCTGATCCTGTACAACCGATATGGCAGGATCGCACAAAACCTGCTGACCGCTTACGCGGTCAATACTGTCGGGGGTTATGAGAGTATCCGGTTCAATAATCTGGAAGAGATCCGGGATTTTGCACAGGAGTTCGAGGAATCCCCGATGGACGGGCTGATCGGGAACGTTGAGTTCGTACAGTGGATCAACCCGTTTGCGCTCATGACAGGGAGCGCGACCGTGGCACGGATGGGGAGCGGCATTGTCGGTGATATCGCTTACTACGGCGCGGATGACTATGCAGAGCTCGTCGCGCTGATCCGTGCCGGCGGCAGGGGCGCCGTGCAGGTCATGTCCTGCGTGAAATACGGGGATCGCTGGTATAACGCGGATTTCACCGCTCAAACCGCCCTGGCGACCGACCAGTTCAAGTACCCCGTTCAGCAGGTTCTGCGTTTCCTGACGGAAGAAGAGAGTCGGGCTTTGGCAACCCAGCTGTTGATGGACATCCCGCAGGAGGCTGTGCGGTGGGACGCGGTCCGGGAGAGCGACCTCGGCGGCAGCCGGTGGCCGCTGGTGTCCCTGAATGTGCAAGGCGTCACCGTATACAGCGATCCGTCCACAGCCCTGAATGACGAAGGGGTTGGCGTCTGGGCCGAACTGCATTTCTTCAGCGTCGGCGGCGCGGTCATCACCGTGAAAGGCAGCCCTGCCCTGCGGCAAACGCTCGGCATGGCAGATGACACTGCCCGGATTTCCTTACCCTGGCTGCCGGATGAGTTTCCGCTGGCTTATCCGGCGAAAACGGGCAAAATGATGTCTCTGGTCCGGTTTGTCGACCTCGAGGACCTGCAGCTGGACTTTGAAGGTCTGGAAGCAATCATGGCAGGTGACACCGTCACTTTCACCTTTTCGGACGGGACGGAAGCGGTGTTCAAGCAGCCGTAAGGTTTCGCGGCGGAGGCCGGAAAAAGTTTTTCCGGCAACTGCCAACTCGATTCCGGGGACGTATCAAGCAATGAGACCTCGGTCTCGATTGATGATGAATGATTGATGCAGGAGGCAAAGATTATGGAAAATGAAGAATTAAGCCTTCATGAACTGGGACAGGCAACGGGCGGATATGCCGGACTTCAGGAAGGAATCGACGGTATTCCCGATTGGATGGCACAGCAGGCGAAGAAGATTATCAAGGAAGAAAAGGAAAAGGGCGGCTGCAAGACCAATGCGGTCCAGAGGCTGACGCAGACAGTGATGACACATATGTCGCTGGGTGAAGTCATCGTGTTCGTCAACCAATGGTGGGATGCGGTGTAATCAGGCTCCGCGGTTTCCGTATTCAAATGAAAACAGCACCTGGACGGTGCGGTTCATTCCGAGGTGGGGATTGACTTTCCCCATTTCTTTTGCTATCATAAGGCCAGGACGAGCGGCATCCTGGTCGCACAGAATATGTAGCTCGATCCGGTAGAGTTTACCGAAAAGTAACCGTGATCCTGGCAGGGGCGGTTACTTTTTCATTGCTGTTACAATGACCAAAGCAACTGTGGCGATGAGTGAAAGAAGCATAAAGACTTCGGTAGCACTCATGGCGAACCACCTCCTCCGGCATGAAATCCGGATCGGGCCACGCACCGCTCACCCCTGGGTCGGCCGTTTGCCCGGCTGACGGGGAAAATGTAGCATTTGTGGAGAAGGGTGTCAAGGGAAAATCTGGGTGCTGTATTTGTGAAAAACTCTGCGTAAACAGAATCCCCGGAACATAACCCCCTCCCAATTCGTTCTTCATGGTGAGGGCCAACCCTTGCAAAGCGCCGCGAATGCGCGTATACTGTCCTCGTTCGCAACCCACTACTCACTACTCTCTGCTCACTCCTCACTATGTCCTGTGCCTTATGCCATATATAACGGAGGTTTTCCCATGATCCAGCCCAGACGGATGATCTCAGCGCTCCTCGAGAATGTCAGCCGCGTGATCGTCGGCAAAGAGGAAGCCATCGAATATGTGCTCATCGCCATGCTCTGCCAGGGGCATGTATTGATCGAGGACGTGCCCGGCGTCGGCAAGACAACCCTCGCTTCGGCGCTGGCGCGGTCGCTGGACTGCTCCTTCCGCCGCATCCAGTTCACCCCGGACCTGATGCCCTCCGACGTAACGGGCTATACCCTGGTGAACATGACGACCGGCGTGGAGGAATTCCGCGAGGGCTCCGTGATGAGCCAGGTCGTGCTGGCGGACGAGATCAACCGCACCAGCCCAAAGACCCAGGCGGCCCTGCTCGAGGCCATGGAGGAGCACCAGGTGACCGTGGATGGCGTGACGCACAGCCTGCCCCGGCCCTTTATCGTGCTCGCGACGCAGAACCCGAACGCCTTTGTTGGCACCTACCCGCTGCCGGAGGCCCAGATGGACCGCTTCTTTCTACGCATCGGCATCGGTTACCCGACCGTGGTGCAGGAGATGGACGTTCTGGAGCGCTATACCGGCCAGGTGAAGCCCATGGAGCAGCTCCAGCCGGTGTGTTCCGCGGGGGACGTGATCGCGATGCAAGAGGCGGTGAACACAGTCTACTGCTCACCTGAAGTCCGTTCGTATGTCGCGAACCTGGCCGCTGCGACGCGCAATGCGCCGGCGCTCCAGCTCGGCCTTTCCACGCGCGCGGCCATCGCCCTGCTGAGGGGCGGACAGGCCTGCGCCCTGCTCTCGGGCCGCGATTATGTCATTCCGGAAGATATCCAGCACATGGTCATGCCGGTGTGTTGCCACCGCCTGGTGCTGAACCCGGAAGCGAAGATGAAGGGCGTGACCGCCGAGAGCGTCATGGCGGCAGTGCTCAAGGGCGTGCAGGTGCCCGTCCGGTTATGAGGACGCGGCTTGCCCTGCCGCTGGGTGCGGCCGCTGTATTGGCGGTGACGGGCTTCTCGACGGGGAGCCCGGCCTTTCTCGTTCCGGCGGTGCTGATCCTTCTGCTGATCCTGCTGGGAGGCATCAGCGTAGCCTGGGCCCGCCGGACGGTCTATGTAAATGTAGGGGCGGACAGCCAGAGCGCGCACCGCGGGGATGAGATCCACCTGGCCATCACAGCGGGACACCGCTGCCCGCTGCCGGTAGCGCCGCTCTCGCTCGAGGTTCGTACCGGCCCCGGCGAGGATTCGCAGGAGCTCTGCGTGGCTCAAACGCGGGGCAGAGCATCCACCACGCTTGGCTTTGTCGCCCGGCACGTGGGCTTCAGCCATCCGGGCGTGCGGGCCTGTCGGGTCGAGGACCTCTTCGGTATGTTCACGGCGGTCGTGCCGATGCAGGAGGCTGAAGCCGGTCTGTCGGTCCTGCCCAACACCTTTGATCTGGAACCCCTGACCTTTGCGCCGTGCGAGGCCAGCCTCGGCGCGATTTCCAGCCCGACCGAGGACGCCTCGGACCCGGCGGACATCCGTTCCTGGCGGCGTGGCGACGCGCTGAAGAAGGTCCACTGGAAACTCTCGGCCCGCCGCCGGACGCTGCTCGTGCGGCGCTTCGAGGAGCCGACCCAGCCGGAGGCCCTGGTGCTGCTGGACTGCACACGCCCGGACCCGGGCATTGATGAGGCCTTCACCCGCGACGCGATGGTGGAGACCGCCGCCAGCGTCATGGCGGCGCAGGAGGGTTCCAACAATGATGTCCGCCTGCCCCTGTGGGGGCGGCACCCGAGCGAGCTGACCTTGCGCATGGGCCTGCATCTGGCCTACGAACGCCTGGCGCAGGTGGACTTCTCCGCCACGGAGGGCTTTGACCGGCAGTTGCTGGACGCGACCCGGCGCCTGCGGCAGGTCGGCGCGACGGTGGTCATCACCTCACGCCTCTCCGGTCGGATGCTGGAGCCCCTGATCAGCATGCGACGCGCCGGTCCGACCCTGCGCCTCTACCTTGTCAGCGACACCCCCAACCGCGAGGACTGGCAGCCATTGATCACCCGCCTTCAGCAGGCGGAGATCCAGGTCTGCAGCGTGACGCCGATACGGGAATAACAAATAGCTTGCTTTTCACTCTCTCCAGAAGGCGAGTTTGATCTGTTTGGCCATTGACAAGTGTGCCTGCTTGCAGTACAATGTCCTACAAGGAGGTGGTTTGATGGCCTTTTCGATTCGGCTTACGGAGGATGAAAGAATGCTGGCGGAAAGCTATGCCAAGCTTCATTCGTTTTCTTTATCGGAAGCTTTCAAGAGAGCGCTTTTTGAAAGAATTGAGGACGAATATGATCTGACGGTTGGACAGGAAGCCTATAACGAATATATCGCAAGTCAAAAGAAGAGCCGCCCCATCAGCGAGCTCTGGAAGGAATGCGATTTATGAGTTACAAGGTAGAGACAACCGCACGGTTTGACAGAGAATTCAAAAAACTGGATCGGTATACACAAAAGATGATCAAGTCCTGGATTGAAAAGAACCTTGTGGATTGTGCGGATCCAAGAGCCCACGGAAAGGGGCTGACGGCAAACCGAAGCGGCCAATGGAGGTATCGGATCGGGGACTATCGTCTGATCTGTTTCATTGAAGATGACAAGTTGGTTATTCTTGCAATGTCTGTGGGACACAGGAGTGATATATACAAAACCAGATCGGCTAAGCGTTCTGTCTGCTAAACAGCCCCACCACTGCATTGGCCGAGGGATTTTCCCTCGCAAGCCGTTGCGGCGGTGGGGCTGTTTTGTTCGTTTATTGCCCGGTCATCTATCCCTCAAAAGGATCGTCGCTGTAATTCTATTCTTCCTCAAACTCTCTCGCGTGTTTCTTGAAGAAATCATAGTAAATCCTCGGGTTCTTCAGCTGGGTCCAGCTATCCACGATTTGGGACTGGTCATCCAGGTTGATGATCCTTGCGCCGGGGAAAGCCAGCAGGAAGGGCGAGTGTGTGCTGATGACCAACTGATTCCCGCAGTAGCGGATGGAATCCATCAGGAAATCCGCGAGGATTAGCTGGTTCTCGGGGCTCAGGCTGTTCTCCGGCTCATCGAGCAGACAGAGTGTGTCTGTTTCAATTTTGCTTTGAAAGTACATCAGGGCGCTTTCCCCATTGGAGCGCTCCCGGAGGCTCTTCCCGGATTCGTTTTCGATAAAGCGGCTTTTGGTTTTGCTCCTCGCTTGGTTGATCCGGTGCAGATGGTCCAGATCATCCAGGGATCGGAGCTGGAACCGCTCACGCTTCAGCGTGTAATAGTCCTCCGCCAGTTCTTCGCGCTGCCGGTCAATCCCTTCGTTGATCGAGCGGATGTCCAGCATCATATCGAAAACGTCATCGCTCGTGATGATCCGGCTGCCGGCGGGAATGGCTTCGTCCTGGCTGACCCGGCACTTGTCCACATAGTTCTGGAAAAAGCGTGAGCGGTTATAGGCGCTGCTCCGGATCAGGCGCAGTTTTTCGGCGATCACATTCAGAGCCGTGCTTTTTCCGCTGCCGTTCCCTCCATAGAGGATCGTCACCGGACGGAAAAAGATCTCGGCCAGCCCGACCTTAGGCAGCACGCCATAGGGATAGACGGACTGATCGTACGTGGTCTTCAGCCCGAACATGAAGTCGGACTCGGTTTCTTCTCCCGGGAAATAGAACGCATTCAGATACAAGATGATTCTTTTCCTTATAAATATTTTTGATCCGGGGATCGGTGCGGCATCAACGGCCCCGCGGATCGTCTTCGGCGTAGAAATTCTCCGCCAGCCAGCGCTCTCCGTCTGTGGTGAGTACCACACCGCGGATGCGGGTGTTGATGTAGGGAATGCGATTCTGATAGAGCCATACCTGTCCGTCCCAGCCGCGTTCCTTGTTGGTAATGATGCACAGCTGGGGTGTGATTGCCTTGGCGAAGGTCCACTCGAGGGCTGCCTTGCCGTGGTGCGGATATTTCAGGATGTCTACCCTGATCTCGCCCTCTTTGGTGGTGGCGGCCATGGCTTTCATTCCTGCGATCTCGATATCTGAGCCGAAAAGCATCGTGCGCTCGCCGTAACGCAGGAGAAGCACCGCGCTGCGGTTGTTGCAGCTGTAGTTTTCCGGACACCGGTCGTAAACCGTGAGCGTCGCGCCGCCGAGGGTCAGCACATCGCCGTCCCCGTAACGGGTGACTGGAATCCCAAAGAGGGAAGTCCATTCATTAATCAGGGGCATGTGTTCATTATAGTCATCCGGGAAACTGATCATCAGTTCCCCGATGTGGATGTACTGGGCGATATAGGCCAGCCCTTCGTAATGGTCGTGGTGGGGATGGGTGATCAGCAGCCTGTCGATGCTCCTAATCCCCAGTTCCTTCAGCATGGCGACGATGGATTCTTCGAATTCATGGGAGCCGCAGTCGATCAGCAGGGTCTCCCCGTTGCAGATCAGCAGTTCCGAATCGCAGTCCCGGATCGGGGGGAAGACGATGGTCAGGAGGTCTGCGTCCGCCGCGAAGGTAAAGTCCGTCCATTCTTTCGGGTTGTTGACCCGATCGATGATCGTTGGCGGCGTGGGCACGGGGGTGGGCGTCGCTGGGATAGGGGTTTCGATCACGGTAGGAGAAGGGCTTGGCGTGGGGGAAGGGCTTTCACTGGGCTGAGGCGTCGGGGTGCGGGGAATGGGTGTGGAAATCGGATAAGACTTGGGAGTCGGAGATGGAGTGGGCGTAGAGACAGGCGTGGGTGTTGGGGTAAGGGATGAGGTTGGAGTTGGTGTTGGAGAAGGCGTAGGTGATGGAGATGGAGTTGGCGTCGGAGAAGGGGTTACTGTTGAGGTGGGTGTGGCCTCGTGAATGACCGGCGTCGGTGTGGGAACCGGGGTGACCGACGGGACCGGCGTGTGGATCGGGTAGATTGGACGCGCGGTTGGGGTTGCGGTCACTGGGACAGGGGTTGAAATGGGGTGTGATTTGGTTTCGGCCGCGGCGAAAACCGAAATCATCAGAAGACAGAGGGCTGTCAGCATGATCAGAAGGAAACGTCCTGATTTGATTGGCACGGGCTTTGGTTCCTTTCGAAGAGTAATTTGACAAGAGGATTTCGCCGCAGAGAACCCCTCACCCGCTGCGCGGGAGCTCCCCATTGCGATGGGGAGCCTTTAAGGAAGTGTGCAAAAATCCCAGCCTCCCCACCGCAGTGGGGAGGTGGCCCGCAGGCCAGAGGGGTTCCCGCGGAAAAGATTTCCGGCAAACCACAAAAAAAGACTTGACGCAGATCGAACCTTGTGATACAATAAAAAATTGCATCAGTATCTTTACTGCTGTGGGTTTTTTCTGCCTTTCCATTGTACACGCATTGCGTCGAAAATGCAAGAGGCAAATGCAAAGGTCCCCCGGGACACACCGATGAAGGGGTGATGGCTGCCTATGGTGCACGAGGTGCAGATGGGAAAGCTCCGCAAGCGCATGAGCTTTTCCAGGATCGACGAAGTCCTCGAGATGCCCGACCTGATCGAAGTGCAGAAGAACAGCTACAAGCGGTTCCTGGACATCGACATGCGGGAAGTCCTCGCGGATGTTTCCCCCATTGTAGACTACAACGGCAACCTGGAACTGGAGTTTGTCGACTATACGCTCGACGAGCCCCGCAATTCCGTTGTCCGCTGCCGTGAGCGCGATATGACCTATGCCGCGCCGCTCAAGGTCTTTGTCCGTCTGATCAACCACGAGACGGGCGAGATCAAGGAGGGCGAGGTGTTCATGGGCGAGTTCCCGCTCATGACAGACCACGGTACCTTTATCATCAACGGCGCCGAGCGCGTCATCGTTTCGCAGTTGGTCCGGTCACCCGGCGCCTACTATTCCGAGACGATCGATAAGTCCGGCCACCACCTGTTCTCCAGCCAGATCATCCCGAACCGCGGCGCGTGGATCGAGTATGAGACGGACTCCAGCGAGATCCTGTGGGTCCGTATCGACCGCAACCGCAAGATGCCTATCACGATGCTCCTGCGCGCGGTGGGCTATGGCACCAACGAACAGATCGTCTCCGTTCTCGGCGACGACGAGCGCCTCATGGCCACCCTGCAGAAGGACGACAGCGCGTCCACCCGCGAGGAAGGCCTGATTGAGATCTATAAAAAGCAGAAGCCCGGTGAGCCCGCCTCCCTGGAGAGCGCCACCAAGCTTTTCGATTCCTATTTCTATGACACCAAGCGCTATGACCTGATGCGGGTCGGCCGCTACAAGTTCAACAAGAAGCTGGCCCTTTCCGCCCGCATCGCCGGCCACAAGGCTGCCGAGGACGTCATCGATCCCCGGACGGGCGAGGTCATGGCTGCCGCCGGTGACACGATCACCCTGCAGAAGGCCCGCGAGATCCAGAACGCCGGTGTGAACTCCGTGATGATCGACGCGGACGGCCCCCGTAAGGTCGTTGGCAACTACTTCGCTGACGCGCGGAACTACCTGCCCTTTGATCCCGCGGAAGTGGGCATCAACGAGATGATCCACCTGCCCACCCTGCAGCGGGTCATGGCGGAGTCCACCGAGGAGACCCTGCGCGAGAACCTCCGGGCCAACCTGGGCCAGCTGGTACCGAAGCACATCATCCCCGACGACATGATCGCCTCGATCTCCTACCTGCTGGGCCTGCCCTACGGCATTGGCGTGTGCGACGATATCGACCATCTGGGCAACCGCCGCCTGCGCTCCGTGGGCGAGCTGCTCCAGAACCAGATCCGCATCGGTATGAGCCGCCTCGAGCGCGTGGTGCGCGAGCGCATGGCCGTGCAGGACGCGGGCGATGTGCGCCCCGGCGACCTGATCAACATCCGGCCGGTCTCCGCCGCCATCAAGGAGTTCTTCGGCTCCTCCCAGCTGAGCCAGTTCATGGACCAGCCCAACCCGCTGGCCGAGCTGACCCACAAGCGCCGCCTTTCCGCTCTGGGCCCCGGCGGCCTGAACCGTGAGCGCGCCTCCTTCGAGGTCCGCGACGTGCACTACAGCCATTACGCCCGCATCTGCCCCATTGAGACGCCTGAAGGCCCGAACATCGGCCTGATCGGCTCCCTGGCCAGCTATGCGCGCATCAACCAGTACGGCTTCATTGAGGCCCCGTACCGCAAGGTGGATCCCGAGACCCACCGCGTGACCGACGAAATCGTATACATGACCGCCGATGAAGAGGACCTGTACCGCATCGGCACGGCACACGAGCCCCTCGGCCCCGACAATTCCTTCCTGCATGACAAGATCCAGGTCCGCAACCGTGCCGAGTACATCGAAGTGCCCCCGGCCCAGGTGGACTTCATCGACGTCAGCCCGCGCCAGGTCGTTTCCGTGGCAACCGCCATGGTCCCGTTCCTCGAGAACGACGACGCGACCCGCGCCCTGATGGGCTCCAACATGCAGCGCCAGGCCGTGCCGCTGCTGGTTCCCGAAGGCCCGATCGTCGGCACCGGCATGGAATTCCGCGCCGGCCACGACTCCGGCGTCTGCCTCCTGGCCCAGGAGAGCGGCACCGTCGAGAAGGTGGACGCGACCCACATCGTCATCCGCGATGAGCTCGGCGAGCGCCATACCTACAACCTGACCAAGTTTGCCCGTTCCAACCAGGGCACCTGCATCAACCAGCGTGCCGTGGTCAGCGCCGGGCAGTATGTGGACAAGGGCGACCTCCTTGCGGACGGCCCCTCCACGCAGATGGGCGAGATCGGCCTCGGCCGCAACGCCCTGATCGGCTTCATGACATGGGAAGGCTACAACTACGAGGACGCTGTCCTGCTTAACGAGAAGCTCGTCAAGTGGGACATCTATACCTCGATCCATATCGAGAGCCAGGAGAGCGAGGCCCGCGAGACCAAGCAGGGTCCCGAGGAGATCACCCGCGACATCCCGAACACCGGCGATGACCAGCTCCGCGACCTCGACGAAAACGGCATCATCCGCATCGGCGCGGAAGTGCGCACCGGCGACATCCTGGTGGGTAAGACCACGCCGAAGGGCGAGACCGACCTCACCGCGGAGGATCGCCTGCTGCGCGCCATCTTCGGCGAGAAGAGCCGCGAAGTCCGCGACACCTCCCTGCGCGTACCGCACGGACAGGGCGGCATCGTGGTCGACGTGAAGATCTTCACGAGAGAAAACAAGGACGAGCTGCCTCCGGGCGTCAACAAGATGGTCCGGGTGTACATCGCCCAGAAGCGCAAGATCCAGGTCGGCGACAAGATGGCCGGCCGCCACGGAAACAAGGGCGTTGTGTCCCGCATCCTGCATGAGGAGGACATGCCCTTCCTGCCCGACGGCACCCCGCTGGACATCGTGCTGAACCCCATGGGCGTGCCTTCCCGTATGAACCTGGGCCAGGTGCTGGAGGTCCACCTCGGCATGGCGGCCCGCGCTCTCGGCTGGCACATCGCGACCCCCGTCTTCGACGGTGCGACCTACGGCGAGATCGAAGAGTGCATCGACAAGGCGGCGGAGACCGACTGGGGCAAGAAGATCGGCATCAACCGCACCGGCCGCTTCACCGTCTATGACGGCCGCACCGGCGACGCCTTCGAGCATCCCGTGACCGTGGGCATCATGTACTTCCTGAAGCTCCACCACCTCGTGGACGACAAGATGCACGCCCGCTCCACCGGCCCCTATTCTCTCGTCACGCAGCAGCCTTTGGGCGGCAAGGCCCAGTTCGGCGGCCAGCGCTTCGGCGAGATGGAAGTCTGGGCGCTCGAAGCCTACGGCGCCGCGAATACCCTGCAGGAGATCCTCACCTTCAAGAGCGACGATACCGTGGGCCGCGTGAAGACCTACGAAGCCATCGTGAAGGGCCAGAACATCCCGACTCCCGGCGTGCCGGAGAGCTTCAAGGTGCTGGTCAAGGAACTGCAGTCCCTGTGCCTGGACGTCAAGGTCCTGGACGCGGACAAGAACATTGTGGAAATTCCCGAACTGGATCCCGAGGATACCATGCAGGGCGAACCCGCGCCGCGGCGTGAAGAACTCATGCCCGATGAGGGCGAGGGCTACGACGGCCTCATGCCCGCCGAAGGTCCGGAAAGCGAGTACACCGACCTGGAGGACGCCGAGTTTACGCCGGACGACTTTGTCCTGGATGATCCGGACGCCGGCCTCCTCGACGACATGTCCTTCGATCTGGACGACCTGGGCGGAGATCTCGACCTGTAAGCTGCAAGCTGCCTCTATCGTGTTGAAGGGAGCGTGAACCCTTTTGTTTGAACTGACGAACCTGGATTCCATCCAGATCGGCATGGCATCCCCGGAGCAGATCCGCGAATGGTCCCACGGCGAGGTTACCAAGCCCGAGACCATCAACTACCGCACGCTGCGCCCGGAACGGGACGGCCTGTACTGCGAGCGCATCTTCGGACCCACGAAGGACTGGGAGTGCGCCTGCGGCAAGTACAAGCGCATCAAGTACCGCAGCCGCGACGTGGTCTGCGACAAGTGCGGCGTGCAGGTGACCAAGGCCAAGGTGCGCCGTGAGCGCATGGGCCACATCGACCTGGCGACGCCGGTCAGCCATATCTGGTATTTCAAGGGCATCCCCAGCCGCATGGGCATCCTGTTGGACATTAGCCCCCGCGTGCTGGAAAAGGTGCTGTACTTTGTCAACTTTATCGTGCTGGATCCCGGCAACAACGACGAGTCCAAGGGCCCGGTGACGGGCCTCAAGCGCCTGGAGCTCATTGACGATGCCCGTTATCACGAAGTGGAGAGCCGCTGCGGCCTGAATTCCTTCCGCGCGGGCATGGGTGCCGACGCCGTCCTCGAACTCCTGCGGGAGCTGGACCTGGAGGCCCTCTCCGAGCAGCTGAAGGCTGAGATCGCCAAGATCGATGCCCAGCGCGCCAACCAGAGCCGCGAGACCGAGAGCCAGAAGCGCACCCGCGCCGTCAAGCGCCTCGAGGTCGTCGAGTCTTTCCGTACCAGCGGCAACAAGCCCGAGTGGATGATCCTCACCGCCCTGCCGGTGATCCCGCCGGACCTGCGCCCGATGGTGCCCCTGGAAGGCGGCCGCTTTGCGACCTCTGACCTGAATGACCTGTACCGCCGCGTCATCAACCGCAACAACCGCCTGAAGCGGCTCCTGCAGCTCGGCGCGCCGGATATCATTGTGCGCAACGAAAAGCGCATGCTCCAGGAGAGCGTGGACGCCTTGATCGATAATGGCCGCCGCGGCCGTCCCGTAACGGGCCCTGGCAACCGCGCGCTGAAGTCCCTGTCGGATCTCCTGCGCGGCAAGCAGGGACGTTTCCGCCAGAACCTGCTGGGCAAGCGCGTGGACTATTCCGGCCGCTCGGTTATCGTCGTCGGCCCGGAACTGAAGCTCCACCAGTGCGGCCTGCCCAAGGAAATGGCGCTTGAGCTGTTCAAGCCCTTCGTGATGGAACGCCTCATCACGATGAAGAAGTCCAATAACGTCAAGAATGCCCGGAAGAAGGTCGAGCGCGCCTCCACCGAGATTTGGGACATCCTTGAAGAAGTCATCCGCGACCACCCGGTGCTGCTGAACCGCGCGCCGACCCTGCACCGCCTGGGCATCCAGGCCTTTGAGCCGGTGCTGGTCGAAGGCAAGGCCATCAAGCTGCATCCCCTGGCCTGTACTGCGTTCAACGCCGACTTCGACGGCGACCAGATGGCCGTGCACGTGCCGCTGTCCCTCGAAGCCCAGGCTGAGGCCCGCTTCCTGATGCTGGGCCACAACAACATCCTGAAGCCTCAGGACGGCAAGCCGGTCATCCAGCCCTCTCAGGACATGGTCATCGGCTGCTACTACCTGACGATCGTGGACCACAACGACCCGCACGGCGTGACCGAAACAGTCTTCGACGAGAAGGGCGAGGCTACCCAGGTTCCTGTGATCCTCGACAACACCGGCGCCCGTGTGCAGGACCTGAACACGGTCTGGCAGCGGAACAGCAAAGGCGAGATCGTCCATGAGAAGCAGACCGGTCACCCCGTCCTGATGCTGGGCCGCGACGAGAGCCGTGCGCTCCGCGACAGCAAGGGCAACCTGATGATCGTGAAGGACGGCGCGGACGTGCCCGTCTCCGACCTCAAGAAGGCCTTCATCACCGATGAGAACGGCAACAAGATGCTGGCGCCCAACTGCTTCTACCGCTACTACCGCTACCAGCCGCGCGTTTTCCGCGACATGGCGGAAGCGGAGATGGCCTATGCCATGAAGCAGATCAGCCTCCAGACCCCCATCCGCGTGCGCATCGAGCGCGAGTTTGAGGGCGAGAAGGCCAGCCGCATCATCGACTGCACGCTCGGCAAGCTGATCTTCAACGACGCCCTGCCCCAGGACATGGGCTTCAAGCCGCGCAACTGCCTTGACGACATGTTCGAGCTCGAGATCGACGATCTTGTGGGCAAGAAGAAGCTCGGCACCATCGTCGACATGTGCTTCACCTCCCAGGGCGAGCACAAGTGCGCCATGGTCCTCGATAAGATCAAAGCCCTCGGCTACAAGTACGCGACCGTCTCCTCCACCACCGTGTCCGTCGCGGACATCCGCGTGCCGGAGATCAAGAACGAGATGCTCGCCGCTGCCGATGAGCAGGTGCGCCGCATCAACAACTACTACCGCCGCGGCTTGATGAGCGAGGACGAGCGCTACCGCAGCGTCATCGACATCTGGACCCACACCACCGAGGACCTTCGTGAGAAGATCCTGCCGAACCTCGAGGTCTTCAACCCGATCCGCATGATGACAGACTCTGGCGCCCGCGGTTCCGCGTCGCAGGTGTCCCAGCTGGCCGGCATGCGCGGCCTGATGGCTTCCCCCACGGGCAAAACCGTGGAGCTGCCCATCCGCGCCAACTTCCGCGAAGGCCTGAACGTGCTGGAATTCTTCCTGTCCTCCCACGGCAGCCGCAAGGCCCTGTCCGACACGGCTCTGCGCACCGCCGACTCGGGTTACCTGACCCGTCGTCTGGTGGACGTCAGCCAGGAAGTCATCGTCCGCGAGGACGACTGCTTCGCGGCCCGTGGCGAAAAGATCCGCGGCATCATGGTTTCCGAACTCATGAGCGGCAAGCAGAGCGTCGAGTCCCTTGAGGACCGCCTCCGCGGCCGCACCGCCGCCGAGGACATCCTTGATCCCGAGACCGGCGAAGTGCTGGTCCCGATCAATGGCGACATCGACGCCAAGCTGGCCAAGCTGGTTTCCAGCCGCGGCGTGAAGGAAGCCCGGGTCCGCTCGGTGCTGACCTGCCGCTGCGAGAACGGCGTCTGCGCGAAGTGCTACGGCATGAACATGGCCCACGGCGGCAAGGTGGACATCGGTGAGGCTGTCGGTATCATCGCGGCCCAGGCCATCGGCGAGCCCGGCACGCAGCTGACCATGCGCAACTTCCACTCCGGCGGCGTCGCGGGCGTGGAAGACATCACCCAGGGTCTGCCCCGCGTCGAGGAGCTCTTCGAGGCCCGCAAGCCCAAGCATGAGGCGGTGCTGGCCGAGATCAGCGGCACGATGACGATCAACGAGACGAAGAGCAAGCGCATGCTGCAGATCGTCTCCGACACCAACCCGCAGGACACCCGTTCCTGCCAGATCGCGTATTCCGCCCGCCTGACCAAGGAACCCGGCAGCCATGTGGAAGCCGGCGATATCCTGGTGGACGGCGCCGTGAATCCCCATGACCTGATGCGCATCCTCGGCGTCAAGGCCGTGCAGGAATACCTCCTCAAGGAAGTCCTCTCGGTCTACCGTTCCCAGGGCGTGGCCGTGGCGGACAAGCACATCGAGATTATCGTGCACCAGATGCTCCGCAAGGTCCGCATTGAGGATGCCGGTGACACAAACCTGCTCCCCGGCTCCATGGTGGACATCTTCAACTTCGAGGCTGCGAACCGCGAAGTCGTGGAGTACAACCTGAACCTGCCGGATACCGACGAAGAAGGCAACCCGAGCGTCCCGAAGCGCACCGCGACCGCGCGCCGCGTGCTGCTCGGCATCACGAAGGCCGCCCTGGCCACAGAGAGCTTCCTCTCCGCCGCCTCCTTCCAGGAAACCACCCGCGTGCTCACCGAAGCCGCCATCCGCGGCAAGGTGGACCCCTTGCTGGGCCTGAAGGAAAACGTCATCATCGGCAAGCTGATCCCGGCCGGTACCGGTCTGAAGCGGTACACGGACATCGAGATCAAGGAAAGCACCTATTGATTTCAAATCAACAAGAAACCGGGCATCCTTTGCGGGTGCCCGGTTTGCATTTTGCAGTTTCTAAATCCTGATCGTCAGTACATTCAATCCCAGCATATTCTGATAATCGATCTTCTTTGCGGCTTTGTAAACCAGACGAATGCCCATGTTCCTGACCTGATCCTGAGGGCTCATGAGGGCGGCGCGCTCCGCGGGGTCGAAGGGAACGCAGTCGTCCTTGATGCGCAGGATCACGTCGTCGTCTTTATGCGCCACGCGTATGTCCACGGAATGGTGCTTCTTGTCCTTGTGGAAGCCGTGGTCGACGACGTTGCCCGCCATTTCCTCGAGGAAGAGGCCGGCCCGGTAGGCGCGGGCCTCGTCGATGCCGCGGCTCCGGCAGAAGGCGATGACCTGCTTCGAGACGGTCAGGACCTCGTCCATGCTCCGGACGGAGATGTCGATGCGCGCGTCTTTTTCAACGCCGAAGTCCGCAGGGATGACCATCAGTTCTTCCATGTTGCGGGGCATGCGCTTATGGGCAATGACCGCAAACAGGAGGACGACCAGCGCGCAGATGATGTTGTTGAGGATGTTGGCAAGATAGGGGCCGTTGATGACGGCGATGCTTTCCTTTGGCATGATCAGCGGCATGATGATGGCAGAAAGTCCTGCGACACAGATCACACCGTCGAGAGCGGACAGGACGTGTACCATGGCATTTTTACCCGAGGCTTGTCCATAGGCGACGAAATGCGTGGAAATCAGGGCAATCGGCATGCACCAGGGCAGGATCCGGAATCCCCATTCCGCCATTCGGAACACATCCTCGTCGGGATTCTGGTAATACAGCCCTGCCAGCGGATGGGCAAGGAGGCTCAGCACAGCTGCGAGAAGGCACAGGATGGGGATCATTCGCTGCATTGCCACGCGCATGACGTTGGCGAGAGAAGTACGGTCCTCTTCCCCGATGCTGGTGCCGATCAGCATTCGGGTGACCGCCAGGCTGCCGCCGTGGACCGACCAGAACACGGCAAGGAATGTGTTCACGGCTGAGAAGGCGGACAGGCCCATGCTCCCGAGACTTCCCATATAGACGAGGATCAGGGCGTTGAGGATGATTCCGCGCAAGGCCTGGTAACCGGTGGATAAGGCGCCGGGATAGCCGATCTTCAGGATGGCAGCGGTATCCCCGCGGTGCTTATCCTTCGGGGAGAATTTCATGGTGGATTTTCCGCTGACGAAGTATTGCGCCTGGATGCCGAAGAACACCCACAGGCCGATGGAAGAAGCCAGCGCCAGGCCGAGAGCCTTCATGTCCAGGACGGAGACGAACAGGTAATTCAGCAGGACATTGACAGCGATATAGACAATACTGGCAATCGTCGTGCGCCGCGTCTTGTTTTCAAGGGAAAGGAAACAGGCCAGCTGCTGGCTCAGCAGAAGCGGGATCACACCTGCGGCCATGCCGAGGACATAGGGATTCAGGTATTGGAGAACCTCCGGGTCGGAGGTGAAGATGCCGGTCAGCCCGAGAGCGGGGGCCAGCAGCAGAATGACCGTGGCGACTGCTCCCACAACGGTGCTGGTGACGATATTGGCGGTGAAAAAGCCCCGCGTGCGATCAAACTCGTAGCGGGCCATGTGCTTGCCGCACAAAAGCTGCGAGCCGGCGGTCATCATAACGCCGATCGCTCCGAGCAGCATGTTGATCGGTCCGTAGAGCCCGACGGCGCTCAAAGCCGCGGCATCGACACCGTTGCTGGCGAACAGGCTGGAGACGATGCCGTTGACCGAAGCGATAGCGGCCAGCAGGATCTGGATGGGGAGGAGCTTGAAGAAAAGCCTGGTGATGAGCCGTTGGTCTTCCGAATGCGCTTTCATCGCTGCGGAACTCCTTTCACGGCCGG
The DNA here is from genome assembly GCA_017552615.1 of Clostridia bacterium. Classification (GTDB taxonomy): domain Bacteria; phylum Bacillota; class Clostridia; order Christensenellales; family Aristaeellaceae; genus RUG11272. The sequence continues at coordinate 39,117 of JAFZPI010000038.1, forward strand.
CATGCGTTTACTCCACCGGCATGATTTCAAGGAAACCCACGAGATTCAGCACATCGCGGATGTATTCGTTGACGTGGATCAGCCGGACGTCGCCGTTGCGATCCTCCATGGTGTGGAGGGCTGCCAGCAGGATCCGGAGCCCGCTGGAGGAGATATAGTCCACCGCGGTAAAGTCGATTACCAGGTGCTGCACGCCGTCGAGTTCGGCGTTGATCTTCTGCTCGACAACGGGAGAAGTGGCCGTATCCAGGCGGCCGACGGGTGCGGCGGTCAGCGTGTCGCCGTTTCGCTCAAAGTTCACGATGATCTCATCCATGGGAATCCCTCCTGTTTGGTTTGTTCTGATGTCAGCATAGCACCGGTCCGCCCGCAAATCAAGGGGCTTGCGGCAGTTCAGTCCGCTTTTTCCGGAGATTCTGATTCTTTGACTTGAATAAAGGCTGCTGAGAGCGGGGGAATGACCCACTGATTGTTTTCGGTATGGGCTTTTTCTCCCAGTTGATGAAGCAAGGCATCTGAGTCATTGGCTTTGGCTATGACATGGGCTTTTTCCGTCGGATTGACGGCGATCAGGATCGTCTCGCCTTCCGCCATGCGCAGCCAGACCAGGGGCTCACCCGGGGCGCCGCTTCGGAGAAAACGGAAATTCCCGCGGTTCTGAAGGGCGGGATGGGCCTGGCGGAAATGGATCAGGGTCTGCACAGTGTGCCAGAGGGAGCTTTCGTCCCGGATCTGGTCGATGACGGTCGGGCGGTCCGGGTCGGGATCAAGGGGGACATAGAGCTTGTCTGGATCGGCGGTCGAGAACCCGGCGTTGGGGCTGGAATCCCACTGCATCGGAGAGCGGGACCCTGTGCGGGCGTAGCCGCCTTCGACCGAGGGCAGGCCTTCCACATAGCGCATGCCGATCTCATCGCCGTAGTAGATGAAGGGCGCGCCGGGGATCCCCAGCAGGAAGGCGAAGGCCAGCGGCAGCCTTGCGCCGTGTACAGCCCGGGCAAGGCGGTCCACGTCGTGGTTGCCGGAAGGGACGCAGATCAGGCCTTTCCCGCCGGACAGCGTCCAGTTTTTCGTGTATGTCGCGACAAAGGCCGAGGCGTCTCCATCGCCGGCGAAGTAGGGCTTCTCGCAGCGGAAGAGGTCATCATAGTGCGAGTCGGTCCAACCCAGGGTAAAGTCCATGTGGAATCCACCGCGGATGCTTTTGGGCGGGTCGCTCCACTCCGAAACCATGGCAGCTTCCGGGTATTCCGCGCCGAGGAAGGCAAAAATGTCCTGCCACAGCGAAACCGTGCCCTCGTGATCCGGGCCGCCCTTCACCAGGGAGGCGGCCATGTCCACCCGGAATCCGTCGCAGCCCATGTCCAGCCAGAAGCGCATGATGTCCTTTATGACCTGCCGTGTGGCCATGGGACCCGGCGCGTCCATGGCCTGCTGCCAGGGCTTTTCCGGTTTGTAATAGCCATAGTTCAGGGCTGGCTGATGGGTGAAAAAGTTCACCGCGCAGCAGCCGTTGCGCTCGGAGATGCCCCTCAGGGGATCTGAGCCGGCGGGGGATTCCCAGATGTTGTTGGTCCACACATAGCGGTCGGTGAACTCGTTGCGGGCGGCCTTCATGGATTCCTTGAACCACGGGTGTTCCCAGGAGGTGTGGCCGGGTACGAGGTCCAGCAGCACGTGCATTCCGCGCCTGTGCACTTCCGCGAAGAGCTGCCGGGCATCTTCATTTGTGCCGTAGCGCGGGGCGATGCGGCAGTAATCGGCCACGTCATAGCCTGCATCGAGGAAGGGGGAGACGTAGCACGGATTGATCCAGAGCGCGTTGCAGCCCAATTCACGGATGTAGTCCAGCCGGCGGATGATGCCCTGCAGGTCGCCGATGCCGTCGCCGTTGGTGTCCTGGAAGGACTGGGGATAGATCTCATAAAAGATCGCGTTGTCCAGCCAGCGGGGAGCACTGTTCATGTGGAAATCCCTCTTTCTCTTTTGAATCAAAGGAGCCGCACGGAGCGGCCCCTGAAAAAACTACATGTCTTATTTGCCAAGCATCTCGAGCATGGTCAGGTAGGCGGCGTTCATCTGGACATCGTTCAGATCGCCCAGGAGATAGGTGGGCTGGGCGTCCTCGGGCACTTCGATCTCCACGTCGGGCGCAATGCCGATCTTGTGTACGGCGTGGCCGTCCGGAGTGAAGTACTGTGCCTCGGTCACCTGCATGCCCGCGCCGCTCTCGAGGGAGATGACGCCCTGCACAATGCCCTTGCCGTAGGAGTTGACACCGACGACCTTGGCCCCGGTGCGGTCGCGGAGGCAGCCGGTCAGGATCTCGGAAGAGGAGGCGGTGTACTCGTTGACCAGGATCACCAGCGGGAGGCTGACCTCCTTACCGTCGGTGGTGGTGCGGTAGTAATAGCGTTCACCGTTCTTGTATTCCAGATAGCAAAGAGTACCGGAGGGCAGGAAGAGGTCGGCGATGCTCCGGGCGTCCTGTACCCAGCCGCCGCCGTTATCGCGAAGGTCGATGATGATGCCTTCCGCACCCTGGTTCCTCAGGTTCCGCAGGGCGGTTGCAAATTCGTTCGCGCAGTCGCCGGCGAACTCGTAGAGCACGATCAGGCCGACATTGTTCTCCAGCATTGTGGATTCCACGCGGGTGGTCTGGATCGTGGCGCGGGTCAGGGTCACGGTGTAGGGCTCGCCGTCCCGCAGGAAGGTGACGTCCACGTCGGTGCCCGGGGTTCCGCGCATGATGCTCACGGCGTCATCGAGGGTGTCCGCGGTGACATAGAGGTCCTCGCCTACCATGTAGAGGATATCGCCGCGCTGCACGCCCGCCTGTTCCGCGGGGCCGCCCGGGAAGACCCGGACGATGGTGCAGATCTGGGTCGTGTAGTTGCCGGAGATCTGGATGCCGATGCCCGCATACTCGCCCTCGTCGTCTTCCCACATCTGGGCGTACTCTTCGGGGGTGTAGTAGAAGGTGTACGGATCATCGATGGCGTCGAGCAGGCCGGCCGCCGCACCCTGGAGCATGGCTTCGGTGTCCACGTCCTGGTAGTAGTTTTCTTCGACGATGTCCATGATGTCCAGCAGTTCGTCGAACTGGCGGTAGCGCTCATAATCCGCCCTGCTGATGGTCACCGTGTCGCCCGATGCGGCGGGAGCGGCCGGAGCCGCGGTCGCGCGCGGGGTGTCATCCTCCGGCAGCATATTGCTCAGAGAAGCCATCGTCATCAGGCTGCAGCCGCTGAGCAGGCAGACGCAGAGTACAAGAGCGAGGGCGAACAGTAGCTTTTTCTTCATATCCCGAGTTCCTCCTTAGAAGCGGGTTGGTTTTTCGGTATCCCTTCTGTGCAGGGTGAAGAGCAGGCGGAACGCAACGGCGTCGTCGAAATTCCGCAGATCCAGGCCGGTTGCGCGCTGCAGTTTGTCCAGCCGGTACATCAGCGTGCTGCGGTGGATGAACAGCCTTCGGGCTGTATCGGAGAGGTTCAGGCCGCAGTGCAGGAGGGTGAGGGCTGTCGTCAGCAGCTCATCATCCAGCAGGCGGACCGTCTCCGGATTGAACAGCAGGGAGCGGTAGGCTTCGGCGGCCTCGTCGGGCAGGTCGTCCACGATGCGTTCGACCAGCATGGCCTTCCAGACATAGACTCCGCGTTCCGGATCATAGCGCCGGCCCAGGCGCAGCGCATCGGCAGCTTCGCGGTAACTTTGAGCCGGAGAGGTGCCGGCGTTTCCCATGCCGACGGCGGTTTCGCAGCCCAGTTCGGCCAGCAGGCTGTCCCGCAGCGCACCGGCGTATTCGGCCGTCTCGGCTTCATCCGTGCTCTCGCGCAGGCTCCGAATCACGGCCGCGGTTGAGGCGTCCATGGACACAAACATGTCCTGCGGCCCCAGCGGGATCGCGTCCCGCAGTCCTTCGGGCAGCCTGTCCGGCGCCTGCAGGAGCAGCACGCAGCACGGATAGGGCAGGTCGTCCGAATGCGGATCTGTCAGCCGCCGGCGCCAGCGCTCATCAGCACCGGTGGGGGTCTGCTCGCGAAGAATAGCAGCCGCCAGCGACATGCCCAGAGCCAGCAGCGCCTCAGCGTTGGGTTCTTCCGGACGACACCAGATTGCGTACTCTCCGTTGCCCACGGGCCGCCACAGGCCGTTCTCCGGCGTCTCGGCGGCGGCGCACAGGACCAGCCGGTCCCCAACCGGGGCCAGCGCTGCGCGAAGCTCTCTCAGCAGCCGCCTGTCCGCCATTCCAACGCCTCCTTGCACACCGGGCATTATAGCACAATTCCCTAAGAATGAAAAGCGTCCAGATGCCCTTCGGGCATTGATAATTGTAAACAATCCGCGAATAATGCGCCTCGGAGCCTGCTTTATCCGGCGAAGAAGGCGTCCAGCTTTCCACGCCGGTTATAGCAGATGGCGTTCCAGCCGAGGTTCAGTGCGGCTTCGACATTGGGCGGGCTGTCATCAATGAACAGGATCCGCGCCGGGTCCAGGTCATAGGTATCGGTCAGCCAGTGATAGATGGCGGGTTCCGGCTTCAGCATATGCAAAAACCCCGACACCGCCATGCCGTCAAAGTCTTTGAAGAAGTCAAAATGATCCCGGATCCGGGGGAAGGCCTCGTGGTTATAGTTGGAGAGGACATACGTCTTTTTCCCGTGGGCACGGCAGGTCTTTAGCACCGCGACGCCCTCGGGTACATCTTCGCGCAGGTCGGGCCAGTCGCGCATGATGCGCGCCGCGGGTACGCGAATCTCTTCGCGGGGGCCGATCATCAACTCCGCCGCTTCGCTGAGAGAAACGATGCCCCGGTCAAACATGGGCCAGTAAGGCGAAAGGAAGAGCCGCTCCAACAGGACCGGCCATTGCGATTCGTAATCGGGGACGTGCTGCCGGAGCAGACTCATGGGATCAAAGCGGACCAGGACGTTCCCCACGTCGAAAACCACGGCGTCGATGGCATCCCACGGCATGGTTTCATGCAGATCGTCAAAGGTGCGGGGAAACATGGAGCACCTCCGTTTCGCAATTGGTGATAGAAGCATCATAGCACAGGAACAAGGAATACGCAATCAGAACAGAGACGGAAAGAACTCCGCCTTGCACGCAAGGATGGTTGTGGTATAATACTTCGCAGAGAGAACGCGAAGGGAGGGATTGCCATGCCCCGTGAAACGGAATCGCCGATCACCCGGGCCCTGCTGGACTGGTACGACGCCCACCGTCGAAGCCTGCCCTGGCGGGACGTGGGCAATCCCTACGCGACCTGGGTCAGCGAGATCATGCTCCAGCAGACCCGCGTGGAGACCGTGATTCCCTATTATGAGCATTTCATGGCGGATTATCCCGATGTCATGGCTCTGGCCGCCGCGCCGGAAGACGAAGTCCTCAAACACTGGGAAGGACTTGGCTATTACAGCCGTGCCCGGAATCTTCACCGCGGCGCGCAGCAGATTGCGGCGAACGGCGGCGAGCTTCCGCGGGACGCGGCAGGCTGGCGCGAGGTCTGCGGCGTAGGGGATTACACGGCCGGCGCCATTGCCAGCATTGCACTGGGGCAGCGTGCTGCCGCGGTGGACGGCAATGTGATCCGCGTTATCACCCGCTTGACCGGTCTTCGCGAAAACGCCGCGGTGCCTTCGGTTCGACGCGAGATTGCCGCCCGGAGTGAAGCCCTGATGCCCCCGGACCGTCCGGGGGATTTCAACCAGGCGCTGATGGACCTCGGCGCGACTGTCTGTATTCCGGCAGCACCCAGGTGTGAAAGCTGCCCATTGGCATCTTTCTGTGATGCGTTCGCGGCGGGGGATGCGGAAGACCTCCCGCTGTTGCCTGGCAAAAATCCTCCCAAAGAGATCGAATGGGATCTGGTTTTGATTCATATGGGGGACTGCGTTCTGGTTCGCCAACGGGAGGAACGGATGCTGCATGGGCTTTGGGTGTTCCCGATGGTGGAGGGACATAATGAAACCGGCGAATTGACGGTTTCGTTGAAGAACCTTGCTGGTTTACATGTATCTGATCTTCAATTCATCGGAGAAGCCAAGCATGTCTTTACCCATCAGATCTGGCAGATGCGCCTGTGGCGCGGCACGGCGGCCCCGGAGACAATCCCTGTCGATCCCTGGCGGGCGGTGACCCGGGAAGAACTCGAGGCACTGGCCCTGCCCTCTGCCATGCGCGTGCCAAGACGAATGGCGTTTGGGGACGAGAGAGCGTGAAGGGAAAGGTGTGAAAAATGCATCAGCCGGTCCTTTATACCTGGAATCTGACGAAAGAACGTCTCAGAGTATTCCGTGAAATTTGTATTTCCCTGTCTGTGCCTGTACGTCCGGTGGCTCCGCAGGAAGCGGATGTACCTTTGGGAAAACTGGGAGAAACCGCTCCGGCTCCGGGACTGATGGCGATGCCGTTTCAGGAGGAGATGCTGCTGATGGCGTATTTCCCGGACAAGCTGATCGATCGGTTTCTGGCAGGGATGCAAGCAAAGGGGATCAACGTCCCCCGCAAAGCGGTGTTGACACCTGTCAATGCCGCCTGGAACAGCAGAAAGCTCTTTGATGAACTGAGCCGGGAAGTCAGCCGGCAGAGGGTTCCGTGAAGTTTTACACACGGCCAACGCATGAATGAAATAAGGATCACAAATATTACAAAAGTGTTACCAAAAGGATTTTTGCAAATCATCTCGAATGATAATCGTCGAGGTGATTTACATGATGGAGAAATACTTTGAGGAAATCCATGATCCA
>JAFZPI010000039.1 GCA_017552615.1 Clostridia bacterium
ACCGCAGGTGGCCATGCCGATAATCACGCGGGCACCGTCCTGATCCTTGCGCATGTTGATGTTTTCCAGCGTCTTTGCGCGGATGGCTTGCAGATCTGCCAAAGATTTCATATCAATATACCTCCAAAGATTGAATTGATTTCCTCGTCCAGCGCTTCCTTCAGCCACGCGGCCACGGAAGGCTCGTTAAAGGGGATGTCGCTGCCCAGCGCCTGCCTGACTTCCCTCGTGTCGAAGGATCCCTCTCCCTTCGGGCTTTTACCCTCGAAGAGGAAATCCGGAAACAGCGGATTGGTCAGCATCAGGCTCAGCAGCGTGCCGGAGAGATCCCCCAGCGGAAGGCAGTCGATATTGCCGGTGTCCATGGAGCAGGTCAGGGTTGTCCCCTTCCCTTCCTCGCTCTCCAGTTGGAACGTACCGCCGGCCTTTTCGGCGTTTTCCTTCATCATAGGGATCCCCAGGCCCACCTTCCGGGTTGTCCGGGTGGTGGCGAAGGGGCTGGTCACCCGCGCGAGCAGTTCCGGGCTCATGCCCTTGCCGTTGTCCGCGAGCTCCATGGTCAGGATTCCGTCGTCCCCGAGGTTCAGGCGGATGGTGACCAGGCTCGCGCCGGCCGTGATACTGTTCTGCGCCAGGTCCAGCAGGTGAAGGCTCAGGTCACGCACGGAACTTGTCCAGGATGCCGGGGACCACGTCGGGGGTCAGGCGGCCGAACACTTCTTCCCCGATCATCATAACGGGAGCAAGGCCGCATGCACCCAGGCAGCGGGTGGCGTTCAGCGTGAACAGGCCGTCGTCCGTGGTATCTCCGGGCTGAATCTTCAGTTCCTCTGAAATCTTGTCGATGATCTTCTGGCTGCCCTTGACGTAGCAGGCCGTGCCCAGGCACACGCCGATCACGTGTTTTCCCTTGGGCTTCAGGGAGAACTGGGAATAGAAGGTGGAAACGCCGTAGACTTCGGACAGGGTGGTGCCCAGTCCGTCCGCGATCATCTCCTGAACGTCCTGCGGCACATAGCCGAAGATGTTCATGGCTTCCTGCAGGCAGGGCATCACGGCGCCGCGCTCACCCTTGTGCTTCTCGATCACTTCCTGCAGCTTTGCGTACTTTTCCTTGTTGTCAGGCATACAGTCCTTGACCTCCTTGGGATTATTTGAGACTTATGTAAAGGCAGACTCTGCCCATTACAGCTATCCGATTGATTTTACCATAACCGCCCTTGATTGAAAAGGGATTATCCGCCTCTTTTTGTATTCTTTTGGCCGGCCAAATATTAACATTTTATGTCAATCCGGCCAAAATGGGAGGACCTGTCCTTCAGATCCTCCCATAGGATACACTGTAAACTTAAAGCCATTCTTAGCTATTCATTATTCATTGTTCATTATTCATTTTGATTTCGTCCGCAGACGAAATCAAACAGTCCCCCGAGTGAGAACCGGTCCGGTTCCAGCTCGCTCACCGCCTCCAGGATATCCCCCAGCCGGTGCGCGTCCGAGGACCACAGCCTCCGTTTCCCGGCGATCAGCTTTTCGTTCACCGGCAGTTCCGGCCGCACCTCCACAACCGGGAATGCCGGCTCTTCCGGAAACAGGCCCAGGTTCACCAGCAGCCCGTGTCCCCGGTTGATATGCGCCGGCACGGCGGCGCCGCCGTGCTCCCGGATGATCCCGGTGCATTCGGCCAGGTCCAGGTCCGTCGCGCCGATCAGCAGGCGCTCCTCCACGTCCACGGTCTCGTCGTCCGTGTTCATCACCAGCTGGTTGCCGAAGAAATCCGGCTTGTTTTTCATCTTCGGCAGGTGGCCGGAAAAAATCTCCCCGACCTCCACCGCCGTATCCACGTCCCGGAAATAGCCCAGCAGGTGCACTTCCTCCTTCGTGGTGATCTCCATCCCCGGCAGCAGGATCAGCCCGTAATAGTCCGCCGCTTCCTTCACATACGGCAGGTTCCTCGCGGTATTGTGGTCCGTTACGGCAATCGCGTCCAGCCCTTTGATATGCGCCATGCCGCAGATGTTCGCCGGCGTCATGTCATCGTCCGCGCACGGACTCAGGCAGGAGTGTATATGCAGATCGACAAACAAGCTTCCTCCCGCCTTTCTTCTTTGTTTTGCCCCGCCCGGTTCTTAAGCCTCCCGGCTCTTTCCGGGCAGCCCGGCCGCCGCCAGCCGCGCGCAGATCTCATAGGCCGTCAGGCCCGTCTGCAGCACGCAGATGCCCTCGTCCTTCGCCTTCTGCAGCGACGGGGCCTCCATCTCAATCCCTTCGGGGATAATGACCGCCGCCATCTCCATCAGGCTGGCCACGGCGATCACGTTCATGTGCGTCTGCACGGTCACCCAGGCCATGCCCGCCGCGCCATGGGCCATCACCCAGCTCAGCAGGTCGCACGTATACCCGCACGAAACCTCCGCTCCCTTGTCCGTCTCCGGCGTCATGTCAGTGGCGTCAATCAGTTTAATCAGTTCAGAAACAGTCATAACTATTATCCTCCGACCCTATACTGTTCTCCAGTGTGTCTTAATGTGTCATCCCGAGCGAAGCCGAGGG
>JAFZPI010000040.1 GCA_017552615.1 Clostridia bacterium
CAGTAGCTGATGAGGGTCAATGGTGTGCGAAGCACAGGCGCAGCCCTTGCCATTGACGCTCGTCAGATGCTGTGGTACCTATCCCGGCTGTCGCGGAATCTCCTCACTTTATTTTGCGCTAAATCTTGACAGAGGACCAGGTCTTGACATGCAGGCCTGTCATGTCATCGCTCATCCGATATTGATTGACAATCGCTTTGCCGTTGTCTAAACTTGCTTTTCTGCGTGCCCAGCGTTCCGCTTGGCCTTTAACACTTGTCACATAGAACCCTTTGCCAAAGTCAAGTGAGCGATAGGAGTGGTTTGTATCAGGGTGAGTTACAATAAGGGAAGAGCCGTGATAGACGATCAAAAGGCAATCCCCCTTTTTTGAAGGTATTGCTGAATGTCATCGAGCACATAGGCGCTGGATTGCGTGTGCAGTACATCATAATATGGTACAAGATAGGAGTGGATGCAGCCGGATTCATTCAGCAACTGATAGACTTTCGTTGTGGACAAACCCCAACGATGGGAACACTGATGAATCATGTAAACGACAAAAGCCATAGAATCTTTGGTCATTGAAAATCACCTGCGGATACAGAACTTCATTCAAGATATAGCACAACACAAGAAAGAATGCAATGGGAAAACAGGACTTGATATTAAAGATGGGATGGATTATGATAGATGAGAAATGTTCAATGGGAGGTTTCCATCATGCGGCATGACGGACGCGCAAACGACCAGGCGAGGCCGGTCAGCATTCAGACAGACTTTGTCCGTACAGCGGCGGGGTCTTGCCTGATCGCCACGGGGAATACCCGGGTGATCTGCACGGCCTCGGTGGAGGAAGGCGTTCCCGCGTGGAAGCGGGGCAGCGGCGAGGGCTGGCTGACGGCGGAGTATGCCATGCTCCCGGCGTCCACCGGCACGCGCAAGCGCCGGGACGGCGTCACGAAGGACGGCCGGGGCGTCGAGATTCAGCGCTTGATCGGGCGGAGCCTGCGGCAGGCGGTGAACCTGCGGCTTCTTGGCGAACGCACGATCACCCTCGACTGCGACGTATTGGAAGCTGACGGCGGTACGCGTACGGCGTCCATTACCGGGGCGATGGTGGCCCTGAGCTGTGCGGTCGACAAGCTGATGCGCGAGGGCAAACTGAAGGTCTCTCCGATCGTGCACCAGGTCGCGGCGATCTCGGTTGGAATTGTGGGCGACGAGCCCTGCCTGGACCTCTGCTACCGCGAGGATAGCCATGCCCAGGTGGACATGAACTGTGTGATGAATGAGCGCGGGGAGTTTATCGAACTCCAGGGCACCGGCGAGGGCCGGGCCTTCTCTGCCGGAGAGCTGGCTACGCTGACGGACTATGCCCGGAAAGGGATCGAAACTCTGATGGCAGCCCAACGGGAAGCCCTGGGTGAACGGGCGAAAGTGATCGGGAACCGGCCCATTTTGGTGGCGGCGACCGGAAATGCCTATAAACTTCGGGAACTGCAGGAGATCTTCGCCGAGTTCTATACCGTGGTCTCAATGCAGGATGTCGGCTTTGACGCGGACATCGACGAGACGGCGGACACCTTTGCCGGGAACGCCGCGCTCAAGGCTGAGGCGGTCTGCGGCGCGACGGGGCTTCCCGCTATCGCGGACGACAGCGGCCTGACGGTCGATGCCCTGAACGGCGAACCGGGTGTGTACTCTGCGCGGTACTGCGGCTATCACGGGAACGACGAGGCGAACAATGACAAGCTCCTTGCAAAGATGCAGGGTGTCGAAAACCGATCGGCGGCGTTCCGCTGTGCCATTGCGCTCAAACGGCCGGGCAAGGAAACCCTGATCGCCGAAGGCGCGTGCCCCGGGGTGATCCTCCACGCGCGCCGCGGCACGGGCGGCTTCGGCTACGACCCGCTCTTCCTGTATGAACCATTGAACAAGACGTTTGCTGAGGTCAACCAGGAGGAGAAAAACGCGGTCAGCCACCGGGCGCGGGCCTGCGAGGCCATGATTGCCCTGCTGCGGGAGGAAAAACCATGACCCGCATTCTCGTGGTTTCCGACAGCCACGGCTATGTCCCGGGACTGGAGCGCATTATCGACGCGAGCGCAAAGAAGTACGGCATTCCGGATTTGGTGCTTCACTGCGGCGACGGCGCGCCGGACCTTCTGCGGGTGGAGGAGAATCTGCGCGCGCTGAACCCCGCTGTGCGCCTGACGGCTGTGCGGGGCAACTGCGACGGCAGCAGCTGCGCGGACATTCCCTTCGAGCGCGTGGTGGAGGCAGGCGGAGCCCGCATCTTTATGGCCCACGGCCACCGCCATGCCGTCAAGAGCACGATCTGGGTGCTGGACGACGCGGCGAAGGAGCAGAATTGCAGCATCGCCCTGTTCGGCCACACGCATGTGCCTTTCATGCAGATGGCTTCCGTCCTGATCCTGAATCCCGGCTGTGCCCACATGGGTCAGTATCTGTCACTGGAGATCACCAACGGGAAGCCCCGTATCCATCTGGATCACCTGTAAATGACAAGGAGAGACGCTTATGAACAGCCTCCGTCCGACCCCATCCCTGGGCCAGGCTTTGAAGAAAGCCTGTAGCATGTTTGCATCGCATTTCGGCCAGGTCCTGCTGTTCCTGTTGGTGCAGATAACCATCCGACTGGCGGCTCTTGCGCCTCTGATCCTGCTTTTGATCCCTGGCTATGAGGTCTGGGCGCTGCTGGTGATCCCAGGCTTTGTGCTCCTGGTAATCCCTGCGCGGCAACGGGCTGCCTATGCTTACCGTTCTTTGCTCCACGGGAAGGACCTGTTCATCCCGGAACTGGGGGTGGGCTGGCGTCCCTATCCCGTGATCCTCTGCAAGGGCCTCCGGACGGGCGTATGCCTGCTGCCCTGGTTTGCGCCGCTTTTAGGTGTCGCGATCTGGCTGGCCATCTTCCTGAGCGCAAAAGGCGTCCAGGGTCAGAACGATTTTTTCACGGTTTTCAGCCAGCTCCTTGCCTTTGGCGGAGGCAACATCATGCGTGTGGTCCTGTATATCGGACTGATCGTGGCCGGCCTTCTGCTCATGCCCGTGATCGGCTGTGCCTTCCACTCCGGCGCGCGCCATGACTTTACCCAGGATCGTCGCAAGATCCGCGGCCTGAAGCACAGGGGACGGGCTGTTGGAGCCTGGCTGGCGGGGGCTCTCCTCTATCTTCCATATATCGTGCTGGTGGGCATCATGCTGTGGGGAATGTTCGGAGGGATCCTGAAGGGTATCGGTCTGGTCGGTGGCAATACCGAAGAGGAAACGGCCGCTCTCCAGCAGACGGCCACGGAAGTTGCCAACCAGGCTGCCGCAAGCGGCAACGGCTGGCGTTACTGGGTCATGGCGGCGGGCTTTGTCCTGCTGGCCATACCCGCGACGGTCCTGAAAGGTCTCTTCTCCGCCGCGGCGGACGACAGCCTCTGGGAGAACGACTGATGCGCCTGGATCGCTTGCTGGCAACCCTTGGGCAGGGGAGTCGGACACAGGTCCAAAGGCTCATCCGCACGGGGTGCGTGACGGTTGACGATTCAATTGTTCGTGATCCATCGATGGATGTTTCAGAGAATACACCGGTCACACTCAACGGCCATCCCCTTGATACCCGCCTCTCCCGCCACCTGATTCTCCACAAACCCGCCGGGATTCTGACCGCGGCGCGCGACCCGAAACAGTCCACCGTCATGGACCTGCTGCCCGTGGAGATGCGTACCCTTGGCTGCATGCCCGTGGGGCGACTGGACAAGGACACCACAGGACTGCTGTTCTTCACGACAGATGGCACCTTGTCACACCGGCTTCTCTCCCCGGAACGCCATGTCGAAAAGGAATACATCGCAGAGGTGGATGGTCCGTTATCTGATAACGATATTGAAGCTTTTTCTTCAGGCTTGAATCTCGGCGATTTCACGGCGCTTCCGGCGAAACTGGAGGTCCTAGAATCTGAAAACAACTATGCTAAAGCCTGTGTGACAATCAGAGAAGGCAAGTTTCATCAGGTCAAACGGATGTTTGAAGCCGTCGGACGCGAGGTGACAAAGCTGCACCGCGAGCGGTTTGGACCGTTAACACTGGGGGATCTTCCACTGGGCGAATGGCGGGAACTGACGGAGGAAGAATTAAGAGGTTTGTATTTGAGTGTGGGGATGGCGGAAGCCCCTCAGTCACCGCTTACGCGGTGACAGCTCCCCAGCAAACTGAGGCGCCATAAGATATTCAGTCATTCTTGTCTCCCCCTTTGGGTGAGATGTCGCTTTAGCGACAGAGAGGGCCTATGAACGACCAATACTATACCCGGGAACCCCAGAGCGCGTCAAAACCAATGCCCTGCGAATTTGAGTGGCGGGGCATGCATTTGCGGTTCCGGACCGACGCGGGGGTTTTTTCCAAAGGTGAGTTGGACCCGGGGACCCGTTTGCTTCTGGATGCGCTTCCGATGCTCAGCGGAAATGTTCTTGACCTTGGCTGTGGCTGGGGGGCCATCGGTGTCAGTATCGCGAAGGCCATGCCGGAGACCTGTGTCACGATGGCAGACGTGAATCTCCGGGCACTGGAATTGGCGGCAGTGAATGCGCGGGATAATGGCGTGACGTGCGAAATCGTTGAAAGCGACGGGTTTGCGGGATTGGGTACGTGTATGTTTGATGCCGTGATCACCAACCCGCCCATTCGCGCAGGAAAACAGGTAATCTATAAGATGTTTGCGGATGCACGGGAGCATCTTTGTCCCGGCGGCGCGCTGTTTCTCGTGATCCGCAAGCAGCAGGGGGCTGAAAGCTGCATCCGGTATCTGCAGTCCATCGGCTATGAAGTGGAAAAACTGGACCGCTCCGGCGGCTATTGGGTTCTCAGAGCGACACCGATAGGAGGCAACGAAAATGTTTGACCGGGAGTATTTCGACGCGGGGCTTTATCGCATTGGCACGGATTGTGAAAAATGGGACGGCTGCCGCAAGCGCGAGGGCGGGGATGTGCTGCCCATGTGGGTGGCGGATATGGATTTCCAGAGCCCGCCCGCGATCCGGGAGGCCCTGCTGCGCCGCGCCGCGCACCCAACCTGGGGCTACACCGAGGTGACGGACGCCGACATCGACGCTCCGCGTGATTTCTGGGCACGGCGGCACGGTGTCTCGGTGACGCGCGAGGAAGTTACTCTCCTGCCGTGCGTGGTTACGGGCCTGAAACTGGCGATCCTGAGTCTCACCAAACCAGGGGACGGGGTCATCATCCAGAGCCCGGTCTACGGGCCGTTCCGCATGTCGGTGCAGGCAACGGGCCGCACGCTGATGGACGCGCCGCTGACGGCGGATGCCCACAGCCGCTATACGATGGACCTGGAGGCGGTCGAACGTCAGTGCCGGGCCGGCGCGAAGCTGATGATGCTCTGCAGCCCACACAATCCGGTCTCCCGGGTTTGGTCCCGTGAGGAACTGCAGGCGCTGCTCAATGTGCTGAACCGTTACGGCGTGCCGCTGGTCAGCGACGAGATCCACGCAGACTTTGTCTATGCGCCTGCGCGTTTTGAATCGGTGCTGTCCCTGCAGCGTACGAACGTACTGACCCTCTGCGCGGCCAGCAAGACCTTCAATGTGGCTGGTCTGCAGACCGCGTTCATGTTCTGCAGCGATGAAGCCATCCGCACCCGTTATCAGGAGACGATTACAGCCAGCGGCGTGGTGAGCGGGAACATTTTCGGCGTCATCGCCTCCCGCGCGGCATTCGAGCAGGGCGATGCCTGGCTGGACGGCCTGCTGGACTACCTCGACGGGAACCGAAAGGAACTGGCGGAACAGGTCGCGGAGTTCCTGCCCGGCGCGGTGCTGACGCCGGTGGAGGCCACTTATCTGGCTTGGCTGGATCTGCGGAGCTACGGCTTCACCTGTGAGGAGCTCGCAAAGCGCACGGCAAAGGCCAGGGTCGTCTTCACCGGCGGCACCTTCTTCGGTGATAACGGAGAGGGCTTCCTGCGCGTGAATTTCGCCTGCCCGCGCCGTAACATCGGCGAGGCGATCCGCCGCCTGAAAAACGCGCTGGAGGCTTGACAAACCGGCATGGCGCGCTATAATGATGCCGTTCAATTGCATACCGCTGGGGGTGCGGCAAAAGCCGCTGAGAGGGCATCAGCCCGACCCTTGGAACCTGTGTAGATCATCCTACCGTAGGGAAGCGGAGCCTGTCCGGCGTCTTTGACCCGGGTCATGCCGTTTCCCGCGCAGTGCGCGGGTTTTTCATTGGCGGGGCAACAGAAGGAGGATTTCTACCATGAGTAAATCATCGATGATGTCACGGAAAGATCGCGAATTGAGGACGCGCTTCCTTGCGGAAGGCGCGATCATGCTGGCAGTGGCCACGGTCCTGAGCTGGATCAAAATCGACCTGCCCCTGGGTGGCGGCATCACACTGGTCAGTATGCTGCCGATCATTATCATCAGCCACCGCTGGGGATGGAAGAAGGGCTTATTGGTCGCTTTCCTCCACAGTGCGGTCCAACTCCTGTTCGGTCTGGACAATGTGGGCTATGCCACAAGCTTTGGCATGGCACTCGGTGTGATTTTCCTTGACTATATCGTGCCATACACAGCGCTGGGCTTCTCCGCCTTGGCCGAGAAGCATTTCGGAAAGACGGACAGGGCTGTCTTTATCGGCATCCTTGTCACCCTCCTCTTCCGCTTTGCGTGCCACTATATCACCGGCGTGTGGATCTGGGCGGTTTGGGCGGAGCCAACCTATCTGGGCATCGCGACACCCACTCCCTGGGTTTACTCCGCACTCTACAACGGTTGGTATATGCTCTTTGAGATCATCATCACCGAGTGCGTCGCGATGATTCTTTACCAGGCGCTGGGCAAGTATTTCCGCCGGGAGGACCTCCGCTGATCCGGCCGCCGAAACCGATCGCAAAAAAGGGCTTGCAAACCATCTGACTTTGTGCTACAATAGCCCCGCTGACGGGGTTTTAGCTCAGCTGGTTAGAGTGTCACGTTGACATCGTGAAGGTCGATGGTTCGAGTCCATTAAACCCCACACTGCCCGCGAAGCCGCACAGAATATGGCTTCGCGGGTTTTGCTTTGTGATGAAAATATACTGAAATTTTGACCGCATCAGCAGCTTTGGGGCAAAAGTGCAAGGAAAACGCAAATTGATTGTTTTTTACGGCCTGTCAGCCCAATGACTGTGCGAGGTTACAGAGATTGCGCAGGTGTAAGCGGAGTGCAAATCGGCAGAAATTCAGGATCGGGTTTTTCGAACTTTTTATTCAGTGCCTCATACTAAACTCAAATAAATATTTTACGTATCCATTCTCGCAGAGTTATCTTGGAAACAGTTTCAGCAGAAAGGTTGTTGATGGTCAGGCAAAGGCGGTCAACAGCCTTTTCCAGTGTGGAGAACACTTCGTTGCGGAAACC
>JAFZPI010000041.1 GCA_017552615.1 Clostridia bacterium
ACGCCCAGCTCATACAGGCCCTTGATCGGGGCGTTGCAGGCGAAGAAGTCCTGGGGACGGGGACCGAAAGTGATGATCTTCAGGTTCTTCACGCCGAGGACCGCGCGGGCGATCGGCACGAAATCGGCGATCATCCCGGCGATATCGCAGGACGTGCCCACGGGATATTCGGGGATGTAGCCCTGCAGGTGGCGCATGCCGAGGTTGTAGGAGCAGTTCAGCATGCCGCAGTATGCGTCGCCGCGGCCGTTGATCATGTCGCCGTCGCCTTCAGCAGCCGCCGCGAACATCACGGGGCCGTCGAAATACTTCGCGATCAGGGTCTCGGGGGTCTCGGGACCGAAGTTGCCGAGGAACACGACCGCCGCGTTGCACTCTGCGGCCTTCAGGGCCTCCACAGCCTTGAGCATGTCAGCTTCGTTCTCCACGGTGACCTTGATCTCGGTGACCGGAAGGTTCTTCTCCGCGCACTTCGCAGCGATCGCGGAGCGGCGGGCCTCACTCAGCTGGATGGGGAAGCAGTCGCGGGATACAGCGACCAGGCCGATCTTGACCTCGGGGATGTTGGTGATCATGGGAAACTCCTCCTTTTTATCATATCGTTTGCGAATTTGGATCCTTCGCATAGTTTACCACGCCTGACGCCAAACGTCAATCACGAGATTCGGGAAACAGCACAAACTGCAAAGATTACGGAATCAATACAAACTGCATGCGCACCGGGTTGTGATCCGAGGCGACGAAGTTCGTCTCGATCGTCTGGAGCAGCTGGACCCGGACATTTTCCGAGATGATGAACCCATCGATCATATAGAACTGGAAGGTTTCCCGGGAAGCCCCGGCAAAGGCCTGCTTCAGTGACCGGCAGGTCGGGGCGGAATTGTCCATCCGCAGGGCCAGGCGCGCGTCAAACTGATCCGCGTCGATGCTGCCGGGCTGCCATCCGTCCTTTTCGACCAGCAGATAGGCGCTGGTGTCAATGTTCGAGAAGACCTGGTTGAAATCGCCGCCGGCAATCACATAATTGCCCTTATCGACCTCATTCTGAAGGAATTCCGCCAGCTGCCGGGTCTGGGCGACCTTGCCCTCACCGTCGTCATAGGCTTCCAGATGCAGGTTGACCAGCACCAGTTCCCGGTCGGAATTCTGCACCGGGATGCGCGTGACCAATAAGCAGCGCTTCAGGTTCACGGTGCGGATCGGCCAGGAGAACGGGCAGGGCAGGCTGATGCGCTCCGCCGAGGCGACCTCCACCGCGGACAGCGTATACAGGCCGCTGTCCACCTTGCCGATGGGCGGCAGCGGATAGGGTACGAACGCCTTGAAGTTATTGGCAAACGCGGTCACGCGCTGCACCCCGGTGTTCCCGGCCAGCGCGCGCTGGATCAGGTCGCGCTCGTCCACATCATGGGAACGCGACGAATCCGCGTCCACCTCCTGCAGGAGAATGAAGTCCGGGTTCAGCTCCGTCAGCTTGGCGGTGATCACCGCGAGGTTCTGCTGGACGCGCTCATTGTCCGCCGTGTAGACCGACGTGCCGCCGTCCATGAAGAAGTCCGCGTTGTCGCCCAGCGCGCCGTAGCCGATGTTCCAGGTGACCACGTTCAGGACCTCTCCCGCCGCGACCCTGCGCGAAACACTGCCTTCCACCTTGACTTCTTCCACGTCCTTCGGGCGGTATTCCGTGATCGTCAGGTACCCGACACCGAGTACGGCCACCAGCAGCACAAACCCGATCAGGATTCCCAGAATGCGAAGCAGTTTTCTCATGACGGTTCCTCCTATATTGCAGCGTTTGTTTCAACAATTCGTCGGGTCGCTTCTCGTGTGCGCGCTTTTGTGATTCCTGCGGAAGAACAGAAGCTCGATCAGGCTCTTTTCGTAAGGGATGAAGCGCCCGTCGTCGATCATTCCCAGGATTTCGTCCAATGTCGCCCAGCGCACGGCCTGGACCTCTTCGTACTGGAGTTTCAGTGAATCCAAATCAACTTCCCGCGTCAGCACATAATAGTCGTCAAACCCGTGTCCCCAGTTGAGCGAAAACGTCGGGTACGCCGAAGAAAAGTCGACGGACAATCCGAGCTCTTCCCGGAGTTCCCGCTCCGCCGCGGACTGGCTGGTATCCCCGGAAACGGCGCACCCGCCGACGGTCACATCCCAGAGATTGGACCATCCCCGCTTGAACGGCTGCCGCTGCTGGATCAGCATCCGGCCTTCCGCGTCAAAGATGCAGACGTGAACCACCAGCCGGAAAAAGCCTTCGGGCGTGGGTTCCCCGCGCACCATGGTCCGGCCGGTCTTCTGGCGGTCGACGGTGTAGAGGTCAAAGAGTTCCACAGGAGGTCATCTCCTTAATGAATATACAGCTTCCGGGTGAAAGTCCTTCAGTCACCGCTTCTGGTCCTTTCTCACCTGCGGGAACCTCATCCGCCCTTCGGGCACCTTCCCCTAGAGGGGAAGGCTTTTGGTCGCATACCCATGATAGCCTTCCCCTGTGGGGATGTCGACGAAGGAGATCAGAGGAAGGGGAACCGCCGCGAAGCGGTGGTGGATGAGGTAACCCCGCCGCAGCGGTGGAGAGGTTCCCCCGTCGTTCGATGCAGCCCCCTATAGATAAACCAACCAACCAACCAACCGACAGGGAAAGCCTCACCCCGTCATCTCCTGATACCTCCGCATCAGCTCCGCGACACAGGAGGATTCGGTGGTGGTTTTTACGTCCATGCCATAGGCTTCCATGACGGCCTTATCGTTGTCCCGGTGGGCTTTGCGGAGTTCCGGTGGCATGGTGAGTTCGTCGTAAAGGTCAGCCAGGGATGCGTCAGGGTACAGCGCCCTGGCATCCAGGATCGCTTGCGCGGTTTGTTCGATTCTGGCTTTTTGGTCTTCGGTGGGGGTGGGCCAAGGGAAGTTGTTGTAAACAATGGTATTGGAATAACTATAATCACTTTTCAGTCTTCCCGCCACAGCCCGCATCCACGCCATGTGGACATTAGAAACTATGATTCCAAAGTGATAGACAGTTGAATCCTCAATCATAAACAGCTTGTCACCGGGTATAATGTCTTTGCTTAAATAATCAATTGGGATATATCTTCTTCTTTCTGATGATACTTTAGGTATAGCAACATAATCCGATTTACACTCTCGAACCTCATCGAACAGCGTAGGAGTTTCTGCTTTTCTTCTTGTTGCCTCTTTGGGGCTTGCTAAACGGTAATCGCGTACACATTCAATACGTTTTATTACAGATGGGCACTGTTTCAAAATAGACGGATCTGCATGTACTAGCCAAAGACAGTATCTTGGTTTTCGAAGAATGAAATCCTTTCCCATCATATAGGGACGAATGAGACCTTCTGATTGCGGTTCAGAGCTAATAAGATCGTTTTTTTCTTCCTCTGTAAGAATCAAGTATCCGCCTTCTGTTGGTTTCCCACCATTTTGCAAAACAGGAACATCAAATAATGGCTTTGTTCTACTTTCTATGAAAACCGTGTCAGCTTCTACCAAATATGGATTTATCATGGAAGCTATTATACTTTTCCCTTCTGAGAAAAGTGTATAGTTTGCTTCATTATCCACAACACTGAAACCTATAATTACGCAATGCACTTGGGCTTTTAGGTTAGCTTCACTATCCCAGCGGAATGTTCTATATGCAAAATCAATATGTATTCCAAATCGCTCATATAAGGGCTTCCATACACTTGCAACTTGCTCTCCCTGTGTAATGCTATTAGTGGAAACCAGTGCTGTACGTATTTCTGTATTGTGCATCATCTGAGATGCTTTCCAATACCAACCCGCTACATAATCTATTTTGCCAGCATCCTTATATGGTTTCCCTTTAGAATCCACATAGATTGACAGAATGTCATTTTTCTGGCTTGGAGACTGAAGAGAATACCCCACAAACGGCGGATTCCCCATGATATACGAAAGCTGTTCCTTCGGAACAACCTTGTTCCAGTCAAGCCGAAGGGCATTCCCTTCCACAATCCCCGCCTGTGTTTTCAGCGGTAGGAAGTCCAGGGGTATATTGACGATGGTCTCTGTTTCCCGCATCATCTGGCTTTCTGCGATCCACAGAGCCGTCTTGGCCACGGCAACGGCAAAATCGTTGATTTCGATTCCGTAGAACTGGGCGATGGAGACCTTGATGGGGGTGGTTTCCTCAAAGCCCATCCGGATCTGTAAGACTCCGTTCTTGCCGTACAGGCCTTCGATGACCTCATTCTCCAGCCTGCGCAGGCAGAGGTAGGTCTCGGTCAGGAAGTTGCCGCTGCCGGCGGCGGGGTCGAGGAACCGCAAGCCGGCCAGTTTATCCTGGAAAACGCGGAGTTTGGCCTCTCTTGTGCGCTCCACCGGGATGGCCCGGATCTCTGCCAGTTCCGCTTTCAGGGCGTCGAGGAACAGGGGATCGATCACCTTGTGGATATTCTCGATGCTGGTGTAGTGCATCCCGCCCGAGCGCCGGGTCTCCGGGTTCAGCGTGCTCTCAAACACCGCACCGAAGATGGTCGGGCTGATCCGCGACCAGTCGAAGTTCGCGGATTCCAGCAGGGTCTTCTTGATCGTATCCGTGATCTGCGGGATCACGATGTTTTCATCCTGGAACAGGCCGCCGTTCACATAGGGGAATGCCGCCAGCTCATCGGACAGATAGAGGTCTTCACGCTCTTCATAAGGCGTGTCCAGTACCTTGAACAGGTCGATCAGCGCCCTGCGGATGTCCTTGGGCTCATACTGGGCAATATACCGGCTGAACTCGTCCCCGCTCCCGCCGAACAGTCCGGCGTCCTCCGCGTACAGGCAGAAGACCAGCCGGACACAGAGGATGTTCAGTGAGCGCTGGGTGTGCACGGCCATGGGGTCATGGTATTTCTCAAGGAAGCGGTCGTGGATCCTGCCCACCAGTTCCCCGGCCCGAAGGGAGAGTTCCATCTCCACGGTGACTTTCTTGACTTCCGGGTTCACCAGGAAGGCCAGTTGGTTAAACCTGTCGGGCAGGTCGATCAGCGGGAGCTTGATCACGCTCTGTTCCGGCCTGGGCGCGTTCATGTCATAGATGCGGATCTCGCCAAAGTTTGATACGATGATCCAGCGGGGTTTCCCGTCCAGGGGCAGGCAGTCGCTGTACATCCGCGCCTGCTCAAAGGGGGTCATGCCCTCGTGCCCGGCCTGGGGTTTATCGAGGTCGATGCCGAAGCTCTTCTGCTCGATCAGTGTTCGTGTTTCGGGGATATAGACATCAATACGCTTGGTGTTGCCGTCCCGCCCGATGACTTTCTTTTCAAAGTCGAGACGTTCGGTCACCCGCTCCGCACCGAAGACCTGTGTCAAAAGTTCAATCCAATAGGAGCGGGCATCTTCGTCTTCACGCCCGCGGTCTTTCCAGCGGTAGAAGAACTGCCGCGCCGCTTCCCGCTGCTGCGTGCTGTTCACGACGATCCCCTCCTTCTGATGTCGGTTGGTTGGTTGGTTGGTTTATCAATAGGGGGAAGCCTTCTTTCGCCTGCGGGCGGGAACCTCTCTGTCGCCTGCGGGCGACATCTCCCCTTTCAGGGGAGATAAGGTTTTATGCGGGTTTTCGGCATGACTGGGTGCCGTAGGGACAATCCTGTGCCAGCGCCCGTTCATGCAAGTTCTCGGGTGAAAGGGACATCACACGCGGAGCCGCCCTAACCTCCCCTGAAAGGGGAGGGGGACCGCCGCAGCGGTGGAGAGGTTCCCCGGGACCGCCGCAGCGGTGGAGAGGTTCCTACGCTATCCGTTTGTGAGCTTTCTTTCAATTTCTTCGTTTATCGCTGCACATGTTGCAAAGAAGTTCTTGAGCACTTGCTCATTTGAGAATCGAATGACAGATAAATGATATCGTTCCAATATATCAGTCCGGATAGAGTCATACAGTTTCCCGTCTTTTGTGTAATGCTGCGATCCATCAAGTTCAATCACCAGCTTGGCGGAGGGACAATAGAAATCAACGATAAACTGGTCAATTGCGCGCTGGCGATAAAAGCGGTGTTTGCTCTTGCAGCAATACTGGTACCAAAGCTGTTTCTCTGCCGGTGTCATTTCTCTCCGAAGTCTGCGGGCGGCATCAAGATGCTGGTGATTATAGCCGGTGAAAGAAAAGTCTTTATCAACATCATTCTGCAAGCTCAATCACCTCGATTTACTTTTTATCGCCTGCGGGCGGGAACCTCTCTGTCGCTGCGGCGACATCTCCCCTTTCAGGGGAGATAAGGTTTTATGCGGGTTTTCGGCATGACTGGGTTCCGTAGGGACAATCCTGTGCCAGCGCCCGTTCATGCAAGTTCTCGGGTGAAAGGGACATCACACGCGGAGCCGCCCTAACCTCCCCTGAAAGGGGAGGGGGACCGCCGCAGCGGTGGAGAGGTTCCGCTCAAAACCCTTCCCCGATCCTGTACCCCTCCGGCAAGGGCTCCTCCTCCGCAAAGGGAAGCTCCGGGTCCTCCAGGGCTGGGATGAAGGCCGCATACGGGATGCCGTCAAACTCCGCACCGTAACCGGAAGCGCCGAACCACCCGCCCTCGTGGGCCTTGAGGTTCAGGCCACGGGCCAGCTTTGTGCGGTTAGAGCAGTCGTGCACCACCACCGGCCAGGCTTCGCGCTCCGCAACGGCCATCATCCGGAAGGTCAGTTCCCGGCTCCACACAGGCGACAGGTATCCCCCGCGATACATGTAGAAGCTCTCGCCCCAGTAGTTTTCTATGTTGTTAGCGTTGAGATGCAGTTCGGCGCAGTTGATGAAATCAATGCCGGTGGCAAGGATCTCGTCTTTTTTCTGCATAAAACGATCATACAGCACCGGCGTCATGGGCGTCTCGATGCCGACCATCGGAATATTGCGTTTCGCCTCCGCCATGGCTGCAACCACTTTGTCCGAACAGTTGGAAGCCCCGAGGTTGAAACGGAGTTCATTCAGCCCGGCCTCCCCCAGGGCCTTCAGGTTTTCCGGCGTCGCGAGGGTGCCGTTGGTGTACATGTGCTGCCAGATCCCCGCCTCATGAAAAGCGCGGATGACGCCGTAATACTTTTCGATCTCCATGAAGGGCTCAAGATAGACATAGGCGATGCCCGTCGGCTTCACGGAAGCGTCGAGCAGCAGGGGCAGGTCTTCCTCCGCCAGGCGCGTGCCGCCGATCTCCCACAGGTCCTCCCCGACCGGTTCCTGGCAGTCCAGCACGCCGTAGTCGTAGCAGAAGGGGCAGTTCAGGTTGCAGCGGTTCGTCCGGCGCACCGCGCTGAGTCCACTGCCGAACAGGCAGGAGAGGCAGCCCTTCGGGAACTTGCTCTCATCCCCCACATAGAACGTGCGGCCCCGCATGGACTTCAGGTTCCGGATGTCGGCCGCGGCTTTCTTCCAGCGCGCCTCGGCGGCCCGTTCGAGCTGCCGGAGTGTCGCCCATATGATCTCCTGCTGGCGGACCGACAGTTCCTCATCCTCCGGAAGCTCTGCAAAGAAAGCGAACCATTGATGCGCATCGGCTTTGGAAATCTTCATCGGCTCTCCGCTCCCTTCGCCGGGGTGTCCAGGCGGAAGCGGGTCTTGAGCAGGCGTTCCAGGCTGCTGACCCCGCTGAAATAGCTGCCGTCGTTGACCAGCGTCAGGTCCGCGCAGCTGCGGTATATGCCGATGCGCTCGTTGTAGAGGCGCTCCACCTCGCCCAGGCCCTGCCCGATCAGGTTCGGGCGGCGGTCGTCCAGCTTGATGTCGCTGAGGATCTGGTCCAGCGGGCGGTCGATCAGGATGATGACTCCCATGTTGCGCATGAGCTCGCGGTTGGTGTCGGAGAGCACCGTATCGTAGCCGGTGGAAATCATGCAGGGCGTCTCGCGGCTGAGCTCGATGAGCATGTTGGTCTCCGCACGCTGGAAGCCTTCTTCCCCGTAGCGCTCATAGACGTCCGCCGTCGAGGTGCAGCCCAGCAGTTCCGCGATGCGCCGGTCGAGGTCCACATAGGAAAGGCGCAGATTCGCGGCCACCTTGCGGCCCAGGCTGCTCTTGCCGCTCCCGGGCATTCCGATCAGGAAAATGTGGCGTTCCAGCATTTCAATCTCCTCCTGTATCCGCAACCGTCAGCGCTTCACGCCGAGGGCCTCCATAAAGCGTTCCTTGTTCTCCATCGCCGTGGTCGTCGGCCGCCCGAGGTCCGCCCGCGCGCCGATCGCGCACAGCGCTTCGATGAGGATCGGGCCCTCCTCTGCTTTCGCCTCTCTCAGCGCCGCATCCAGCGCGTCAAAGTTTTCCGCGCGAACCGCCGAGATGTAGCCGCAGGCGCGGGCCACCGCGCACAGGTCCGTCTTCCCCGCCGCCGTGGGCATGCCGCCCACCGTCTCGTGGGCACCGTTGTTGATCACAATGTGGATCAGGTTCTTCGGCTTTGCCGTCCCGATCACCGCCATCGCGCCCATGTGCATCAGCGCCGCGCCGTCGCCGTCCACCACCCAGACCCGCTGATCCGGACGCTGCAGCGCGATGCCGAGCGCGATGGACGAGGCGTGCCCCATGCTGCCCACGGTCAGGAAATCGTGCCCGTGCCACTGCCCGGCTGCCTCCCGGAGTTCAAACAGTTCCCGGCTGGCCTTGCCGGTCGTCGAGACAATGGGGTCCTCTCCCGTGACCGCCAGGATATGCCGGATGATCTCCTCCCGCAGCATCGGGTGGTCGTTGCGGTACTCGACCTTCGGCGCGTCGGTCAGCGCACCCTTCCGGATGACAAAAGCGACATCTTTCCCGGCCGCGAGGATCCCGCGGAACTCCGCCATCTTCGCCGCCAGTTCCTCTTCTGTGGTTTCCTGGGAAACGACAAAGGCCGCGATGTCCATGTCCTCCAGCAGTTTCAGGGTCACCATGCCCTGATAGACATGCTGCGGTTCGTCATGAACCCCGGGTTCCCCGCGCCAGCCGATGACAAAGATCACCGGGATCCCGTACACATGGTCGTTGAGCAGCGAGGCCGCCGGATTGATGATGTTTCCCTCGCCGCTGTTCTGCATATAGACCACGGGAACTTTTCCGGTCGCCAGGTGATACCCCGCCGCCAGCGCCGTACAGTTGCCCTCGTTGGCCGCGATGACATGGTACTTCGGGTCCGTCCCGTAGGTCGCCATCAGCCAGTTGCACAGGGCTTTGAGCTGGCTGTCCGGCACGCCGGTATAGAAGTCCGCCCCGAGGCAGCGGACAAACGCTTCAACCTTCATTCGCCTTGTCCCTCCAGGATCCGATGATAGAGCCCGTCCAGATCCTCTTCATTCAGTGTATAGGGGTGGTTCCCCAACCGTTCCACGTTTACAGAAGTCCGAAGGATCGCGTAATCCTCCGGCTTCTCTTTCGGCTTGGGCAGTTCCAATGAACCAAGAATGGCATGGAACTTCGCCGCAGCCGCCTCTGCGTTTTCGCAGCCCATCGCCTCCGCGATTTGCCACAGCGCCCCAAAGACCTGCTCTCCTCCCCGCGGATCGCAGATCCGTTCCGGGTGCGCCAGCATCCAGGGAAAGAGCACGTCCAAGCACAGCGCGGCGGCATGTCCATGGGCCAGCCCGTACAGCGTCGTGAGCTTATAGCACATCGCATGGCCTGCGGTCGTGCGGGTTTGTTGGATCGCCTGCCCGGCCAGATGGGCAGCCCGGAGCATGGCCGCGTTGCCTTTAGGTTCATTGTTCAGGTAGCCATCTTTTGCTGCCAGAACGGCCCGGATAGCCTTTGTCGCCAGCGCACGGCTTTCTTCCGTGCTGCTCACCGACCAGCAGGATTCCACCGCGTGGCAGAGGGCATCCAGCATGGTGGATTTGCGCTGGTAGGGCGGCAGAGTGCTCAGCGCACCCGGGTCCATCAGCACCGCCTGCGGCAAGGCTTCCGGATGGGAGATCGAGTGTTTCTCCCCGTTCACATAAATCACCGCGAACTGGGTCGCCTCGGCGCCCGTCCCGGCGGTCGTTGGCATGGCCAGAAGCGGGATGCCGTTGGGCTGTGGCTTTTGTTTGTAGTATGGTTCGTCATCTTCCAGCCGTGCCCAGAGTTTGACGCACTTCCCCACGTCCATGGCGGAACCCCCGCCGACGGCCAGGACGGCGTCGCAAGACGCTTCCCTGAAGAGCTCGATCCCCTTTTCAACGGCTTCATACCGGGGATTGGGCTCGAAATCGGAGAAATACGTGACGGAGAAACCCAGTTTTTCCAGTTCCCGGATATGTCCGGATATACGTAGATACGGAAACGCGCCGTCGCATACGATCATGGGGCGGTTTACTGTTTGTTCCCGGAGCCATGCGTCCAGCTCCTCGTAATCATTTGCCGGGATCAGGATGGTTTGGGGCATGAGTCATTCCTCCGGGATCAGCGTGATGATCTCTTTGATGGGCATGCACTTGTCGTCGCACTCCTTGGCCCGGTGGTGGCGGAGGATCGTCAGGGCGGCGTCCTGCATGGCCGGGAAACCCGTGCGGGTCAGCTGGTTGGCATAGATGACAATATTGGCGCCGCGAGCTTTGAACTCTTCTTCCGACACGGTGTTGAAGGAGGTGGGCACCAGGACAACGGGCGTAACTGTGTCCTTCGCCCGGAAAGCTTCGATGAAGGCAAAGATCTCAGCGGGGTCCTTCTTCCGGGAGTGGATCATGATCGCGTCCGCTCCGGCCTTCACAAAGGCGAAAGCACGAGCCAGCGCGTCCTCCTGGCCCTTTTCGAGGATCAGGCTCTCGATGCGCGCGCAGATCATGAAGTCCTTGGTCTTCTGGGCACGCTTGCCCGCGGCGATCTTTGCGCTGAAATGTTCAATGCTGTCCTGCGTCTGCGGGACCTCGGTGCCAAAGAGGCTGTTCTTCTTCAGGCCGGTCTTGTCCTCGATGATGACCATGGACACACCCATACGCTCGAGGGATCGCACCGTGTAGACGAAATGCTCGATCAGCCCGCCGGTGTCCCCGTCAAAGATGATCGGCTTCGTCGTCACTTCCATGATGTCATCAATCGTGCGGAAACGGCTGGTCATGTCCACCAGTTCGATGTCCGGCTTGCCCTTGGCGGTGGAATCGCAGAGGGACGAGAGCCACATGGCGTCAAACTGCCGGGTGCCGCCGTTCTCATATACCTTGCTGTTCTCCACGATCAGCCCCGTGATGCCGCTGTGGGCCTCCAGCGCCGTCACAAAGCCCTTCATCTCAAGCGTCCGCTTCAGCCGCGCCCGCCGCACATCCGGCAGGGACAGTTCCGCCCGCATCCTGCTGTCGATGGCCTTGTACTTCGGGTCGTCGGAATAGGGGTATTCCACCAGCTTGCCGCCGTAGGACGCGAGGACTTCGAGCACCTCATCCCGCACCGGTTTCTGGAAACCCGTGGCCCAGTCGTCCCCGTGGACGACATAGTCCGGACGGAGTTTCTCAAGGTTATCACGGTAAGACAACGTTTTCTGCTCCACGACTTTCCAGACCCCGGCGATGTTCTCGAACATCACGCGCCGCTCGGAGGCAGGCACCAGCGGGAAACGCTTGTAGCCAGAGACCGCCTCGTCCGAGAGGATGCCGACAATGAGCCGCCCGAGCCGCTGGGCTTTCCGGATGATCGCAATGTGTCCTCCGTGGATCACATCGCTGGAGAAGGCCATGTAAACCGTTCGCGCTTCGACTTTCCTGAGCTGTTCCGACACCTGTCTCAGGTCCTCCGCGCTGTCGATCTCCGCGCAGAGCTGGTCTTTCACGTCCAGAGCATCAATCTGGCATGCGCCGTTCAAGCTGTTCAGCGCATTTTCGGCGTAGACTCTGCGTTCCCCGCGCTCACAGAACGCATGAATGACATCCAGCCACTTCTTCCAGTCTTCTTTGTTCAGTTTATACAGAGGCTGAGCAGCGACAGCGTTTTCGAAGAATTCAACGCCGACCTTTTGCACTTTGCCGTCACAGAGGACAGCTTTGAAATCCTTCTCCGGAAGGGGAAGCGTGGAGGAGACCGCCATGCAGGAACCGTCATGATTCATCATGGCATCCATCACGGCATTCTCGAAAACCAGATCGCCGTGCATCAGGAGAATGTCATCGTCCAGGAATTCTTTAGCGCAATCAATCGAATAGATATAGTTCGTCTCGCGATAGTCGGGATTGCGGACGAAGGTCAACTTCAGGGGAAGATCCAAGGAGCGGCAATACTCCATCAGCACACCGTCAAAATACCCGGTCGTGATGACTGCTTCTTCGATACCCACTTCACTGACCATGCGGAGCTGGCGGGAGAGAATGGTCTCGCGGGGGCTGATTTCGGTCATGCACTTGGGGTGTTCACTGGTCAGGACGCCCATGCGGGTGCCCATGCCGGAGTTGAGAATCAGGGCTTTCACGTTCGACGCCTCCCGGACGTTGATGATGGATGGCTTATTGTACCACATTTCCGCGGCTTTGCCTATCTTTTTGCGCGAAAGTGTAATTTTCCGCTTTGGGCCCATCCGACCACACGGTGAAACCTTGCAAAAACGCCCTTCATCGTGTAGAATACATCTGCCCTGATCCATAGGCTATATTCCCTCGCGCAGGAGGATTCCCATGCTGCTGAAACAGGATTTCTACTTTCAATCGCTGGATGCCAACCGGCCCTTGCATATCCGCGTGCCGGACGAGGGCGACGGTCCCTACCCGGTCATGTACTTCTTCGACGGGCACAATCTCTTCCGGGACGAGGACGCCACCTACGGCAAATGCTGGGGGCTGGATGAATATATGGCCGAATGGGCCAAACCCATGATCATCGTCGGGATCGAGTGCGGCCATGTGGGAGACGAACGACTCTCGGAATATCTCCCCTATCCGGCCCAGCGCGCCTGGCTGCGCGGCGCCCAGCCCCTCGGCGACGCCACGATGCAGGGTATTCTCTTTGAGTTGAAGCCTTATATCGACCGCATCTTCCGGACGATCCCCTCCCGTGAATCAACGGGGATCGGCGGGTCGAGCATGGGCGGGCTGATGTCCGCTTACGCGATCGTGCGGTATAACCAATACTTCTCGAAAGCCGCCTGCCTTTCGCCGTCTCTCGGCGCAGTCGCCGAAGACTACTGGCGGGAGCTTGAAAAAGCAGATATCAGCCCGGACACCAGCGTCTATCTTTCCTGGGGAACCCTGGAAGCAGGGAAGCTGAGAGATCCCTGGAAGGAAGACCGTCGCAGCGGCATGTACCGGGTCTGTGCAGGGACAGCGGCGCGCTTCGCCGTCAAAGGTGCCGCAACGCGCCTGTATTGCCAGGTCGGCGGCAGGCACTGTGAGGCTGACTGGGAAAAACAGCTGGGTGGTTTTATGCCCTGGCTGTGGAGCACCTGAGAATCAGAGGGAGGGAACGTTCATGTCACCCGGACCCTATATCGTCGGAATCATCCGCTGGTACAGCGTTCTGATCGTCGCCGGCATGGCCATTGCAGTCTGGCTGGCCTGCCGGGAAGAGAAGCGGGTCGGCCTGCCCAAGGACACCATCCTTGACCTGGCCCTGCTTTTACTGCCGATGGGCATCATCGGCGCGCGCCTGTACTATGTGGCCTTCAAGTGGGAGGAATACGCCGTCGACCCGCTCTCCATCCTCTACATCTGGAACGGCGGACTGGCCATCTACGGCGGCATCATCGGCGGGACGCTGGCAGCCCTGATCTATGCCTGGCGGCACAAACTCTCCCTGGCCAAGCTGGCGGACGTCATCATCCCCGGGGTGGTCTTGGCGCAGGGCATCGGCCGCTGGGGAAACTTTTTTAACAGTGAGGCCTACGGCATTGCGACCCCGAACGCATTTTGGCAGTTTTTCCCGGCCTCGGTCCGCATCGGCGATACCTGGCACCTGGCAACCTTCTTCTATGAATCGCTCCTGGACGTGGCGATTTTCGCCTGGCTCTGGGCCTACCGGAAGTACCGCCGCCACAGCGGCGATACGCTCCTGGCCTACCTCCTGCTCTACGGGGCGGGACGGATGTTTATCGAAGGGCTCCGCACGGACAGCCTGTACATCGGCGGTACGCTCCGGGTCAGCCAGGCGCTCAGCGCGCTGATGGTCCTGGCGGCTTGCATCGTCTGGGCATCCCGGGTCAGGAAATGGACGCGCCTTGTCCTGGTCCTCCCCTGCGCCTCGCTGGCGGCCGTGATCTGGTCGGGAACCTCCGAGATCAACCTGAGCCTGTTCAACTGGACCGTCGCCCTCTACGGGATCCTGTCCATTGTCACCGTGCTGTATTTCGAACAAAAGGAGGCGGCCGATCATGCCGTCGGGCAAGCTGAACAACGCGCTGTACCGGACGCTGCTGCCCCTGGGGCCCTCTCCGCGAAACCGGATGCAGCACCGGACGGAGGGACAGCCCTTGGCGAACCCAGCAGGGTATTACCGCCTGCTCCGGAAACACCACGTGCTGGGGGCCTCCCTCCTGCTGAAGGACAGGAGCCGGACCGCGTCCGTGCTGACCTCCCTGACAAGCCCGAACCCGAAGACCTGCCGTCCGGAGACCCTGTTCAGGGTGGCATCGCTGACGAAGATGGTGACAGCCGTCTGCCTGATGCGCCTGTGGGATGCGGGGAAGCTGAACCCGGAGACAATACTGGCGGAGATCCTGCCGGAAGCGGCGAAAGCGCTCCCGAAGGTGACGCTTCGCCATCTGATGAGCCATACGTCGGGGCTGAGGGATATCCCGCCGACAGACAAAATGCTGCTGGACGGCAGGCCCTTTCCGGAAGCGCTCACCGCTCCCGGGTGCGTCACCTCCGCGCCCGGAGAGACCTTCGCCTACTGCAATCTGGGCTTCGGACTCCTGGGATGCGCCGTGGAAGCCGTTACCGGACAGAACGTCGCTGACGCCGTCCGCACCTGGGTCCTGGAACCCCTCGGCATGCGCGGTACCCTTGAAGGTGCGAGCCTCGATCCCGAAACCGTCATGCCCATCACCAGGGTCCTCACCAGACACCGTGTACCCGATTTACGCATCACACCTTTGGGGAAAAAGCCCCTCGGCCCCCCCGATCCCCTGCGTCATTACGGTCATACAGCCGGTGCCTTATACACCGACGCAAAATCGCTCTCTTCCCTTCTGGAGATGCTTTCTTCCGGAGGAATGCACGAGGGAAACCGTTTCCTTTCGGAAAAAGCTATCTCCGAGATGACCCGCGAGCATGCCGTTTACGGTCAGATCAGCCCGACCCTTTCCTATGGATTGGGGTTGCTGATCATCAAAGACCCAAAGCTTTCTTCCGGGCGGATTCTCGGCCACCAGGGCTTTGCCTACGGATGCGCGGACGGGGCCTTCTGGGAGGAAGGGACTAGCCGACAGGTCGTCTTCCTCAACGGCGGATGCAGCGAGGCGCGGTCCGGGCGGCTGGGTGTAGCCAACCGGGATGTGCTGCGCTGGGCCCTGCGAAAGGAGCTGCCCGCATGGAAGTGACCCAGGTCCGGCGCATGCGGGGCATGTGGTATATCACCCTCGGCGGGGAAACCCTGCGCATCCCGCGCAGCCTCTATGAAAAGCGGCCAATCGCAGAAGGGGACGAAATCGACCCGGAGGAATACGACCAGTGGCTGCTCCTGCGGCAGTACCAGCCGGGACTCGAATACGCCGTGTCGCTGCTCGCCCAGCGGCCCTATGCCGAAGGCGAGCTGGAAGCCCGGATGCTCCGGCTCGGATACCGTCCCGTCACCTGCGAGATGGTCCTGCACAAGCTCAAAAAGAACAACCTTCTCGACGACGCGGACTTTGCCCGCCAGTGGGCGGAAGCCCGCGTGCGGCGGGGACTTGGGCCGCAGCGCATCGCCGGGGAACTGCGCCGGAAAGGCGTTACGGCAGAAGAGACCCAGGCCGCCATGGAAGCCCTTGACGAAGGCGAGCATGTATCCGCTGCCACCGCGCTCGCGGCCAAATTCCTGCGGAGCGGCAAGCCCGGAGAAGACCGGCGGAAAGCCGACCAACGGGTGCTGGCGGCACTTGCGCGGAGGGGCTATCCTTATGCGATCGCAAAAGAAGCCCTTCGCGCCGCGCGGGAAGGTTCAGACAATACGGAGGATCCATACGATGATTGAAACCGGTGAAATCCTGCAAACCCTGCACATGATCCAGGAGGAGAATTTCGACATCCGCACGATCACCCTCGGAATCAACCTCCTCGACTGTTCCGACAGGGATCCGGCAAAGTGTGCGGATCGGGTGTATGAGAAGATCTGCCGGATCGCGGGGAACCTCGTGCGCACCGGAGAAGAAATTTCCGAAGAGCTAGGCATCCCGATCGTCAACAAGCGCGTGTCGGTCACACCGGTGAGCCTCATCTGCCAGGGGGATCCGCGTCCCATCGCGCTTGCCCTGGATCGGGCCGCCCGTGAGATCGGCGTCAACTTCCTCGGCGGATATACAGCCCTGATGCACAAAGGCGCCACCAACGCCGACGAGCGGCTCCTGGCTTCCATCCCGGAAGTGCTCTCCGAGACCGAGCGGCTCTGCGCCTCGGTAAACGTGGGCTCGACCCGGGCCGGTCTCAACATGAACGCCGTCCGCGAGATGGGCGGGATCATCCGTGACACAGCCCAGCGCACTGCCGACCAGGACGGCCTCGGCTGCGCAAAGCTCGTCGTCTTCTGCAACGCGGTCGAAGACAATCCCTTTATGGCCGGCGCTTTCTGCGGCATCGGCGAACCCGAATGTGCCGTGAATGTCGGCGTCTCCGGACCCGGCGTCGTGAAAAAGGCACTGGAAGCCGTGCGCGGACAGCCCTTCGACATCGTGGCGGAGACCGTCAAGCGCACCGCGTTCAAGATCACCCGTGTCGGTCAGCTTGTGGCGCGGGAGGCCTCCCAGCGGCTGAACATCCCCTTCGGCATCGTCGACCTGTCCCTCGCACCGACTCCGGCGCGGGGAGATTCCGTGGCACATATTCTCACCGAAATGGGCCTGGAGATGGCCGGAGCACCCGGCACCACGGCGGCCCTGGCCCTGCTGAACGATGCCGTCAAGAAGGGCGGCGTCATGGCCTCCAACCATGTGGGCGGCCTGTCCGGCGCTTTCATTCCGGTCAGCGAGGACATCGGCATGATCGAGGCAGCCTCCGCGGGTGCGCTGACGCTCGAAAAGCTCGAAGCCATGACCTGCGTGTGCTCGGTCGGATTAGATATGATCGCGATCCCCGGCGACACGCCGGCCGCAACCATTTCCGGCATTATCGCAGACGAAGCCGCCATCGGTATGGTCAACAACAAGACGACGGCCGTGCGCATCATCCCGGCCATCGGCAAGCAGGCAGGCGACAAAGTCGAATTCGGCGGTCTGCTCGGCTTCGCTCCGGTGATGCCGGTGAACCGCTTCGGCTGCGAGGACTTCATCGCCCGCGGCGGCCGGATCCCCGCGCCGCTGCATTCCCTCAGAAACTGATATTGGAGGAACCATGAGCAACTTTGTGGATCGCGCCCGCATTACCTGCAAAGCGGGTGACGGCGGAAACGGCTGCGTGTCGTTCCACCGGGAGAAATTCGTGCAGAACGGCGGCCCGGACGGCGGCGACGGCGGCAATGGCGGCAGCATCCTGCTCTACGCCGACCCCAACATGCATACCCTGCTGGACTTCCGCTTCAAGACCAAATACACGGCCGAAGACGGCCTCGCTGGCAGCGCGCTCCGCTGCAAGGGCAAGTCCGGCAGAGATCTGGTGATCAAAGTGCCCGTCGGAACGGTCCTGCGGGATGTGGACACCGACCGCATCGTGGCGGACATGGACGAGCCCAACGAAACGCGCCTGCTGCTCAAGGGCGGCCGGGGCGGCTGGGGCAACGCCCACTTCGCCACGCCGACCCGCCAGACCCCGAACTTCGCCAAGCCCGGCATGAAAACCCAGATCCACAGCTTCCAGCTGGAACTGAAAACCATCGCGGACATCGGCCTGGTCGGCTACCCCAACGTGGGCAAGAGCACCATTCTGTCTGTCGTCACCGCCGCGAAGCCCAAGATCGGCAACTATCACTTTACCACCCTGACGCCCAACCTCGGCATCGTCCGCCGCCACGGAACCGACATCGTGCTGGCGGACATCCCGGGCCTCGTCGAAGGCGCCTCGGAGGGCGTCGGCCTCGGCCACGACTTCCTGCGGCATGTGGAACGCACAAGGCTTCTCTTCCACGTGGTGGACATCGCCGGGAGCGAAGGTCGCAACCCGATCGCCGACTTCGACCAGATCAACCTCGAATTGGCCAACTACGGCGACCTCGCCAACCGTCCCCAGATCGTGGTCTGCAACAAGGCGGACCTGCTGGAATCCGACGAGAACCTCGAGCGCATGAAGGCCCACGTCGCGCCGCTCGGCTGGCCGGTCTTCGCCGTCAGCGCCGCGGCACACCAGGGCTTTGACGCCCTGCTGGACTGCGCCGAAAAACAGCTGGAAACCCTGCCGCCCATCCAGCACTTTGCGGAAGAAATCATCCCGGAGGACGAAGTGCTCACCAATGATTTCTCCATCGAGGTGGAAGACGGGGTTTATGTGGTGACCGGCCCCGCCATGGCACACCTGGTGGCCAGCGTGAACTTTGAGGACGACGAAAGCCTGAACTGGTTCCACCGCACCCTGCGCCGCCTCGGCGTGATCGACGCCCTGCGGGAAAAGGGCGCCCACGAAGGCAGCACTGTCGCCATCGACGACATGGAATTTGACTTTATCGACTAAACAACAAACAAAGGAGAAAAACATGACCAGCAAACAGCGGGCTGTGCTCCGCGGGATGGCCGCGAGCCTGGAGCCCATCATCTATATCGGCAAGGACGGCATCGTCCCCGGCACCATCAAGCAGGTCTCCGACGATCTCGAGGCCCATGAGCTCATCAAGGGCAGCGTGCAGCCCAACTGCCCCCTCACCGCCAAGGAAGCCCTGCAGGCACTGTGCGAAGAATGCTTCGCGGAGCCCATCCAGTACATCGGGCGGCGCTTCGTCCTCTACCGCCCCAGCGAGAAAAACCCGAGGATCGTCCTGGACTGAGCCGCTTAACAAA
The DNA here is from genome assembly GCA_017552615.1 of Clostridia bacterium. Lineage (GTDB taxonomy): Bacteria > Bacillota > Clostridia > Christensenellales > Aristaeellaceae > RUG11272. The sequence goes on from JAFZPI010000041.1 coordinate 18,996, forward strand.
GGAAGTGTGTGCCCGTGGAAACCGAAAAGAAGAAATACGGATGGACGGAAAAAGGCATCGTAGGCATGTGTTTCGCGCCGATGGGGCTCCTCTTTGCGATCCTTGCCCCGATCCTCTATCACAGCGAGTCCATTGACCCGGAGGACCGGACCGTCATGCTCGCCGTTTTCGGCGGAATGGGCGGGCTGTTCCTGCTGGGAGGGTTGTTCCTGCTGGCCCTGGATCTCCGCCGCCGCAGCCGCCAACGCGCAGCCTATGAAGGCGGAATCTGCGTCCAGGCCAAAATCACAGGTTTCAAAACCAACAATCGGGTCAACATCAACAGCACCCATCCCGTCATCGTGGAGTGCAGCTGGACCGATCCGGATACCGGTATCGTCCATGTCTATTACAGCCGCTATCTGTATGTGAATGTGGAAAGTCTCCTCAAGGACCGGGAAGTCCCCCTCTACTTGAACCGTGATGACCTGTCTGTCGGCTTTGTGGATATCGACGCGATACTTCCGGAGATCAAGGTTCATCGGTGAAGCTGGTAAAACCTTGCTATTGCAAAAGCGGCCCTGCGTAAGAGCCGCTTTTCGCTTGCATCGGCAAATGGTCACACACCGCCCGGCCGGTTCTCCTCCATCCATCCGTCCACCCGCTGGATGAATGACAGCGTTGTCACGTGGTTCAGGCGCTGGCTCATCAGCTGGCGGAGGGTGTAGATGCGCACGCCGCCGGCTTCACCGGGGTGAGGGTGCGGGGTCTGGCCGGAGAAGACTGCCGTGTAGTACGTGACATGTTTCCGGATGCCTCCGGGGAGGGTGTATTCCGTTTCCTGTACCGGCGCGCCTTTCACAAGGTTGGCCTTGACCCCGGCTTCCTCCCAGATTTCCCGCAGCGCCGCTTCCCGAAGCGTCTCCCCTTCCTCCTGATGGCCTTTGGGCAGGCCAAGCGAGCCGGTAGCGCACTCCTCCACCAGCACATAATACCGTGTGCCCTCCAGCACGGTCAGCAGGACCGCACCGGCCGACTGTTCGACTCGCTGCAACTGACTCATGGGGCATCCCTCCGGGTCTTGTTTATCTTATTCGTCCTCTTCTAGCAATTCCTGAAGCTGTATCTGCAGTGCAGGAACATCCTCAGTCAGGGTCTGCCACATTGTTTCAGGCTTTGTCCTCTCATAGTCATGTGCGTAGAAATTGCGCATTCCGCGGATCAGCCTCCACGGGATTTCAGGATGGTTCTCTGTAACTTCGCCCGATAAGCGCGTGACAAGTTCGCCAATCTGAAGAATGCACATCGCAGTGGCGTACTGATACGCCCGATCCCGGCAGTAGACATCGAAATCCCGGCCGAAGCGATCCATGATTTGATCGATTTCTTTGCAGTATACAATCATCTTTTCGATCACAACTCTGTCAACTCGCTTCATACAGGACCACCTCATCCTTCTTAATCGACTGCAGAAAGTCCTGATCCCGGATTCCGTCCATAACCACATCAACATGGCATCCAAAGCTGTCTTCCAGATCGTAAACAAAAGACAGGTACTGTAAAATGCCGCGCATCTTGCCTTCATCGATCACAAAATCAAGATCGCTGTCATCTTCGGCTTCGTTACGAGCATAGGAGCCGAAAAGACCCAACCGTCGAATGCCGTGTTTGACAGCAATCGGAACGGCCTTTTTGCGGATCTCCTCAATGGTATAGCACACAGCATTCACTCCCCTTCGTTGATCAGTCTTTTGCCTCTTCCCCATACGCCCACTCGATGAACGCCTTGATTTCCTGATCCCAAAGCGCCCACTCGTGGCTGAAGCCGGGGATTTCCTTGTGGGTGACATCCCAGCCAGCCTTCTGCGCGGCAGGCCAGAAGAGCAGATGGTCCTCCCAGAGGAAGTCCTCCGTGCCGCAGGAGATGTAGAGTTTCGGCTTCTTCGGGGCTTTGGCGTTGACTTTGAGCAAATGGAAGAGGTCGTGCTCAGAACCCGCGATGGCGGACGTGTCGCCGAAGACCCGCTCCATTGTGTCCGGACGGCGGCTGACCAGGCCCGCCATGTTCACGCCGCCGGAGAAACTCCCGGCGCAGCGGAAGCGATCCGGGTGTGTCAGTGCCAGCTTCATCGCGCCGTAGCCGCCCATCGACAGGCCGGCCACGCAGGTCTCCGCCGGCTTATCGGAGAGGTTCAGGAAGGCGTGCATGGTCTCGGGCAGTTCCTCCGCCACATAGTCCCAGTAGCGCTCGCCCTGGGCTTCGTTGGTATAGAAGGAATGGTTCACGGCAGGCATGATGACCGCGAGGTTATGCGTTGCGGCATAGCGTTCCACCGAGGTCCGGCGCATCCAGATCGACTGGTCGTCGGAATATCCGTGCAGAAGATAGAGCACCTGCGGTGGTTCTTTGGGGCCTTCCGAAGCCTTAACACCGATGCCCATGTCGCGCTCCGGCATTACGACCCACACGGTTGATGCCACAACCAACGCCTTGGAAAAGAACTGGACCTGCAGGAATGCCATACCGTACGCCTCCTTCTACTTCTGTTTCAACCCAAGCATATCATCCACGATTTGCACGGCGGTGTCAAGACGCTGGGTGTAATCGCCGCTGACAATCCGGATCTTGTCCGTGAATCCGAACTCCGCATACATATCGAGCAAACGGTGGTTGAGCCGTTCCCTGCGCTCCTGATCCCCGTTGAGCCGCTGGCCGTCCGCCACCCACTTGACATCCGGGGAGAGATAGAGGAGCACGTCATACTTCAACGGGTCGATAAAGGCTTCGACCATGCGGTTCCGGTGACCCATGTAGAGCTCGGAGTAATAATCTGTCACCACGGCGTCGGTGTCAAAGAAGCAGACCTTGTTGGCCGTACGCATAGCCTGGAAATCCTGTTCGGCCTGGAGATACGCCATACGGGCAAAGTCCTGGTCGGTGTAGATCGTCTCATCCCCGCCCAGATAATGCTCAGCATAGTAACGGCCGACTTCCTCAGACCAGGAAGTGTTGAAGAGCTTCGCCAGGCATTTCGTCAGCGTGGTCTTGCCGCAGGACTCGGTGCCCGCGATCAGCACCTTCTTGGAGAAGAACGGCCTTGCCGGGCCGAGGATATAGTGCCAGTTGTTGAGGATATCCCGGCGGATCTCCGTCGCGGAGATCGGGTAGCGCGTGCGCGTCGGATCGAAAAGCTCGATTTGGCTCTCCGGGAAGTACGCATGCAGCGTATCATGATAATCCCGATCGCCGACGAAGAAGGCGTCGATCACCTCCGGCACCACCTCGCGCATCCTCGCCGCCCACTGCGGCCAGCCGTCGGGATAGGTCGGCAGGTCGGTCTCGTCCAGCACCCGGACCTCAATGTGCGCCATGTCCTGCACCTGCTGGGCCAGCCATTGCTTCCGCAGCTGGTAGGTAATGACCGGCAGCCCTGCCTCCCGGCAGATGGCCTCGGTCTCCACCCGGTTGTCGGAAATCACGACAATGAGCTTTTCACACCGGGTAGACGCCTGGATGATCTGGTACAGATGGCCGCGGTGCGGCGGGCAGAAACGGCCGAAGTAAACGCCGGTGGTGTACATGAGTAAGCCTCCTTTACTTGCCGAAGATAACGGCTACAGCTTGCATGACGGTATCTACCCCGACGAGCTTCAAGCCCTCAATCTGTGGAACACGCCGCAGGTTTTCCTTGGGCAATACAACCGTCGTAAAGCCCAGACGCGCGCACTCCGCGACGCGGCGGTCGCACTGGGGGATCGCGCGGACTTCCCCGGCCAGGCCGACCTCGCCCATCACCGCGGTTGTCGCACCGACCGCCTCATCCCGCAAGGAAGAAGCTACCGCCATGCACAGGGCTAGGTCTGCCGCAGGTTCGGAGAGTTCCAGGCCGCCCGCCACGTTGATGTACACGTCCTGATTGTAGGTCTTGAGGTTCGCGCGCTTCTCCAGCACCGCCAGAAGCAGGGACACGCGGCCCGTGTCCGCGCCTTCGACAGTCCGGCGCGGTGTGCCGAACCAGCTCTGGCTGCACAGTCCCTGGACGTCGCACAGCAGCGGACGGCTGCCTTCCATCCCGCAGAAGACCACGCTCCCGCTTGCGCCCTTTGCGCGGTGGGAGAGCAGCTGTTCAGAGGGATTCTCCACCGGCACCATGCCCTCAGCGGTCATCTGGAAGACGCCGAGCTCATTGACCGAACCGAAGCGGTTCTTCACGGCACGCAGGAGGCGGTACTCCTGCTGGCGGTCGCCCTCGAAGTACAGCACCACGTCCACCATGTGCTCCAGCACGCGCGGACCGGCGATCGCGCCTTCCTTGGTGACATGACCAACCAGGAAGACCGCCGTGCCGGTTTCTTTCGCCAAGCGGAGTAGGAGGCTGGTGCACTCGCGGATCTGGCTGACCGATCCCGGCGCGCTGGCCATCTCCGGCCGGTACATGGTCTGGATCGAATCGATCACCATCACGTCCGGGGAGAGCTCCTGCATGCGGGTCTCCACGTTGTCCATGGCGTTCTCCGCGAGGACATAAAGACTCTTCTCATGGATGCCGAGGCGTGCCGCCCGGAGCTTGATCTGACGGGCGCTTTCCTCGCCGGAAACATAGAGCACGCACTTTCCCGCGCGGCATAGATGCGCGCAGACCTGGATCAGCAGGGTCGACTTACCAATGCCCGGGTCGCCGCCAAGGAGCATCAGCGCGCCTTCGACAATTCCGCCGCCCAGCACGCGGTTGAGTTCCTCAATGCCCGTGGAGACACGGATCGTGTCGTCCTCCGGGATATCGGTCACCGGGATTGCCGCCGCCCCGGTTCCCGGGCGCTGCTTGATCGCCTTGGGCGCCGCGCCTACCCTTGCGGGTTCGGCGGCGATAGCTTCCTCCAGGGTATTCCACGCCCCGCAGCCAGGGCACTGCCCCATCCAGCGGGCGGTCTCATAGCCGCAGGATGTACAGGCGTAAACGGATTTGGTCTTTGGCATCGTGATCTCCTCAGTTTCCGGTCGAACCGTACCCGCCCGTGCGGCGGGCAGTCACTGTTTCCTCCTCCGCGACCCCAAAGGGCAGGAAGATCCCCTGGCAGAACCGGTCCCCCGGATTCAGCGTCAGCGGCTGATCCCCGCCGTTCACAACCGCCACGAGAATATGGCCTTCGTTCTCCGCGAGGGCATAATCACTGTCGATGATCCCCACCGTATTGGCCAGCCGCATGCCATACTTGCGGCCAAGGGATGAGCGCGGGCAGATCACCAGCACCCAGCCCGGTTCGATCAACGAACGCAGCCCGGTAGGGATTACCCGCATCTCCCCCGGCAACAATGTCACGGCGACCGGACAGGCAAAGTCATAGCCTGCGGAGCCCTCTGTTGCACGGCGGGGGATCGGGATTTCGGAAAGGGAGAGGCGGGTTTCAAAACCGGAAAAGTCATGAGTATACTGATTCTCCGAAATAAGCTCAAACCTTGCAACCGATTGCATGCTGATCCCTCCCCGGACCTCATCCGGCGCTTCGCGCCACCTTCCCCTAAAGGGGAAGGCTTTTGGCTTGATGACTCTTTTTGCCTTCCCCTTCAGGGGAAGGTGGCAGCCCGTTTACGGGCTGACGGATGAGGTTCTCCCCGTCCACACATCCGCCAACCGTGCAAAATCTTCCATGGACAGCTTCTCGCCCCGGATCATCGGGTCCAAGCCCGCTTTTTCCACCAGTTCAACGGCTTCCGCACGCTCCAGCCGCAGGGATGCCGCCAGGCTGTTCACCAGCGTCTTTCGCCTCAGCGCAAATGCCGCGCCGACAACAGCGAAGAAATCCGTCTCGCTTTTGACGTTGACCGCCGGCTTCTCCCGCACAGGGAGAACCACGAAGGCGCTGTCCACCTTCGGCGCAGGGGTGAAGTAGGCAGCGGGGACTTCCATGGCCAGCCTTGGTTCGCAGCGATACTGCGCGCGGATGCTCAGCGGTCCCCAGCCTTCCTCTCCCGGTTTGGTCAGGAGCTTGTCCGCAACCTCGCGCTGAACCATCAGAGCCATCAAGCGAATCGGAAGATTGCTTTTCAGCAACAGGGTCAGCAGCGGGGTTGTGATGTAGTAAGGGATGTTCGCCACCACGCAGAAGGGTTTCCGCAGGCCTGCCGTCAGTTCCGGGAGATTCGCCGTCATCACATCGCCCTGGACAAGGGTGAAGTTGTCTGCTCCTTCCATGAAGACAGAGAGCAGAGGAATCAGGCGCTCATCCAGTTCAAGGGACAGGACGTGATGGGCGGAGGCGCAGAGAGGCTTTGTCAGGCTCCCGGCACCGGGGCCGATTTCAAGGACATCGTCGTCTTTTGTAACGCCTGAGGCTTCGACAAGGGCTTGCAATAGCGCTTCATCATAAATGAAGTTCTGCCCCAGTTCCTGCTTGTAGTGCAGCTGGCTCTGGCGGATGCGGTCTTTCGTTTTACTCATGACGCACTGCCCTCTTCGGTGTACATACGGTACAAGCCCGCATAGACGCCATCCTTTGCCATCAGTTCTTCGTGAGAACCGGTTTCTTCAATGCCGTTTTCGGTCAGGACCCAGATCACGTCGGCGTTACGGATCGTGGTCAGGCGGTGCGCAATGGTAAAGACCGTGCGGCCCTTCGCCAGGCTCTCCAGGGACTGCTGGACCAAGCGCTCGCTCTCGTTGTCGAGGGCGGAGGTGGCCTCGTCGAGGATCAGGATCGGCGGGTTCTTCAGGAAGACACGCGCAATCGAGATGCGCTGCTTCTGTCCGCCGGAAAGGCGCACACCGCGCTCGCCCACATACGTGTCATAGCCATCGGGCAGCGCGGAGATAAAGCTGTGTGCGCCGGCCAGTTTCGCGGCCTCGATCGCCTCCTCACGGGTAGCTCCGGGCTTGCCGTACAAGATGTTGTCGAGCACCGAACCGGAGAATAGATACACATCCTGCTGCACCATCCCGATGGCCTGCCGCAGGCTCTTTTGCTTGAGGTCGCGCACGTCGTGGCCATCGATCAGGATGCGGCCTTCGGTCACGTCATAGAAGCGGGGGATCAGGTTGCAAAGCGTGGTCTTGCCCGCGCCGGAAGGCCCGACAAGGGCGACAGACTGCCCGGCATGCACGGTCATGTTCAGGCGGTGGAGAACTTCGTCTCCGCCGTCCGTGTAATGAAAACCGACGTTCTCGAAGACGACCTCGCCGGAGACATTTGTCAGGTCCTCAGCATCGGGCTTATCCGTGATCTCTTCCGGGGCATCCATGATCTCATAGAAGCGCTCGATTCCCGTCATGCCGCGCTGGAACTGTTCGATGAACTCCACGATGCGGCGGATGGACGAGAGCAGAACGCTGACGAAGAGCAGATAAGCGGCATAATCCGCCACGGTGATGCTCCTGTCCTTGACCATCAGCGCGCCGACCACCACGACGAGGATGTACATCAGGGCGTCAAAGATGCGGTTGGACGTGCCGAACTCTGCCATGTACCGGTAGCTGATCGACTTATACTCGAGGAACTTCTGGTTGCCCTCGTCGAACTTGTGCTCTTCCATGTCCTCGTTGGCGAAGGACTTCACGACCCGGACACCGAGGAGGCTGTCCTCCACCTGCGCGTTGATTTCACCGACCTGACGGTTGCGCTGCTTGAACGCCGCGCGGAACTTGTGGTTATACCGCCAGGCAAAGAAGACCATGAATGGCAGGACACCGAACATCAGCAGGGTCAGCAGCGGATTGATATTGATCAAAAGAATGAAACTGACGATGATCTTGATCCCCGCGATCAGGAACTCCTCCGGACAGTGGTGGCTGAATTCCGTCACCTCGAACAAATCGGAAGTGATGCGGGACATGATCTGTCCCACCTTGGTCTGGGAAAAGTAGCTGAACGATAGCTGCTGCAGGTGATGGAAAAGGTCCGTCCGCATGTCGGTCTCGAGCCGGGAGCCCATGACATGGCCGATGTACTGCATATAGTAGTTCGCGGCGGCTTCAATTATGCGAAGCATGAGATAGACCGCACCAACCGTCAGGATGAACTGCGTCGTCAGGGAATCCACGCGCTCCGGCGTCGTTGCCCGCCCGGTAATCTCCCGGACGATCATGGGCAGCGCCAATTCCGCCCCGGAAGTCAGCGCCGCACAGCACAGGTCGAAGATCACTGTCTTCCAGTACTTGCGATAATACGGCAGGAAGCGGCGGATCAGGCCTTTGTTCTTTCCCGCTGTAACTTCACTCTGCATCATTCATTCCTCATCATACCATCTTATCGCTTATCGAGAGGGACCCCTCACCCGCTTCGCGGGAGCTCTCCGGGGCTGCCGCCCGTTCTCCGCTGGAAACTGTCTACCAGACAGTTTCCCGGGCGCTTCGAACCCACTGTGGTGGAGAGCCTGAAAGAATGTTCACAAGCCCATGCCTCCCCACCGCAGTGGGGAGGGGGACCGCCGCAGCGGTAGAAGGGGCCTCACAGCGACCGATGAGCCGCTTCTACCAGAGCCCGAATCTCAGCAGAATCCGGCGTACGCACGCCATCCCGCATCGGCCGGATCTCCGCAAGAAACTCGATATTTCCCTTCGGGCCGGTAATCGGCGAATAGTCCAGCGCCGTCACCTGCCACCCCATCGTGGGGCAGAAATCGACAATACCCTGCAGCACTTCTTCGTGGACGCGAGGATCCCGGACCACGCCGTTCTTGCCCACTTTTCCGCGACCGGCCTCGAACTGCGGCTTGACGAGGGTGTAAATGACGCCTTCCTCCCCCATGATCGCCGCGCAGACGGGAAGGATCAGCTTGATCGAGATGAAACTCACGTCCATCACGGTCACTGTGGGATGCAGGGGAACCATCTCCGGGGTCAGGCCCCGGGCGTTGGTGCGTTCCATCAGCGTGATCCGCGGGTCCTGCCGGAGCTGGTAGTCAAACTGGCCATAGCCAACATCCACCGCGTAGACATGCGCCGCGCCGTTGCGCAGGCATACGTCGGTGAAGCCGCCGGTCGCACAGCCGATGTCCATACAGACCTTGTCGTTCAGGTCTGCATGAAAGACCTCTACGGCCTTCTCCAGTTTCAGCCCGCCGCGTCCCACATAGGGATGGGCAGGTGCACGGACAAGGAGTTCTTCCTCCGGGCCTACCGGCTCACTGGGTTTAGCGATCTTCCGTTCGCCCACATAAACCGTCCCGGCCATGATCGCCGCCTGGGCCTTCTCCCGGCTTTCGCTGAGGCCGCGGCTCACAAGCGCGACATCCGCCCGCTGTTTGTCACTCATCCGGGTTCTCCTTTATGCTCGGTTTCAGCACCGCGAGGATACGATTGGCCATCTGCTCCGGCATCAGGCCGAGGAACCGCAGGAGCCGCCCGCGGCTCCCGTGCTGGACAAAGGTATCGGGCAGGCCGAAAGCAATCTTCGGCGCGGAAAGTTCTTCGGCCACCAGGAAGTTGTTGACCGCGCTGCCGAAGCCGCCCGTCAGGACGTGCTCCTCCATCGTGAACAGCGGCCGATCCGCAAACGCGCGCAGCAGGGTCTCGTCCAGCGGTTTCAGGGTGGAGCAGTTCACCACCGCCGCGGCGATGCCTTCTTCTTCCAGGATGTCGTGGACCGTAACCGCTTCCCGCACCATCGAACCGGTAGCCAGCAGGCAGCAGTCCGCTCCGGGCAGCAGCACTTCCCAATGTCCGGGAACAAACTTCCGGTTTGGAAAACGTTCATTCATGTCAAAGCTTTTCCGACCATAGCGGATGACGACAGGACCCGCTGCTTCCTTTGTCCAGCACATCATCAGACGCAGTTCGCCGATATCGCGTGGTGCCAGCACCGTCAGCCCCGGTACGGGCAAGGTCTGCGCCAGGTCAAACACGCCATGGTGCGTCGCGCCGTCCTCGCCCACCAGGCCCGCGCGGTCCAGCAGGAAGACGACCGGCAGCTTCTGCATGGCCACGTCGTGAACCAACTGGTCAAACGCGCGCTGGAAGAATGTTGCGTAGATGGCCACATAGGGTTTCAGTCCGCCGGCCGCCATGCCCGCCGCCATCGTAACGGCATGCTCCTCCGCGATACCCACGTCGAAAAGCCGGTTCGGGTGCGCCGCTCCGAAGGCGTCCAGGCCTGTGCCCTGCGGCATGGCGGCTGTCACCGCCACGATCTTCGGATCCTGGTCGGCGAGGATGTTCAGTTCCTCCGCCATGATCTTCCCGTAAGCCGGGTAAGGGGATGCTTCGCGGGGATCGCCGGTCTCCACATAGAAGGGCGGCGTGCCGTGGAAGCGCTCGGGCTGTTCCTCGGCCTTGTCATAGCCGTGGCCCTTCTGGGTCAGGACATGGATGACCGCCGGGCCGTCGAAGTTTTTCGCCAGTTTCAGGGTACGCTCCAGCTGCTCGCGGTTATGGCCGTCGATGGGTCCGAAATAGTGGAAGCCCAGGCTCGTAAAGAAGCCCTCGTCCACGATCAGTGATTTGAGATAGCTCTTGCTGAGATGGATGAATTTATACAACGGTTTGCCAACGACGGGCACCCGCTGCAGCCCGGACTTCACCTTGCGCTTGGTGCTGTTCCATCCCTTGGAAACCCGAAGATCCGTCAGGTGGGAAGACAGGGCGCCGACATTCGGCGCGATGGACATCTCGTTGTCGTTCAGGATCACCAGCAGCCGGGTATTGGCGGAACCCGCGTCGTTCAGGGCTTCATAGCAGAGGCCGCCGGTCAGAGCGCCGTCCCCGACCACGGCAATGACACTGTGTTTCTTCCCCTGCAGGTCGCGGGCCCGTGCCAGGCCGAGCGCCGCCGAGATCGCCGTCGACGCGTGGCCGGTCTCGAAGACATCATAGGGGCTCTCGCTGCGCTTCGGGAACCCGGAGATTCCGCCAAAGGTGCGCAGGCTCTGGAAGCGCCAGTAACGCCCCGTCAGGAGCTTGTGCACATAGGACTGGTGGCCGACATCGAAGACCAGCTGATCTTCCCGCATGTCAAAAACGCGGTGGAGCGCCAGGGTCAGCTCCACAACGCCCAGGTTTGAGGCGAGATGACCGCCGCGGCGGGACACCGTGGTGACGAGTGTCTCGCGGATTTGTCCCGCCAGGTCATTCAGCTCGTCCGCGGACAAATCCTGAATGTCCTGCGGAGAGCGAACGTCTTCAAGCAGCATGGTTCCTCCTGGATTCAGTCGGCGTCAGGCAAAGCCTCCACAAAAGGCAGGGTGACGCAGCCCGTGTCTTCATCGTAGTCCGGAAGCGTGAAGGCCGTGTCGAACTGCACGCATTCAAGGACTTCCCGCGCATCCTCGCTGATTGCGAGGCGCGGTTGATAATCGTTAGTCTGTAAGTCGCCGGAAGTGAGGATCGGGTAGAGAAAGACCTGCTGCCCGATGTATTTCCCCTCATCGGTGAAATGCAGTTCCGCCTGTACGACCAGTCCGTAGAGATTTGTCGCCGGATGGTTGCGGTAATAGGTCTTGCTCTGGATGCGGGTGTTCCCGCCGAAAACGAAGTTCCCCAGCGAGTAGCAGATCGTCGCGCCATTATAGACAGCCACGCCCTGCACCACATGGGGATGGTGCATGATCACGAGGTCCGCTCCGGCATCGATCAAAGCCGTCGCGGTATTCGCCTGCACGGCATAATGCTTCGGCACATGCTCCTTGCCGGTATGGCACACCGCTATCACCGCGTCCACTTCGTCTTCGAACTTGACGCGGCTGATTTCGGAGCAGAGAAACTTCCCTTCCTCGCGGAATCCGTCCGCGTCCACCCCGAAGAGCGCCACCCGCACGCCGTCCTTCTTCAGGACGATATACGCCCCGCGCCGGATCCACCGGATCCCCGCGGATTTCAAAGCGTTAACGGTGCTCTGCAGGCCCTCTTCCCCGTAGTCCATCGCGTGGTTGTTGGCAAGGGAAGCCACTTCAACCGAAGCGTTCTTCAGCATGGCAACGTACGCCGGATCCCCGCGGAACCTGAAATTCTTGATGCCCTTTGCACCGTCCGTGCTGTCCGCGAGTACGCCTTCAAGGTTGACGATCGTCGCGTCATCCGCCGCAAACATTTCGGTAAATGCCGAGAAGAAACATCCCCATCCCTTTGCAGCCGCGACGCTGTCAAACGAGGTTTCCCAGCTGCGGGTGGATTCCTCTCCGCCCAGCGTACAGTCCCCGGTAAAGGTCAGAAGGATCGTTTTTTCTGCGAGCGCGACACCGGAAACCAATATCAGGCACAGCGCGGCGCAGAGAAGCCGTCTCATTCATCACCGCCCGCGGGGGGATTGTCCGGCTGCGGATTCTCGACAGGCTTCTCTGCCGGTGGATTGTCAGCCGGAGGATTGTCAGCAGGCGGGTTGTCGGCAGGCGGATTGTCAGCAGGAGGATTATCGGCCGAAGGATTGTCTGCCGGGGGATTATCCGCGGGCGGATTGTCCGTAGACGGATTATCGGCCGGCGGATCGTCAGCCGGAGGATTGTCCACGGGCGGATTGTCGGCCGGAGGATTGGACGGATCATCCGCAGGCGGATTACTGGGCTGGTCCGTGGGCTGATCGGTCGGAACATCCGTCGGCTGGTCGGTCGGAGCGTCCGTCGGCTTTGTTGTAGGCTTTGCCGTCGTGCGGGGACGGGATGTCGGCCTGACAGTGGGCGTCGGCGTCTCCAGGGTCAGCTCGTCGTGTACGCCGATATAAGGCATCACCATGCAGCCGAGTTTCTCATCAAAATCCGGCAGCTGGAAGGCCGTGTCATACTGGACATGATCGAAGACGATCGCGGCATCCTCGCCGGTTACAAGGTGAGGCTGATAGTCATTGTGCGGCGCATCGCCGGAGATGAAAGCCGGGTAGAGGAAGAGCTGCTGGCCGATGTAGGTGCCGTCATCGTCAAAGTGGAGTTCCGCCCGGACCACGAGGGCGTAGAGGGAGCTCACCTCGCGGGTGTTGCGGTACATCTCGTTGCGAATCTCGCAGTTCCCGCCGAAAACGAAATTGCCGAGCGAATAACACACGTAGCGGTTGTTGCGGATGCCGATGCCCTGCACGATATGCGGGTGATGCATGATGATCAGGTCCACCCCGGCGTCGATCATGCGCTGCACAACGAGGTTCTGGTTAGCGTTGTGCTTCGGGTCATACTCGTTGCCGCCATGGTAGACCAGGACCACCGCGTTCGCGATCCCCTCGCTCTTGATGCGGATCGTCTCGGCGCGGATGGTCTCGGCATAATTGGGATAGGTGGACGTGTCCAGCGCAAACAGCGCGACCTTGACGCCGTCCTTCTCCACAAGATAGTATTTCGTCAGGCGGAACCAGGCAATCCCGGCTTCCTCCAGCGCGTTCTTGGTGCGGTCGAGGCCCTGGTTGCCGTAGTCGCTGACGTGGTTGTTCGCCAGGCCCGCCGCCTCGATAGAGACACTGGTCAGGATCTGCGTGAACTCCGTCGGCCCGCGGAAGCGGTAGGTCTTCCGGGTGTTCTCCCCCGCCCTGGAGTTGTTGAGCACACCCTCAAAGTTGATGATCGTCGCGTCATCCTCCGCGAACATCTCCGCGAAATTCTTGAAGAAATAGTCATAGCCCATCTCCGCCACTTTGGTGTCGAAGGAGGTGGGCTGGTTCCGTTTCAGTTCCTCGGAGCCGAGGGTGCAGTCCCCGGTGAAGGTGAGCTTGATGATCTTCTCCGCAGAGGCCGAAACAGCGAGCAGGCAGATCAGGGCAACAAGGACGGCGAGGATGACGATCCGTTTGCGCATAAGAGAACCTCCAAATGTCATTTTCAGTGCAGACGCCGCCGCACCAGGCGAAGCAGGGGACTGTTTGTGATCCTGAGCAGGAGCAGGCAGAGGCCGCCCTCCGCCGCAAGCCCGATGATAACCTGGACGGCCAAACCCGGCCACGTAGCGGGAAGGATCAGGCCTGCGAGCCAAACCAGGGTGCACATCACCGCTCCGGCGGCTGAAGCCGTCAGGGCATGGAAGAGCAGTTCGCGGTAAGGCAATTCCCGCCTCAGGTGCAGGAACTGGACCAGCGGAACGGTGAATTCCGCGAGGAGCGTACCCACGACCGCACCCATGGCTTTCATCGACGGGATGAGCAAGGCGTTGGCGATCACGTTCACCACGGCACCGGCACAGACACTCCGGACCACGATGCGGTCGCGCTCCTGGGGCAGGATCCACTGGGTACGGATCACGTTGGCAAAGCCGATGAACATCAGGGAAAAGCCAAGGGGTACCATCAACGGGGCGGAACCGGCAAACTTCTCGCCGTAGAACAGCACACAGAAGCGGTCTGCCACTGCCGCAAGGCCGAAGGCCATGGATCCGGTCATCAGCATGATCCCCTGCATCGTGGCGTCGAGATGCCTGCGGATGCGGGCGGTCTCCCCCTTCTTCTGGAGGGCGGAGATCTTCGGCAGCATGACTGTGCCCACCGCCGAGATAAACCCCGAGAGGCAGTACACGATCTTCTCGGCGTTTTCGTACAGGCCGTTCTCGTCCATCCCGGCGATGGCGCCGACCATCACCTTGTCCATGACACGGTAAACGCTGGTGGCCAGCACCGAGACAAAGAGCAGGCTGCAGGGACCCAGATGGCGGAAGGCTTCAGCCCGCGACACCCGGACCAGCTTCACCTTCCCGCGCAGGGACAGGGCGCTGAGCAGGTTCCCCACACAGGTCGCCGTCGCCCAGGCGAATCCGTAGATCCACAGGTCCTCCGGCCCCCGGATGAAAACGAACACGCAGGCCGCCGCCACCAGTTTGACCGCTGTGTTGCGCAGGGCAATCGGGCGGAACTTGTCGAGGCCCATCAGTGCCCAGTCCAGGTTGAACAGACAGGAGACGGACATCAACGTCAGCGGAACGGCGATAGGCTTTTCCTCGTCCGCGATGAGCAGCAGGTATCCCACCCACAGTGCCAGCACCGCAAGGGCCACCGCCTGCTGCATCCGCCAGATCGCTGAAAATGTGCGGTTTAAGCTGTCCGGGTCCTCCCGAACTGATGCGATGGCGCGTGTGCCGTAATTCTCCAGGCCCAGCATCGCCGCGAGGCAGGCAAAATAGCTGATGTTCCAGGCATAGCTGTACAGGCCGACGCCTGCGGTACCCACCGTCCGGGAGAGAAATGGCGCCGTCACCAGCGGCAGCAAAACCGAAAACACCCGGTATCCCACATTGTATGCCGTGTTCTTCCCGGTGCTCAAGGCCTCGCCTCCCTCCGCATGGGCATACCTTAACTTATTATGTTTTCGCGGTCAACGTTTAAGTTCCTGCTTGACAGAAAGAACTTCTTCTATTATTATGTAAACTGATTTCCGTGATAAGTTTACGCAATATGAGAAAGGGTGATGACGGTGCGCCAAAAAGCAACTGAGCGCATGGTTCTGTCCGCGCTCTTTGCGGCTCTGACAGCCGTGTGCGCACAGGTCATCATCCCGGTCGGTGTGGTGCCGGTTTCTCTCTCCCTTCTGCCTGTCCTCCTCTGCGGCGCGCTGCTTCGCCCGTGGGACGCCGTCATCGCCATGGGAACTTACCTGCTGATGGGTCTTTTCGGTCTCCCCGTCTTCACAGGTCTCCAGGGCGGCCCGGGGAAACTCCTCGGCCCTACAGGCGGCTATATCCTCGGGTACATTCCGTGTGCTGTACTGATCGCTCTGATTTCACAGAAAAATCGTTCCCTCCCCCGCATTATCATCGGCATGGCTGTCGGAGTCTTCACCTGCTATCTGTTTGGCACGCTTTGGTATACCGTCAGCGCCGGCCAGAGTTTCTGGGCCGCTTTGTCGGTGTGCGTTTTCCCCTTCATCCTGTTTGACGCAGGAAAAATCGTCCTCGCCACCCTGCTCAGCCACAGACTGGTGAAGGCAGGGTTTGGGATATGATATTTCAGCTCATTTTCCTTGACGCTATTGACAAATAAAGCTATAATCAAAATGTCCATTTTGAGACACATTTAAATCGTTTTAGTTCTCGGGAAAAGAAAGGATGGATTCCTGTGAGAAAAATGGTATCATTGGTTCTTTTGTTGTTTGTGCTGATTCTGCTTCCTTGTTTGGTAACTGCAGATGAGACTATGAATCCAACGCGCGTTCGCTATGTACCCGCCCCCGCTGAAGCTCTCACTGATAGCACATCCTATGTATGCGCTGCTACTGCTGACGGTCGTAATCTGCTAATTTACGGAAGCGAGCTTCGCCTTTGGGATACCCAGGACCATATGCAAATACCGCTGGTGTTTTCGTCTCAACCGGAAATCATGAGCGAAACAGTTGAATCTTTGACCCAATATCAGTTTTACCAGGACAGTCGCAATCAGTTCTTTACGACCAGTGAAGAATACCAGGAAGCTTTGATTGAGTGGACAGAAGGTGTTAATGCGCGTATTGAGAGCATCCTGAAGAGAGATAATACCTCAGCAATCCAGACGCTGGAGCAATTGGAAAAACTATTTCCTGGTTTGATAGAATTTAATGTCCGAGATGTAAACGATCACTATGCAATTATTGTGTCATCAATTGGCACCTTTTCAGTTGATCTGTTAACCGGCGATTGCCTGTTTCTGACGACGGGGCCAGCCTATGCTGTTGCTCTTAACAAAGATCACGTTTTCTTTTACGGCTCATACGAAGATAACTATTCGTTGTTCTCCGTGGATTTGGTCAAGAGACAGTTCCAAGCTTTGGATATTAACGACTATGATCTATCCTTTAGGAATTTTATGGCTCGTTCCGATAAAAGAGGAAAGACCTGGCTTATGGGGTATAACGGTTGGTATCCAACCAACGATGAGGAACTTGAAGCCTTCAGACTAAATATGATCGAAATATTCAGTGGCAATACATGGCAGATATCCTTGCCTCGGGCATATTGGGATCGTTTTCTTGGTGTCTCCTCTCTTGACCGTTCCATGATAACCGGAGACGGAAATCATGTACTACTCTATAGTGCAAACATGCCAGTTCTCTTTGTGATGGTTGATCTCACGGACGGATCAAGCTTGTGGCACGACGATACCCTTTCAAAATCTGCTGATTCCACTCTTCTCAAACCTATCAGTGCGCTGGAAAACTGCTTTGTCTGCTACCGCCCTTCCGATGAATGCTTGGTTCTTCTGGATCCCGAAACCGGCGATGCAACACCCCTCACTTTCGAGATGCGCTCAGACGACATGCCGGCACAATACAGGGATGCCGGCAGTATTGGTATTCATTCCGGAAAAGTTTGGACCACCATTACCAGCAGAATGCTGCGGAATGCCAATGGCAACAGTTGCGGTATGGTTTTCGGTTCTATGCCCGGGTATCTTGTACTGGAATAAGCGACGTCATAGAAACCGCCAATATGTCCGATTGACAACTCTCTCCGGGTTTGCTACACTTGGCGCGTCCCGGAGGTGACACATGATGCAAGAGAAAAAAGACTCCTCGCGTCTGAGCGAGGTTATCCGGTTTGTGGTGACGGGGGGCGTGTGCACCCTGATCGAGTGGGGCCTCTTTGCCCTGCTGGTCAAGGTCTTCGGCGAAGGCGTGGATTCGCTGATCCCGACCGCCATCGCGTTCCTGATTTCGACGGTCGTCAATTATCTGATCTGCTACTACTGGGTTTTCAAAGGCGCCAAGGACAGCGGCGACCTCGCGAAACTCGGATTTTTCGTGACAAGCCTGATCGGCCTGGGCCTGAACGCCCTGCTGATGCTGCTGTTCCGGGCGGTATTTGGCGAGGACAAGATCCTGTTTACCGTCTTCGGGTTTGAGCTCAAGATGGTCCACGTGAACAAAGCGTTCTCCACCCTCCTGGTGATGGTCTGGAATTATATTACCAAGAAGGCCATCCTCCAGTCCTCCGCCATGCAAAAACTGGCGGATAAACTCAAAAGCAGAAAACAGAATCAGTAAATTTCTTCAGGCTCGGAAGAATCTGCCTCTCAGGATCGTTCCATGAGTGACGGGAAATGATCCCGCGAAAGGAGATATGACCATGAAGAAGCTTCTTGCCATCCTGATGATCCTGTGCTGCTGCCTCGTGAGCCTCGCGGCGGCGGAAGACGCCATTCCCACCCCCTATGCCCCGGTGCTGGAGCAAGTCCGAAAGGCGCTGGCCGGCGACGAGGACATCCTGATGGATGACGATTTCAACTCCGCGCTCTACTATCTCCCCCTCTACGACGGAACCGGCATCGGTTGGGCGCTGATGGACCTGGATGGTGACGGCAGCGACGAGCTGCTTCTCGGCGAGGTTGGCAACAGCGAGTGGATCGACGGAAGCATTCTGGACATCTGGACCATCCGCGACGGGCAGGCAATCCTGCTGGGCCGAGGCTGGGAGCGCAACCGCATGTACCTGACCGACGAGGGCGACGGCACCTACGGACTCTACCACGAAGGTTCCAACAGTGCCTTCGAGAGTGTATGTAGCCACGGCCTGATCCGCGACGGCCAACTGGTCGATGTGACCCAGATCGACATCGTGTCCGACATGGAAGCCGAGGACACCACCTATTATCTGAATGAGTCGATCGTCATCGACGAAGCCATCGCCGGCGAATTGATCGAATCCTGGTTTGCGCTGACGATGACGATGGAGTTTACTCCGTTGATGCTGTGAGTCAAAACAGAATACTACAAAAACCTGCTTCGCGATGAGGCAGGTTTTTCAATGAACAGACGAATCAACGGACAACAGGAGAAGCCCTCAATCCCCCATGTGCAGTTCCTTGAACGGTCCCAGTTCCCCGCGCTGCCAGTGCTTGCGGCAGAGGGAAACATACTGGCTGTTGCCGCCGAGGAGGATCTGGTCGCCTTCCTTGACGACCCGGCCATTGAAAACACGGGCGTTGCAGGTGGCTTTTTTGCCGCACCAGCAAATCGTCTTGACCTCTTCGATCGTATCCGCCCAGGCCATGAGCCACTGGCTGCCCTCGAAGAAGTTGCCCTGGAAGTCCGCACGCAGGCCGTAGGCGATGACGGGGATGTTCAGGTCGTCCACGATGTGTACGAGAAACTCCACCTGGGGCTTGGTCAGGAACTGGGCCTCGTCCACGATCACACAGTCGATGCCGGAGAGATCCATGGCGGGGACCTCTTCCATAAAGACGCACTCAGTCTCCAGACCGGAGCGGGAGCGCACCGTGCGTGCGCCGTCACGGGTGTCGAGCTGGGGTTTCACCATCAGGACGCGCTGGTTGCGCTCGGTATAGTTATACTGCACCATGATGGCGTTGGCCGTCTTGGATGAACCCATCGCACCGTAGCGGAAGTAAAGCTTGGCCATGATCGTCCCTCCTCACATGAACAGCTGCGGGAACACCGCCGTCGTGGCGGTCTCGCTGGCACCCAGGGCCTTGCAGAGGGCCTTCTGGGGCAGAGACCGGGTGACAAAACGGGCGCCGGCCACCTGAACGCCCTCAAGGCTCAGGGTCCACAGGGCCCAGCGGCACATCGCGGTGCCGAGGCCGCGGCGGCGGAAGGGCTGGCTGATATAGAAGGCGACCAGTTCCGCCTGCGGACCGTTGCCAGCCACGAGGATCTCCCCCGCCAGCTGGCCCGCAGAGAACAGCCCGACCGCGTGGAAGTGCTCCGTGCGCATCAGCTGCACCAGGAAGGTGGCGTCCACCTGGGAGACATCGTTGCGCTGCATCCGGTCCAGGAAGGCCATCTGCTGTTCGGGCATGTAGAGCGGCGTCAGTTCCGTGGAACAGCCCGCGGGAACCTGGACCTGTCCCTCCGGGATGGCCAGCCGCATGGCAATCTCCCGCTCGGAGCAGTTCATGCCGCTGTGGGCGTAGAAATCGATCAGCGCCTGGTTCTTCGGGTCCACACAGGTGTAGATCCGCGCCTGTTCGCCGGGATTCTGGTCCCGGAGCTGCCTGGCCCGGGCGATCAGCGCGCCGAAGAGCATGTACTGCCCGGAGCGTTCGCCCTCCGCCTGAAAGAAAATGTTGACCGGCCGGTCCGGATAGAGATGCGGATAATACTGATAAACCACATAACCCGAGCTGATCTGGGCGCCCATGTCGTCGGTGACGAGAAAGACGTTCTCCGGCGGCTGGCCGTTCCAGTAAGCGTTGGGATGCGAAATCTTCATCGGGAATACTCCCTCCTGGCTGCATTGGCTGCGCGCACCAAAACAGCTTGCCGCGCACAGGCCTGTTTCCATTATAGCCAAACCCTGTCGCTTGTCAATCACACGGGCTTGTGTTTCCGGCGAAGATGGGCTATAATGGCCGGGCCGGATCCCCGATCCGCAAACGTCGCAATTCGATTGCAAATAGGAGGAGAACCTGTCATGACAAAGCGTATCATCGCCGGTATCCTGATGATGAGCCTGCTGGTGGCCTGCGGGGCCGCTGCAGCGGAGGAACTTGTCCCCATGTATGAACTGACCGCAGCCTACGGCTTCAAGCTCGGCGCTCCGCTGTCCTTCTGGGACCTGCAGAACCAGAGCTACCTGACCGTTATCAAATCCAACTTCAACAGCATCACGACCACCAACGAGATGAAAGCTTACTCCCTGCTGGACCAGAACGCCTCCAAGTCGAACCCCGACGGCATGCCCGGCATGAACTATTATCAGGCCGATGCCATGGTCGGCTGGGCCCAGGAGAACGGCATCGGCGTCCGCGGCCATGTGCTGGTGTGGGATGCCTACATGACCGACTGGTTCTTCCGCGAAGACTATGACAGCGCGAAGCCCTACGCCGACAGCGAGACCATCCGCGCCCGCACGAAGTACTACATTCATGAAGTCATGACCCACTTCGAGACCCAGTTCCCCGGCGTGGTCTACTGCTGGGACGTGGTAAACGAAGCCGTGGCGGACAATGCCGACGAATACGCCGAGGGCGACCCGCGCCACCTGCGGACCCTGCGCAGCGGAACGACCAACCTCTTCCGCGATTTGCTGGGCGACGACTATGTGCCCTTCGCTTTCCAGTGTGCATATGAGACCCGCGAGGAGCTCGGCGCCGATATCCGCCTGTATTACAACGACTACAACGCCTATTTCCCGGAGAAGGCTCAGGCCATCCTCGCGCTGATGGAGACTGTCAACACCTATGCCACGGATGAGAACGGCGAGTACATCCGCCTGGCCGACGGCATCGGCATGCAGGGCTACATCGGCGGCTACGGCACGCAGGAAGGCTGCATGGTCCCCGAGCACATCGACATGATCCGCGACGCCATCCTCGGCTACGCCGCGGCAGGCTTCGAAGTCCAGATCACCGAGATGGCCGTCCGCAACTTCGAGAAAGACCAGGCCGACCGCCACGTCGAATTCTACGCAAACCTCTTCCGGATGTTCGTCAGCCTGAACGGCGAAGAGGGCAACCCCCTGTGCGCCGTGTCCATCTGGGGCCTGACCGACAATCCCTATCTCCAGAAGGGCACCTACAACTATAACCTGAACAGCCCCTACGGCGGCCTCTACAACGAGCGCTATGGCCGCAAGGACGAATGGCGCGCGGTCTACGCCGTGCTCACCGGTGAATAAGTCCATAAGATATGCCCAAGTCAAAGGGACGTCTCACAAAGACGCCCCTTTTCATATTATGTTTACAGTGCCTTCTTCGGGCAGTTTTTCACGCATTCCATACAAAGGATGCACTCCGTGCCGTTCTTCCTGTTCCTTGAATTGTCCGTCACATCGACATCCATCGGACAGACCCGCCTGCATTTCCCGCAGGAGACGCATTTTTCCCTGTCGCATTTGACCCGGATCATCGAGAAATAGCTCATGGGCTTCAGGAACACAGTGATCGGGCAGATGTACTTGCAGAACGCGCGGTTATCCTTGAAAGCAAACGCAAGCGCGATGCCCGCTCCGTAATAGAGCACGTTTCCGGCAATAAACGCCCAGAACATGATGCGCTCCAGGTTACCCACGTGCGCGAGGAAGAGGGCGCCGACAAAGGCCAGCGACGCGGCAAAGGTGACATACCGGATCCAGCCGATCTTCCTGCGAGGCTGTGCCGGCACCTTGTACGGCAGGAAGTCCAGGACCATTGCCGTCCAGCAGGCATAGCCGCACCATCCGCGCCCAAAGAACAAGGGACCGAAGATCTTCGCAACGGCGTAGTGAATCGTGGCCGCTTCAAACACGCCCGTGAACAGGTAATACCAGAACCCCTCGATCTGCATGTTCTCATTGCAGATCAAGCCCAGATAGACCATCATATACAGCCCCACAAGGAGCTGGACGACACGCCGCGCGTGCTTGTATTTCCTGATGAACAAGAACATGCCCAGCGAAACAGAAAGCCCGATATAGCTGAAATTGAACAGGTAAAAGATATTGTCTTTCGTCAACCACAGCGTAACGGCAACCGTTTCAAACACCGTCAGCATGACCGCCGGCAAAACATACTTTTTCATTGTTTTGATTCCTTTGCTTAATCTGATTCTCACTCTCCCGTCGCCTGTACGAACATGATCTCGGAAATGCACACGTCAGTCTTGTACTTGGAACCGGTATAAATCGCGTCAATGCGGATGCAGACGCCGGTCACGTTGGTTTGCCCCAGGAGGTCGATTACTTTCCAGTCTTTCCGGCTCTTATCGTCTTTGAGGGTCGTGGTCTTGAGCTCCCGATAGTTACCGCTGTCCGCATAGCGGACGAAGATGGTCATCTGCTTCACCCGGCTGTTGCGTGTATACTGGTCCTTGCCGTCGGTGATCTTCCAGAAGCCGTTCTTCATCCACAGTTCGTCCAGCGTGACAGGAGACGCAAATTCAAAGTAAATGTATGCCTGGCCCAGCGGGGTGGTCTTGGTAGAGAACTGGAAGGACGTGGTCTCCTCGCCGTCGATCATGCGGATCGGCGCGTATGCGGTGGGATCGTTCTTGTTCACGATGTAGCTTGTGGCCGCTACGTTGTCGACAGGCACCTGCATATATCCCGGTTTGCCTGGAATCGGCAGCAGGCTGCCATTGTCCGGCTCGGCGTCCTGCACAGGCAGCGTGGTGAGCGGCGGAGCGTTCTCCGCACTGTCAATCAACTCCTGGGGTGCGGAAACGCTCAGTTTATAACGCTCATATTCCACAATGGCATAAGGGAAGGCTTCCAGCCAGTCATATACGCTGTCGGAATCAGCGCCGATCTCATCCATGACGATCCGGTCCAGCTTGCGGTTCAGCGTCAGCATGCAGTTGAAATCATCACCGTAGAAGGTCATGACGCTGTCCGTCTCCTTTTCCAGCTCGCCGGAGAAAGAGCCGCCGTTGTTCAGGTTGATCTGTGCCCGGAATCCGCCGCCGTCGCGTTCGATCAGCAAGTTGGACTCCCGGTCTCCGCTCTGTACCGTCCACACACCCAGCCAGTCCTCATCCGCCCCGGGCTGATCCGGCGTCTTCTCGTACCACATTTCCTCATATGCCGCCGGGAAATAGACGAACGTCCGGGCGTAATAATCGTTATACTCCGAGGCTTCCTCGTCTCCGTAGGCATATCCGCCGGTGAAGTTCAGCTGAAGGGAACCGTCACCGTTCTTCGCCAGCACGCCGATCAGCGCACCGTAGTCGGTCTCAAAGCGTATGCTTCCGTCTGCCTGAGGCGTCAGGGTGGCATGCAGGTTCAGGGTCCTGAGGAAGAACACTTCCGCGTGCAGCGTTTCGTCCTCATTGGGTGTGATCACCAGTTCAGACAGGGAATCGTCCCGGGTCATCCAATAACCGGTCCAGGTTGACAGGTCTGTGGATGCAGGGGCTTCCACCGTAGGTGTTTCCGGCGCAGCAGGCTGTTCTGTTGCAGGCGTTTCCGAAACATCAGACTGGCTCCCCTCGGATTGGAAACGGATGCTGGCCAGGAAATGGTCCAGGATCGCGCGTTCCTCCGTTGTCGCATACTTTGGTATATCAATGTATATGATCCGGCCAATGTCAGATTCGATATAATAGCTGATCTCAACCGAACGCTCATATTCGTAAATGTAGGTATGATGTCCGTCGATTAACGTTTCGCTGATCTGTGTGACTTCGGAGAAAATCTGTTGACCTATCTCGTCCCGGTCGATCGCAGTGATAGCTAAGATCACGGAGAGCGTCGGCGGCGACTCCAGTGTGATCATGTCATAGTCCCAATCCCAAACGTATCCTTCCTGATACTCATTGGCATAGCGCAAAAACTCATTTGTGGGGAAATAGACCTCCCAGTCATCGGGCAACTCAAAGGTAAAACCATATGGGGTTGCTTCGTGAACAGTGTAGCCGGAGGCCGGCGCACGGTTATACGTTTTTCCTTGATCCATCCGTAATGTGTAGTCCCTTTTTGAATTCCCGTCAATGTCCATTTTTGCGTGAATATATACTGTTACATTCACCAACTCTTCAAGTGACCTGTATCCGTATCCGTGCCCTTGGGGTAAAACCCGGATCTCCACCGTTTCGCCCGCGGGGATCATGGGATCCTGTTCATCATATCCCAAATACAGATGCCAGAGTTTGACACCGTCAACAGAACCGTATTCATACGCTTTGTCCGCTTGCCCTTCATTGAGCCAGATATCATGGTCCAGTTTGTTGGTTACAGACAGCCAGTATTGCACATACGAGCCGCTGACAAGCACAGCATGATCACAAACCTCCTTGCCCAGGTTTACGATCGTCAAGACATCATCATCCACCAACACTTCCCCGTCGCCGGTGTAAGGCGCAGGGACAGAAGGCACACCCGTCGTTTCCGGAGGTTCCTTGGCCACCGGCACGGGTTCCAGGTCAGGTGCGGGAGGCAGGGAGGGATCGGCGAAGAAGCCCCAGCCGTCATCCCGGGTCAGGGTGATGTAGTGGGAATAGTCTTCCCACTCATCGTAGGTACCGCCGATCTCATCTCTCACCATCTCGGGGATCTCGTCATTGCCCGTACCCGGCAGGGTCAGGCGCAGATAATCCCGGTCATAGATAGGAGCGTTGTCATAGAGGATCGTCTCCCCGTATTCACTGACGGCCTCGGTGCCGGGTTCCTGCTCGGTGACCAGGTCTTCCACCCACAGTCCATAGACTGAATCACCCCATTGCTCGGTCCCGGACGGAATGAATTTTCCGGAGAAGGAGACTTCGTAAATCACCTCGTCCCCGGCATCTTCGTCATAGTAATACCCGGTGAAGCTTCCGTCCGGGCTGACGTTCAGCCGTCCTTCCCAGGCTCCGGCGCCGGAGGCAGCGATGAGCGGGGTTTGACTGAGGAGATCGAACAGCCTTTGGACTTCTTCGGCGGGAATGGGAGGCGTTCCGTCCATCGCATCATCCGGTTCAAATTCTATATCAGGCTGGGTTGTTTCAGGCGTTTCAGCCGACGCAGGAATTTCTTCGCCCTCGATCCATTCGCCGTCGGAGCAGAGAACACGCAGGCCTTCGACTTCCCGGTACAGCCAGGTGGAGTAATCTGTCCATGAGTTATCCTCCAGCGCCTGCCACTCCGCACGGGTACCCGCATAATGGATCGTGCATCCGTCCGCGGTGGCGAAAACTGTGGGATAACCATCGTTGTCCATGACCAACAGGGAGGACGGCAGCGACAGGTCGATCAGGTTTTTGTTCCCAATGACACCGAGCCGCAGCACGCCTTCCGGAATCACCAGTTCCTGCAGGGAAGGAGCTTCCTCCCCCCACGGGTCCAGCGAAACACAGACCACGGGTTTTCCGCGGATCACGGCAGGCGCTTCGGCGCGGGTCTCTTCGCCCAAGTAGTCTTCGATCATCACGCAGTTCTCGTATTCGAAGAACTGCCAGCCGTTTTCTGTCTGGAGAAGGCTCTCCTCGTCCTTAAACTGTTCATCCAGCAGGATCTCGGCTTCCTGGAAGAAACGGGCGGAACGCGGTACACGGAAAACCCGCCTGTCGCTCTGAGTAAAATAGTAGTAGTTTTCACCCAGGGTCAGGGACCGGATCTGGTCCGTGTCTCCGGTGATCAGTCGTGTCTCGTCATCCAACCCGATGGTTTTGACATACAGTCCGTCGGCCTTCAGGTAATACAGCTTCCCGTCCGCGACATTCAGCGTCGCGCCGTAATCGTTTTCGATCCGGGCATTTGAATCCAGCACCACGTGATCGACCACCGTTCCTGATGCCAGGTCAACACAGTCAAACGCATCCCGATCGAAGACAAACAGCATCTGATCCTGAACAAAGCAGAAAGGTTCGGCGCTTGTATCGGTGCTGCGGGGGAAGATGATCTCGCGTTCACCGCCGGACACCGGCATCCGGGAAATGCAGTACTTTTCGGGATGCAGTTGTGCTTCTGCCAGCGGGTCCACATCCGCATAAAAGACATAGCCGTCCTGAATGTCGAAAATGAAACCGAACTCGAATTGATTCTGGAAGGTCGGTGATATTTTCCCGTCCGGGCTTTGCACACTCCAGGGTTCGAGCTGATTTGTCTGCGTATCCAACACCATACCCTGCTTGTCGTTGTTCATGAAATATATCTGGTCGCCATCAACAAAGTAAGGGAGCCAGACATAGATTTGGCTGTTTTCAACGCAGTTACGGAAGCTTTCGATGGTTTCCACCGTTCCGGACAAAAGGTCGAGTCGAGCCAGCAGGTTGTCGGTCCGGTGCTTGGAAATCGGCCATTGTTGGGCGAAATAGATTGCATCGTCCACAGGCACCAGGCAATATCCGGGATCCAAACCAAGCCCGCCGATATAGGCAGCCGGCAGGGAGGCAACCAGTTCCTTCTGCGCGCCGGGTTCATCGGCGATCCGCCAGAATTCGACCGAATCCGGCAGGCCTGTTTCCCGGCCGCCGTTCAGCTTGCAGCTTGTCCAGTCCTTTCCGACGAAATACATATAGCCGTCGCGGTAGGCAAACCAGCCGCCGGAACTGATGAAGTTGCTGTTGTCCGCCAGCGCCGCGCAGCCCAGTACACACAGCAGCACCGTGCACAGAACGAAGAAGAGAATCCGGAGAGTCAGCTTGCTTTTCATAGAGGAATCCTCCCTGCTTTGGATGTTGGGTATGGTTTATCCGGGTAATTGAAGAATTGCTTAACAGCCGTTCTCTTCTGCGCTTTTCAGCAGCTGCAAGACCTGATCCCTTCCCCGGAGCGCGGTACCCGCGCCAACCGCGGAGGTGCAGATGGCGCCGCAGGCATTTGCGAAACGCAATGCCTCTGCCTCGGACGCTCCCCGGAGGATCTCCGACGCGAATCCGGCCACAAAGTTATCGCCGGCACCGGTGGCATCGACCGGATCGATCGGGATCGCCGGCAGGCGGAGGGTCTGCTCCGCACTTTTGAGCTGGCAGCCTTTTCCGCCCAGCTTGACAATCACACGCTTCACACCCAGGGCAAGAAAGGCATCCGCCATGGCTTCCGGCTCTTCCTTTCCCGTGAAATAACGGGCTTCATCCTCATTGGGCGTGATGGTGTCAATGAGAGGAAGTGACTCGGCGATATCCTTCAGTGTCAAGAAACGAAAGTTCGGCAGTTTGGTATCGGCGATCACGATCTGCCCGGCAGCCTTCGCACAGGTCAGTACCGCGTGGATACCCACCGGATCGTCAAACGGCGCGCGGAACAGGGATCCGAGGATCAGGACCCGTGCATCCGTAAACAGTCCGGGATCTCCTTCCGGATGAAAGCTGTACCTGTGTGCCTGGTTCGTTACGGATTTCCGGGTACCGTCCGCCCTGACGATGATGGTCGAGACCGGTGTCGCCGGGCTTTTCACAATAAAGCGGGTATCCACACCGTTCCGGGTCAGTTCATTCCGCACCATTTCCCCGGCCGGATCGTCCCCCAGCGCGCATAGAATTCCTGTCTTCAGGCCGAGTTTGGCTGCCGCGACAGCCGTATTCACCGCTTCTCCGCCGACGCTCAGGGAGCCGGATTCAGCAAGGTATCCGGAAGCCGAGACGGGCTCCGGGTCCAGCCCCCGGATGATGGAATCCACCAGTGCCATCCCGGCACAGATCACATCATACTGCATAGACGCTGTTTTCCTTTACGGATCAGTACGGATCAGGCTCGTCCTGTCTGTCCGTTTTTTTGCGCGGACGGGTTTACTGCAAAGACTGCAGGTCATCCAGGAACAGCTGAAGCTGGTCCTTTGTCACATGCTGCATAACCACGATATGGGCCAGTTCACCGCCGAGCCGTTCATCGTAATCCGGCGCTAACGCGTATTTCTCCATGATCGCTGCGTCTGGACGCTTGAAATACACCGTGTTAGACATGGGCTCCAGCCAGGCAGGCCAGCCCAACTTGTCCAGTTCGTCCTTCAGCCACGCGGCCGTCTCCAGCATTTGGTTCGCCTGCTCAGCGAAGCCCTCAAAGCCGGTATGACGGATGATCCACCAGAACTTCAGCGGAGTGATCGCGGAACGGGAGCAATTGATCATCGGCATGCTGCCGTTCAGATACGTGACTTCATACGGATTCTGGTTGTTTTTGACTTCCATCGTCGTAATGAAAAGGCCCGCCGGTTCATCCATGCCGAAGAACTTATGTCCGCTGATCGCAATGGAATCAAAGGGCTGCACCCTGCGGTCCACCGCATCGGCATACTCCGTGTAAGGCAGGTATCCGCCGAACAGTGCAGCGTCCACATGACGGTATACCTCGATCTCCGGGTGTCTGGCGAGCACTGCGTTCAGCGCTTCCTGGTCGTCGATGCCGCCCTTGAATGTGGTGCCCATTGCGTAAACCATCAGCGCCGGGCGATCCGGGACCAGCGCTTTCTCCAGCTCCTCCGGGATCATGCAGCCGTGCTCATCAGCAGGGACGAGCACGAGATCCAGATTCTGCAGATCCGCGAGGCGCATGTTGGAATAATGCGCGGCGTCCGATACATAAACCACCGGCTTCTTATGCGTTTTCTTCTCAAGGTATTTCGAACCGAAATAGATCCCATGGTTGTTTCCGTCCGTTCCGCTGAAGGTGACGAGCCCCCACAGGTCATCCAGTTCGAATCCGTAAAGCGGGCCGAAGAACTCGATCACTTCCCGCTCAAAGTTCAGGGTATTCATGTAGGTTTCGTTGTTGTCGAACGGGTCTCCTGCGTTGTTCGCGATGACGGAATAGACGCCGCTCTCCAGGAGCCACTCATAAAACCCTGTCAGGTGGATATCCAGGTTGCCAGGATACCCGAAGGAGAGATCCTTCTGCTCCATGACCTGTTCCGCATAGCGGTTCAGCTCGACCAGCGCGAGATCCATCGGCTCTTCATACACAGGCGATTCCTCAGGCAGTGCCTCTGAAAGCACACCCCCGGGAATGCAGGCCAGAAGCGTGATAAGTGCCAGGAGACATACGATCCTTTGAAAAACGGCGGTGCGAGACATTTTGGTCCTCCTTCGTATTGGTGCGGTATGGATTTTGTTCTGATGAGACTGATTATAGCAGAAACCGCAGAAAAATGCTAATACGATCTTGCAAAACTCACAAAAGCGAATATTACCGTATCTTTACACCGGGGACTGTTTGTGATAGAGTTAGCAAAGGCCAGCCTCTGGCCCATCTGAATTCCCGGGATTTCACCGAAGGCAGCACTGCCAGGAAAGCAATCTGCTGCGTATGAATAGTCGGAACCCGGGAAATGAAGGACTGCATTGCAAAGAAAGAAAGGAGCGAAAATTCACGGAATAAAACAAACCCCGGTATCCGGGTCCTGAACCGTCGACTCGGTTTAAATACACCAACTATATTCGAAGGCAACAAAAAAGGAGGAAATACGAAATGAAAAAACTGATGACAATTCTGTGCGCACTGCTTCTGGTCTGCTTCGCAGTAACAGCTTTCGCCGATGTTGCGGTCAAGCCGAATACGCCCGAAACTCTCAAAACCCTGCTCGGCGGAAAAAGCTTCTGTGCCAGCCTCTCCGGACTTGAGTCCATCGGTGAGGACGAGGACGCAAAATTCACAATTTCGGTCACCGTTTATGAAAGGGATCAGTATGACACAGCGCTGATTGAGAACCTGGCCCCGCACGACATTCTCTACTTCGGAAACGGAACAGCCGCGATGGTCATGGAAGTCATTCCCGATGAGTTCGGCGTCACGGTAAAGGACGGATTCGAAAATACCTATATCTTCAGCAAGAATGAAGAGGGATTCTACACCGTCACGACAGATACCGATTATCCCCTGTGGACGGAAGTCTTCACGGTCAAGGTGCCGCTGCAGAAGGACATCAGCTTCCTGGACTGGAGCGATCCGGAAAACCTGGAAGAGCCCGTGAAGCTTGGATTCGATGAGTTGCTTGATCTCCTGCTGGAAGGAACAGATTTTGCCCCGTTCAACACCCGTGTCACCTTTGATGAAAACGGAAAACTCGTTGAGGTCCTTTACAATTACTCTCCGTGGAACTGAGCGTTTCCTGAGGAATTCCGGAGAAGAAAGGTATGCCGTCGGCTTCATTTGGAGCCGACGGTGTTTTTGTAGAATCACCATCCGTCTCAAACAAAACCAGCCCGGCAGCGCTGAACTGCCGGGTCTGTCTCGGATGGCGTTTGCCGGTTATAGGATCGTTTCGGGAATACAGACCTTCTCGAGAGTCTCCATCCACCGAAGCAGCTGCACCGCAGGGAGCACGATGTTGTCCTCAAGTTGGTAATCGTATCCGTCCATGATGACCACCATGGTGATACCGGTCTCCCGCTGGTAGTAGACATTGGAGCTCAAACCGCTGTAACGTCCCTGGTGGCCGTACCATGTACCTCGCGGAAACTGATTGACCCGCACCGTGCTCAGGCCGTACCGGCTCGCCGCCAAGCCCGGCTGATCCGCTTCCATCAGTGCGACGGTGTCCTCATTCAGGATGCGCACACCGTTCAGGGAACCGCCGCCAAGCATCATCTGTGCAAGGGTTGTCAGGGAAGCGGCG
The DNA here is from genome assembly GCA_017552615.1 of Clostridia bacterium. Lineage (GTDB taxonomy): Bacteria > Bacillota > Clostridia > Christensenellales > Aristaeellaceae > RUG11272. The sequence goes on from JAFZPI010000041.1 coordinate 49,740, forward strand.
TCGATATAAAGCTTTCCAACTGTATAGCCGTTGTTGCCCGCCGGGTCGGCCTTTGTATTGAAAGCGCGGTTCCGGTCGCTCTGCACCGAGATTGCCACACCGCCGTTCGGCTTGAGCATATCCTTTGTCTTGACGTTCGCTGCGAGGAATCGCGGGGAATAGGCTGCGGTGAGCCCCAGCGGCTTAAAAACCATACGATCCAGATAAGTCTGCACGCTTTCCCCGGTGATGGCTTCGATCAGGCAGCCGAAGAGAGCGCCGTTATAGTCCGCGTAGGCATACGCGGTGCCCGGCTGCACCGATTCGTTAAAGATGGGATCATAACCGTTCACACCGATCCGTGCCCAATTCGGATGGTAGTTCTGCGCGTCCGGGGAGAGTGAAGAGGTGTGGCTGAGCAGCATCCGCGCTGTCACAGGTGTGTCCGGCCAAGCTGGATTTCGCACGGTGAAAGGCAAATACTCGCTGATGTCCCTGTCCAGATCAAGCCGACCCTGGTCGTATAGGGTCATCAGGCCGATGGCGGTGACCCATTTCGTAATAGACGCGATGCGGAAGCAAGTACGGTTGTCCACCCCGCCGAAGGACCAACTCAGGAAGACTTCACCGTCCTTAGTGAGAAGCACCGTGCCGCAGACAGCGCCGCTTTCCACCGCAATCCCATTCAGAAAGGCGGCCGCCTCGTCCGGGAGGGAACCCGCGGCGTTCTTTGCTGAAGTGTAGGCACTGTCCAGGGCGGCAAGCGTTTTCTTGCCGGCGATCCCGTCCCGGGTCAGCCGGCTTGCCTTCTGAAAGGCGATCACCGCACTGCGGGTATCGGCGTCAAAGGTGCCGGAACGACTGCCCGTGAAATAGCCCAAATACCAGAGCCTGTTTTGCAATTCGAGCACAGCGCTGCCCATATCCCCTTGCTGCAGCTTATCTGCAGCAGCTGAAACGGGTGTTGCAGCAGGCTGTGCAGCGGCAGTCGGGGTTGTCGGCGCTGAGGATGTGCTGCTGTACAGCGCCGCTTGGGTAGCTGAGTCCGCGACGCCCGTGACAGGCAGTCCCCTGTCCCGCTGGAAGCCCTGTACGGCGGAAACCGTGCCGCTGCCGTAGACGCCGTCAATGGCTTTTGTGTAATAGCCCTGTTGCTTTAACGCGTTCTGGAGCGTTTTGACCTGATTGCCCCGGGAGCCTCTGGACAGCGTGGGATAAGACACGCTCTCCGGAACGGAGCCGGAGGACGATTCATTGCCGGATGCCGCCGTGCCTCCGATGACTTCCTCCAGCTTGGCCAGGGTTTTGGGGCCGGCGATGCCGTCTGCTTTCAGCCCGTTTTTGACCTGAAACGCCTGCACAGCGGCGACTGTGCCGTTGCCGTAGATACCGTCGACAGTCTTACTGTAATAGCCAAGCTGTTGCAGACTGCTCTGCAAGGCGCTCACTGCGCCGCCTCTCGACCCGTGGCGGAGCACCGTACCTGTCTCAGCCGAGGCGCAGACTGTCAGAAACATCATCGCCAACAGGCAAATGAACAGTCGTTTCATCATCAGGCAGATCCCCTTTTTGAAAATTTGCGATTTCGTTACGATTATATGGCATATCTGTGAAGCTGTCAATTCCGTCCTGAAGATTTCTGTTTGCAAAAGCTCAAATCAGACCTTATTTCTCTGCGGACTTTTCAAGCTGATTCTTTCGTGCTATAATTGGGTTTGAAAAGAAACCACAGGATATGTACATATGCAAATGATATCTGCACGGAAAGTGCATGTGATATCATGATTTCAGCAGTGAAAAGACCATTCTGAAAAGAGGGAAAGCCATGAAAACTAAACACGCTGTGCTTGCGGTTCTGCTTGCGATCCTGATTGCGGGATTCTTCGCCCTGCCCTGTCGGGCGACAGCGGAGGCGTCCGCTTTTCCGGATGCCCATGCCGTCCTGAAGGACATGGGCGCCGGCTGGAACCTGGGGAATTCTCTGGACGCCTGGAGCGGTACACAAACCCGGATCGGCCCGCTCTCCTCCGAGACTGCCTGGGGAAATCCGGTCATTACGCGGGAGTTGATCGCACTGGTAAAAGCCAGCGGGTTCCGTACGATCCGCCTGCCGGTAACCTGGTTCAACCATATGGACCCGGAAACAAACCAGATCGACGAAGCCTGGATGAGCCGCGTTGAAGAAGTCGTCGGATGGGTCCTGGACGAAGGGATGTACTGCATCCTGAACGTCCACCATGATACGGGAAGCGACAACTGGCTGATTGCGGACTCCGACGGCTATGCCGCCAGGGAAGAGAAATTCACGGCGATCTGGCACCAGATTGCCGAACGTTTTGCCTCCCAGGGGGATCATCTGCTGTTTGAAGGATACAATGAGATCCTAAACGGCAGCCGGGAATGGACTCGCCCCGACCAGGCCTCTCTTGACGCAGCCAACCGCCTCAACCAGGCGTTTGTGGATACCGTTCGCGCTACCGGAGGAAATAACGCTACACGCTGCCTGATCGTCAACACCTACGGCGCGCAGCCCAATGCCCTGATCACGCAGGGTATGCGGATACCGGCGGATACCGTGGAAGACCGCATCATTGTGGAAGTCCATTTCTACCAGCCCTACCAGTTTACGTCCGAGTCCTATCCGGGCGTCACGACCTGGGATAAAGGCTCGGTGGACACCAGTATGGCCAATTTTGACCGGGATTTCATCCAGAAGGGTTATCCCGTGCTGATCGGCGAATTCGGCGCGGTGGACAAGGGCAAGACCAAAGCGCGCTTCGCCTGGACAAAATACGTGACGGACCGGGCCGCCGCCCTGGGGATCGGCTGCATCTGGTGGGACAATGGAGCAGAGAAAGAATACTCACTTTTTGATCGCCGCACGCTGCGCGTAACCCAGCCGGAACTGATCGAGATCATTCTGACGGAGACCGGCGGCGCGAATTTTGATCTGACGGACGAAGTCGTCGCCCAGGCGGAAAGCCGGCTTGCCAAGACCAATCTCTGCGCGGCGCCGGAGAAATGGTCCGCCTGGATCGATACCGCAAACGGGGGCGGCGCGGATGTTCAATACTCCGTCACGGGCGTTCATGTCACGGTGAGCAGTCCCGGCAAAGAGGCCTGGCATGTGCAGCCTGCCTATGTCCAGCTGAAGATTGAGTCGGGCGTGACCTACCGCCTGTCCTTCGATTACAGCGCCGAACCGGCGCAGGAGATTCCCTGGCACCTGATGAAGGATTACGGTGACTACGCCGCCTACCAGGAAGGTGTTCTTGAAGCAAAGAACGAAACACAGCATTTTGAGCTGGTTTTCACTATGACAGAGCCAACGGACGGGAACTGCAAAATCGCCTTCGACCTGGGCGGAAACGAAAAAGCCGTGCCGTTCGTGTTTGAAATCAACAACCTGACACTGGTCAAAGAATAATCCGGTGGTTGTCACAGCAGAAACCCGTACGGGGTATCATATGTCCTGTATTTGTCGGAAGGGTGTGTCCCTATGAGAAAGAACCTTATCTTGTTGTCATTTATCCTTACCGTATGTTTCTGTTCACTGCTCATCACAGCCACAGCTGAACAAGAACGCTTTCAAACAGATAACTTTGAGTATACGGTCTCCGGCAATTCAATTGAGGTCCTCGCATATCACGGAACCTATCTGCCGCGCGAACTGCCCACGCAGGTCGGTGGCTATTCGATTTTTCTGGAATACAGCGATCCGATCTTCACGGATTTGGTTCAGGATTCCGGGATCTATCGTTACGGATTGGTAGCGGAGGATGAAGCCTATATTGTCGGTTACACGGGGTATCAGCAGATAGCTTTCATACCCGAATGCATCAACGGAGTCCCGGTCACCGGCATCGGAGATTTGGCTTTCTGGCTCAGCGGCTGTGAACGGGATGAATTTACGGAGGTTGTGATTGTTCCGGGAAGCATCCGCAGTATCGGACGCCGGGCGTTTTCCTGTACGGGGATTGGTTATATTGTATTGCAGGAAGGGCTGGAGAAAATCAGAGATCTGGCTTTTGAAGGCCACAGCCAGATTCATATGAACATCCCGGACAGCGTGAAAGAAATGGGTGTGAACCCATTCGCCGATCATGTTGACCTGGGCTATGTGAACGGTTATCTCTTCCCGTCTCTATTCCATAACGAGTTCTTTGCAATCGATGATACAGGCCATCTCCTTTACGGAAAAGAAGACATGCGTGTGATCACGTATCGAAGCAACCTCCAGCCGCAATGGAACAGCAGCACGACGTGCACGGTACCGGATGGAATCAAGGTCATAGGAAAACGAGCTTTCTTTGCCGATCCTTACCTGACGGAAGTGATTCTGCCTGACTCACTTCAGGTGATCGAAGCCGAGGCATTCCTCTATTGTTATGAACTCAGCCGCGTGGTTATCCCGGAAGGTGTAACCGCAATCGGCGACTATGCCTTTGCGGAAACCGCCATGGTTGAACTTGAAATCCCATCTTCCGTAACCACCATTGGCGACGGCATATTTCACGACTGGGCACCTGGTGAGGCAACCATACGGTGTGACGCCGGTTCTTTTGCAGAAGAGTATGCCAAAGCAAACGGGTACCAGATACAATACCGTTGAGGCGAATGATTCCGTGCAAGCGGTTCCGGTCACGGATGGAAAAACGGCACAGGAGGAGATACCATGCGTCCAGTCGATCAGTTTCCCACCAACCGGATCGGAGAACTTGAGTACTGTGCGGGACGCGTCTTTCCGTTTGGAGCCACGCTGCTCGGGGAAGGCGTCAATTTCAGTGTGTTTTCAAGGGAAGCCACGGCTTGTACGCTGGTGCTCTACCATCACGGACAGAAGGAGCCCTTTATTGAAATCCCCTTTCCGGAATCATACCGGATCGGGGATGTCTATTCAATGCTGGTTTTCGGTCTGAATATCGAAACCGTGGAATACGGGTATCGGTTTGACGGGCCTTATGATCCGCCCAAGGGGCTGCGCTTTGACAGAAACCGGGTGCTGCTGGATCCCTATGCCCGCTCCATCAGCGGCAGGTCTGTCTGGGGGATCCGGCCCGATTTTTCCGATCCCTTCCCCCACAGGGGGCAGATCATCCGCGAGGATTTTGACTGGCAGGGCGATAAACCGCTGGAGATCCCGTCACACGACCTGATCATCTATGAACTGCATGTTCGCTCGTTTACACAGGACGCGTCCAGCGGGGTACGCCGCAAGGGAACAATCGCAGGTCTCGTGGAGAAAATCCCGTATCTGAAGTCCCTGGGTGTCAACTGCGTGGAACTGATGCCCATCTTTGAGTTCGATGAATTTGAATCGTACACGAACACTGAAAGCAGACATCGCCTGAATTACTGGGGATACTCAACTGTCGGCTTTTTCGCGCCCAAGGCGGGCTACGCGGCTTCCGCGCGCTTCGGCATGGAGGCTGATGAACTGAAAGAAATGATCCGCCGTTTCCATCAGGCCGGCATTGAGGTCATCCTTGACGTTGTGTTCAACCACACCGCGGAAGGCGGCGAAGCAGGGCCGTGCATCTCCTATAAAGGGATCGATAACCGAACGTATTATCTGCTTGATCCGGACGGGACCTACTGCAATTACAGCGGCTGCGGCAATACCATGAACTGTAATCATCCCATCGTGCGGAACGTCGTGCTCGACTGCCTGCGGTACTGGGTTTCGGCTTACCATGTTGACGGGTTCCGCTTTGACCTCGCCTCAATCCTTACGCGGGACCAGAACGGCACGCCGATGATTCAGCCCCCGCTTTTGGAGAGCATTGCCAGCGACGCGGTGTTGGGCAAAAGCCTGCTGATTGCCGAAGCCTGGGACGCGGGCGGCCTGTACCAGGTAGGTACTTTCCCGGCCTTTGGCCGCTGGTCCGAGTGGAACGGCAAGTATCGCGACTGCCTCCGGTGCTTTATCAAGGGGGATGCCGACCGCCTGCCGGAGATGATCAAACGTGTGCGCGGTTCTGACGACCTGTACGGAACGCGCACTCCCGCCGCCTCCATCAATTTCGCCACCTGCCATGATGGCTTCACGCTGTATGATCTGGTTTCATACAACGCCAAACACAACCTCGCCAACGGCGAGGACAACCGTGACGGTTCGAATGATAACATGAGCTGGAACTGCGGTGTGGAAGGAGATACCGATGATCCTACGATCAACGCCCTGCGCCTGCGGCAGATGAAAAATATGCTCACCGTTCTGCTGACCAGCCGCGGGATCCCTATGCTGCTTTCCGGCGACGAATTTGCCAATACACAGCGCGGCAACAACAACGCCTACTGTCAGGATAACGAGGTCTCCTGGCTGGACTGGACCCACCTTACGCAATACAGTGATCTGTATGATTTCACGCGCCGACTGATCGCGTTCAGACAGCGCCATCCGGTCCTGCGGGCGCACGATTTCGATTTTTCCGCAAACGGAACGCGATATCCCGAACTTTCCTTCCACGGAACACAGGCGTGGAACCTGGACATGCACAGGGAAGGTCTCTGTTTCGCCTATATGTACGCGGAGGACCATAACCGGTACGGCACTGCGCAGGACACTTTTATCTATGTTGCCGTGAACGCTTACTGGGAGGACAAAACATTCACGCTTCCCGTACTGCCTGAGGGCTATAACTGGAGACTGGCGTTTGATTCCTGTGATGTATCGTCCGACGCAGGCAATGAACTACCGTGCGCCGACCCATCCATTACGCTCGGTCCGCGTACTACGGCGGTCCTGATCGGAACAGCATAACAAATTCAATGTTACGGACTCTCTGGCAAATTTGCTTCCTGATTCGTAATCCATTCACTCCAGGATACCGAATAATTGCCGCCCATTTCCTGCAGGTAATCATAAACCTGCCGGATCCGTTTTGCTCTCTTGGCATGGTTCAAAATCAGATTCCGCAGCCGCTGCGGAAACAAGAAGAAGGAGAACAACAAACACCGGCAAGGCCTTCACATACCGGAATATGACAGGATATGCTTTCTTCATACGGTTTTCCTCCTGTTTAGCCGTGTTTTCAGTTTCTTTACCGGTCCCTTGGCATCTTTATGCGGCGTCTGCAAGCCCGATTTCAGACTCGGCGTAGTATTCATCAAACAGTTCGAGCAGTCTTCTGGCGATTTCCACATAATCCTCGGTGTTTAAGTTCGCCAGTGAAATGCGCACCGTACCCTCAGGGGCGTTGAAGCCCGGACCGTACATGAGAACGACGCCTTTGCGGGCGGCCAAATCGTTGAGGAAGTCGATCTCGGTCTTTTCTGTCTGCAGCCACTGCAGAAATTCTGTCCCGTAATTTGCTTCCGCAAGCGCATATACATCCACCAATGTGTAATACTGGGCATTTGCTTCGCTTTCGTCCGGTATCAGACCCAGAGCACTCATCAGCGCTGCATAGCGCTCGTGAACTGTATCGTTTGCCAGCCGGATGTAAGGATCTTCAAGTCCGGCATCCTCATATACCAGATGGCTCAGAGCCAGCAGATCCATGAACACCTGACTCGGTGTGGACAATCCGCTGGTATGATACAAGCCAATGGAACGACTGTCCGCAACCACCCGATCCAGGAATGGCATGCTGTCCGGATCGGTGGTCACGATCGAATACTCCGCGCGGAGATACGCCTTGTCTTCCTCCGGTAATTCGGCAAGAAGGCGATCGCATACGTTGTGTTCATTCATCGCGATCAGACCGACCCGCCAGCCCGTGACGCCATAGAGTTTTGAAAAGGAATAAACCAGGATCGTGTTCCCGGGAAGGATCGCATACACGGATTTGAAATCCTGGGCAAAGGTTCCGTAAACGTCGTCTGTCAGAATGATCAGATCCGGGTTTTTCTCTATGACCTGGACGAGACGCTCCAGCGTTTTGTCCGACAATGCGTGAGAGGCAGGATTGGAAGGATTCACAAGGAAGAACGCTTTGACGCTGGGATCTTCCAGCTTTGCCAGCTCCGCTTCCGCAATGTCCCAGTTATCCCCGGCCGAACTGGAAACATCAATCGAAACCAGGCCGTAATCCTTCACAGAAGGAATTTGCATATAGGGCGTAAAGATCGGCGTTGCGATCGCGATCGTGTCTCCCGCTTTCAAAAGACGGTTGTGACTCAGCGCCTCGAAGATGTATACCATCGCGGCACTGCCGCCTTCTGTCGGAAAGATCCCCGTCTGGTCTGAGAGCTCCGCCCCGTCAAACAATGTCGCCTGAAGAAAAGCGTTCAAGATCGCCTCCGTATGGGGCAGGCATCGGCTGGGATCCGGATAGTAGTCCCCGATCACGGCATCCACCAGTTCTTTGATGAGGCTGTCCTTGTCCATTCCGAGCGTCATGACACAGTAATCCACCGCCGCAATCAGGAAAGCGTCGGTCGGGTCATTCGGATCCATGGCCGCATCAAAGCGCTCTCCGATGCCTTCCTTTTTGGCCTGGCCTGCCATGCTTCCTTCATGAAAGGTTAATTCACATTCACCAACGGCAAAATTCATGATTCGGGTGAACGCATAGCGCGTCTGCGTATTGATCCAGTTCGGATTGCCGCGCCCGGCATCCAGGACTGGATAACCGGCTACGTTTGTACTCGCCAAAACCCGCTGTTCCGCCGTGATTTCAAAGGCTCCGATTTCCTTCATCAGCTGCTCTTCAGCTTCCTGGTCGGCACTGGCTGCAGCCACAAGTATCATACCGATGCACAGCAAGATGCAAAAAATCCGTTTCATCATGGATCACGATCCCTCTTTCCTTTGAGTTACTTCAGTAATACTACAGATTGACTTCAATGTCAACTTCAAAAATCCGCAGGTAAACGCAGGCGCTGCAGAAATTGAGGGGCAGCACCCGGATTTCTCTGTCCGTGCCCCAATCAAAAGCGCACTCCAGAAGGAGTGCGTTACAGGCTTACCTGTTTTTATTTCTGGAACATGGTAAAATGATTGAGCCCGTCATCACTCAAACTGATGGTACAGTTCATGCCGTTCTGCACCGCATTGTACCTGGCATCCATGACGGCCAGCATCATGGTTGGGAATCCCGGATCGCTGACCGGGCTATCCTTGCGCACCCTGAACTGGAAGTAAGTCTGTTTTCCGGTGTTGAGATCCGGAATGTCATTGATCCACTCGCTGACATGCTCCCACCCGCTGCATTCGTAAACCTTCTGTGCGTCCGGAGGAAGATCGTTTCCGGAGCCGCCTCCCTCTTTTTCCATTGCGAACAGCAACGACTTTCCGTCCGGGTTTCCGCTTGTGAGCGTATCCATGACCTCTTTCATGATTGGCAGGTCCTGGATGCCCATCTGCTGTGCGATTTCATCGCTTGCATCCCTGCACTGCGACAGCCAGTTGGCAATCGTCTCGTGTACTTTGGCGCGGGTTTCCGCTTCTTCTTTGCTATCCAGTCCGAATTCTTTCCACAGAACGGGATCACTTGCGCGTTCTTTGACAAAATCAGTCAACATGGTTACCATGTTCTGCATATCCATGACTTCTTTGAGGTATGATCTTTGTATTTCCCGGATTCTTTCCAGCTTCTGCTTCTGCTCCTCTATCTTGCGCTCCAGTGCGGCAATCAGGAGATCGTCATCCCCCGGAAGAAGCGCTTTGATTTCCTCAATGGAGAAATCCGCCTGCTGCAGGTTCTTGATCTTCACAAACAGCAACGCCTGCTCTTCTTCATAATACCTGTACCCGGTCCATTCATCGACCTTTGCCGGCTTCATCAGGCCGATGCGGTCATAGTAGCGCAGTGTCTGTGTGTTGCATCCGCAAAGCTTCGCGAAACCCTGGATCGTAATCATACCTCATCCTCCTCACCGCAACCATATCATTGCAGTTCAGTGCAAAGTCAAGCACATTTTTGCTTTTTCTTGAGAAAAAAGTTAGCGCTTCGGGATGGAATGGCACAAAACCATGCCACCATGTTACAAGCTATATGGCTCTGACATTCTTATTGGTCAGCATCAGGATTGCTGTAATCGTGAAGCCGACTGCGCAGATGGCCAGAAGCACGGTGCTGCCGAATGCCTGGAGCGCAGCGCCTGCCAGAACGGAAGCAATCGGGATCATTCCCTGTGAGCCGAGGCTCAAGAGACTGCTCACCTTGCTGAGTTTGTCTCTTTCTACCCTGCTCTGAATGGTTGTGCTGAGTGGAATATTGATAAAGGAAAGCAGGAACCCGAGCAAAAGGCATCCAGCAGAAAACATGAGCAGAAATCCGTTCAGAGATGAACCCGCATCTACCAGCAGCCAATATCCAAGTGCCAAAGCGATCATGGCACCCGAAAAGACGCACAGGCGTTTGGCGACTTTCAGTCCGCATTTTTCTTCCTGCTTTCTGGCGCTCAGGATGGCAGCACCAATCAATGAACTGGCTCCAATGCAGACACTGAACACGGAAGACCACAGTTCCGGCGTCAGGAAGCTGTCAAAAAGGTAAGCCGGCGCGGCAGCCAGATCTGTCTTGATGAAGTACGGAATGAAATTGCCAGACACAGGCTCTATGAAGAAGTTGATGAACAGCACACATCCCATGATGGCCATGATGGCCTTCTGGCTCCGCAGGTACCGGAAGCCTTCTTTCGTGTCCGAGATGGCGAGACGAAGGGTAATCGGTTCCGGCGAAGGCGTGTGATCATAACGAATCAACATTTCCGACAGGCCTGAGGCGATAAAGCATGCGCCGACCGCAAAGAAGAGTACGTTCAACGGCAGTACGGCATACAGGATTCCGGCCAATACAACACCCAGGATCGACTCCATAGAACTCTTGATGGAAAAATAGGCGTTTGCCTGCTGTAATTGTTCAGGCTTTACGATGTTCGGCAGCATTGCTCCGGCGGCGGGGTTGAAAATGCCGCTGACCGCGTTGCCTATGATCCCAAGGGTAAACAGGATTGCGATATGGGCTGACGATGACGGGAAGATCATCATGAGCGCGGTTGCCAATACAATCATCCCACCCTTGATGAAATCGCAGACATACATGATTTTTGCCTTGTTGACCCGATCCCCCAGAACCCCGCCCACAGGTGTGAACAGCAGCAGGGCGACACCGCACAGGGCAAGGTATAATCCCTGCAGAAAAGCGTTGTTGTCACTGATCTCCAGAATATAGAAGCCGACGGCGAAACTGTATAAAACCGCTCCCAGTTCCGAAACCAGCGCTCCCAGGAAGACAAGCCGAAAGTTTCTGTTTGCAAAAACATTGGCGGGTTTCTTTTCATTGCTCATCTACAGTCATCTCCTTCCACATTTCGGAAAGCTCCTGATTGCCCAGCAGGCTCAGTAGCATCTCAATACCTTCCGCTGCTGATGCGCCCAAGCCATCACTGAAGACAGCATCTTTATGGAACGCCGGATAACGAAATGTCTGAATTCCATAATCAGGGGCAGCGTCAAATTCACGGACGATTGCAAGAACGTTTCGAAGGCACTGCTCCGCTTCTCCTGTTTTTCCTTCCAGAGTGTATACATGAGCCATTGCCAGGACCATGTTTGCCATGATTTTGTCAGTAAAATCTGCTTTTTCTCCTTCCTTAAACTGCCGCAGATAATCGATGAGTTCGGACAGCATTTTTCTTGCTGCATCATAATCTTTGCGGTGGGACAGGACAAGCGCATATCCGGAGACGGAATCCACCAGTCGGATTATGTTAAGCAGCAACGCTTCGGACAGGAATGACTCCGCTTCCTCATACCGTTTCAGGTCCAGCGCCAGCACCATGCCGATGGTATCGCTGTACATGCCGCCTGCATTGTTCTTTTTCAGCAGTTCAATGCTTTTTTCCCGCTCGCCCATAATCATCCAAGCGCTTGCCATCTCGCTGCTGATTGTCTGTTCATTGATTCTGGGATCGTGATTTTGCGAAATCAGAAGCAAAGCCTGTTCATAAAGTTCCAAAGCCCTTTTGCTCTCGGCATGATCCTTGCTGCCAACGCCAAAGAAAGCGTATACCTGAGCGCAGCCGTGCATAACCTCAAAGGAATTAGGGTACTTCTTGAGGGCTTTCTCCGCTTCGGCCAACGCCTCACGATTCCTGACACGGCAGTCATCCGCCAAGCGCTTCATCAGAGCATCCGCTCGATTGTCTTTGACTCTATACCCCAGGAGCACATCCATCGAAGTATCAAAAAAGTCAGCAATGTTCACGATCATCTCAAGTTCAGGTGTCATCTGCCCTGTTTCCCATTTGTACACTGATCCTACAGTAACGCCCAGGGCTTCAGCAAACTGCTCCTGCGTTAGCCTTCTTTCTTTCCGAAAAGCGCGTATGTTTTCTGCAAGTGCCAGCTTCATTTCTGTGACCTCCCAAATCATGATCCGTCACTATTATATAACGGCAGATACAGAAAGTGAAGATACAACCAATATTATTAAGATAAAAATAACAAATATTAATAGTATGGATTTAAGGCTGAGATACCTCTGATTCGATGTCACCGCCAGCCTTGCCACCCTCCGTTCTGATCGATCAGGACTTTCGCGTGAATCAGTTGATACGAAAGGTGTTCGATGCCCGGGACGGCCAGAAGGCGGTCCACAATGATCTCATTGACACACTCGTGCCCGAGGATTCCTCTCCAGGCATCATAATTGGACAACTTGTAATAGGTCTTGCCCTCGGCCTTTTCGTCATATGCTTTCAGAAATGATCCAGCCGCACCATGGATCAGCGTCAGACAGATACCGGCAGTTCGGATGCGACGTGATGTCATATTCTACTGACAGACAATATTGGGAATCTCTGCTGATGTGCCTGGATCACGGACTTCCCCTGACGCCTGAACTACTAGGGTTCCGGCATTATAAAGACGTTAATGTATGGCATTGGGCCCACCCACCCGTCCTGAAAAGCGCAATCTAATGTACTGCGACGATAGCTTTTTGGCGCTAATTACTTTTTTTGACCAGTTAGCGCCAGAATCTCATCTTGTCTTGGCGCTAAGTGTATCAAAAACAGGGTTAGGGCCAAAAACGAAATGTACCTCTTTGAGCAGTTAAAGGCTGAGAAGTCACTCGCCAATACAATTAGCATACATGTAGCTCCTATCGACGCGCTTTCAACAAAGATTGGTGAAGTGGCGCAGGATGGAGACAGCAATAAGCGGTGGCTTCTTTGGCTCGGGCTGAAGCTATACGGGGCTAAAGGTGACGCCTATCTCCAGCGCGTCATGCAGCATTCCAGAACTATGGATGACTTCGAGGAATGCCTCACCATGGTGCTACTGGAGATTCAGAAGGATGATGATGTTTTTTCATCCATGTATGCTTGCAGGAAGCGCATACTTGACTCTCTTCCCGAAAATCTCCCTCTCACCAGTTTGTACTTCCAGCGAACCGGGAGATACGAAAAAGATGCTGTGTATTATCTGACGGATTCTACCGAAGAGGAAGAACACGAGTTCCTGCGTTGCCTGAGTATTTATGACTACTCGGAAGCTGAACTCCTGCAGATCACAAAATTCTCATTCCCAGAAATCTACAGGTATCTGGAATCTTTCAGGTTTTCACCGGCAAACATGCAGGTGCCTGCTGGCAATGAAGGTCTTCGAGCGGAGATCACGAAGTATTTCCAGGACTATAAGCAGCAGAAGCTGACAAACCGGATTTGGCCTGAATTCATGGAGCAAGTTGTACGCTATGCAGAGGAACGGCCCTATAACAAGCTCCAAGCAAGAAGCACTCTGGCAGCCAAGATGGATCGCAAAGGCGCTCAGCTATTCTTCTTTGACGCACTCGGAGTCGAGTATCTGTCGTATATACTGGCCAAATGTGAACAGTATGGGTTAATTGCGGAGATATCGGTGGGAGTTTGCCAGTTGCCTTCCATCACATGCGAGAACAAGGATTTTATTCCGTTTTTTACGAACGGTTTTAAGAAAATCGATGCGTTGGATGAATTAAAGCATCACAGCCAGATCTATGACTATCAACAGTGCAAAGAACCGATTCACTTGTTCCGCGAACTGGAGATTATCGACGAACAACTATGCTTCATCTCCTTGGCGCATACAAAAACGCCACCTTGCCGCAGGTGACGTTTCAGGTTCAAATGGTTTGGTCGGTCTCTATTTCTGCTTTCGCTGTACGATCTCGTTCCGAAGGAACAGCGTATTCTTCCCGTCCTGCCGGATCGGGTGCAGCTTGCCGCGCCGGATCAGATCGTCAATGTTCTGCCTGCTGCAGTCAAGAATCCCGGCGGCTTCGCCGGCATTGACGATCCTGCGCCGCACAAAGCCGACAAAATCTTCCAATGAGAGGGGGACCCTTTCGCTGTTCCCATAAAGCTCGCTGTCTGACAGCATGGCGCTTTCACTCCACATGACCCCGTACCCGTCCGGCTGGACTTCAACCGTATTGAAGCGATCCTCCAGCGTCAGGTATGGCCGGCATTCCTCGTGCGTGGCCGCGATCGAACGGACATCGGCGATCCGCACTTCACCGTTCCTGAAAAACACAAGCAGCCGAAATCCACGGAGGGGTACAACGTCCTCGACTTTGACGGCCCAGCGATCGAGCAGAAAAGCCGGGAGTTTGTCTGTGCCGATTTTCTCCAGAAAGCAGTCGTCCTGCGCGCATCGTCCCATGGTCAGCATCAGCAGCTGAAACTCATCGTATTCTTTCAGCCCGTTCTCCTTCAGGACCTGTCCGATATTCTGGCGGTCCTGGGGAATGATGCGCTGCTGAACCCACAGGCGGCTCCAGTAACTGCTGACGGAATGCTGGCCGCGTTTGACAAACGAGGAGAGCAGAAGCGGAGTTGCCCAGGGATCGGCGTCATCCGGCAGTTCGATATAGAATGCTCTCGCGCGCTCGTAATAGATCAGGTATCCCAGCACACGATCCGGCGGCAGCGTCTCATCCCTGATCGCGAAGATTTTCATATGCCTGCCACCTCTTCCAGATCATTTCCCAGATCCTGTCCAGCCACTGCCGATCCAGCGCGTCCGACAGGCCGTCCAACAGGGTTTCGCCATCGCTTTCTTTCAGCGCATGCAGGTTTGGATGGCAGCCGAGGGGAATCAGACTCAGATTCTCCCATGCAGACCTGGATCCGACAAAGCATTGCACCGGCTTGTCCGCCATCAGATCCTCCCGCAGCATGGCCTCTGTGCTTTCACAGCGGCTGAGCAGGGAGAGTCCATGGTCAAACAGCGGCGCAAGACGGACGTCTTTCTGCCTTGGGTTCCGGAGAACCTCCATGTTCGCCCCGTGCCTGTCGCGGTTCAGGATCAGGTAGTCCAGGTCCAGCATTTCATGGATCGCGGATTC
>JAFZPI010000042.1 GCA_017552615.1 Clostridia bacterium
ACCCGGAACATGGCGTTGGGAAGGGCCTCCACGACCTTTCCGTCCATTTCAATGACATCGTCCTTGGACAAGTTTTCAGTCCTCCTTGCACAGGGGCTGTTCGCGGTCAAATCCTTGCGCGGCGAGGAAGGCGCGGATGTCGCTGTCCTTCAGCCGGCGCTCCTCCCGCAGCAGCGCGAGGTCGTCCATCTTCACCGGACTTGGCCTGAGGTGTTTGGTCTTTTTCTTTTTGGGATGATCCAGCCCGCGGGTGTCGCCGTCGGCCATGAGTACATAGCCTTCCTCAGGAATGCCGATGACCACAAAGTGTCTTTTGCGGTCGCGGCCCGCGGTGGCGGTCACCAGGCGGCCCTCGTCAAAGGGAATCGGCTCCATACGTTTCCTCCTCCCAGCGATGGCCCGGCAAGGTCAGGATCTCTGGCAAGCCATGCTCCGTAACGGCGATGGTGTGCTCGTAATGAGCGCTCAGGCTTCCGTCCCTCGTCAGGACCGCCCAGCCGTCATCGCCTTCGTCAGTGTGCCAGTCACCCAGTGCGATCATCGGCTCGACCGCGAGTGTCATCCCCGCGCAGATCCGCTGGCCGTGGCCGGGCAGACCGAAGTTGTACACCGAGGGCTCCTCGTGCATGTCGCGCCCGATCCCGTGGCCGGTATAGTCCCGGATCACGCCGTAGCCCGCGTCTTCCGCGACGGACTGCACCGCGCTACCGATATCACCCAGTGTGTTCCCGTTCAGGGCCTTGCGGGCTCCGGCGAAGAACGCCTGCTCGGTGATCCCGATCAGCCGCTGCGCCGCCTGGGAGATTTCCCCGACCGGCACGGTCAGAGCGCTGTCCGCCTGCCAGCCGTCAAGGATAAGTCCGCAGTCGAGGGAGAGGATGCTCCCTTCGCGCAGGATCTGCCCCTCCGACGGGATGCCGTGGATTACACAGCTGTCAACCGATGTACACAGCGAGGCGGGAAATCCGTCGTATCCAAGGAAAGACGGGATGGCCCCGTGATCCCGGATCATGGCTTCCGCCAAGCGGTCGAGAGAAGCGGTGGTGACACCGGGCTTCACCTCGCGCGCCACGGCCTGCAGCACTTTGTAAAGGAGCGCTCCGGCCCGCCGCATGCAGGCGATCTGTTCGGAATTCTTTACCGTGATCACGCCTGCAGCGCCTTCATGATGTCGGCGAAGATGGTGTCCATGTCGCCCGCACCGTCAACCTTCACGAGCTTGCCGCGGCCTTCGTAGAAGTTCACGAGGGGCTCGGTCTTGCTGTGGTAGGACTTCAGGCGGTTCAGGACGGTCTCGGCCTTGTCGTCGTCGCGCTGGATCAGCGTCTCGCCGCAGTTGTCGCAGGTCGTCTTGCCGTTCAGCATGGACACATGGTAGGTCGCGCCGCACTTGAGGCACACGCGACGCCCGGAGATGCGCTGGATCAGCACTTCATCCGCAACGTCCAGTTCGACAACCTTGTCGATCTCGGCGATCTTTTCCAGCGCCTCGGCCTGGGGCACGGTGCGGGGGAAGCCGTCGAGAATGTAGCCGTTTTTGCAGTCTTCCGCCTGGAGACGGTCCTTCACGATGTCGATGATGACGTCATCGGGCACCAGGCCGCCAGCGTCCATGTAGGACTTGGCTTTCAGGCCCGTAGGGGTCTGTTCCTGGATTGCGCGGCGAAGCATGTCGCCGGTGGAGATCTGCGGGATGTTCAGCGCCGCGCAGATGCGGATCGCCTGTGTTCCCTTGCCCGCGCCGGGAGGGCCCAGAAAAATGATGTTCATTCCTGTCGCTCCTTTCCTGTCAGACGGGTTTGATGGTGTTTCGCGCCTGCGGCGCGACCAGGGACTTTCCGATCGCCCCCGGACCCTTCGGCCGCATCCTTATTGGTTATATAGGATGCGGCCGAAAGATAAATCTTACATGAAGCCGCCTCTGTCGACATCCATCTCGATGCCGCGGATGCTCATCTCGCCCTCAACGGTGCGGATGGTTTCCAGAGCCACGGACACGGCGATCAGGATCGAGCTGGCTGCGAACGGCATGGAGATGCCGAGCCAGCGGAAGAGCAGGGACGGAATGGCCGCGAGAACCGCCAGGAACAGGGCGGCGAACAGGTTCAGCCTGGAGACGATGCTCTGCAGGTAGTTCCGGATGTTCTTGCCGCGCTGGCCGGGGATGGTCGCGCCCTGCATGATCAGCTGTTCAGCCTGCTTGGCGGGATCAAAGCTGATCGAGGAGTAGAAGAACGTGAAGGCCATGATCAGCAGGGAGGACACGATGATGTAGCCCCACTGTCCGCTGCTCATGTTGGCGTTCCACCAGTAGGTGAAGCTGCCGGGCTGAGGGTTGCGGTTGATCATCGCCGCGATGGTTCCCGGGAAAGCCAGGAAGGAGTAGGCGAAGATCATGGGCATGACGCCCACGGAGACAACCTTCAGCGTGAGGCGGGTATTCTGTCCGCCGTAGACGCGGCGGCCCTTGGTCTGCTTGGCGATCTGCAGCGGGACGCGGCGCTCGGCCAGTTCCACGAAGGTGACCGCCACGGTCATCAGCGCAGCCACGACCAGGATCACGATGAGGTGAACCCAGGGGTTGACACTGCTGGTGCCCATGAAAGCATTCAGGATGCCGTTGAACAGGTTGGACACGATACCCACAAAGATCAGCAGCGAGATGCCGTTGCCAATGCCCTTGTCGGTGATGCGCTCGCCGATCCACATGGCCAGCGCGGAACCCGCAGCCATGGACAGCGCCACCATCACGTAGTCGAACCAGCTCTGGCCGGCCATCATGGAGATGCCGTTATAGTTCAGGCTGCTGACGATGCCGATAGCCTGCAGGGCAGCCAGGGCGACCGTCACATAGCGGGTGATACGGTTGATCTTTTCACGGCCCGCGCCGGTCTCATCGTTCTGCAGCCGCTCGAGCGCCGGGATGGCGATGCACAGCAGCTGCATGATGATGCTGGCGTTGATGTAGGGCGTGATACCCATGGCCATGATGGTCATCTGGTTGAAGGCGTTACCTGTCATCATGCTGAACAGGCCGAAGATCGGCAGCTGCTCGGAAATGCCGCTCATGATGTAGTTCAGGTACGTCGTATTCACGCCCGGAGCCGGGATAACGGAGACAAAGCGGTACAAGAGCAGCATCAGGAAGGTGTAGATGATCTTCTTGCGCAGCTCCAGGGTGTTCCAGATCCTGCGAATCGTCGTCAGCATCTCAGATCACCTCGGCTTTCCCGCCGAGTGCCTCGATCTTTTCCTTGGCGGAGGCAGTGAACTTGGCGGCCTTGACAGTCAGCTTTTTGGTCAGCTCTCCGCCGCCCATGATTTTCACGCCCGCAAGTTCCTTCTTGATGATGCCGGCGTCCTTCAGGGCCTGGAAGTCGACAACCGCGCCGTCTTCAAAGACCTCGAGGCGCTCGACATTCACAGCGGCGTAGTCCGTGCCAAAGATATTGGTAAAGCCCTTCTTGGGGACGCGGCGATACAGGGGCATCTGGCCGCCCTCAAAGCCGGGGCGCTTGCCGCCGCCGGAGCGGGCCTTGGCACCCTTGTGTCCCTTGCCGGAGGTCTTGCCCAGGCCGGAGCCCACGCCGCGACCCAGCCGCTTCTTGGCGGTGGTGGATCCCTCGGCGGGATACAGCTCGTGCAGTTTCATCGGAAATCCCTCCTTACTCGTTCACTTCTTCGACCTTCACCAGGTGCTTGACGGCGAAGATCTGACCGCGGATGCAGGGGTTATCGGGCTGCAGAACGCTGTGCCCGACCTTCTTCAGACCCAGGGCGGCCACGGTGGCCTTGTGCTTGGGCATGGAGGCGATGGGAGACTTGACCAGTGTAATCTTCAGTTTCATGTCTCTTTCCTCCTCAGCCCAGCAGCTCTTCCACGGTCTTGCCGCGCATCTGAGCGACCTGTTCCGGGCTGCGCAGAAGCTTGAGGGCCTCCAGCGTCGCCTTGACCATGTTGATGGGATTGTTGGTGCCAAAGGACTTCGTGCGGATGTCCTTCACACCGGCCATCTCCAGCACGGCGCGGGCTGCGCCGCCGGCGATGACGCCCGTGCCCTCGGGGGCGGGGATCAGCACCACTTTCGCGGTGGAATAATAGCCGGTAACCTCATGGGGGATCGTGGTGCCGGAGATCGGCACGTCGATCAGGGTCTTCTTGGCGTCCTCGTTGGCCTTGCGGATGGCCTCGGGGATTTCTACCGCCTTGCCCATGCCGGCAGAGACCTTGCCCTGCTCGTTGCCGACGACCACCAGCGCGGAGAAACGCGCATTGCGGCCGCCCTTGACGGTCTTGGACACGCGGTTGACAGCAACCAGGCGATCTTTGAATTCACTCTGCTGTTCGAAGCGTTGCATTTGCGTGTGTCCTCCTTTTCTCAGAATTCGAGACCGGCTTCGCGGGCGCCCTCGGCGACCTCGGCAACGCGGCCCGTGTAGACATAGCCGCCGCGGTCGAAGACAACCGTCTTGATCCCGGCCTGCACGGCGCGCTCACCGATGAGCTTGCCCACCAGCTTCGCGGCACCCTTCTTGTCCACTTCGTCGAGCTGGCCCTTCAGGGAAGCGTCCAGCGTGGAGGCACTCACCAGCGTCACGCCCTTGGTGTCGTCGATGATCTGCGCCTGGATATGCTTGTTGGAACGGTAGACAGACAGACGCGGCATATCAGGGGTGCCGCTGATCTTCTTGCGTACGCGGGCATGCCGGATCTCACGGATCTCATTGCGGTCACGCTTGATGAACATTTGCAGTCACTCCCTCTCTTACTTCTTACCGGTCTTGCCTTCCTTGCGGCGGATATGCTCACCCTGGTACTTGATGCCCTTGCCCAGATAGGGCTCCGGCTTGCGGATGGCACGGATGTCCGCGGCAAGGTTGCCGACCTGCTGCTTGTTTGCGCCCTTGATGACCATCGTGGTATCGTTGGGCGTCTCAAAGGTGATGCCCTCGGGCGCTTCCAGCACGACAGGGTGGGAGAATCCGATGGCGATATTCAGGGTTTTGCCGGAGTTCTCGGCCTTGGCCTTGTAGCCCGTGCCGACCATTTCCAGCGTCTTGGCAAAGCCGTCGGTCACGCCCACAACCATGTTGTGGATCAGGGCGCGGTACAGGCCGTGCTTTGCGCGATGGTCCTTGTCCTCGGAATGGCGCTCGACGGTGATCACACCGGCTTCGCTCTTCACGGTAATCGACGGATCGACCTTCTGGCTCAGGGTGCCCTTGGGGCCCTTCACCGTGACCAGGTTCGCGTCATCGATGTCAACCGTCACGCCCGCGGGGACATGGATCGGAAGTCTTCCGATACGAGACATATTTCACACCTCCATGAACGTGTCGGTCTTACCAGATGTAGGCGAGCACTTCGCCGCCGATTTCCTGCTTGCGGGCTTCTTTGTCCGTCATCACGCCCTTGGAGGTGGAGACGATGGCAATGCCCAGGCCGCCCAGAACCTTGGGCAGCTCCTCACACGTCGCGTAGACGCGGAGGCCGGGCTTGGAGATGCGCTTGAGACCCGCGATGACAGGGGTGGAGCGATTGGCGCCGGCGTACTTCAGGGTGATCTTGATCTGTCCCTGGAGGCCGTCGTCCACAAAATCGACGCCCTTGACGTAGCCTTCGCGAAGAAGAATCTTGGCGATGGCCTTCTTGGTATTGCTGGCGGGCAGGACCACGGCGTCGTGCCGGGCAACCTGCGCGTTGCGAATGCGGGTGAGCATATCGGCGATGGGATCATTCACAACCATGATGGAACCTCCTTCCGTTTTTCTCCCCGCTTACCAGCTGGCCTTGCGGACGCCGGGGATCTGACCCTTGTAGGCCAACTCTCTGAAGCAGATGCGGCACACGCCATAGCGGCGGAGTACCGAGTGCGGACGCCCGCACAGACGGCAGCGCGTATAGGCACGGGTGGAAAACTTCGCCGGCCTCGCCTGCTTGACTTTCATACTTGTCTTAGCCACGTGCGTTTCCTCCTCTTCTCTTACGCCTTCGCGAAGGGCATGCCCAGCGCGGCCAGCAGCTCTTTGCATTCCTCGTCGGTCTTGGCAGTGGTGACGAAGATCATCTCCATGCCGCGGATCTTTTCGACCTTGTCATAGTCGATTTCGGGGAAGAGCAGCTGTTCCTGGATGCCCAGGGCGTAGTTGCCGCGGCCGTCAAAGGCCTTGTTGGAAACACCGTGGAAGTCGCGCACACGGGGCAGCGCGACGCTGACCAGCTTGTCCATGAACTCTTCCATGCGGGCACCGCGGAGGGTGACCTTCGCACCCACGTTCTGGCCCTCGCGGACCTTGAAGTTTGCGATGGACTTCTTGGCCTTAGTGATCATGGGCTTCTGGCCGGCGATGGTGGCCAGCTCGGAGACCGCCAGTTCCAGCGCCTTGGCGTTGTCCTTGCAGTCGCCCAGGCCCATGTTGATGACGATCTTGCTGAGCTTGGGAACCTCCATGGGGTTCTTATAGCCGAACTTCTGCGTCAAAGCAGGAACAGCCTCGGCCAGGTACTTTTCCTTGATGCGGGTAGCCATCGGGCTTTTCCTCCTTCTCAGTCAATTTCCGCTCCGCACTTCTTGCAGACGCGGATCATCTCGCGGACCTTCTTGCCGTTTTCTTCGGTGACGTTCACCTTGCGGCTGACGCGGGTGGCCTTGCCGCACTTGGGGCAGACCAGCATGACATTGCTCGCGTCGATCGGCATGATCTTCTGCACGATGCCGCCGGCCTGCATCTGGGTGCGGGCCTTCTGGTGCTTCGTGGCCTGGTTGACGCCTTCAACGCTCACCCGTCCCACCTTGGGGAAGGAAGCGATGATCTTGCCCTTCTTGCCCTTGTCCTTGCCGGAGATGACAATGACGGTATCGTTTGTTTTCACGTGCATTGCTTTATCCTCCTCACAGCACTTCGGGAGCCAGAGAGACGATCTTCATGAAGTTCTTCTCACGCAGCTCGCGGGACACGGGTCCAAAGATACGGGTTCCCTTGGGGAGCATCTGGTCGTTGATGATGACGGCGGCGTTGTCGTCAAACTTGATGTAGCTGCCGTCCGGGCGGCGGTTGTTCTTGCGGACGCGGACGATCACGGCCTTGACCACGTCGCCCTTCTTCACCTGGCCGCCGGGGTTGGCGCTCTTCACGCTGGCCACGATGATGTCGCCCACGGTGCCGTCACGGCGGAAGGATCCGCCCAGCACCCGGATGCACATGATTTCCTTTGCGCCGGAGTTGTCGGCGACCGTGAGTCGCGTTTGCGGCTGAATCATGGTATGTCTTCCTCCTTACAATGCGGGCTCACTTGGCCTTCTCGATGATCTCAACCAGGCGCCAGCGCTTGTCCTTGCTGATCGGCCGGGTCTCCATCACGCGGATGGTGTCGCCGATGCCGCACTCGTTATTTTCGTCGTGCACCTTCAGCTTGCTGGTGCGGTTCATGATCTTGCCATACAGGGGATGACGGACACGGGTCTTGATCTGGATGACACAGGTCTTGTCCATTTTGTCGCTGACCACGACACCGATCCTGGTTTTGCGAAGTCCTCTTTCTTCCATTGAAGCGGCTGCCTCCTTTCAGTGTCGTTACGCCTGTGCCTTCTGGCGAAGGACGGTCTTGGCCCGGGCAATGTCCCGCTTCACGGCGGTAATCTGCTTCGGGTTGGACAGCTGACCCGTGGCCAGCTGGAAGCGAAGGTTGAACAGCTCGGTCTTCAGTTCGGCAACCTTGTCGTTCAGCTGTTCAGGGGTCATATCCACGAACTCTTTTGCCTTCATTGCTGCTCACCACCCGCTTCAGTCGTCGCCTCGATCGGGCGCGTAATGATCTTGGTCTTCAGGGGCAGCTTATGGGAAGCAAGGCGGAGCGCTTCTTTTGCGGTCTCCTCCGGAACGCCCTTGATCTCGAACAGGACGCGGCCGGGCTTCACCACAGCGACCCAGTACTCCGGAGAGCCCTTGCCGGAACCCATGCGGGTCTCGGCCGGCTTTTCGGTTACGGGCTTATCGGGGAAAATCTTGATCCAGACCTGGCCGCCGCGCTTGGTGTAGCGGGTCAGGGCGATACGGGCAGCCTCGATCTGCTGGCTGGTGACCCAGCAGGGCTCGGTGGCCTGCAGGCCGTAGTCGCCGTAAGCCAGGAAATTGCCGCGATGGGCCGCGCCTTTCATGCGGCCGCGGAATACCTTGCGGCGCTTGACTCTCTTGGGCATCAGCATAGGTTACTTAACCTCCTTCGCAGCGGGGGCCTTCTTGGCCTTGGGGAGGACCTGGCCCTTGTAGATCCAGACCTTCACGCCCAGGCGGCCGTAGGTGGTCTTCGCTTCGGCAAAACCGTAGTCGATGTTGGCGCGCAGGGTCTGCAGCGGGATGGAGCCCTCATGATAGGACTCGCTGCGGGCGATGTCCGCGCCGCCGATACGGCCGGAGACCGCGCACTTGATGCCCTTGACGCTGTTGTTCTTCATGGCGCTCTGGATGCTCTTCTTCATGGCGCGGCGGAAGCTGATGCGCTTCTCGAGCTGCTGCGCGATGTTCTCGGCCACCAGCTGCGCGTCGGCGTCGGGCGTCCGGATCTCCAGGACGTTGATGTGGCAGTTCTTGCCGAGGAAGGTCTGAACGTCCTTCTTCAGCTGCTCAATGGCGGCGCCCTTCTGACCGATGATCATGCCGGGCTTGGAGGTGAAGATGTTCACCGTCACGACCGCCGCGGTACGCTCAATGTCGATGTGGCTGATGCCGGTGGCATAGTACTTCTCCTTGAGCATGTTGCGCAGCTTGTAGTCCTCGACGATATTGTTGGCAAAATCCTTCTTCCCGGCGTACCAGCGGGTGCTCCAGTCGTAGATCACGCCAACGCGAGCGCCGTGGGGATTTACTTTCTGACCCATATCGAAACCTCCTTAGCCCTTCTGGTCCAGCACCACGCTGATGTGGCTGGTGCGCTTAAGAATGTGGGAAGCGCTGCCGCGGGAGCGGGCGATGTAACGCTTGAGTGTGGGGCCGGGGTTGGCGTACACTTCGGCGACATAGAGGTCCTTGCGGTTCATCTCGAGGTTGTTCTCCGCGTTGGCGATGGCGCTGTTGAGCACCTTCAGCACCACGGGAGCCGCAGCCTTGGGAGTGAACTTCAGGATGGCCTGGGCTTCTTCCGCGTCCTTGCCGCGGATCAGATCAATGACGATCTTCACCTTGCGGGGAGAAATGCGGATATACTTGGCATGAGCCTGCGGGCGCTTGTCAGCGTTTTCCCGGCGGGCAGCCGTCTTTTCCTTGGAACGGGTTGCCATATTGCGTCTCTCCTCTCGCTTACTTGCCGCCCTTGTCGCCGCTGTGGCCGCGGAAGGTGCGGGTCGGGGCAAACTCGCCCAGCTTGTGGCCCACCATGTCCTCGGTCACATAGACCGGAACATGCTTGCGGCCGTCATGCACGGCGATGGTATGTCCCACGAAATCCGGGAAGATGGTGGAGGACCTGGACCAGGTCTTCAGCACGGCCTTCTTGCCGGAAGCATTCATTTCCTGAACGCGCTTGTACAGCGCTTCCTGTACATAGGGGCCTTTCTTGATGGAACGGCTCATTCGTCAGTTGCCTCCTTCCAATGTCCGGCTTACTTGTTGCCGGCCCGCTTGATGATCAACTTATTGGAATACTTCTTGTGCTTCCTGGTCTTGTAACCCAGCGCGGGCTTGCCCCAGGGAGTCACAGGAGCAGGCATACCGACGGGGCTCTTGCCCTCGCCGCCGCCGTGCGGGTGATCGTTGGGGTTCATCACGACGCCGCGGACGGTGGGACGGATGCCCATGTGGCGGACACGGCCGGCCTTGCCGAGGCGGACATTCTCGTGATCGGTGTTGCCAACGGTGCCGATGGTGGCCTTGGCGTTCAGCGGGAACTTCCGCATCTCACCGGAGGGGAGACGAACGGTGGCGTAGCCGTTTTCCTTGGCCATGAGCTGGGCGCTCAGACCGGCGGAACGGACCATCTGGCCGCCGCGGCCGGGCTTGATCTCAAGGTTGTGGATCAGCGTGCCCACGGGGATGTTGTTCAGGGGCAGCGCGTTGCCGGGCTTGATGTCCGCGTTCTCGGAGGAGACCACGGTGTCGCCCACGTTCAGCCCCAGGGGAGCCAGGATGTAGCGCTTCTCACCGTCCACATACTGGAGCAGGGCGATGAAGGCGGAACGGTTGGGGTCGTACTCGATGCCGACGACCTTCGCCGGGACTTCCAGCTTGTCGCGCTTGAAGTCGACCAGACGGTACTTGCGCTTGTTGCCGCCGCCCTGGTGACGGACGGTGATCTTGCCCTGCTTGTTGCGGCCGGCGTTCTTCTTCAGGTACTCGGTCAGGCTCTTCTCGGGAGTCTTCTTGGTGACTTCCTCAAAGGTCAGCACCGACATGAAGCGCCGAGCGGGCGAAGTCGGCTTGTAATTTCTGATGGCCATGTTTCTTCTCCTCCCTGCTTACTGCGCCATGCCCTCGAAGAACTTGATCGGCTTGGAGTCCTTCTTCAGCGTCACATAGGCTTTCTTGACTTCCGGCGTGCGGCCGGAGTGGAGACCCTGGCGCTTGATCTTGCCCAGGGTGCGGACGGTGTTGACCTTGTCAACCTTGACGCCGTCGTCGGCGAAGACCTTTTCGACGGCCATCTTGATCTCGGTCTTGGTGGCGGTCACCGGGACCTCGAAGATGTAGCGCTTATCGGCGATGCCGTCATACGCCTTCTCGGTGAGGACGGGGCGCACGATGATGTCATGCGGGTCTTTCATTCTGCGTAAACCTCCTCCACAGCCTGGAGCGCGGCCTTGGTGATGACCAGCTTGCCGGCGTTCAGGATCTCGTACACATTGAGGGTGTTGACGTAGATGGTCTTGGCCTCGGCCAGGTTGCCGGTGGCGCGGACCACGTTCTCGTCGCGCTCGGGGAGGACCACCAGGGCCTTCTTCTCAGCGTTCAGGGCCTTGAGGACGCCGGCCATCAGCTTGGTCTTGCCCTCGTTCAGGCTCAGCTCGTCCACCACGATGATGTCACCGTCGTTCAGGCGGGAAGTCAGGGCAGACTTGAAAGCCAGCTTGCGGACCTTCTTCGGCACCGCGATCACATAATCGCGGGGCTTGGGAGCGAACACCACGCCGCCGTGGGCGAACTGGGGTGCACGGTTGCCATGGTGCCGGGCGTTGCCGGTGCCCTTTTGGCGGTAGATCTTACGGCCGCCTCCGCGGACCTCGCCGCGGGTCTTGGCAGCCTGGGTGCCCCGGCGCTGTGCGGCCAGGAAGCTGCGGACGACCAGGTGCATGGCGGGGACATTGATCGGAGCAGCGAACAGCTCCTCGCTCAGTTCCACCTCGCCGATGGCCTTGCCTTCCATATTATAAAGAGCAGTCTTAGGCATTTTTCTGATCCTCCTTGCACTCAGGCCTTGACGCTGTCGCGCACGACCAGCAGGGTGCCGTTGGGGCCGGGCACAGCGCCCTTGACCAGCAGCAGGTTCCGCTCTGCGTCAACGCTGACGACTTCCAGGTTGAGGATGGTGACGCGCTCGACGCCGCCATGGCCCGCCATGTGCTTGTTCTTGAACACGCGGCTCGGGTCGGAGTTCGCGCTCATGGAGCCGACGCCCCGGTGATACTTGGAGCCGTGCTCCATGGGACCGGTGTGCTGGTTCCAGCGGGCGATGGGGCCCTGGGTGCCCTTGCCCTTGGAGGTGCCGGTGATGTCGATCCGGTCGCCCTCGACGAACTGGTCAACCTTGATCTCGTCGCCCACGTTGTAGCCGGAGCAGTCGTCAAAGCGGAGCTCGCGCACCACGCGCTTGGCGGGCTGGCCGACCTTCTTGAACTCGCCCAGCTGGGGCTTGTTGAGGAGCTTCTCGGCGCGCTTCTCGGTCATCTCGCCGAAGGCAACCTTTACCGCGC
Organism: Clostridia bacterium; assembly: GCA_017552615.1. Taxonomy (GTDB): domain Bacteria; phylum Bacillota; class Clostridia; order Christensenellales; family Aristaeellaceae; genus RUG11272. The sequence goes on from JAFZPI010000042.1 coordinate 11,904, forward strand.
AGTAGCCGTCGGTCTCGACGGTCTTGTTCTGCATCACGGTGCAGGGGCCGGCTTCGATCACAGTGACCGGAACGAGGCGGCCGTCCTTGGTAAAGACCTGCGTCATGCCGATCTTCTTACCCACGATCGCTTTCTTCATCTTTCGTTCCTCCTGCTTCTTACAGCTTCATTTCGATATCGACACCAGCAGGAAGTTCGAGCTTCATCATGGCGTCCACCGTCTTGGGGTTGGGGTTGACAATGTCGATGAGCCGCTTGTGGGTACGGCGCTCGAACTGCTCGCGACTGTCCTTGTACTTGTGGGGAGCGCGCAGGATGGTCACGATCTCACGCTCAGTGGGCAGCGGGATCGGGCCGGAGACCTTAGCGCCCGTCCGCTTGGCCGTTTCGACGATGCGGACCGCGGACTGGTCGACGAGGGTGTGCTCATACGACTTGAGCTTGATGCGGATCTTCTGGTTGGCCATTGATGTTCCTCCTTGTTTTTCGTTCTCGTGTGCTGCCGTGAGTCCCACTGCAGGTGCAGGCTTCGCGGCGCTTCGAGTCCGTCGCCCGATTGTCGGGCTGGTCCCCCGTAATTACCCGTCTGGCCGGACGGCAACTTACAGGTTCATCCCTAACAGACAACAGGTCTATTATACACGAACATTTTTCTATTGCAAGGGGGTAAACAGGTCATTTTGAAGATTTTTTTCGCGATTTTTGACTTTTCATGTTTCAGAAATCAAGTTTTTATATGATTTGATCAGATGTATTTGTGACCGCTTTTCCGAGTGTGTTTATCCGCTTTTCTGTTTTCCTGTAGTTTTTGTCTTTCACTTTTGTCTTCTTTTGCAGTTAACTTTGTAGAATGGCTTTATATAATGATTTGTTTTGTTGTTTATGTCCTCTTGTTCAGGCGTATCTATACCATATGTTGTAGGTGCCGGAAGAGAAAAGCACAGATAAGAAAAGCCCCATCTGAAACTTATCAAGTCCCATACGGAGCTTCATACTCAAACGTTTAGCGGTTTTCTGTCATTCAAAATCTTTTGTGGAGAGCCCGAAAAGATTCCAGAATGCCTCAACGGTCTTGGCTGCGCTGTCGGGTTCGGTGCTGCCACCGAATGCGAAGCAGCTCCCGTCCTCCGTACGGAAGTACGGATTGCCGTCCGTCGTGACCTCCAGCTTGATTGTTTTTCCGTCCGCTGTGGTCAGCGTCAGCTTCGCCTCAAAGGAACTGTTTACGTCCTCCATTTTATGCGAGATCGTAAAGTTATCCTCGATCCACCCCAAGCTTGCCCGTTCCGTCAGGGTGTAGGTCCCCTTGGACGTCACCAGCTGCACTTTCTTCAAATTCGCCACTGCCTGGAGCATCTCGTTGGTCTCAGCCGAAAGACGATCCGCATCGGTTTTGTAAATCCAGCCGGTCGCGCCGCGCAGGCTGACAATCAGCCAGTCGCCCTCGTCCCAGAGAATGGGCAGGGTAACGCCTTTTTTCAGCAATGCTACTTTAGGCGCCGTCGTTTCGTTCCACGCGTACACGGGCGTGGCCTCGTCCGTTACATACCATGCCGGATCGATGGCGAGATACTCCGTGCTGACAAAACCTGCGCGCTCCTCCTCGATTGAATCCGAGAGGAAGCATTCCGCCCAGCCGTCCGATTGGTTCGTCACGATGATCTTATCCCCGTAGCGCAAGGTCTTGACAGATTTGGAAGAAGCGTTTCGTTCCTGACGCAGCGCCAGGGTTTCACAGAGTACCACGGCTTGCAGGCCAACCTGTCCCTCCCCCTGGGGCGGAAGAATCTCCGCCAGGCAGGCACTCCAGGCTGTTGAGAGTACCGCAAGCGTCAAGAGCAAAGCAATCAGGCTTCTTTTAAACACAACCATCAAAAGCTCCTTTCTCGGTCGTTTGTCGGGATTATAGCACACAGCGCCCTTTACGGCAAGTGTTCCTGAAGCATTAGAGAAAACAAAAGTCCTTCCGAAAAATGTGATATTTCCAAAAAAGTCGTTCCGAAAAATGTTCCAAATTCAAAAAAGTCGTTCCGAAAAATGTTGACGTGTGGTTTTCATGGGTGTATGATAGGTTTGAGAAAACATAAAAGTAGGTGAGCCAAATGATCAGAGACTTATATCAACAATTGCTAAATTGGAAAGAGAGCCCCAACCGGAAGCCACTGGTCCTCCGAGGTGCAAGGCAGGTCGGAAAAACATATCTCATCAATGAATTTGGAAAGAACGAATACAAAAACTGTGTCGTCCTGAACTGCGACAAAGATGAGCGGATTGCAGCAATCTTTGACCATGGATTTCGCACAGACCGGATCATCGCCGATATGGAAGTCCTCAGCGGACAGCGCATTGTTCCCGGGGAAACCCTCATTTTTATTGATGAAGTCGGGGCTGTTCCGAAAGCGCTGGCTTCACTGAAGTATTTCTGCGAAGACGCTCCGCAGTATCATGTGATTGTCGCCGGTTCCCTGTTGGGGCTCGCCATTCATCAGGGCGTATCCTATCCCGTCGGAAAAGTCGATGAGCTCACACTGTATCCGTTTTCCTTTGCCGAGTTCGTACGGGCAAAAATGGGGGAACCCGCTTATGCCCGTTTGATATCGGATAAACTCAGCGACTTGTCCGGTTTGCGGGATGCCTTTCAGGAAACATTGCGTGAATACTATTTTGTCGGCGGGATGCCGGAAGTCGTCCGTGACTATATCAATCACCGGCCCTATGAAGACCTGCGGCGGATTCAGAAACAGATTTTAGCCGATTACGCATTGGATATTTCCAAGCATGCTGACGCACAGATCCTGGGGCGAATTCATCAGGTTTGGAATTCGATCCCCCAGCAACTTGCAAAGAATAATCGCAAATTTGTTTATGGTGATATTCAGAAGGGGGCCAGGGCAAAGGATTTTGAATTGGCCATTCAATGGCTGATCGACGCCGGGATTGTCTACAAAATCCCACGTGTCCGGAAAGCCGGTATCCCTCTCAAGTATTATGAGGATTTTTCCGCATTCAAGCTTTTTACCGTGGATCACGGATTGATCGGCGCACAAGTCGACGCTCCAATCTCGGAGATCCTGCTGAAGCAGAATGTATTTGAAGAATATAAAGGCACTTTGACCGAACAGTATGTACTGGAGCAACTGCTCTGTTCCTTTCCCGGCGATGTCTTCTTCTATCACGATGACACGTCAAAGCTCGAACTGGACTTCTTGATCCAGGTTGACAATGTGCTGGTCCCGATTGAGGTAAAAGCAGAAGAGAACCTTCAATCCAAATCCCTGAAACAGTTTTTCAGACTGCATCCGGATTCCAGCCCTGTCCGGGTTTCCATGTCCGATTACCGCAGTGAAGCGTCGCTGACGAACATACCTCTATTTGCCGCCTGCAGAATCCCCGAAGTGACAACATTCACCGCGGTGCCATGATCCTGAACAGAAGATCTGTATGCCCTTTTCACAAATTTCTGTTCTTCCCCTCTTCTTTTTCCCGCCCAAATCGGTTATAATGAAGCGGGTAATTCCATCCTGAGCGGAGCGAGGTTGAGCTGATGTCGGATTTTACGAACACCTGGAACAGCGATTCCTTCCTTACCGATCCTATTGGCCCGCTGGGACTGATCAGCATGGCGGGCACCGAGGAGATGGGCGACAAGGTCAACCGCTGGCTGACCAAATGGCGTGACCGCACCGAAGCTGCCACCGAAGAGGGCGACATGCACACCACCCCCGGCATCCAGCGGCAGGACTTCCTGGTGCCCATCACCTGCCCCCGTTTCGGCAACGGTGAGGGCAAGGGCATGATCAAGGATTCCGTCCGAGGGTATGACATTTACATCCTCTGCGATGTAGGCGCGTACAACTGTACCTATAAGATGTACGGCCAGGACGTCCCCATGGGTCCCGACGAACACTTCATGGACCTGAAGCGCATCATCGCGGCCACCGGCGGCAAAGCCAAGCGGGTCAACGTCATCATGCCAATGCTCTACGAGGGCCGGCAGCACCGCCGTTCTTCCCGCGAAAGCCTCGACTGCGCCATGATGCTCCAGGACCTCACCCGCATGGGCGTGGACAACATCGTCACCTTCGACGCCCACGACCCGCGCGTAGTCAACGCCATCCCGGAGTCCGGCTTCGAGTCTGTGATGCCCTCCTACCAGATCCTCAAGGCCCTGCTGCGCAAGGACAAGACGCTTCGCATAGACAAGGACCACCTGATGATTGTCTCCCCGGACGAAGGCGCACTGGATCGCAACATCTTCTACGCTTCGGTCCTGGGCCTGGAAATGGGCCTGTTCTACAAGCGCCGCGACTATACACAGATCATCAACGGCCGAAACCCCATCGTGGCCCACGAATACCTCGGCAACAGCGTCGAGGGCAAGGACGTCTTCGTGGCGGACGATATCATTGCTTCCGGTGAATCCGTCATCGATCTTGCCCGGGAGCTGAAGAAGCGCAAGGCCAACCGGATCTTCGCAGCCGCGACCTTCGCCCTGTTCACCAACGGCATTGAAGCCTATGACAAGGCATACGCCGAGGGTGTCATCGACCGCGTGATCTCCACCAACCTGACCTACCGCCGCCCGGAACTGAAGGATGCGCCATGGTTCATCGAGGCGGACATGAGCAAATATATCGCCTATATCATCGCGACCCTGAACCACAACCGTTCCCTGAGCAACCTGCTGAACCCCTACCATCGCATTCATCGCCTGATGGACCGGTACACGCGCGAGCAGACCGAATCCGGCATCCGGTTGGTGTGAGCCATGGAAGGCCGTGTGATTCGCGCCGCCGCCCGGGAGGACCTGCCCGCCCTGGCGGCACTGAAGGCACAGTATATGCGGGCCTGTTACAACGGACTCGCCCGGGCAGAGACCCTGAACTGCATCTGCACCGAAAACTATGCCGCAGAGTTCGCGGAATGGATGGAACGCAAGGACACCTCGATCGATGTCCTCCTGACCGATGACAAGCCGGAAGCCTACATCGTCTTCGGGCGTGATGCTGAGGGCATGGGTTGCATCTTCGAAGCCCGGACCATTCGCCCCGACGACACAGAGGGCCACCACATGCTGCTGGACCGGGTGATCGACCAGCTGCGGGCCATGGGCTGCTCCGCCGTCCGCGCCTGGCTCCTGCGCAACAACTACCGCAAGCGCTTCTTCTACGAAGGCTATGGTTTCCGGGTCGACGGCGAACGCCGCTTAGACCGGCACGCAGAAGAATGTTTCGAAATGGTCCAGTATGTCTATTCTCTGTGAGAAGGCTTTGAATTCAGCCCCGCATTGCCCATAACAGTGCGGGGCTGAATTGTTTAGAGCCCGATTTGTATTCATTTTGAATGACATGGGAGATAACATTCATGAAAAAAGTACTTCGCAGAATCCTGGGATTCATTCTGACTGTCATGACGGTAACGGTCTCCCTCGGAGCCGCGGAAGAATCGGCAATTTCCTGTAGTTATCAGTTCACCTCCAGCCATTCCACACACTACCAATACTCTGATTCCTTTACCTGGCAGGACGAATGGTTTTCGCGTTCCGCCTCTGATGTCTGCTCGCCGTTGGCGGAGCTCTCCGCGAAAGTTGCCCTGGCTTCCATCTGCCGGTTCGGGAACGGAAACACCGATCCCGCGGACGACCCCGACAACCTGACCGCCATGCTGCGGGACATGGGCTTTGCCGACCTGGAAACAAACACCTACTACACCCGGTACCGCCTGACGGATTCCTTCGCCGTAGCCATCGGACGCCGGGAAATCTCCGTGGACGGAAAGTCCTGTACCCTGCTGGCCGTGATCCCTTGCAGCGGCGGGTACGGGCAGGAATGGGGCGGCAACTTCCGCATGGGGGAAGGCGACCTCCACGAAGGTTTCCGGCTGGCCCGGGACGAGGCGCTGCGCTTCCTCCGGCAGTACGTGGGGCGCTATGAAATCACCGGGGATGTGAAGATCTGGCTCGCCGGCCACAGCCGCGCCGGCGCGACGTCCAACCTGATCGCCGGTTTCCTGGCCGGCGGCGGTGCCGCTTACCTGGACGGCATCCGGATCGAGCCGGAGGACATCTATGCCTACACTTTCGCCGCGCCAAACTGTGTCGCGCCAAGCGCCTCCGCACAGGAGGTCCTCAGCGTCAGCGGCGCGAGGGACGGACTTTATGCTGATGACACGCCTGGCGAACCCTGGGTTTATTCCGGAAGCGGCACCATCCTGCCCGACAGCAATCTTTACAGCGGGATCCACAATTTCATCCTGCCCTATGACCTCATCGCCGCCCTCCCGCCGGAGGCCTTTGGCCTGACCCGCTATGGAACGACGATTTCCATGAATCCCGGCGATGCCCTGTACGGGGACGCCATGGTTCATATCCTGCAAACACTCAACCCGGAACTGTACGCGGATCTCCTCCGTAACGGGGACTGGCGCGGATACAGCGCCAAGACCTTTGACCTGGCCGGTCTGTCTTTTGTGGACATTCCTTCTACCGATCAGTCCGACAACGCAGAAGCGCTGGTACAGCGCATGGCGGACACCCTGGCCGGACTCGCGGCGGACCGCGCGGCCTACAGCCAGGACGGCATGGAGGAGACCCTGGTTGCGCTCGGCGGCGTGTACGGATGCACACAGCTTCTTTCCACCCGGTTCCATGTGCAAGCGTCGGAACTGATTCGCCCCGCCCTTCTCTGCTTCCTGACCTACGCCATCGAGTGTCTTGAAGCCAGTGGCACGATCTCATCCGATGCAACCGAATCCGAAAAAACCGCGCTGGTCCTGACGGAACTGATCACCTGGCTGACCGGAGAACCCATGGATCCCGCAACGGTCACCCTTGATGACTGCTATATCGCGCTGGTCTCCTGGCTTTTGGCCAATGAAGACACACCCCTCGGCCAGACTCTCTTCAGAAAACTGGCTGCCTATATGGAGAACAGCAGCCTGTCCGGGCTGATCGGATCGTATTTTGCTTTTTATGTGACAGACCCGGATACCGCTACCATGGAAGAAAAGCTCCGTGCCTTCGTGCGGGCCACAGTGGAAGACGCCGGATCGGATGACCCGAAGCGCTCCGCGCCGGATGAGCTAAGAGACCTGCTGTACTCCCTGATGACGCTGGCCGGCATCCTGCCGTGGGGCACGGACGGCGATGCTCCCCTCACCGATGTGGCGGATATCCTCCGCAAAAAGCTGATCGAAGGCACAGGCGCCGACACCCTGGCCAGAGCGGCAGACGCGTCGCTCTGCAGTGCGCTGGATCTCGTGATCGGGCCCTCCCTCGCGGAGATCGCCGAACTCAGCGAGGAGATGCGCGACCAGGCCGCGGCCCATCTCGAAACCATCAAAGCCCACGCCGGCACCGTGCGTGTTGTGCTCACCCACATGCTATTCTCCGACGGCGATACACCGTCCGGCATTGAAGCCATGGTGCAGAACGCCGCGACCGTGATCGGCAACATCGGGATCCTCCCGCTGGCGCACTACGGCGAAACCGCCGTCGCCTGGGCCACGGTCTGGGCCGCGAACAGCCTCGAGTGAAAAGAACGCACCGACGTTTCACCCCTTCCGGCAGGAAATCCCAAATACAGGGCGAATGAATTGGAATATTCGCCAAACCAGACTGAATCAGACAGGGAGGCTGTATCATGCCAGGCAAATACCCCACGGCCCTGGAGCTGGCCCGCGCGGCGGAAGCCGACGGGAATACCTACGAGGCCCGGAAACAATACAAGGAAGCCCTTCAGCAGGACCCGCAAAATCGGGAAGCCGCTTTCTTCCTGCAGTGCTATGATGCGACAGAGCTCTCCGTGCAGGACATCACCTCCGCCAGCGGCGAGCTCGCCGACAGCTTTGCGGAAACCCTCGCCGCCCTCCCGGAGGGGGACGAAACCGCCGTGCTCCCGGCGTCCATGGCCAAGCGCGTCACGGACCTCGCCGACCGCTGGCTGCGGAGCGTCGATTACACCGCGGAGCATTACGTCTCCAGCGTGCCCCAGGACCGCCAGCGAATGCAGCTCCTCACCGAAAAGCGCCGGGAAGCCTGTGTCCGGATGCTGCAAAAGACGGAGAACGCCCTGGCTTCCCATCCCGGCGCGGAGGACGTCGCGCACAGTGTCCGCAAGGAAGAACTGCGCCTGCTGGCCGAACATCCCAACGCCCTCCCCGGCGCGGAAGTCCGCAAGGAATCCGCGCGCCTCGCCAAGCTCATCCGCCAGCGGGAACCCGACGCCGCCATGGACATCCCCACGGTTTCGCGGCTGGGCACAAAGAAGCCGATGATCGTCGGCGGCCTGCTGTGCCTGAGCGTCCTCCTGTACATCGCGTCAGCCTGGCTCTGGGGACAGCTGTCCAATGCCACCTTCAGCATCCTGATCATCGGTGTCTTCAATGTGCTTCTGTACCTCTCCATCCGTAAGCGCGATGAGGGCAACAAGCTCCACGCGGTCTCCTGTGCGGCAATCTTCCTGGCAACGGAAACCCTGCTGTTCCTCATGCGCATGTTTGTCGCCGGCGGCAGCGGCTTCACTCCCCTCAGCCGCGGCATCGCCAACCCCGCGGAGATCCTCATCGGCGGTGCGCTGTTGCTTTATGCCCTGAAGGGACCCTTCAAAAAGAACTGGCTCGCCTTGGGAATGCTGGTCTTTGGATTGTTCTTCGTGGTCATCTATATGGTCGGCTGGAACCAGCACTCGACCACCTTCCATCAGCAGACAACGGCCTACCGTGACAGCCATCCCGTCGATGAAACCCTCCCCCAGCTGCCCCTGTATCACTTGGACTCCGAAGGCAACGTCACGCAGACGCTCACCTGTGAGCTGCTGGAAGTCAAGGCTTCCGACGAATCGGAGGTCCCTTCCGACAAACCGGTATACCTGATTTTCAGCAAAGAGGGCTCCTCTTCCCTGTACTATCTGGATGAAAACGAAACCCCGGTATCCCTGAAGAGCGCCATCTACCCCGTCAAGACGACCTCCACCGGATTTACGACCAAAGACAGCATCTGTTTTGTCATTGATTCGGACGGCGAGATCTGGCTGATCTCCTGGCTCACCGGCTCGAACAGCAGTGAAGAAGGCGAAGAAGAAACCGAAAATAAGTATATCGGTTTCATCAAAGAGTCGGATTACACGACCGGCATGCGGACCTTCTTCATCCTGCAGTTGGTTTCCACCTTCGCCTTTGACCTGGCCTGCGCCGTGGGCTTTATGAACCCCAACACCCGCGGACGCAAAAAGAAGAGCGCCGCAGGCGCCTGAGAGGAGAAAATACAATGATCCTGTCTACATCGCCCATGGGCTGGAACAGCTGGAATACCTTCGGTTCGAATATCTCCGACAGCCTGATCCGCGAAACCGCCCAGACCATGAAGGAACTGGGTTATCTCAACGCAGGCTATCAGTACATTGTCATCGACGACTGCTGGAGCCTGCGCGAGCGGGATGCACAGGGCCGCCTGGTGCCCGATCCCGCCAAGTTCCCGCACGGCATGAAGAATCTGGCCGACTATGTCCACAGCCTCGGCTTCAAATTCGGCATGTATTCGTGCGCCGGCGTGCAGACCTGCGCGGGATACCCGTCGTCGTTCGACCATGAGTATGTGGACGCCCAGACCTTCGCCGACTGGGGTGTGGACTATCTGAAATACGACTTCTGTAACTTCCCCGCCAGCGCCGACGGAAAAACCCGCTACGCCACCATGTCCATGGCGCTGAAGGCCACGGGCCGGGATATCCTCTTCGCCGCCTGCAACTGGGGTTCCGGCGAGCCCTGGAAATGGATGAAATCCATCGGCGTACACATGTACCGCTCCACCGGCGACATCCAGGACAACTTCAAGTCGTTCTCCGGCATTGCCCGCAGCCAGCTGGACAACTTCTGCATGAGCGGGCCGAACTGCTACAACGACATCGACATGCTCACCGTGGGCATGTACGGCAAGGGCAACGTCGCCCTCGGCGAGGCCTGCACTGACGCTGACTACCAGACCCAGTTCGCCCTGTGGTGCATGCTCGGCGCCCCGCTGATGCTCGGCGGCGACGTGCGGAACATGAAGCCCTTTGCCCGGGAACTGGTGCTGAACCCGGGGCTCCTGCGTATCAGCCAGGATACCGAAGGCCGGGTGCCTCAGCCCGTTTACAAAGGCCGCGTGCTCAACACCGAGTATGACCCGGAAACCGGCAGCTATTGGCACGAATACCCTGATTCTGGCCTGACACTCTTCAAGCATATGAGCGATCATGAATTCGCCGTCGGATACTTTAACTTCGCGCCGAAGTCCGGCGAGATCCCCTTCATTTTCGCGGACGCGGGCCTCCCCTATGGCAGCGGCTTCGGCCTGCACCTCACCGACGCCATCACCGGCGAGGATCTGGGCGTGCACCGCGATTATTTCCACCAGCAGCTGGAAAGCCACGCCTGCCGTGTCCTGCTGGCGAAGCTGGTGCGCGAATGACCGCCGATCGCTGCGCCGCCTGCGGCCGTCCCCTCTCGCGGGACGAAATCGCCGTCACAAAAAAACTGATCAGCCGGGGGGCGACGTCTTTCCTTTGCGTCGCCTGCCTGGCTGATCATTTTGAGGTCAAGCCCCGGGATATCCTGGAACGGATCGATTATTTCCGGGCCACGGGCTGTACGCTGTTTGCCCATGCGCCGGATCTCAACCGTGAAGAAACTATCTCTTGAGCAAACTGCGATACAGAAAGTTCCCCGCGCCCTGGCCGAAGACGATCATCGCAATCGTGATCATTGCCCGGACGCCCTCGTTGGCGCCCTGGATCGTCGCGCCGTCGCCCAAATGATGCATGCACCGGTAAAGGCCCAGACCCGGCACGAAGGACACGATGGACAGCATCAGGAAGACCGTGCCGATCATTTTCATGTGGCGGGCGCAGACCAGCGCCGCCAGCGAGCCGCACAGCGAGCCGCAGAAAATCGAAGCCGCCTCGCTGAGCCCAATCGTCGTCAGGATCCAGAAAACCCCGTAAGCGCCCATGCCGATCAGGGATGCGGGGATCCAGGCGCGTTTCGGCGCCCGGACCAGCACCGCAAAACCCAGCGTGCCCAGGAAGGCTCCCAGTGCCGTCAGCAAAAGCTCCAGCGCCATTACAGCCCACCTCCCGTCAGCACGCGGAACAGCGCGGCCGAAAGCAGCGCGCCGCCCGCCGCCGCGCAGGCCGTGAACAATGCCTGGAGGCCATGGCTCAGGCCCGCCATCACATCCCCGCGGACGGTATCCTGCACGGCGTTGGTCATGGTTAGGCCCGGGAGCAAGGGCATCAGCGCGCCGGCAATCACGGCCTCGGTCCCGAGGGCGGGCAGTGCAAACTTCACTGCCGTCGGCAACAATGCCGACACCATGCCGCCGAGGATCGTCAGCACCATGCCGTTAACACGGGTGCCGGAAAGCAGGGCACTCCACATCTGCCAGAGGGCCGCAACGGCCCCGGCGATCAGGAACTCCATCCACCCGCCGCCGAAGAGCAGCGAAAACCCCGCCGCGCAGAGCCCGGCCGCAGCGATCCCCGTCGGGAAGCGGAGCCCCGGCCACGCGCCGCGGATCTCCTCAAGCACCGCCTGCGCCTGGCGCTGGGTCAGTTCTCCGGCCTCCACCCGGCGGGATACCCCGTTCACCGCGTCCACCCGGCTCAGGTCCGTGGAACCGCTGCGCAGGCGCTTCACGGCAGTCTCGACATTGCCGTCGCTGAGCCGGTAGCTGATGAACATCCCGCTGGGCACCGCAAAAGCCTGCACGTCCTGCAGGCCGAAGGCGGTCCCCATGCGCGTAATGGTCTCCTCCACGCGGAAGATCTCGCCGCCGCTCTCCACGATCAGCTGGCCGGCGAGCTGGAGGGTCTCCATACATCCGCGCTGCTCCTCAAGGGTCACACGCATCACATCCGTTTGCCTTGGATTTCGTTGGCATCAGCATTGTAATGAAGCCCACAGGCCTTGTCAAGGCTTCTTTTCTTTGACAAGAAAAAGCCCGCCGGAGCGGGCCGAAGCACTCATGCCAGTTTCCGGATCTCTTCGATACAGTCCGGGCACAGGGCCTTGTCATGGAAGATGACAAGTTTGTCCGCTGAGCCGCAGAAGATGCATCCGGGCTGATATTTGCGCAGAATGATGTCGTCTCCGTCCACAAAGACCTCCAGCGGGTCCTTGACGGAAATGTCCATGGTTCGGCGAAGCTCGATGGGGAGCACCACGCGGCCAAGATTGTCCAGCTGGCGAACTACACCTGTCGATTTCATACCGAGACAGCCTCCTTCTTTCTATAGGTTTTAAAGCCGCCCGGGCCATGTCCCTGCCCGTTAAGCCAAAGGCAAAATCATTATTATTTTATCCTTTCTTTGGGTATGTGTCAAGACCTGTTTTGGCTTTATGATTCAATTTGCGGAGAAAACACATCCGAAAAAAGTCATCAAATTTTCATCTGTTTCTGTCTGTTGCTTTTCCTCTCCCCTGATGTTATAATGGCTTTGACAGGAAAACTGAGTCAACTGCATAGATCTGGGAGGTGAGCGCTTGCGGATTACTTCCATCGGGGAAATCCTGGTCGATATGACCCAAACGCATGTGGATGCGAACGGCATCCCGCATTTCGCTGCCAATCCCGGCGGCGCTCCGGCCAATGTCGCCGTGGCGGCAGCCAAGCTTGGGATTGAGGCCGCGTTCATCGGCTGCGTCGGGGACGACGCCTACGGACGGCTGCTGCGGGACACACTGGTCCGCTACGGGGTATCGACAGAAGGCCTGCAAGTCACGAAAAAGGCCAATACGACGCTTGCCATTGTCACAGTGGACGAAAAAGGCGAGCGCAGCTTTTCCTTCTACCGGAAACCGGGAGCCGATACCGCGATCAAAGCCGATAAAGCCATCCAGGCCGCTGCCGGGACCGGTATCCTGCATTTCGGCAGCGTCAGCCTGACCGATCCGGTCTGCCGGGACGCCGTTGTCACCATTGTCCAGGCGGCCAAGAACGCCGGTGCGCTGATTACCTACGACCCCAATTACAGGGCAGTCCTCTGGGAGCACGAGGACGCAGCAGTCCTGCAGATGCGGGCCGTCCTGCCGCTGTGCGACATCGTGAAGATCAGCGATGAAGAGACGATGCTGCTCTGCGGTGTCCATGAGCCGGAAGCCGCGCTGGAAAAGCTGATGGAGATCGGCGTGCGCCTCGCTGTGGTCACGCTGGGCGCCAAAGGCGCGATGTGGCGCTTCGGGGACCTGACCGGGAGGGTTCCGGGCTGCCCGGTCAAAGTGGCGGATACGAACGGCGCGGGCGACACTTTCTTCGGCGCGTTCCTCAGCCGCATTGCCGCCCGCGGCGGACTGGACGGACTGACCGGAGAACAGCTGAACGCGTTCGTCCGCTTCGCCAACAAGGCGGCGTCGATCACCACCAGCCGGCCCGGCGCCATTCCCGCAATGCCCACGCTTCAGGAAGTACAGGAGGGATGAGCATGAAAAAGAACTGGCAACTCGAGTTCGCTTCCCGCTTCCGCCGCTTCGAGAACGAGCTGAAGTGGCTGTACTGCGAACTGTATCACAATGACCTGAAAGCCTACGACTATTTCACGGACATGCTGTACCGCTGCTGGGAGGAGCGCCCGGAATCCCTCAAGATGATGGACCGCGCCCGCGAAGAATTCCCGGACTGGTACAAAGGCCACGACCTCGTCGGCATGCTGATGTATGTCAGCGCCTTCGCCGGGAACCTCAAAGGCGTGCGGAAGAAGCTCGATTATCTCTCGGACTGCGGCGTGAACTACCTGCACCTGATGCCCCTGCTGGAAAGCCCCGAAGGCCGCAGCGACGGCGGGTACGCGGTCAGCGATTTCCGCAAGGTTCAGCCGGAGCTCGGGATAATGGAGGATCTGGCAGCGCTGGCCGAGGACTGCCACACCCGCGGCATCGCCGTGTGCCTCGACTTCGTAATGAACCATACGAGCGAGGACCATGAATGGGCAAAGCGGGCGAGAGCGGGAGAGAAAGAGTACCAGGACCGCTATTTCTTCTATGATAATTGGGAGATCCCCAACGCCTATGAGCAGACCGTGCCCCAGGTCTTCCCCACCACGGCGCCGGGGAATTTCACCTGGTGCGAGGAAGCGAAGAAAGTCGTCATGACGACTTTCTATCCCTACCAGTGGGACCTGAACTACGCCAACCCGACGGTCTTCAACGACATGACCGACTGCATGCTGAACCTCTGCAACCACGGGGTCGACATCATCCGCCTGGACGCCGTGCCCTACATCTGGAAAGCCCTGGGCACGCCCTGCCGGAACCTGCCGCAGGTCCACACGCTCGTCCGGATGATGCGCATGGTCTGCGAGATCGTCTGCCCGGGCACCCTGCTCCTGGGCGAGGTCGTCATGGAGCCGAGTAAGGTCGTGCCCTACTTCGGCACCGTGGAAAAGCCGGAGTGCCACCTGCTCTACAATGTCACGACCATGGCTTCTATCTGGCACACCGTCGCGACCCGGGACGTGCGGCTGCTGGCCCACCAGCTCGGTCAGGTATTCGCCCTGCCGAAGGAATACACCTTCCTCAACTACCTGCGCTGCCACGACGACATCGGCTGGGGCCTGGACTATGATTTCCTGCGGCGCTTCGGCTGGGAAGAAGTCCCGCACAAGAAATACCTGAACGATTTCCTGACCGGCAAATGGCCTGGAAGCACGGCCCGGGGCGAGCTTTACAACGACGATCCCCGTCTGGGCGATGCCCGCCTCTGCGGCACAACGGCCAGCCTCTGCGGCATCGAGGCCGCCAGGGAGAGCGGCGACAAGGCCGCCATGGAAAAAGCCGTCCACCTGGACGAGATGCTGCACGCCTTCATGTTCACCCTCAGCGGGGTGCCGGTGCTCTACAGCGGCGATGAGATCGCCCAGGAAAACGACTACGGCTATCACGACGATCCCCTGCGCCGGGAGGACAGCCGCTATCTGCACAGGGGAAACCTGGACTGGAAGAAGGCCGCCCTGCGCAAGCGCAAGACGACCCCCGAGGGCCGCGTTTTCGCTGCCATCAAGGAGATGGAAGCCCTGCGCGCCGAGCACACGGTCTTCGACACCGAGGCGGACACCTGGCTGCTTGACACGGGGAACGACCACGTACTGGGCGTCGGCCGCTATTACCGCGGGGAACAACTGCTCGCCCTGTTCAACTTCAGCGATGAAGAACAGACCGCGTGGCTCCGGGATGACAAGACCTACACTGACCTGGTCAGCGGCGCGGAAGGCGACGCTGGCGCGCTGAAGATCCCCGCCGGCGGTTTCCGCTGGCTGCTGCACACCTTCTGAGGAGGTTGAGCCATGAACCGAAAGATCCTCTTTCTCGACATCGACGGGACTCTGACCCCGGCTGGGAGCAACCAGCCGCCGGAGAGCGCCATGCAGGCGATCCGAGCCGCGCAGGCCAAGGGACACCTCGTCTTCCTCTGCACAGGCCGCAATCCGGCCATGCTCGCGCCGGTGCTGGCGCTGGGCTTTGAAGGCGCGGTCGCCGGAGCGGGCGGATACGTCTTCACAAACGATGAGGTCCTCTTCGACTGCCCCATGCCGCCCGATCAATTTGAAACAGGCATGCGCCTCCTGAAGGAAAACGGCGTCTTCCGGACCATCGAGGCGAAGCACGCCACCTGGGGCGACGAAGATCTGGGCGACTTCCTTGCCCAGGCCGGAGAGGGCAACAGCGAGCTCGTCCGCTGGCGCAAGGCCCTGGCCGAGCTGCTGAACATCCGCCCGATGCACGAGTACGACGGGAGCCCGATCTACAAGATCGTCTTCATGTGCAAGACCGCGGACCAATTGGTTCCCGCACGGGAAGCGCTGGAGAAAGACTACAACTTCGTCGTGCAGGATGTCGCAGCGCACCAATGCCTGAATGGCGAGCTCATCAACCGGAAGTTCGACAAGGGCCGCGGCGTGAAGATCGTGGCGGAGCACTACGGCATCGGCATCGAGGACACCATCGGCTTCGGGGACAGCATGAACGACCTCGAGATGATCGAGACCGTGGGCTACGCCGTCTGCATGGACAACGGGAGCCCGGCCCTGAAAGCCAAGAGCGACCTTGTCTGCCCCGCGGTGGAGGATGACGGTCTTGCCTGGGCATTTGAAAAACTGGGGCTTGTATAATTTCATAGTGATTGGCCGGAGCACCCAAATGGGCGGCTCCGGCCTTATTCTATTTGGGTTTTCCTTGTTGACTTTATTGAAATATCTGTTATGATGAAATCAGGTTAATCCAATTTCATATTTTGAGGAGGGATTTCTCATGACAGGTATCCCGCTGATCATCGCGTTTGTGGTGGCTATTGTCGCCATGATCCTTTTGATCTCCAAACTCAAGGTCCACCCCTTCCTGGCCATCATGGGCATTGCGCTTGTGCTGGCCATCGTGGCCGGCATTCCGCTGAACGACGTCAAACACTTTGACGAGGCAACTCAAAAAACGGTCACGGATCGTTTAGGGATTCCGAATGTCATCGGTGCCGGCTTCTCCAGCGCGTTCAGTTCGATCGGTATTGTCATCATCCTCGGCGCGTTCATCGGCTCAGTTCTTGAAAAGACCGGCGCGGCCCTGAAGCTGGCTGACATGGTGATCAAACTGGTGGGCGAAAAGCACCCGGAACTAGCCATTGAACTGATGGGCTGGGTGATTTCGATCCCGGTCTTCTGTGACAGCGGTTTCGTCATCCTGAACCCAATCCGGAAAGCCCTTGTCAAGCGCACAGGCGTTTCCTCCGTGACCATGACCATGTGCCTGGCTTGCGGTCTGTACATATCCCACGTGTTCATCCCGCCGACACCCGGCCCCATTGCAGCTGCCGGAACTCTAGGTGTTGGCGACTCTCTGCTGCTGGTGATCGGTCTGGGCTTGCTTTGCTCGATCTTCCCCCTGATCGTGGGTCTGGTTTACGCAAAATTCATGGGCAAAAAGATCAAGAGCGCTGACGAACTCACGGAAAGCAACGAAGTTGTCAAGACCTATGAAGAACTCAAAGCCGAATACGGCAAGCTGCCAAGCGGCCTGAACTCCCTGGCTCCCCTGCTTGTTCCGATCCTGCTGATGGGCATCTCCTCTGTTGTCAGCATGGTCAAATGGACTGGACCTGTGGCTGACTTCCTCACATTCCTCGGTACGCCTATCATGGCTCTTGCAGTTGGCACACTCTTCGCCATCGCGCAGTTGTTCATGGCGAAGATGAAGGACGGCTTCTACACCCTTGTCAATGAAACGCTGAAAACCGTCGGCCCGATCCTGTTTGTGACGGCAGCCGGCAATGTGCTTGGCAAAGTGATTTCCGAGTCCGACATGATCAACTTTATCAAAGCAAACTCAGGTGTGCTGCAAGCCATCGGGATTTTCTTCCCCTTCCTACTGGCAGCCATTCTCAAGAGTGCGCAAGGTTCTTCCACAGTGGCCATTACCACCACAGCGGGTATTGTGGCCGAAATGCTTCCGGTTCTCGGTTTCACAACACCTGTGGAGATCGCGCTGGTCGTTATGGCCATCGGCGCCGGTGCTATGACCGTCTCCCACGCGAACGACAGCTACTTCTGGGTGGTCACTAACTTTGGCGAAATGCAGCCTGAACAAGGCTATAAGACCCAGACCATGATGACGCTGCTGATGGGTGTCGCATCCATGGTTGGAATCTTCATTCTCTCTCTGATCTTCTGATCGGTGAAAATGATTCGACGCACCCTGCCCCCCGGCACCGTGCGCCGTTTTTCAGAAATGGAGGGTATTGTGTATGAATCAGCTTTTGCGCAGCCATGCCGATCAGATCGTCCGCGAGGCCATCGCTGCCGTACAGCCGGATGCGGCTGTGCAGCGTGCCCTGCAGCACATGGATTTTCCGGGCCGCGTACTGCTTGTGGCAGCCGGTAAGGCGGCATGGCAAATGGCCAAGGCGGCTTCCGACTGCCTGGGCAGCCGGATCGAAAACGGCGTGGTCGTAACCAAGTATGATCATGTGATGGGGCCCATCGCCAATTTCGCCTGCTATGAAGCCGGTCATCCCGTGCCGGATGAAAACTCTTTCAAAGGGACACAGGCGGCCCTCGACCTGGTCTCCGGTCTGACCGACCGGGATACCGTGCTCTTCCTGCTCTCCGGTGGCGGCAGCGCGCTCTTTGAAAAGCCGCTGGTTCCGGGAGAAGAGCTGCAGGACATCACCGGCCAGTTGCTGGCCTGCGGCGCAGATATCGTGGAAATCAACACGATCCGCAAGCGCCTCAGCGCCGTCAAGGGCGGACGCTTCGCCCAGTTCTGCTGGCCCGCGAAAGTCGAGGCAGTCGTGCTATCAGATATTCTCGGCGACCCGCTGGACATGATCGCGTCCGGCCCGGCATGCCCGGATACGGCTACTGCGGAAGATGCCAGGCGAATCCAGAAAAAGTATAGCCTTAAGATGTCCGAAACCGCCTTGAGTCTGCTGGATGTAGAGACACCTAAGACCTTGGATAACGTCCACACCCAGATCAACGGCAGCGTGCGCGAGCTCTGCGCTGCGGCTGGAAAGGTCTGTGAACGCTTGGGCTATGAACCGCTTCTGCTGACGGACCAGCTCTGCTGCCAGGCCAAAGAAGCCGGGAGCTTCCTGGCCTCGATCCTGAAAACCCATGCCGGGGACGGCAAGTCGCTGGCCTTCATCGCGGGCGGCGAGACCGTCGTGAAGCTGACCGGTCACGGCCTTGGCGGACGCAACCAGGAGATTGCCCTCGCCGCCGCCGCGGGGATCGCTGGGATGGAAAACACCGCCGTCTTCTCCGTCGGCAGTGACGGCACCGACGGCCCGACCGACGCCGCTGGCGGCTATGTGGACGGAGATACCGCGGCAGAGCTCGCGGGGTATGGGCTTACCATTGATGCTGTTTTGCAGGATAATGACGCTTATCACGCCCTTGCGAAAACAGGCGGACTGATCATGACAGGGCCCACGGGTACGAATGTGAATGACGTGGCCGTCGCCCTGTTCAGAAATGTCTGATATCTGAGCAAAATAAAACCATTGCCTGAATCCGAATTATCATGTATAATAGGCTTACATGGTGAAACTGTCGCATATCTGAAGGGTATGGATATGTTCACGCGACAAGTAAAAAGGAGGGGACCTCATGGCTCTCGACTACCGGAAATGCGCGGAGGAGATCGCGGCCAACATCGGCGGCGGCTCCAATGTGATCAGCGCAGCACACTGCGCGACCCGCTTGCGCCTTGTCATCGCAGACAACAGCAAGCTCAACAAGGCAGCCCTTGAGGAAGTGGACGGTGTCAAGGGCATGTTCGAGTCCAACGGTCAGCTTCAGCTGATCATCGGCACCGGCACCGTCAACAAGGTCTATGACGAGTTCCTGGCCGTCACCGGCGCTTCCGCCGCGTCCAAGGAAGACGTGAAGGCCGCCGCGGCGTCCAAGATGCCCTGGTGGAAGAAAATCCTGAAAGTCCCCGGCGACATCTTTGTCCCGATCCTGCCCGCCATCGTGGCCTCCGGCCTGATGATGGGCCTGGTCGAAGCCATCCCGAAGTTCGCACCGGCGTTCGCCAGTACGGGCTGGTATGGTTTCCTCGATCTGGTAGCCAATACTGCGTTCGCCCTGCTGCCTGTGCTGGTGGCTATCTCCGCCGGCCGCGTCTTTGGAGGCAACATTTTCCTTGCCGCCGTCGTCGGTCTGATGATGGTACATCCGGCGTTGCTCAACGCCTGGAACGCCGGTAAGGTAAGCGAGGTAGCGCTTAAGTTTAATGAACCGATTCCGATTGAATACGTTCAGGACGCGCTAAACGCAGACAAACTCAAAGTTGAAGTAAACGGGATACAAAAATATGTCGATGGTCTCACAGATGAGGAAAAAGCTCAACTGCCCGGCGGCGATGTTGACGCTTATCTTCTCATGCTGGACACCTTTGACGGAACGGAGGCAGACGGTAAGATCGCTCCCGCGCTGCTGAACAACCTCGTCACCGTCAGCCGAGAGGAAGATGGGGAAGTTAAAGATACCATCAGTCTTTCCTATAGTGTGTGGGATCATATCAACTCCGATACGAACCTGGAGCGCCAGGTTGGCAAGAACGGGATTGAAATCCAGCAATGGAGCCTCTTTGGCAACATCGGAATTGCCCAGTCCGGCTATCAGGGCCACGTAATTCCCGTGATCCTGGCTGTCTGGTTCATGTGCTTTATCGAGAAGAAACTGCATAAGATCGTTCCGGAGATGATCGACCTCTTCGTGACACCGCTGTGCACCGTGCTGATCACTGCGTTTGCCACCTTCATGATCATCGGCCCGATCTTCTCGATCCTGGAGAACTGGGTCTTATCGGGTGCCGAATGGCTGGTCACCAAGACCGGCGGCATCGGCGCAACGGTCATGGGCGCCATCTATCCCTGGACCGTGGTCATGGGCCTGCACCACATGTTCAACGTCATTGAGGCCGGCATGATCGCCTCCACGGGCGTCAACACCTGGATGCCCATCGCCTCCGCAGCCAACTTCGCCCAGTTCGGCGCCTGCTTGGCGGTCGCCCTGAAGGTGAAGAACCAGAAGACCAAGGCCGTAGCCCTGCCCTCCTCGCTTTCCGCGTCCCTGGGCATCACCGAGCCCGCGATCTTCGGTATCAACTTCCGCTTCATGAAGCCCTTCATCTGCGGCATGGTCGGCGGCGCTGCCGGTTCCCTGTTCGCGACCTTCCTGAAGGGCACCAATGCGGCAGGTCAGACCGTGGCCTTCGGCGCGACGACCTACGGCGTGACCGGCATCCCCGGTATCCCCGCGGTCAACAACACCCTGATGTACATCGTGGAACTGCTCATCGCTTCCGGTGTCGCCTTCGCCCTCTGCTGGTTCATCTGGAAGGAAGAGGCCCCGGCCGCCGCTGCGAAAGCGCCCGAAGCACCCGCGCCTGCCCTTGAGGTCCCCACCGTCAGCGTCATCCGCTGCGCGGCAGGCAAGGTCCTGCAGCCCGTGAAGGGCAAGGTCATTGCCCGTGAAGACATCCCGGATGAGACCTTCGCCTCCGGCGTGCTCGGCGACGGCGTCGGCATCGAGCCCGAAGACGACCTGGTAGTCTCCCCCTTCGACGGCACCATCTCCTCCGTGGCTGAGAGCCACCACGCCGTGGGCATTGAGTCCAACGGCATGGAGATGCTGATCCACGTCGGCGTGGACACGGTCAACATGCAGGGCGACGGCTTCACCTGCCTGGTGAAGGAAGGCGACGAAGTCAAGGCCGGCCAGCCGCTGATCCGCTTTGACCGCGCCAAGATCAAGGCCGCCGGGTACAGCGAGACCGTGGCCGTCCTGCTCACCAACTCCGACGACCTCGAAGGCGTCGAGTGCGGAGCCCAGTAACCATCATCAAGCAAACGATCCGCTTCGGCGGGTTCAAAAGATAAGGAGGACCATCCATGAAGGCATTTGAGTACACCATCACCGATCCTGTGGGCATCCATGCCCGCCCCGCCGGCATCCTGGTCAAGGAAATCAAGAAGTACAATTCCACCGTCACCGTCGCCAAGGGTGAAAAGGCCGTCAACGCGCTGAAGCTCATGGCGCTGATGGGCATGGGCATCAAGCAGGGCGACACCGTGAAGGTCACGGTCGAAGGCGCGGACGAAGAAACCGCTGCCGCCGCCATCGAAGAATTCTTCAAGGCCAATCTGTAATCCGTTCCCAGCAGACGGCTGCCCAAGCGACAGCCGTCTGTTTTCGACAGGCATGATACGGAGGAATAAGCGATGATTTCAATCCAGGGCAAAGGGGTTTCGACCGGCGTCACGATCGGCCCCCTGTACTTCTACCAGCGCGCCAAGAGCACGATCCGCCGCTATGAGGTCGAGGATCCCGACGCGGAATGGGCGCGCTTCAAGGCCGCGCAGGGCAAAGCCATTGAGCAGCTCGGCGAGCTTGCGGAGAAAGCCCGCGTTGAGGCGGGCGACGAAGCTGCGCTCCTCTTCGAGACCCACCAGATGATGGCGGAAGATATGGAATATGAAGAAGCCATCCAGACCGCCATTCAGGACAACAAGCTGAACGCGGAAGCCGCCGTGACCGACACGGCCGCCCAGTTCGCGGAGATGTTTGCCGCCATGGAAGATGCCTACTTCCAGGCGCGCGCCGCGGACGTGAAGGACGTTTCCGGGCGGATCATTGCCGCGCTGACGGGTGTCGCCCAGGGCGGCATCGACTCGCCCGTCCCTGTCATCCTCGCCGCAGATGACCTCGCGCCGAGTGAGACCGTCCAGCTCGACAAGAGCAAGATCCTCGGCTTCGTCACCGAGGGCGGTTCCGGCTCCAGCCACACCGCCATCCTTGCCCGCACGATGGGCATCCCCGCCATCATCGGCGTAGGCGACCAGCTGAAGCCCGAGTACGAGGGCCGCGAGGTCATCATCGACGGCAGCACCGGCGCCATCGTGATCGACGCAGACCCGGACGCACGCGCGGCTCTGCTGAAAAAGATGGAAGAGCAGAAGCGCACCCGCGAGCTGCTCGAACAGCTCAAGGGCCAGCCCAATGAGACCAAGGACGGCCAGAGCATCCGCATCTACTGCAATATCGGCTCCCCGGACGACGTACCCGCCGTCCTGGCCAATGACGCGGGCGGCGTCGGCCTGTTCCGCTCCGAGTTCCTCTATCTGAACTGCGACGACTATCCCTCCGAAGACTACCAGTTCGAAGCGTATAAAAAGGCGCTGAGCGATATGGGCGGCCGCGAGGTCGTCATCCGCACGCTCGACATCGGCGCGGACAAGCAGATCGGGTATTTCAACCTGCCGAAGGAGGAAAACCCCGCCCTGGGCAACCGCGCCCTGCGCATTTGCCTGAACCGCCCCGAAATCTTCCGCACGCAGCTGCGCGCGCTCTTCCGTGCCTCCGTCTACGGCAAGCTCGGCATCATGTTCCCCATGGTGACCAGCGTGTGGGAAGTGAAGGAAGCCAAGAAGATGTGCGAACAGGTCAAGCAGGAACTGACCAGCGAGGGCATCCCCTTCTCCGAGGACGTGGAGATCGGCATCATGATCGAGACGCCCGCCGCGGTCCTGATGAGCGACCGCCTGGCGCAGGTTGTCGACTTCTTCTCCTGCGGGACCAACGACCTGACCCAGTACACCCTGGCCTGCGACCGGCAGAACGCCGACCTGGGCCGCTTCTACAATCCGCACCATCCGGCAGTGCTCCGCGCGCTGAAGATCGTCTGCGACAACGCCCACAAGCACGGCAAATGGGTCGGCATCTGCGGTGAACTCGGCGCGGACCTGGAACTGACCGAAACCTTCCTCTCCATCGGCATCGATGAGCTCTCCGTCTCCCCACGCTCCGTCCTGCCGTTGCGCCAGAAGGTCCGCGAGACGGATGTGTCCCAAGTCAAAGAAAAAGTGCTGAACGACCTGCTCAGCGACGAGAATACCATCTGAACAATCGAATTGATCTGATTAGATCAAAGCCCGCCCGGTCTCATCCCCGGGCGGGCTCGGTTCTGTAAAGGAGAACTGTTGTGAACACATCACAGGCGCGGTGGCGTATGCTTTGCTTCGGCCGGGTGCAGCACGTGGGCTTCCGCTACACCGCCATGTACCTGGCCCAAAAGCTCTATCTGACCGGCTGGGTGAAAAACCAAACGGATGGATCTGTGCTGCTGGAAGCGCAGGGCAACACAGCCCAGCTTCGCAAGTTCTACCTGCAGCTGAAGAGCCAGCCGCACCTTCATATCGAAAAGGCGGAGATCACGGAAATCCCGGTGGAGATGTATGAGAGAAAGTTCAGGGTGATGTGATCCGGGTGTACCATGCAGTGAAGTGACACCAAAAAGTTAGACAGAATTGAATCAAGCAGCATGAAAGGCTTGTTGCCCGTTCAGATCAGTTTCCGCTCCGGAAGCGCCAGGATTATGCTTATTCCTGCCTATTATCCCCTGTCAAAATGCGCCGACACGTCCCGGAGATACCGGATAATGGGGAGATGCTGCGGGCAGACGCTTTCGCACTGGCCGCAGCCGATACAGTCAGCCGCCCTGCCGAAGTGCTCCGTCAGATTGGCATAATTGCTAAAGTTGACAGTCCAACCCTTGTGGGCCATGTCCTCCCGCATGTTCTCATTGTAGAGGGAGAAGTATTTCGGGATGGCAATCTTCATGGGGCAGCCCTCAGTGCAGTAGGAGCATCCCGTGCACGGCACGGCGATCTGGTTGTTGATGATTCCGGCGACTTTGCGGGTGGCTTCCACGTCCTCCGGCGTCAGCGGCCGGAAGTCCTTCATGTAGCTGATGTTGTCCTGCATCTGGTCGATGCTGCTCATGCCGGAGAGCACCACCATCACGTTCTCCAGGCTGGCCGCAAAGCGAATGGCCCAGGAGGGGATCGAGAGGCCGGGTTCCCGTTCCTTCAGCAGTTTCTCTGCCTCCGGCGGAACCTTCGCCAGTGTTCCGCCCTTGACGGGTTCCATAACGATGACCGGCTTTCCGTGCTTGACCGCCACTTCATATACTTCCCGGGAATGCACCCATTCGCTCTCCCAGTCCAGATAGTTGATCTGCAGCTGGACAAACTCCATCTCCGGGTATTTGGTCAGGATCTCATCCAGCAGCTCCGGCGTGTCGTGGAAGGAAAAACCAGCATGCTTCACCAAGCCTTGAGCTTTTTTCCCCAAGAGCCAGTTGAAACAGTCGTATTTTTCATAGTGCGGATAGTTGCCTGCCTCAATGCCGTGGATCAGGTAATAGTCGAAATACCCCGCGCCAGTCTGCTCCAGCTGATCATTGAAAACCTTGTCCCGGTCCTCGAAGGAATGGAAGAAAGCGTTATGCAGCTTCGTGGCCAGGGTGAAGCTGTCTCTCGGATAGCGGTCCACCAGCGCTTCCTTTATGGCACGCTGGCTGGCAAAGCCGTTGTACATAATGGCTGTGTCAAAATAGGTGAAGCCGTTTTCCATGAACAGATCCACCATCTTCTTGAGCTGTTCGATGTCCACCTCGGCGGGAGTGTTGGGATTCAGCGTGGGCAGCCGCATCAAACCAAAGCCTAACTTTTTCATGTTCGGATCCTCCATTCGTTCTCGGTTGTTTTGTGTAATAATTCGTCGTTTGTCTGTAGGAATCCTCTCTTTCACCCAGATTTTTCCTGAACTGATACATCTGGTGATCCAGACAGTCGGTTTTCAAATGATCTTCGTGCATCCTGTCCTGCAGTTCCTGCCGGTAGCCGCACAGCAGCTGCGCCTGCTTATTCCGCCGGCACGCTGTTCCCCGGAATTGCGCATGCTTTTGCCGACGTGGTCTCTCTTGCCCGGAAAAGACTGCCCATCAGCAGGACTGTTGCCGAAGTGATAACCGACACGATGATAATATACCGGATCCCAATGCCGGCCATGATCTGGGCAGCGATGCTGGTGCCAATGGCTGACCCGATTGAACCGCCGGAGCTGCACAGGCTTACCATGAAGCTGGACTTCCGCTCTGTCGCGACATTGATGCCCGTGTTGGTTTGCAGCCCGATCAGCCAGCCGATCCCGATCCACAGAAGCACGGGGATCAGGTTGATCCAACCCGCGTTCCCCGTTGCGAGGATCACGGCGGCGATGATCGCCTGGAGCAGCGACCCGAGGATCAGCGCCTTCCGGTATCCGATGCGGTCGCACAGTTTCCCGCCGATCAGGTTCCCCGCAAAAGCACAGCAGCCGATAGCGGCCAGGACGACGCTCATGTATGGTTCAAGCGCGGGGATCCGGTCGAGAAGATAGGGTGTGATGTAGGCATAGAACGCACCGTAGCCGGTGAAGGTAATCACGTTGGACGCGAGGACCAGCAGGACTTTCCTGTCTCTGAAGAAACGGAACTCGGATTTGATACTCGAAGGAGATGACGGCTTCGGATCCTTCCGAAGCGCAGCCATGAAGTACACAAAGGCTGCGGCCATCAGACCCATCAGGATCCGGAAAACATCCTTCCAGTTCAGCACACCCGACAGAGCCCGGGTCAGCGGAATTCCCACTACCAGGGCCAGGGCAGCTCCCGCGATCGACTTGGCCAGCGCGCCGCCAATTCTCTTCTCATCGCTGAGTGAGGCAATGGTGGAGGTCGCCAGCACGCCGTAGCAGCTGCCAGTCAGTCCCATGATGAAGCGTGTGACCAACAGCATGGAATAGCTCTCTGCATGCAGCATGACCACCGTGGCGGCAATGGTGGCAGCCAGCATGCACTTGAGCAGAACGGTGCGTTCGAAACGCCGGAAAACGATCAGGAAGACCGGGACGCCGATGCCGGCACCCCAGGCATAGACAGAACTCAGCATGCCGGTCTCAGCCTCGGTGATCGACAGCTGCTGCGCCACCTGGTCCAGAATCCCACCAAACACGGCTCCTGACATATTGATCACAAAATTCATGACGATGAACACGAGCATCATGACGCGCGTCAATCTTCCGGCAGTGCGCGTGCGTTCCTCAGAGTGTGTCATACAGGTCCCCCTCCTTTGTGCAGCTTCATCATAACGGATCCTTGATGAAATGTCCAATAGTTAATAAACATCGTTTGCAATGCTTTACAGGCATGACAAAACATGTTATCATGGGATCATCACCATCATGGGAGGGGCCAGTATGGATATTCGCGTGCTCCGCTATTTTCTTGTCGTGGCGAGGGAGGAGAGCTTTTCCCGGGCGGCGGAAGCGCTGTACCTTTCGCAGCCGACGCTTTCCCGGCAGATCAGGGAGATGGAGGACGAGCTGGGCGTGCAGCTGCTGGTTCGCACCAACCGCAACGTCCGCCTCACGCAGGAGGGCCAGCGTCTACGCAAGCGCGCCCAGGAGATCGTGGACTTGATGGACAAAACCCAGGATGAGTTCGCCCATCTGGAAGGCGAACTGGCCGGGGAGATAGCCATCGGCTGCGGTGAGACCCAGATCATGCGGGAGGTTGCGAAGGTCGCCATCCCCCTGCAGCAGGAGCACCCTGGCATTCGCTTCAGACTGTACAGCGCCTTTGCGGACGATGTAATGGAAAAGCTGGACAGCGGCCTGCTGGACTTCGGCCTGATGTTCGAGCCCTTCGACATGCAGAAATATGAGACCATGCTGCTCCCTTTCACCGATACCATCGGCTTCCTGATGCGGGAAGACCACCCGCTCGCGAAGAAAAAAAGCCTCCGCATGGAGGATGTTGAGAACGTTCCGCTGCTGGTTTCGGGCCAGGAGCGCCGCGCCGGCGGCATGATGAGCCGGAGTCGGAACATCAGCATTGACCTGTCCCGGTTGAACATTGTTTGTTACTACAACCTGCTTTTCAATGCCGCGGTCATGGTGGAACAGGGCATGGGTATCGCCCTCTGCCTGGACCACCTGGCTGACACGACAGAGCACACCGGCCTCACCTTCCGGCCTCTGTATCCGCCGGCCGTCAATCGCCTGCGCCTCGCCTGGAAGAAATACCAGATCTTCTCCCCGGCGGCGGAGGTTTTTCTCAGAAGTATGAGGCATCGGTTCCAGCAGGGAGAATGATACACTTTACATCGTTTTCTTTCCGGATTTGTTCTTCAATCATCGTAATAATGTGTGTTGCTCCATCGCGAACTCGGCAAGACGTATTCCCGGATCGTGCTCGAAAACAGAATGGACAGAGCTGTGACCCTGCTGAAGGGCACAACGCTGTCCGTTGAGGAAATCTCTTCCATGCTGGGTTACGCAATCACAACAATTTCTATAAAGCGTTCAGTGAATACTTTGGGGTAACGCCGAGGGAGTATGTTGGACGATAGACAGTACCGTCGATTTCAGGCCAATAGATAAAGCGTAGCTCAATGACGGTATGGTGCAGTACAGTAGTGTAAAGATCCCCAGAATGCTTCAGCGGTTTATTTCGTTACAAAACAAACACTGTATATGCAATGCCTTCAAAAACCCGCCCTTCTCCTGAGTTGCAAGAATAGGGCGGGTTTAATTGCATCCTATACAATTGACTATTTGTTCAATTTTCAACATTAATCTCTGGATCAAACGCATTCCAAACCTTCCACAACAGAACGGTTCCGGATTCCCAGAAGCTCGGGGTTGCGGGAAGGGGCGTGATGGCTGTGAATCCGGCCTGTTCCGCCAGGTTTGCGGTTCGGTTCATGTCGAAATTGTCAATCACGACCATAATTGGCGTATCTTCAGCGACTTCATCGTTTTTCAGGAGATTCTCGAAACTCTGCTCGTCGCTGTCCGAACGGCCTATCTTCAGGATCGATTCTTCCGGGACTCCCTTATCCATGAGCGCAGCCCCGATAATATCCACGGCAGACTTGTTTGCCGTGATGGAGAGACCGGCAAGATCATTTTTTTTGTTTGACGTTTTGGTCGCTTTTCCGCTGCCGGTCACGATCATCATGGTGTCCGGATGATTCCTCCACCAGTTCTCGGCAGTGCCCAGCTGGGCAGCGAGTTTACCCGGGACGGAATTGTTCCCCTCCAGGGGAGCCCCCAGTACCATCACATATGCGGCATCGGATGAATCTTCCTGCCTGAGCTCATCGACAACAACCGTCGCGCTGAACAGAAGGGTTTCTGCCGTAACCGCGATTGCGGCGCCCCAAATAATATAGCCGATAACTTTCACAACCCTGTTCCGCACGCCGGTCAGCACGTCAAAAGCAATCCCAATAGCGACGAAAAGCGCGGCGACGAATACAATGAGATCGTTTTGCAGTGCGCGCTGCAGGATCGGTTTCGCCGCCTCGTCAGCCGCCTCGATCTTCTGGCGCATGGAAACGGTTGTCACCAGCGCACAAACCACAACCAGGACGATCAGAGCAATCCCGATGATGCGGCGGAGTTTGGGACGCTTCCGGGCGGAGGTCTTCTCCTCATCCATCACAAGCGATGCCGTTGTCATATGCTGTGCCTCCGTTCTTTGCTGCGTGTGTGCTAAATCTGCATCAATCTACTGATTCGCTTCAAATTGAAGATTTCCTGCTGGCAATGAGTTTATTTTTCAAAACTGGTTGAATATTTGCCGGAAATGAAATGTTTGGGCTGCAAATACCTGATTGGTCGCCGTTTCTTCTATAATATTCAATCTGTTCAGGGCTGTTTCCGACAGCAGGATTTGCTTAATTGGGCTCAAAAAGCAGATTTATTTGTCTCTATTCTGCAGGATTTGCCTATTATAAAGCAGAATATGCATAGCGATGAAGATGGACGATTGGTAGAATGAAGATCGAAAGAAATGAGTTGTTCGGAATAGCGAAGTTTGATGATGGGAGGCGCGTTTGAATGGTCATCGTTCGGAGCCTGTCGAACGCCGTCAGTTTGCTGAGCGCGCCGCTTTCCAACGCATGGCAGGCCGCTGAACCATACCTTTTCGTCGCGTATCTTGCGACACTTCTGGCTATCGGCCTTTGGGTCTGGCGCCAGGAGGGACGCGGTGCCAGGGTGCTGGCTGCCGCAGTATTTGTCTTCCTGCTGGGCGAAGCGTATCGGCTGATTCCGCATATCATCTGGGCCATCGCTCCCAGGGCTCAGCAGCCCGATGCCCTCGGCACGGCCAGGCTTGTCTGTTACCTGACTACAGCAGGCTTCTTCCTGCTCCTGGAACTCTACCGCCAGCAGCGCGTCGGCAGGGCCGAGACCGCAAAAGGCCGCCGTATCGAAAACCTTATGTTTGTCCTTTTCGGGGTTGCCGCAGCCGTGTGTTTTGTGCGGTTCAACGAATGGATGAGCGGCGAATCCCCCTGGTTCTGGCTACTTCTCCGCAATTTCCTGCTCGCGACTATGGGTGTGCTGACGATCTGCCTTTGGGCAAAAACCGCAAAGAATGACCGGGCATTCCGCCATTTACCGCTGGCGCTGTGCCTCGTGATCCTGTTCTATCTCCCGGCGGTTTGCCTGGAGCCGCTGGTGCCGGAAATCACCGTTCTGATGATTCCCAGGACAATGGCAATGATCTGGGTGATGGTGATTCTCAGCAGGAGCGCCGTGATCCGGGGTACGGGCTATTCCTTCCGGACCTATATCAAGCGCTACTGGACCCTGTACATGCTGCTGGTCCTGCCGATCGCTTTCTTCGCAATCTTCCGCTACTTCCCGATGTCCTATATCTCCCTGGCCTTCAAGGTGGACAACACGTTGGTCCATCCGTGGACGCTGGAGCTGGCGGATAACGGCGGCATGCAGTGGTTCCTGCAAGCGTTCTCCAACCAGTCCTTCCGCAACGCGCTGGCCAATACGATCCTGCTGAACCTCCTGGACCTGGTCATCGGCATGCCGATGCCGATCATCATGGCCCTTCTGCTCAACGAATTGGCTTTCCCGAGATACAAGCGCCTTACCCAGACGGTGCTGTATCTGCCCCACTTCCTGAGCTGGGTCATCATCTCCACGATCGCCCTGCAGCTGTTTGCCGACAACAACGGCTGGATCAACCGCCTGCTCGGCACCACGATCCCCTTCCTGAGCCAGGAAAACCCCTGGCGCGCCATGTATATCTTCCTGGGCATCTGGAAAGAGTGCGGCTGGAACACGATCATCTATCTGGCCGCCCTGACGGGCATCAACGCGGAGCTGTACGAAGCAGCCGAAGTGGACGGTGCCGGCCGCTGGAAGAAGATCTGGCACGTGACCCTGCCGGGTATCCGGCCCACCATCATCGTCCTGCTGATCATGAACCTCGGACGGATCCTGGGTTCCGAATTCGACAGGCCGTTCACGCTGATGCGCGACATGCTGCAATCGAAAGTCCAGCCGATCTCCCTCTTTGTCTACTACAACGGCATCAAAGGAGACCAGCACTCCCTGAGCACCGCCGTGGGTCTCTTCCAGAGCGTTGTATGCGTCATCTTCCTGGTCGCGTCCAACACGCTCTCGAAGAAGTTCGGCGAGCGGGGAATCTGGTGAGGAGGTGTCCGACATGAGCATTATGAAGGAAGCGCCCCTTCCCGTCGGCCGAAAAATACGCGACGGCATGATCAAATCGACGAGCACAAAAATCGGCGACTGGATCATTGCGATCATCTGTTTCATCCTGATGCTGATCTGCATCATCCCGATGATCTACGTGCTGGCCAACAGCCTGTCTTCACCGGAAGCGCTGGTCTACAACCGTGTGTTCCTCTGGCCGGAAGGCTGGAACATCGACGCCTACAAGACCGTGCTGACCGGAGAAAAATACCTGTGGTCGCTCGGCTGGACTGCCATTCTGACCGTGATCTGCACTCTTCTTTCCATCACGCTGACCATCTGTGCTTCCTACCCGCTGATCTATACAAACCTGAAGGGCGGAAAAGCCATCAGCCTGTTCATGATCTTCACCATGTACTTCAGTGCCGGCACCATTCCGGGCTACCTGGTCCTGAAAGGCCTGAACATGCTCGATACCCCCTATGCCCTGATCCTGCCAAACTGTATCAGCGTGTTCAATGTCATCATCATGCGATCCTTCTTCTTCGGCGTGCCAGACAGCCTGCGGGAAGCCGCCGAGATCGACGGCGCGGGCCCTATCCGCGTCCTTCTGAAAGTCTATCTCCCGCTCAGCCTCCCGGTCATCGCTACCCTGAGCCTGTTCTACGCGGTGGGCCGCTGGAACGGCTTCTCCGACGCCCAGCTGTATCTGTCGGACAAAGGGAAACAATACTATCCCATCCAGAAACTCCTGTACGACCTGATCCAGAACTCGACCAACACGTCGGAAAACCTGTCCGCCGGCGATTACAACGAAAACGGCGTTTCCCAGACCGTCCAGATGGCCACCGTTATGTTCGCCACCGTGCCGATCCTGCTGGTCTATCCCTGGCTGCAGCGCTACTTCGTCGCAGGCGTCACCATCGGCGCCGTCAAAGGCTGATCCCTTGGGGTGTACGCACCCTGAAAATAAAAAGGAGGAAAGACCCATGAAACGTATCCTGACCCTGGTACTGTCCCTGGCTCTGCTGGCAACCCTGTTCGCCACCGTCGCGTTCGCGGACGTGGAAGACGCAGGCTTTGT
Organism: Clostridia bacterium; assembly: GCA_017552615.1. Classification (GTDB taxonomy): domain Bacteria; phylum Bacillota; class Clostridia; order Christensenellales; family Aristaeellaceae; genus RUG11272. The sequence continues at coordinate 43,866 of JAFZPI010000042.1, forward strand.
GGACGGCAAGTTCACCGAGACCCGCCACATCACGGTTGAAATCTACAACCGCAACAATGACGGCGGTACCGATCCGACCGACAACGTGTGGACCAACTACATCAAGGAACAGATGCTTGAGCGCTACAACGTGGCCGTTGAATTCGTCTCTGTCGGCCGCTGGACCGAGACCGACGACATCAGCAACCTGTTGGCCGCCGGCAGCGCCCCGGACATTTGCTACACCTACGGTGCCAACACGATCATCACCTATGCGAACATGATCGATGCCGAAGGCAACCCCGGCGTCATCGACCTTGCGCCCTATCTGGAGACCTACAAGGACCAGCTGGGCGACCTGATCGCGCTTCTGGGCGAAGAGAACCTCTACTATGACCAGGATCCCGCCACCGGCTCCGTCTGGATGATCGAAGGCCGCCGCGCGGACGTCTCCCGTATCACCACCTTCATCCGCAAGGACTGGCTGGACGCCCTGAACCTCGAAGAGCCCACCACCCTCGAAGAATTCCATGACTGCCTGGTTGCCTTCCGCGACAACGCAGAGACTCTCCTGGGCGCCGACGCTGCCCAGATGATCCCCTACACCACCTCCACCGATATCGGCTGGCGCAACGACCTGCTGAGCGTGAGCTTCGTGCCGGACGACGTGGACGATGAGACCCTGTTCGTCTTCGGTTATGACGATCGTCACCTGCTCTATCCCGGCTACAAGGAAGGCATCCGTGTGCTGAACCAGTGGTACAACGAAGGTCTGATCTGGAAGGACTTCGGCCTGTACAACGACAGCACCGTTGAGGACAACAACATGAAGGCCGGCTTCGTGGGCGCCTTTATGCACAACTGGGACTATCCTTTCCGCAACGGCAATGACTCCATCAACGCCAACCTGGCCCGCAACGTGGGCGAGAACGCCATGTTTGTGCCGGTCGACTGCTTCCCGAACGACACCGGCGTGACCCGCAAGTTCATGGGTGCTGCTGTGGGCAGCGACCGCAAGATCTTCTTCCCGTCCACCAACAAGGAGCCCCTCGCCTCCCTGCTCTATGTGAACTTCATCTCCAGCGCCGACACCATCTACTATCTGCAGACCGGTCTGGAAGGCACCAACTACGTGAAGCATGACGACGGCGCCATCGAGATCCTGCCCGCCACCGGCGAATGGGTAAAGAATTCCGGCAACAACATCGACTACACCATGACCTGCAACGGCCTGTACCTCGGCGAGGCCACCGGCGCCAGCACGGCTCTGAGCTATCCCGGCATCCCCGCGGAAGTCGTCATCAAGGCCAACGAGTACGGCCAGAACAACGGCCGTTTCCCGAAGCACTACAACGTCGGCACCATCACGTCTGAGACCAAGTACGGCTCCGAACTGTCCAATCTCCGCGACGAGCTCCTCACCAACGCCGTGATGGCGGCTGTGGACCAGTTCGACGAAGTGTATGACGGCTACATGGCCCAGTACCTGACCACCGGCGGCAACGAAATCATCAACGAGCGCATTGAGCTGCTCTACAGCGTGTACGGCATCGAATACGAAGAGTAATCGAACTTTCGGACAACAACCCGCGGAGGGCACCGGCTCCGGCCGGTGCCCTCTTTCAGAGAGAAGGCAGAAGAATACAGCGGAAGGGAAGTGACTCCGTGGAACGCGCGCAGACAGCCAACAAACCCATCCTGACCACCATGGCGAACGGTCGGAAATATGAGGCCAAGTATGCCTATGACGAGTGGATGGACAATACGGAGTATCACTGCCACGATTTTTACGAGTTTTATATCCATGTCCACGGCGGGCAGTATTTCGGCCTGGATAACAATATGTACCTGCTCAAGCCAAACCAGATCTTCATCATCCCGCCGTTCTGCATGCACGGCCTTTCCGCCACCTCCGACATCTTGGATTACAGCCGCGGTTACCTGAACCTGGCGCCGGACATGCTCCGCACCCTGGGCTGCGGGCAGATCGACCTTGACTCCTTTTTCCGCTCCTACACGTCCCAGGGTCAGTATACCTTCCAGTTCCTGCCGCAGGACGCCGAGGACTGCATCGACCTGATCCGTAAGCTGGACACGCCCCGGAAGAATGACGCGCTCGATGATTTCCACAAGAGCGGCTACCTCATCGAGATCCTCTACAAAATCTGTCAGGCCCTCAGGCAGGCCCATCCCATCACCAGCAACGTCCTCCCCAACAGCATTATTCAGGAGGTCCTGACTTATATCAACAGCAATTACACCCAGCCGCTGAAGACGGAGCAGCTCGCCAAGCAGTTCGGCATCAGTGTCAGCTACCTCAGCCACGAGTTCCAGAAGTTTACCAACCGGAGCGTGTACGATTACATCCTGTACCGCCGGGTCATGCTGGCGCGGCAAATGATGCTGACGGACCTGTCCCTGAACGCCATTGCCTACCAATGCGGCTTTAACGATTATTCGAACTTTCTCCGGATGTTCCGCAAGCTGATGGGAGCTTCCCCCAGCCAGTTCCGCAAGCATGTTCAGCAACTCCACAGGTGACCGGGAATATCACCGCGGCAAGAGATTGCCGTTTTTCTTTTTCAAAATCATTTATCGATCTGCCCGGAGTGCAGTTTTTACATACAAATGTGCTGAATTCGTATGGCGCGGAAGCGGGGTGTTCCGTATAATTGTATCATCAAATAGTCCGGAAATTCACATCCGGTTTTGCCGTTCAATCAGGAAACTGTATAGCAACGAAAGAGAGGAGGTCAAACGGTCTTTGGGCATGGATGTGGACCGGGCTGAAGGAAGGCAGATGCCTGTGCGTTTATCTTTGGAAAGGAGTGTCGTCATGAAACGGTTTTTGTGTCTCTTTCTTGCCGCAATCATGGTTCTTTCGATAGGAGGTGCTGCCATGGCCGAAAACACAGAGGCTCCGCGCGCCTATTTCCCATATCCCTCGGAATTGGATACCCTGCCTGAAAACACAAGCCTCCCGGATTTGTTTGAATTCTTTGACGCCTCTGCCGATCCCGACGGCAGCGGCCGGGTGGAGACCCCGGAGCAGTGGGAAGCACGCCGCAGCGAACTGAAGGATCTCCTGCAGTACTACCTGTACGGCAGCCGTCTGGATCCGCTCAAGAGCGACACCGTCGTGACCGGCGTGTTCGAGAATTATGCATATAACTGGGCTGAAGGCGTGATGACCAGCCCTCCCGGTTATTTCGGCTACGCATCCCTGCCCAACCTGCCGGAAGGCGCCGTCACCTACACGCCTCTGGACTTCAGCGCCTGGGGCATGGGGATGTTCTACTCGAACATTACCCCGGATGAGAACTTTGTGTATCACGGGGACGAGTTCGTCGTCACAGAAAGCCTGAAGAGCTGGACAGAGGGTGATACCTGGGAGGAGCACACGGATGCCGTCACCCGTGTAACCCTGCCCACTGTCACGGTGCAGATGACCATCCGCGACACGACTCCGGCGAACGCAGCCTATGTGTCTGAAGCCGCCAAGGAAGGCATCACCGTCACCTTCAACATCCGCTTCCCCCAGGAAGCCCCTGTGGTGGACGGACAGGTGCGCGACGCCCACAGCAGCAAGAGCGGCAAGGGCTATCCCGTGCTGGTCGGCACCGGCTCTATCTCGGAGGCGCAGATCGTCACCCTGAACAACAACGGCTATGTCTTCATCGCCGCGGGTGACTCCGCCGACCCGGACAGCGGCCAGCTGAGCGCCTATGAGAAACTGTATCCGCCAACGGATCCGGTCGTGCATAACGACAACACGATCGTCAATGAGTATATGCTCGACAGCGGCGACCTGATGCACACCGGCTGGTTCATCAGCCGCGCGCTGGACGCGATCGAGAACTATATGCTGCTCAGCGACGAAGAGAAAGCGGCGCTGAATCCCAACGTCATCATTCCCGATATCGATGTGTATGCCTCCGCTGTCACCGGCTGCTCCCAGGGCGGCAAGCGCGCGATGGTGGCCGGTGTGTTCGATACCGGGGACAACGGCGACACGCGTTTTGACATCATCTGCCCCAGCGACCCCGGAGCCGGCGGCGCCACCGGATACCGCTACGCGACGGAAGGCCAGCTGTTCAGCTATGAGCCTCCGTACCAGGGCACCACGGTACACAATTATCCTTACGGCCTGAACGAAACCACCCAGCGGGCCATCCAGAACACGGGCGAGGACCAGTGGTTCCTCGACCGCGCGCAGATCCTGACCGTGCGTCCCGACCTCGCGGACAACATGCCCATCGATGCGCATTCCTTCATCGCCGCCTTTGCCACGGCAAAAGAGGACCGCTACTTCCTGGTGTGGACCGGCGAGGGCCAGGACGCCTGGTTGAACTCTCCCGCCACGGTGCTGAATACATGGGCCGCCCGTGAAGCCTTTGAATTCCTGGGCCAGGGGGACAACATCGCCGTGATCGTCCGCGACCAGGCCCACGCCAATCAGGACCGCGACATTGCCGACCTGATCGGCCTGATGGATCACCTGTATTACGGCGCCGAGAAGATCGTGCGCAAATATCATGCAACCCTGACCAGCAACGGTCTGCTGGCAAACGACGGCAATGGCGCCATCATGCCGGACCAGGCGTTCGATTCCATCCGTGAGATGGAACGCAATCCCTACTACATTCCAAGCACCTACCTGAACTGGAGCCGCCCCGACAAGCATGTGCTTTGGACGGCGTCCAATTCCGTGACCGAAGGCGTGCCCATGACCTTTGAATTCCACACCGATGCCCAGAAAGTCGAACTTCTCCTCACGGACGGCGAGACTGTCCTGGAAGCTGAAGCAGCGGACGGGATCGCGACCATTGACCTGTCTGCCGAGCAGGCGAAAGCTGGCCGTTACATGGCGACAGCCATCGGCGACAAGGATTCCAAGAGCATCGAGATCTGCGGATGGACCGTAAAGGACGCCCTGCGCCACGCGATCTCCGACAACAGCGCCTTGGGCCACGACGCCGGCTCCGGCATCTGCTTCACCACGCCGCTTGTCAATTACAACAGCACCGAGGACCCGGTAAAGCTATACCTCAACGGGGAAGAAGTTCATGCCGACCTGTACGATTACGACAACAAGATCTATCTGGAAAACGGCGAAGTGATCCCGCAGAGCGGCTATCTGCAGCCCTACGGCGCGACGCTGACCCTGTACGCGGGGACCATGGGCTACAATGTCCCCATGGGCGACACGGTGGTTTACTCCATGCGCAACGCAAAGATCGAAGCGCTGCAGGGTTATATCCTCTCGCTGGACATCGAGCTGCAGAAGTATGAACCCTCTCCCGGCCGGATGCGTTTCAAGACCACCTACAACACAGTCAGCACGCAGACCCCTGTCTGGGAACCCGAACTGCGCCAGAACACGCCTCTCCTGGGCCTCCCCAAGGGCGAAGACCGTTGGCCGATTCTCGGCAACTGGGCTTGGGACTTCGACGAGACAGGTAACCTCAAGCCGCTGGATGAAATCCGCCCGCTGACCACTCCCAAGCAGGAATCCGCCTACAAGGCTGAGATTACTCTGGCCGCTGCGGACACGAACGGCTTTACAATCGCTTTCAGCGAACCGGTCAACCCGAATGATTTTGCCCTGGCTGTGAACACCGTGACCGGTTACACATACACTTGGGATGAAGGCAACCAAACCGTCACCGTGACCTACGATTCGCCTGTAGCTCCCGGTACCGAGGTGTCTACGTTCGTGTTCCGCTCCGTGGACCTGAACGGCAACATGATCGGGGGACCTGTGGAACTGAAGGCAGTTGCGGAGTAAAACGGAACGATAATCTGAAAGCATAGTAAACTGACAACAACCCTCTGCTTGTAGATTGATTCTATTGAGCAGAGGGTTTTCAAATTGGGTTGCAAAACACGTATACGAAAGCAGGTAAGGAAGAGAACAGAATGTATAGTGGATGATTATTCAGCTTCGCCACTCAGTATTCACATGACCAGCTCGAAATCTGTACCGATTTCCACGTCAAAAAAGCCTCGCGAAGCCAAAAACAAAGCGGATTCACGAGGGTCACGACTTCACCAAGATTTGTTCCAAATCCGTATACACGCCTAATTTATACTAAACTCAAATAAATATTTTACGTATCCATTCTCGCAGAGTTATCTTGGAAACAGTTTCAGCAGAAAGGTTGTTGATGGTCAGGCAAAGGCGGTCAACAGCCTTTTCCAGTGTGGAGAACACTTCGTTGCGGAAACC
>JAFZPI010000043.1 GCA_017552615.1 Clostridia bacterium
CATCTTGATGTCGCCGCAGCCGGAGACGCAGCAGGTGCCCATGCCGCGGGCCACAACGGCCGCGTGGCTGGTCTGGCCGCCGCGGACGGTCAGGATGCCCTGGGAGAACTTCATGCCCTCGATGTCCTCGGGGCTGGTTTCGAGACGGACCAGGACGACCTTCTCGCCCTTCTTGCCGTGCTCGACAGCGTCTTCAGCGGTGAAGACGATGGTGCCGGCGGCGGCGCCGGGAGAGGCAGCAATGCCCTTGCCGACGGGCGTGGCCTTCTTCAGGGCCGCGGCGTCAAACGTGGGATGCAGGAGCATGTCCAGGGACTTGGCGTCGATCTGCATCAGCGCCTCTTCCTCGGAGATCATGCCCTCGTCGATCAGATCGCACGCAATCTTGATGGCGGCCTGCGCGGTGCGCTTGCCGGAGCGGCACTGGAGCATGTAGAGCTTGCCGTTCTCAACGGTGAACTCCATGTCCTGCATGTCGCGGTAATGGTTCTCGAGGGTACCGCAGACTTCGACGAACTGCTTGTAGGCCTCGGGGAACTTCTCTTCCATCATGGTGATGGGCATGGGGGTGCGGACACCGGCCACGACGTCTTCGCCCTGGGCATTGGTCAGGAACTCGCCCATGAGGATCTTTTCACCGGTGGCGGGGTTGCGGGTAAAGGCAACGCCGGTGCCGGAATTCTCGTTCAGGTTGCCAAAGACCATGGGCATCACGTTGACAGCCGTGCCCCAGCTGTAGGGGATGTCATGGTCCATGCGGTACACGTTCGCACGCGGGTTGTCCCAGGAACGGAACACGGCGCGGATGGCTTCGTAAAGCTGAACCTTGGGATCGGACGGGAAGTCCTCGCCCAGCTGCTTCTTGTACTCGGCCTTGAACTGCTGCGCGAGTTCCTTGAGGTCGGCGGCAGTCAGTTCCGTGTCGAAAGTGACACCCTTCTGGGCCTTCATCGCGTCGATGAGCTGCTCGAAATACTTCTTGCCGACTTCCATGACGACATCGGAGAACATCTGGATGAAGCGGCGATAGCAGTCATACACGAAGCGTTCGAACTTGGGATCGGGGTTGCCGGCGATCATGGCCGCGACCACGTCGTCGTTCAGGCCCAGGTTCAGGATGGTATCCATCATGCCGGGCATGGAAGCACGGGCGCCGGAGCGCACGGAGACCAGCAGAGGGTTCTCCTTGTCACCGAACTTCTTGCCGTTGATCTTCTCCATTTTCTCCACGTTTTCCATGATTTCGGCCATGATCGCATCGTTGATCTTGCGGCCGTCTTCATAGTACTGCGTGCAGGCTTCGGTAGAAATGGTAAAGCCCTGGGGCACCGGCAGACCGATATTGGTCATCTCGGCGAGGTTCGCGCCTTTGCCGCCCAGCAGCTCGCGCATCGTAGCATTCCCTTCGGTGAAAAGATACACGTACTTCTTGGCCATGGGAATCTCCTCCTTTGTTTTTCGCACAGCGGAAGAGGCCACCGCAACACGGTTCGCGGCACCTTCCCTCCTGTACAGGTTATTATACATGAAATACCCGGGTTTGACAAGATGTTTTCGACTTGGGGATATGTTACGTTTTGGTTACAGTTTCACCCGAAAAGCGGGGTTGGATACAGGCCTTCGTCAGTCATTTTCTTCACGGCATCCACAACGCCCTGCCGATCCTCGGGATAGGTTACGCCGAACCACCGGCTGCCGCACTCCAGGACGCGCACTTTAGCCCGTCCGGCCTGCAGCGCCTCGTTGATGGAACGGGGCAGCAGGTACTCGCCCTTGAGTGGATTCTCTGCGATCGCCTTCGTCAGGAATGCCGGGAAACCGTCTTCGATCTCCTTCAGGAAGGCTTTGTTCAGTCCCCAGAAGTTCATAGACACGGTCACATCCCTCGGCAGCAGCGTATAGTGGGTGCCGTCCTCGGTGAACAGCGGGCCGTCGCTGCTCTCCACGATGTGCAGCCGCTCTTCCACATCGGTCAGGAAGCCGTTCGCGTCCACCTGGCAAACCCCGCGGGAAACATAGCCGTTGGCGGTCGTGGTATTGGAGAGCCGATAGCCCACCATCATCCATTCCGGCGTGTCATTATCCATTTTGATCAACGCGTCGTATGCCGTTTGAAAGGCTTCCACGCCATAGTAGTCATCCGCGTTGATCGCGATGAACGGCGCATCCAGAAACTCCTTGCAGCACAGAAGCGCATGACTTGTGCCCCAGGGCTTGACCCTGCCTTCGGGCACGGTGAACGGCGCGGGGATCTTGTTCAGTTCCTGGAAAGCATAGCTGACCTCGATCTTTCCTGCCACCCGGTCGCCCACCAGACGCTTGAAATCCTCCTCGATCTCATGCTTGATCAGGAAAACTACCCGTTTGAAGCCCGCACGGATCGCGTCGTACACTGAGAAATGCAGGATGACCTCCCCTGCCGGTCCGATCGGGTCCATCTGTTTCAGTCCGCCGTAACGGCTGCCCATGCCAGCTGCCATGATGAGCAAAATCGGTTCTTTCATCTTGTTTGCCTCCTTGAGTTTTTCATCCTTTTGATTTTTGTCAGTAATAGATGAGTTCTTTGAATCGTTACTTTGTATCATTCAGCCAATTCTTCACGGCATCTGAATCCAGCTTAAACGTCTTGATCGCGTGCTTCCAAATGTCATTGGTAAACCGCTGCTCGACGGTCCAACGGGTTCCGTCGGTACGAAGAACGATCGTTCCCCAGTTGGCATACATGATCCACGAATAGCCTTCTTCTTTTAATTGGGATTGTGCCCGCTTTGAATTGGCCGAACCATGGTTGATGAAGGTCAGTTCCGGATCGGCTTCCCGCAGGAAGGCTTCGTTTGCGTAGCTGAGTCCGTGATGGGGGAACTTCAGGATATCTGCGTCCAAATCATACAGCTCTGCCAGTACCTTTTGACTTCGGCCCTCCACGTCGGCGGTAAGGAGCAGGGAGCAGTCCCCGACCTTGACCATCAGCATGGCGGAAAGGCAGTTGCAGTTCATCTGCTGCTCGATGCGGTCGTCCGGGACGCGGTAGATCGTCAGGCTAGCGCTGCCGAACGGGATGGTGTCCTCTGTCCGCAGATCGATCACCGGGATCCCCGCCGCTTCGACCGCGTCGATGGCCTGGCGCTGAATCACCACCTGGCGGTCCTCATAATAATCGTGGTCAAAGGTTGTGATCAAAGCACCGATGGGAAAGCCCCGCTCCACCAGAGCAAAGATACCGCCGATGTGATCCGCGTGGGGATGCGTGCTGAACACATAGTCCACGTGATCTACCCCGGCTTCCTTGAGGAAGGTCTCAACCTGCGCCGTGGTGGTCCTGTCCCCCACATCGACCAGCATGCTGTGCCCCTCATATGTCAGCAGCATGCAATCCGCGCCGACCAAAGGGCACACCCACAAGGTCAGTAGGTCTGCATCCGCCGCAAACGGCTCGGCATCCCATGCCCATTGAACCTTCGGGTTTGCTTTGTTCTCTGAATGACTTGCTATGGGAATCAATATTATGTTCAGGATGAATATCCATATAAGCAAGATTTTGAGCCGCTGTTTGTTCATGCCCTTCCTCCGTTTCTTCCTTCAAGCTCGACCCGATTATACTGTATCTCTGTTGTTTTTTGAAGAGAGATTTGCAAAAATCCCAAATTTCCCTCTTGACTTTATCGCTTTTATGCGTTACTGTTTAATGCGTTAAAGAACTACCCCAATCTTGTGAAGGAGTGACCAACCTATGAACCGCGTTCTTGCCCTGCTGATCACCTTATGCCTGATGTTCTCGCTCACGGCCTTCCTGCCTGCACTGGCGGACGGCGAAGCCACCCCCGCTCCCGCGATCACTGACAATGCTGATGTCGTGCCGGAAGACAGCGCAAAAGAAACAGAACCTGATCCTTCTCAGGGCATGGCCTTGAAAGTGATCCTGCTGATCGCTTTCTTTGCCGTCATGGTGGGCATCGGCCTCTATTGCCGCCGTCATGCCACTGATGTCAAAGGCTTTGTCCTTGGCGGACGTTCCGTTGGGCCGTGGCTGACCGCTTTTGCTTACGGCACGAGTTATTTCTCCGCTGTCATCTTCGTGGGTTATGCGGGCCAGTTCGGCTGGAAGTTCGGCATTGCATCGACCTGGATCGGTCTCGGAAACGCGGTCATCGGCTCTTTGATGGCCTGGGTGATCCTTGGGCGCCGCACACGCATCATGACGCAGCACCTCGGCAGCGCGACCATGCCAGACTTCTTTGAGAAGCGTTTCGGCTCCTCTGCGCTGAAAGTCATCGCGTCCGTCATTATCTTCATCTTCATGATCCCCTACACCGCCTCCCTGTACAACGGCCTCAGCCGTCTGTTTGAGATGGCCTTCGGCCTTCCGTACATCTGGTGCGTCCTGGTCATGTCCGTTCTCACAGGCATCTACGTCATCGCCGGCGGTTACATGGCAACCGCCATCAACGACTTCATTCAGGGCATCATCATGATCGGCGGCATTATCGCGGTCATCGCGGCGGTCCTGAATGTAGATAACCGCGGGCTTATCGGCTCAATGACAGCCCTGGCGAATATTGAGGGGACCAACGTCGCCGGCCAAACCGTACCCGGCATCTTCTCCTCTTTCCTGGGTCCGGATCCTGTCTTCCTCCTCGGCGTCGTGATCCTCACTTCTCTCGGCACCTGGGGTCTACCCCAGATGGTCGGCAAGTTCTACGCCATCAAGTCTGAAGGCGACATCCATAAAGGCACGATCATTTCGACACTCTTTGCCATTGTCGTGGCCGGCGGCTGCTACTTCCTCGGCGGTTTTGGACGCTTGTTTGACAGTCCCAAGATTTACAACGAAAAGGGTGCCGTCGTCTTTGACGCCATCGTCCCGCAAATGCTCTCCAATATTGGCCCTGTGCTGATCGCCGTTGTTATCATCCTCGTGCTCTCGGCTTCGATGTCCACGCTCTCCTCCCTCGTATTGACTTCGTCCTCCACCGTGACCTTGGATCTTCTCAAAGACCGGGTCATCAAAAAGATGGACGAAAAAAAGCAGCTCTTCACCATGCGGATGCTGATCGTGGTCTTCATTGCCATCTCCGCTGTCATTGCCATCATCCAGGTCAATTCCCCGGTCGCCTTCATCGCCCAGGCCATGGGCGTCAGCTGGGGCGCGATGGCAGGCGCATTCCTGGCTCCCTTCCTCTATGGCCTCTACTGGAAAGGCGCGACCAAGTTCTCCTGTGTAGTTTCCTTCCTCTTCTCGAGCATTTTCATGACCCTGGCTATGCTCATCAACCTGGGCGTGATGGATAACTTCCTCGGCGTCCTCAACAATCCGATCTACGCCGGTGCGTTCTGCATGCTGGCCGGTCTGGTGATCGTCCCGCTGGTCAGCATCCTGACGCCCAAGCCAGACAAGGCTTTGGTCGAAAACGCCTTCTCCTGCTACCAGAAGAAGGTCACAGTGCCCATGACCGAAGCCCTCGGAGACGGCGACCAATGAGCCGCGTCATCGACTTTCACACGCACACCTTTCCGGACCGGATCGCCCCCGTGGCGGTCCGGTCCTTGCAGGCTGCATCCCACACTGCCGCCTTCTCGGATGCCACGGAATCGGGCCTTCGGGTCAGCATGGCACGGGCCGGAATCGACCTCAGCGTCATCCTTCCGGTCGCCACGAATCCCGGTCAGGTCATGAAGATCAACGATACATCTATCCAGATCAATGAGCACACACAAGAAATCGGTCTCCTGTCCCTTGGCTGTATGCATCCGGATTTTGAGGACTGGCATGATGAATTGAATCGGATTGCATCGGCGGGAATCCGTGGAATCAAACTGCATCCGGTTTACCAGGGTGTCGATATCGATGATCCCCGCTTTGTGCGCATCCTCTCCCACTGCGGAGAACTTGGGCTGTTTGTTGTTTTGCATGCAGGATTGGATGTCGGGTTTCCCGGCGCAGAACAAGTTGTTCCAAAGAAAATTCTCCACGCGATCAAACTGGCCGGCCCTGTCACTCTCGTATTAGCCCACATGGGTGGCTGGAGATGCTGGGACGAAACGGAAGAATTGTTAGCCGGTACCGGGGTATATATCGATACAGCATTTTCACTTGGCTCCATGACACCAGCCGGAGATGGTTATCCTTGGACAGAATCGTCGTTGAAGCTCATGGATGAAGCGGCTTTTCTGCATCTAATCCACAGCTTCGGAGCGGATCATGTTTTGTTCGGCACAGACTCACCCTGGTCTGATCAAGCGGAAGAATTAAAAGTCATCCGTTCCCTGCCGCTGTCGGAAATTGAAAAAGAATTGATCTTACACAAGAACGCAGAGAGATTACTGAAAAAGCCTTGAAAAAACCCTGAAAAATTGTTTCAATACCGGGAAGAAAGATGCTTCCCGGTTCGTTATGTGGTTGGAATGACATTCCTTGGGCAGGAGGTGACCCCGATTGACCTCGGTGACGATGCCGCAAGTGGCGGAAGAGGAAGCCGTCAGCACGGCAACTTTTGAGGAACTCTATGCCCGGTACGCCACCGATGTGCTGCGGGTCTGCTACTTCTACCTGGGTGACCGCCAGCGGGCCGAGGATATCTGCCAGGATGTGTTCGTGAAGCTGATCACGTCTTCACCTGTGCTCCATGTGGGCAAGGAAAAATCCTGGCTGCTCAAGGTTGCCCTGAACCGCTGCCGGGATCTCTGGCGCGGCGGATGGATCAAGCGCGTCGTACTGGGACATCCGGCATTCGAACTGATTCCCGGGCCCAACGAGATCGCTGAAGCCGAAGAAAAACAAGCCCTCATGGCTGCGATCAACCACCTTCCGGCTGATTTCAAGGAAGTCGTGATCCTGCACTATTACCAGGGCTTCGGCATCGCGGAGATCGCACAGATGCTGGGAGTCGCCGAGGGAACCGTCTCCTCGCGCTTGAGCCGGGCGCGGGACAAACTGCAGAAACTTTATCAGGGGGAGGAATGAACGTGAAGCGTGTGGAAGATTTGCGGGAGATCGCAAATGAGACGCTCTCCGGCCTCGAAGCCGGGCCTGCGCTTCGCCATCGGATCGTGAGCGCGCAGGCGCCTGCAGCCAAAAGAAAACTGCCCGTGCGCGGGTTGGCCATCGCCCTCAGCTGTGCGCTGGTGCTGGCGGTGGTGATTCCCGTGGCGCTGAACGGGCAGAAAGGTGTTATCCCGAGTCAGGGGGATCCGGCAAAGGCTTCGGAAACGCCGAAGATTCAGTCGTTCAGCGCGGGCGGGGACGGCGTGCACAACGAAACCGCCTCCCTGAACGGAGCCCAAGTCACCGTGACCAACCGGAACAAAGATAACAAATACAGCCTCTGGGACGAGAGCGGACTGATCCGCTGGGACGGCCGCTATTACCGGCTGATCCGTGAGACGCGGCCCAATGGGAACGCCGTCGGCAGCATCGTGGCCACCGTTTCAGCCCAGGTAAGCGATCCGACACTCTCCGGCGAAGCTGTCGTGAGCAAAGACATGCCCGTGAGCACAGAAATCTACAGCCTGAGCGGTATCAGTGAGAAATCGCTCATCGTCTGCTACGGGAGCGACGGACTCCGGCTCTATCAGCGAATCTCCCTTGCCGGGAATGGTCTGCTGGGCAGTGAGCGCTTTGCCGATGTGATGCCGGATGCCAGCCGCGTCACCGCCATCTCCCTCACGGGACAGGATGTCATCGAGGGCGACGAAGCCCGCAGGCTCTACGGCATCCTCATTCGCGGCGCTAGCCCCGAGGGCAACGGCAGCATCACCGCCGAGCGTGTGCTGATCATCACTCTCGACAACGGTGCGGCCATCCAGCTCTCCGTCAAAGGCAACCGCATCGGCGGCTGCGGCGTGTGGAGCTGCCCTGACTTCTTCGAGGCCTTTAATCCGTAAACCTTGTTATCCTCCCGCGGAGCTGCGTTTCGGCGCAGCCCCGCTTTTTGTATGTCAGAGAAGGGTTATCAGTTCATCCCTGATCCCGTCGAGACGCGGATCACTCAAACCAAAGTCCATGCCCTTATACGTCCAGGCGCATCGTGCGATCCCATAGCGCTCAAACACCGAATGAATGGTCCGGTACCAGCGCAGGATATCCTCCGGCGACGCGATGTCGATCACGCCGTATTCGCCGCAGTACAGGGGCTTGCCATTGCGCTTCATGATATTCACCGCCGGCTCGAAGATGCCCTCAAAATAGCTCTCCGTCGCGCCGGATTCGTCAAACGCGACGCGGGCGTCACGGTCCAGGAACGGCACCCAGTAGGCTCCCTGATGCGTAAACGGCAGCGGCAGATAGCAATGGAAGTTGAGGATCACCCGGTCATCCTCCGGAATCGCAATGGTCGGCACGGCATAAGCCGAGTTGTTGTCATACCCGCCCACCAGGATCCAGCTCTGCGGCGCGATAGTCCGGATGCGGCGGATGCACTCCCCCGCTATGCGGTTCCAAGCCGGCATATAGGACGCATCCGTCACTTCGTTCAGCAGTTCAAAAGCCACATCCTCATGGAGACTCCCCCACCGTCTGGCCATTTCCGTCCACAGGCTGTAGAACATCTCCTGATAGGTTGGATTGTCAAAGAACCCGCTCTCCGCTTCGCCCTGGTCAAAGGAAAAGCCGCGCGTCTTATGTAAGTCCAGCACGATCTTCAGCCCGTTTGCGCGGCACCATCCGATCGCACGATCGACCCGGTCATAGCCGTCTGCACATTCCAGTACATTGTAATCAATGGGAAGACGCACATGGTCCAGTCCCCAGGAAGCGATCTTCCGGATATCCTCCTCCTTAATGAAATTGTCCAGCCGATCCTCCGAATAATCACATTGAGACAACCATCCGCCAAGGTTCACACCTTTGCGAATCCCGAAACTCTGCTGCATGGAAAAACCTCCCTGCTTATTTGATGGCAACATTATACATCATGGGAAACAAGTGTGACAAGAGGTGATTTTCGCGATAATCAAAAGCGCCGGCAAAACCGGCGTTTTAATGTCAACTCTCAGCATTCCCGATCCGCTCTTCATACTCCATCAGCGCATTATAGAGTGCGTCTTCGGAGAGAACTCCGCGCGGAAGGTCCGCAGGAAGCTCGCCCGCCTCATCGGCTTCGAAGTCAGAGCGCCACTGACCACCACTGTAGTAGTCGTCGAGAATGCGGACGTCTTCTTTGATGGATTCTGTTGGGGAGTGATCGGATGCGAGCCAAGCCAGGAGGTTGTTCAGGCGGGCTTCCATTTCGCGGATGCGGGGAATTATGGATTTGTCTATCATTGAAATACCCTTCAGATTGTCTTTTGAGAAAGTCCCGCCTCCAGACAACCCGGAAGCGGGAAATGGTTTTGATGAATTCACTTCTCCTAATTACTCAGCATCGTTTGCACGCTGCGGCGGCGTCCAAACAGCCTCCAGGATTGCCTGCGTCCAGGTCACATGCCCGACAATGTTGTAGTTCTGCAGTTCGGGCACGTTGAAGTCGTAGTAGATGTTGGAGTAGATCGGGATCGTCGGCAGGACTTCGTTGTAGCGCTCCTGGAAGGCAACCCACTTGGCCACATAGTCGTAGATGTCCTTCGGGTCCGTCTTGCGCATGTTGACCGCGCGCCAGTAGAGATCCTCGTCATCCGAATACGTGTTGTTCCACATCTGATGGTTGGCGCTGGTATCCGTGGAGTATGTGATGGACGGGTCCACGATCACGTGGAAGTTTGTCGCCAGATAGATCATGTCCGTCGTGCGATCCGCCTCGCGGTAGTAGGCCGCGAAGAGTTCTTCCATCGGTGCCGGGACAAGTGTCAGTTTGATACCGCACTTGTTCAGGTTATCGATGAAACGCTCCTGGATCGTATCCACGATGTGGTTTCCTTCCGGGTAGAGCATGCTCAGGTCCAAGGCGACCAGTTCGCCGTCGATCATCTTGCAGCGGACGTCGTCTACATCGGGATTGTAAGTTTCACCTGACAGATTCAATGTCCAGCCAGCTTCATCCAGTAAAGCGTTGGCGTGATCCGTGTCCACCTTGTACTCGGTGAGCGTCTCGATCGTCAGGAGATCCCAGGCAGCCACTGCCTGCTTGTACTCTTCCTCTGTCTTGACATAAACGTTGCGGAACTTCCGCCAGTCGTCCGGCTCATGGATCTCGTCGCCGACGAAGTTGATCGGGTACTCGATCTTACCGGTCACCAGCTTGTATTCCCATTGCTCGATGCCATAATAACCATCCACACGGAAGCCGTATTCCTGGCAATAATCTTCCGTCAGTCCATCCCGGTCCATGCACCATGCAATCGCCTGGCGGACTTCCTTGTCGTGAACTGTCGGCCACTCAAAGGTAAAGGTCAGGAAGGAGAGTCCGATTCTCGGATAATCGGTCGCCTGGGTCCTGGTCGCCAGCATGTCGTGGATCGCATCGGCATAGACCACCTTGTTGACCAAGTGCATCCTGCCCTCTGCGAAGTCCTCGACCAGTGTTTCGTAGTCCGCCAGCGTGAAAGCGATCTTTTCGATAGTCGGGATCACGAGATTATAGGTGACAGTCTCGCCTTTGCTGTTTTTGTACGACACAGTCTCAAAGTGAGCACCGTTTGCGTTCCCTGGAAGGGAATTGTGATACCATGCGCCTTTGAAGTAAGGGTTCAGTTCAAAGTGGCAGGTCACGCCGTCATAGGCCGTCAGCACATACGGGCCGCAAGTCAGGGACGGGTGGCTGTTGTAGCCAGTTTCGGGGTCAAGAATCGTTTTCTTCAGGAGTTCTGCCGTAAAAACAGGTTCTGTGACATTCTCGTCTTCGTTTCCAATGTAGACTTCCGCGTACTCGTTGGTACAGACCTTGCAGCCGGGGGCGATGACCGAAATCGGGTATGGCGCACACAGCAGCAGGCCGGTCTCATAGAAGTACGGGAGGAAATTGTGGTCCAGGGTAATGGCCAACTGGTGATCGCTGAGGACCTGGACACCGCGCAGGGCCTGTTCTTTGCCTGACATGTACTCGTAATAGCCAAGGATGTGCTCGCAGCGGTAAATCTTGCCGCCGATCTGCTCGATCTCCGGGGCCATCAGGAGCAGCAGGGAGAAGGCATAGTCCCATGCGGTGATCGGGGTTCCGTCGCACCAGTAGAGGTCATCAGCCAAAGCCATGTAGTAAGTGCGGTTGCCGACCTCGTCCTCGACCACCTGGACGTCCGTCACGACACTCGGGTCGAAGACGTAAACGCCCTGGTTCTGGTCCCAGTTGACGAGGTTATAGCCGTGGATCAAGGCGCGCACGTCAATGTCGGCTGTGTCGTTGCCGAACATCTCGGTGAAGAAATCACCCTTGGTGATCGTCGGGTGTCCCACGATCAGTTCGTCCGGAGCGAACTCCGGTTCCTCCGCTGTGCCTTCCGCAAACGCCGCAAGCGGCAGAAGCGCACAGGTCAGCACCAGCGCCAACAGGAGGGACAGGTACTTTTTCATTGTGGTTTTCATGATACGCTATCTCCTTTCCGTGTTGTACAGCCGTCTCCCCTTCCCTCCTCCGCATCGGAAGGAGGGAGAGGATCGGGCCTGCGCTGTCGATTAATCGTAGCAGTCGCCGACGTGGTTGATGATGACGATGCCCTGTGCGGGTTCAGGCTCTTCCGGCGGCTTGCCCGGGCGTCCGGGGATCGTGTTGGTGAAGGTGGTCGTTGTGCGATCCACCACAACACTCTTCTGCTTGTAGCCCAGGATCTCCTGCTCGGTCCAGGTGTAGACAATCTCTTTGCCGTCCTTGTACTTGGGCAGGTTGTCGATCGTGGCTGTCCAGCCGTTCTCCTCATTCAGGACAACGGTCATGCCGTTGGAGAGTCTTGCCCAGATGCTGGTGGGCCTCATCTTCTGCTTGTTGTTGTTGTCCTCCCAGACCTTCACAACCGTCACGGAGATCAGTTCCGGATTGTGCGTGTTGGTCAGGGTGGTCAGGTTGCCGATGGTCTTCTGGCTGGTCAGCGTGTAGCCCTCAGTGAAGGCTTCATCCCAAGTGTACGCGATCTGGCGGGTCCCGACATAGAGCGGGAGGTCCGTGACCTCAGCCGTCCAGTCATTGCCGTCATTCAGCGTGACCACGGTGACCGGCTTGCCGTCCGCAAGCAGCGTGACGAGCAGCTGATCGGGACGGGACCCGTCGAGATCCTCCATGTCGTCCCAAACCTTACGGATCAGGACCGAGGTGTTGGAGTTCTCGTAGTTGTTCACGAGTGCGACCGTTGCGGTCTCACCCTTGGCGACCTTCGTCGTGCCGGACGTCGTGGAGGACGACAGCAGCAGGAGGTTCGCAGCCAGGTAAGCCGGGTTCGTCTCGTAGACCATGTAGGCGCCTACGGGGATGTTCTCGAAGGTGTACTTGCCATCGGTGAACTTGTCGTAGGTCACGGTCTCGTCGAAGCCGTTCGGGCCGAACACGCGGAAGGTGAGCATGCTCACGTCGTCCGTCGGGTTCACGCCGGAGAAGGTCTTCTCAATCGTGAGGTTGCCGAGGTCCTCGTCATACTTGTTGGTCAGGGTGACGGTGACCGTCTTGTTCTTCGCCACGGTGGCACTGCCGGTGGTCACGCTCTCGGTGTTCAGGGTGTAGCCTGCGATCAGCTTACCGGCGTTGGTCTCCTCGACCTTGTACTCGCCCACCGGCAGGTTCTTGATCGTCATGCGTCCGCCGCTGAATTCCGCGTAGGATACCGTGTTGGTGTAGCCGTCCGGGCCGGTGATCTTGAAAGTCAGGCCGTTCAGGTTTGCACCCTCCGGCGTGCCTTCGAAGTTCTTGACCAGGGTCAGGCTGCCCTTGTCCTGCTCGTAGATGTTGAGCAGGAGGACCGCACTCGTCTCGGCCACAAGGACATCGGCGGTGCCGGTGGTCACGCTGGCCTTGAGCAGGGTGTAGTTCGGGATCAGGCTGTCCGCGTTGGTCTCCTCGACGGTGTACGTGCCTGCAAACAGGTCACTGATGGTGTAAGCACCGTCGGTGAACTTGTCGTAGGTCACGGTCTCATCGTAGCCGTTCGGGCCGGTGATGTGGAAGGACAGGCCGCTGAGATCGGCGTCGTCCGGATTGCCCGCGAAGGTCTTGAGGATCGTCAGGGCTCCCAGGTCAGGCGCGTACTCGTTCTTCAGCGCAATGCTGCCCGCCGTGGTCTTGCTCACCTCGCTGCTGCCCTCCGTCACAGAGGTCGCGAGCAGGTGATACTGGTCGATCAGGGTTTCCGCGTTGGTCTCTTCCACCTTGTAAGTGCCTTCGACCAGGTCGTCGAGACGGTATGCACCTTCGGTGAACTCGCTGTACTTCACGGTCTTCTTGTACCCATTCGGGCCGGTGACGGTGAACTCCAGGTTGCTCAGGTCGGCATCCGCGGGATTGCCGGTAAAGGTCTTGGTGATGGTCAGGCCGCCGTAGCGCTCGTTATACTCGTTGTTGAGTTCAACAGTCTCTTCAGCGTCTTTGACCAGGGTCGCTTCGCCGTTCGTCGTACCCTTTGTGAAGTCGTAACCGTAGCTGTCGAGGAGTTTCTCGTAGTCATACTCGGTGACCTTGTAGGTACCGACCGGCAGGTTCTTCACGGTGAAGGTTTCTTCACCGGCGAACTGTGCGTAGTAGACTGTGATCTTTTCGAAGTCCTTGACATCTTCGCTGGTGATCTCGAAGCGGAGGCCGCTCTTGGCGCCGTCCGGCACCTTGGTGGTTCCGTCGATCTTCCAGGTCTTCTTCAGGATCAGGCTGGCGTAATCGCGTTCGTAGTTGTTCTTCAGGACAACCGTGACTTCCGCATCCTTGGCGGTCGTCGCCGATCCGCTCGTCACGCTGGGTACAGAAGCGTTCACGCTGTAGCCTGTGATCAGGCCTTCGTTGTTGGTCTCCTTGACGGTGTAGGTATCAATCGGCAGTTCCTTGATGATCAGGCGGCTGCCATCGGAGATGGTCAGTTCGACCTTATCTTCATCCTTGGTCTTGTCGGTGATGATACCCTTGCCGTCCTTCACGTCGACATAGTAGCCGGCGCTGTTCTGGACCGTCACCTTCAGCTGCTTCATCTCATCCGTGTTCACAGCGTCCGCGGGAGAGAAGCACCATTCCTTCGCGATGACCAGGTCGCCCAGGTCTTCCTCGTAGGTGTTCTTCATCTCGATCGTAGCTTCGTCGTCCGCCTTGACGGCCGCGCTGCCGGTGATCTCGCTGTCGGTCACATTCAGGGTGTAGTTGGTGATCAGTTCAAACGCGTTCTCCTCAACGACGGTGTACTTGCCGGGAATCAGATCCTCGATCTCATACTTGCCGTCCTTGAACTCGCTGTACTTGACCGTCTCTTCGTAGTCCGGACCGGTGATGGTGAACTCGAGGTTCTTGATATCATCCATGTCCTCGACATTCTCGGAGAAGGTCTTGGTGATGACCAGCTTGCCCGTGAGGTACGTGTTCGTGATGGTCGTGACACCAGTCTTTTCATCGACCGTCAGTTCCATCGCATAGCCTTCGGGTACGGTGGACTCAGCCCAGCTGTACACGATCTCTTTGCCGTCCTTGTACTTCGGCAGATCCTCGCGCTTGGCTGCCCAGCTGTTGCCCTTGTTCAGGATCTCGGTGCCGATGGTCTCGCCATCCGCCTTGAGTTCCACCACAATGCTCTCAGGCTGCTTCTTGTGTTTGTTGTCGTTGTCGACCCATACCTTCTTGACTTCCGTCTCGGTGGTCTCGGGTTCATGTGTGTTGGTGAGCGTCGTCACATAGCCGACCGTCTCGTTGCTGGTCAGCGTGTAGCCTTCATACTCACCCTCGGTCCAGGTGTAGGTGATTTCCTTGCCTTCATTGTACTTCGGCAGGTCTTTCACCGTCGCCGTCCAGTTGTTCGAATCGTCCAGCTGCACGGTCTGGCCGTCGCTCAGGGTCGCCGCGATGGACTTCGGACGTTTGCCGTCGTTGTTCTCATCGTCGTCCCAGACCTTCAGCACGGTGACCTCGACGGTCTCGGGGGTGTGGGTATTGGTGACGGTGAAGCCTCCCTTGCCGTCGGCTTCAGCCTTGAAGGTGTAGCCTTCCGGCACGTTGATCTCGCGCACGGTGTAGGTGATGTCCTTGCCATCGGCCTTTACCGGCAGATTCTCGAAAGTGTAGCTCCAGGTGTTGGCCTCGTTGAGGATGGCCTCAGCGGTCGGCACACCGTCAGCCAGGAGTTCGACGGTGACAGCCTCGGGACGGATGCCGTCCTGGTTGTCCTCATCTTCCCAGACCTTCTCGACCGCGATCTCGGTCAGTTCAGGCGCATGCACGTTGGTCAGAGAAGTGATCCTGGTTTCCAGATCGGCTTCCACCATCTGGAGTTCGAAGTCACCGAGTTTTAGCGGTGTTGCGTCAACCAGCGTGTAACCGGCTTCCTCGAGATCATCCGCAAACTCTGCCCAGTAGTACTCGATTTCTTTGGTATTCTCATACCTCGGCAGGCCTGTGATGACCTTCGCCCAGTTGTTGCTTTCATCAAGCGTGTACTTGTTGATGAGACCATACGACACTTCGCCGTTTTCTTCCGTGTACTTCCTGAGGAGGTAGGCAGTGATCTCGTCAGGCCGCTGGCCGTCGCGATCATTGTCGTCATCCCAGACCTTGAGCACCGTCAGGCAGAACCTCTCGATGTCGTAGGTATTGGTGATGTACGTGACGCCATCCTCAATCTCGTACTCGGTGATGGTGTAGCCATCCGGGATGCTCTTCTCGACCCATGTGTAGGTCTGCTTCACGCCGTCCGCATAGAGCGGCAGGTCCGTGACGCTCAGTTTCCAGACCCAGTCATAGCCATCGCTCACTTCAAACGTTGCGGTGTACTGCGGGTCTGTGCTCTTCGCGCCCTTGTAGTCCTTGCTGACGACGAACTCTTCGTAGACCTCGTTGTTCGCCATCAGAACCAGCGTGATCGTCTCCGGACGCGGGTCCTTGTTGTACGGGGTGTCTTCCCAGGTCTTGATGACCTTGGTTTCAGTCGTCAGACCTTCGTGAATATTGGTGATGGTTTCACCGTTCTTGACCTCGTCAATGCCGTCCTTGGCCTCGTATGCATCGATCTCGTCTTCCTTGACGGTGTAGACGATTTCGGTTCCATCCGCGAACTTCGGTAGGTTCTCAAAGGTCACGGTGTAGGTGTTGTCACCGTTGTCGGTCACAGTCTTGGTCATCGGCGCCACAATCGTGACTTCCGCCGTGCCGTTCATCAGGTGCACGCTCTCCGCGTACTCCGCGGCGCTCGGACGGTAGCCGTCGTTGTTGCTGTCGTCAGCCCATTCCTTCGTGATCTCGATCTTAGTGGTCTCGGGCGTGTAACTGTTCGTCAGGGTCGTGATCGTGCCGTTCACGGAAGTGTCGGTCAGCGTGTAGCCTTCCGGCAGCTTGCCTTCGGTCCAGGTGTAGACGATCTCGGTGCCCTTGTCATACTTCGGCAGGTTCTCTACCTTAGCAGTCCAGTCATTCGCCTCGCTCAGGGTGACTTCTGTACCTTCGCTCAGGGTCACGGTCAGAGTATCGGGCCGCTTGCCGTCCTGGTTCTTAGCGTCATCCCAGACCTTCTTGACCGTCGCTTCGGTCTCTTCGGGCTCATGCTTGTTTGTGATTTCCACCTTGAAGGTATTCTCGTCGGCGTTATCCACCGCACCCACCGTCACGGTGTAGCCCTTGATCTCATATTCCTCGAAGGTATACTTGATCGCTTTGCCATCGGCGTACTTCGGCAGACCGTCTTCGCTGTAGGTCCAGCTGTCGCTGGTGCCGCCGAAGCGAACCGTCTTCACAAACTTGCCGTTCGCCAGCAGTTTCACGTCCACGTGATCCGGACGGACGCCGTCCTGGTCAGATGCGTCGTCCCAGGTCTTTGTAATCTCGATGCTCACCGTCTCGGGCACATGTCTGTTGGTGAAGATCGTTGTCGTTCCTTCGAGCTCGGTGTCGACCAGTTCATAGTGATCCGGTACGGTCTCCTCGAAGACGTACTTGATCTCTTCCCCGGCCTCATGCTTCGGCAGCAGTTCTGTTGTGATGGTCCAATTGTTCGTCAGTTTCAGCTCATAGGTGTTAACCTCTGTCTTCGAAGCACCCTCGCCCTTGTAAAGCGTGATGATGACCTTCTCAGGCCTGAAGCCTTCGCTATCGTTGTCATCGTCCCAGAACTTGACCGCTGTCAGCGTGACAAACTCGGGTTCATAGCTGTTGGTGATGGTGGTTGTCCAAGCGGTCTCACCGTCTTTGGTTTCCTTGGCTGTTACACTGCCAATCAGCACGTAGTCGCCCAGATCGCTGGTGTCTTCCAGCCAGCTGTATGCGATTTCGTCGCCCTTGGCATTGTACTTGTCAAGACCCTCTTCGGTGTACGTCCAGTCGTTGCCCGCGTTCAGCTCCACAGTCTTGATCGCCGTGATGTTGTCCGCGTACAAGGTCACCATCAGCTTCGTCGGCCGCAGACCCAGCTCGTCGTTCTTGTCATTCCAGACCTTCACGACGGTGCTTTCGGTCTTCTCGTCCTCGTGCTTGTTGGTGAGTGTCGTCACGGTACCGTTGACTACAGTGCTTTCCAGCGTGTAGTCATCCGGCACGGTCTGTTCGGACCAGGTGTAGTTAATCAGTTCGCCGTCGCGATACTTCGGCAAGTCCTTCAGCGTGATTGTCCAGTCGTTGCCGGCGCTCAGCGTTAAGATCGTCGTAGTTGCGCCGTCATTCAGCTGCACTTTCAGCGTCTCAGGCCGCTTGCCATCGTGATTCTCATTGTCCTTCCAGACCTTGGTGACAGTCGTTTCGGTCGTCTCGGGAATGTAGCTGTTCGTCAGGGTCGTGATCTTGCCGTCCACAGACGTGTCGCTCAGCGTGTAGCCTTCCGGCAGCTTGCCTTCGGTCCAGGTGTAGACGATCTCGGTGCCCTTGTCATACTTCGGCAGGTTCTCCACCGTAGCCGTCCAGTCATTCGCCTCGCTCAGCGTCACCTCTGTGCCTTCGCTCAGGGTTACGGTCAGAGTCTCGGGCCGCTTGCCATCCTGGTTCTTTGCATCGTCCCAGACCTTCTTGACCGTCGCTTCGGTCTCTTCGGGCGTGTGCTTGTTCTCGAATTCGATCTTGTAAGCGTTCTCGCCCGCCGGTTTCAGCTCAGGCGTGTTGGTCAGTCCGTACCCTTCGATCTCGTACTCCTTGAGGGTATACTTGATCTCTTCGCCGTCAGCGAACTTCGCCAGGCCGTTCTCGGTCCAGGTCCACTTGTCGCCTTCAAGACGGATCGTCTTCACGAACTCGTCGTTCGCCAGGAGCTTAACGTCGACGTGATCCGGACGGATGCCGTCCTGATCGTCCGCGTCGTCCCAGGCCTTCGTGATCGTGATCTCGATCGTTTCGGGTGTGTAGCTGTTCGTCAGGTAGGTGATGGTCCCCACCGTCTCACTCTCCGCGGTGTACTCCGCGATGGTCTTGCCATCCTTTTCGATGGTCAGGACCGTCTCGTCCTCCACCCAGACGTACTCGAAGTCGTTCTTCGGCACGCCCTTCACCATCACGGTCCAGTGGTTCTCTTCGCTCAGCTTGTACTCGGTCTCGATCGCGCTGCCGCTTGCATCCAGCAGCTCGTTCTCCGCAAAGTCGACCGCTTCGCCGTCCACAAGCTTCTTCAGCGTGACGGTGATCGCCTCAGGCCGGAAGCCCGCGCTGTCGTTGTCGTCGTCCCAAACCTTCAGCACTTCCAGGCAGTACCTGTCGGTGTCGTAGGTGTTCGTGATCGTCGTCGTGATGCCTTTCTCGCCCACCACGGTCCCGATGTCGGTCATGGTGTACTCGGAGCCTTCGCCGATGGTCTCGATCCAGCTGTACGTCTGCAGTTCGCCGTCCACGTACAGCGGCAGGTTCTCGACCGTCAGCGTCCACTTGTTGCCGTCCTCCGTGTAGGTGATGTTCTCGTCATCGCCCTTGTACGGAAGCGCAATCTCGTTGTACCCCGCCACGCCCAAGTTGTTCGCAAGCAGGGTCACCGTGATCTCCGTCCTGGCACGCTTTCCGGCCGCATCGTCGTTGTCGTTCCAGACCTTCACGACCGTCGCCGTCGTGGTCTTGTCCTCGTAGGTGTTCGTTACAGTGAAGAAGTAGTTCCCGTCTTCATCCTGCTCGAACTTGATTCCGCTCTCGTACTCGTCAAGCTCTACTTCCTCGAGGCTGTACTCGATCGCTTCACCCGCTTCATACTTCGGCAGATCCTCGAACCTCGCGTACCATCCGCTCTCCTCGCTCAGGATCGCATTGGCCACGATGTCCTCGCCCGCCTTCAGGAACACCGTGATGCTCCCCGGACGCACGCCGTCGTTGTTGTCGTTGTCCTCCCAGACCTTCTCGACCTCGATCGCGATGGTCTCGGGAATGTGCTTGTTCGTGATCGTCGTACTGCCGTTCTCGGGCAGGCCGTCGGAGTTCACGGTCACACTCACGGTGGACTCGTATTCACCTGCCGCCTCGCCTTTAAGCGTCTCGGTCCAGGTGTAGCGGATCTCCAGGCCGTCCTTGTACTTCGGCAGAGCGCCCTCGGCGTCCACTGCGGGCGTCTCGAACATCCAGCCGTCGTCCTCGGTCAGCGGGATCTCCCGGTAGTCTTCCACGACTTCGCCGTCCGCATACAGCGTCACCGTCACGGTCACGTCGTCGCGGATGCCGTCCTGGTCGTCCTCGTCGTCCCAGACCTTGATCACGCGCACCTGCGTCTTCTCCGGCTCGTGCGTGTTCGTGATCTTGATCGTCCAGGCGTTCTCGATCGCTTCGGCCTCCCCCTCCTCGGGTTCGGTCATCTGCGGCTCAAGCTTGTCGATCGTCACTTCATAGCCTTCGATCTCATACTCCTCGAAGGTGTATTCGATCTCTTCGCCGTCAGCGAACTTCGCCAGGCCGTTCTCGATCCAAATCCATTCGCCTTCGCTGTTCTCCTCGATCCGGATCGTCTTCACGAACTCGTTGTTCGCCAGGAGCTTAACGTCGATGTGGTCCGGACGGATGCCGTCCTGATCGTCCGCGTCGTCCCAGGCCTTCGTGATCGTGATTTCGATCGTCTCTGGGATGTAGCTGTTCGTGATGGTGGTAATCCGGCCATCCACACTCACATCCGCCGTGTACTTTGCGTCATCGACGGACTCGAACGCGCCTTCATACCACTCGTAGGTGATCTCCTCACCGTTCGCGTAGATCGGCAAGCCCGTGACCATCGCTGCCCAATTGTTGCTGGCATCCAGCTTGTACTCCGTCTCGATCTCGTTGCCCTCAGCGTCCTTCAGTTCGACAGCCTTGCCGCCCACGGTCGCGCTCAGGGAAACATTGATCTCGTCCGGACGGAAGCCCGCACTGTTGTTTTCGTCGTCCCAGACCTTCAGGACTGTCAGGCAGAACCTGTCAGGCGTGTAAGTGTTGGTGATGATGGTCCTAATGCCTTCGTACTCGACTGCGTCAGCACCCTCACCCACGGTGTAGCTGTCTTCGGTCAGTTCGATGGTCTTGATGGTATAACCGGCGTTCTCCAGTTCCGCGGTATCCTCCAGCCAGGTGTATGTCTGCTCCACGCCGTCCACATACTTCGGCAGGTTCGTTACATACGCCTCCAGCGGAGTGCTCAGGTCAACCTCGGAATCCTTGTAAGCGTCAACGGTCGCATCCGTGTAATCCTGATCCGCTTTCGCTTCAGCCAGCGTTACCGTGATTCCTGTCTCTTCGTTGTTCGCATACAGGATCATGGTCACAGAGTCAGGCTGTTTGCCATCCTGATCCTCTGCGTCATCCCACACCTTCTCCACTGCGGTGATGGTCTTTTCGCTCTCATGCGTGTTTGTGACGGTGAAGGTGTAGCCACTCTCGGCATCGCCTTCCATCTTGATCTCGGAGGTGTAGCCCTCGATCTCGAGTTCCTTGACCTCGTACTCGATCTCTTCGCCCTTGTCATAAACCGGCAGTGAGCTGAAGATGAAGTTCCAATAGTTTTCCGCACTCAGGATGGCGCTTTCAACTTTGGTACCGTCCGCCAGCAGTTCAACCGTGATACTACCGGGTTGCTTGCCGTCGTTGTTGTCGTTGTCCTCCCAGACCTTCTTCACTTCGATATCCGTCGTCTTCGGAATGTGCTTGTTCGTGATCGTCGTGTTGCCTGCGATCACCAGGCCGTCCGCGTTCAGCGTCGCCGCGATGCTTTCCTGTTCATATTCGCCCGCAGCTTCCCCTTCGATCGTCTCGGTCCAGGTGTACTCGATCTCTTCGCCATTCGCGTACTTCGGCAGCGCGCCTTCCTCCGTCGCGTACTTCCAGCCATCGCTCTCGGTCAGCTCGATGTCGGTGTAGCCTTCCACTGCTTTGCCATTGGCGTTCAGCGTTACCTTCACCGTCACCTTGCTCCGCAGACCGTCCTGGTCGTTCTCGTCGTTCCACGCCTTGATCACCGTCGCCTGCGTCTTCTCAGGCTCGTAGGTGTTCGTGAAGGCGAAGGTGATTGTGCCGTCCTCTTCAACCGTCTTTTTCACAGTGACGGTGTACACAGTGCCGTTCATGACGATGGTCGTCGTGGTCGCGCTACTGCCGTCCGCCTCAGCGTTGGTGGCAGAGGTGGAACCAATTTCCTTCACATCGTAGGTGATGGTCTTTCCATTGTAATTGACAGGCAGGTCGGTCCATTCAACCGTCGTGCCGCTGGCCGCGGTCTTCAGGATCACTTTCACGGCGTCCTTAATGGCCACGCTTTCCGTGCCGCCTTCCACCGGGTAGGTACCCGTCAGCTGCAGCACAATGTCATTGCGCTTGCCGTCCCGGTTGTCATCGTCGTCCCAGGTCTTGCTCGCCTTGATGGTGATGGTTTCGGGCGTATGCTTGTTGGTGATGGTGGTGATGCGGCTGTCATCGACGGTAACCGTCTGCGCCTGTGCCTCGCCATCTTCATTCTCGTTGTAGCCCGCAATCGCCGCTTCTGTCCAGCTGTAAACGATCTTGGTCTCGCCGTCCGCCTCGTAAATTGGCAGGTTAGTCACCAGGCCGGTCCAATTGTTGTCGGCAGTCAGGACAGTTTCGGCGACTTCATTGCCTTCAGCATCCTTCGCCTTTTCATCGCCAGCCATCAGCTGCACGGTGATCTTTTCAGGCCGCAGGCCGTCCTGATCGCCGGCATCATCCCACACCTTCAACACCGTCAGGCAGAACCTGTCGGGCATCCAGGTGTTTTCGATGGTGGTCTTGGTGTCGCTGACCGTCAGACCGGTCATCTGGTAATCGTTGCCGACCGGCTGCTCGGTAAAGCTGTAGACGATCTCGTCGTGGCTCTCGTCGTACTTGGGCAGGTGCTCGACCTTGCCGGTCCAGTCTGGCGCAGTCAGTTCCACAGTGGTCTCCGTAGCCACGTTGTTCTGCATCAGGACCATGGTGACCTTTTCAGGCCGCTTGTCTTCCTGATCGTTGTCGACCCACTTCTTTTCGACCTCGGCTTCGGTCTCTTCGTAAGTGTTGGTGAAGGTGACCTCAGCGCCGGTCTTGTCGGCCTTAGCATTCAGCGTGCTGTCGCCATTGTCAGACACGGTCACGGTGATGATCTCTTCGTGCGTGTCATAGGTGACGGTGCCGTCGCTACCCTTGACTTCGCGGATGATGTACTTGTGCTCGCCCACATCATTCAGGGTGTAATCAATGGCGTCAAAGGTCACGGTGCCATCCGCGGCGTTGGTGGCGGTCAGCTTCTCATCCACCTTCTCGCCGATCAGTTCGAAGGTGAACATGCCTTCGGTCAGCGGTTTAGCATCGGTGGTTTCAAAGACTTTCAGGGCGGTCAGCTCAATGCTGCCGGTAGCGCTGTAGGTATTGGTGAACACCGTCGCGGTTTCATCCGCGCTGTTCACCACCTTCAGCGTGCCGTCGCCGTTGTCAGTGATGGTCACCTTCACGGTCTTGTCGCTGTCGTTGACCACGCCAGCGACTGTGCCGGACTCGGTGATGGTGTAGGTGTAGGTCTTGCCTGCGTCATCCATCGTGTACGAAATCTTGCCGAAATCAACGGAAGCTGTGCTACCGCTGGCCGGGTCAATTGTCACACTGGGATTCTCAGGCATCGGAGCGCCTTCAGCGGTCACGGTGAACGTCCACTTGTCGCCAGACTGGAACTCGCGTCCGGTCAGGGTCTTCGTGGCAGTCAGGGTGGTTTCGCCAGTGGCGTCGTAGGTGTTGGTGAATTCAGCCTCGCTCTTGGTAGCGCTGATACTGCCGGTATCTCCAGTCTTGTCAGAGTTGGTGTAGCCATCCGGGATGTCTTTTTCATCCACGGTGTAGGTCGCACCCTGCGGCAGGCCGCTGATGCTCAGGGCCTCGCCAGCCTTGAGTGCGACGGTCACCTTGCCCGCGTCGAACACAACCTTGGTGGCTGTCTCTTCCGTGCCCTTTACGATCTTTCCGTCGTACAGGCCGGTGACAGCAGGATCCAAGGTGATCTCGAAGGTAAAGACCTTCGTGTCATCATTCGTGCCGGTAACGGTCTTTCTGATCTCCAGTTCGCCAACCTTACGCTCGTTGATGAACTCGGTAATGGCGGTGGCGGTCTTGCTCAACGTGCCTTCGATATCGAAGTTGCCATCGCTGTTCGCGGTGATAGCGGCGTCAGTGGAGCCATTATAGACTGTGAAGCTGTCACCATCCACGTCGGTCTCCGTTACGGTGTATTCCACGCCGTCAGGCAGACCCGCGATGACGATGATGTCGCCGTCCTTCAGGGTCGTCTCAGCTACACCATCAGTGAACTCAATGGTTCCAGTCTTGTAGGTTTCATCGTTCTTGCTGTAGGTGAACTTACCGTTGATTTCTTCGCCCAGCGTAATGGTGAAGTGATAATCAGCGTCTTTATCCGCCTGCACATCACTCTCCACGATCTTCGCAATCACCAGGCCGCCCTCGGTGCGGATGTTTGTGAAGTCTGCTTCTGTAACATCCGCATGGACAGAGGCATCCACATCCACGTCCGCATAGATGGTGCCCACGTCGCCGGATTTCACAACGGTGAAGCCTTCTGCGTCATCGGCTTTTTCAATCACAGTGTAGTTGATGCCAGCAGGCAGACCATAAATCTCGAAGGTCTCACCGTTCTTGAGCGTGAAGGTATAGGTCTTGCCATCGGTGAAGCTGATTTGGCTTTCTTCCGTGCCTGTTTCCGTGGTCTTCTTGGCCTTGAATGTGACGGCCTCGGTGCTGAAGATCACTTCGTTGTCGCTGTTGAAGGTACGGGTAATCCTGTTCTCCTTCAGTGCGGGCTCCAGAGTGATCGTGAATGCGAAATCCTTCTCCAGGTCGCTCGTGATATCGGAAATGACATTCTTGGTCACAATCAGGTTGCCCACCTTGCGGCGGTTGGTGACGGTGGTCTTGGCATAGTTTTCGCCATCGACGGTGATGTTTCCGGTCCAGTTGCCGTCATAATCGCCGTTGGTACCCTCGGTCGGATACACCGGTGTGAAGAAGAACGGCTTCTGTTCTTCGGTCAGGATTTCCTGGATCTCATACCGGATGCCTACGGGCAGCTCGCTCAACTGTGCAATCGTTCCGACGGTCACATCCACGACAGCCTTGCCATCGATGAAGGTGATATCATTGCCGTTCAGCTTGAAGGTGCCGCTCACGGCCTGGCGCTGTGTGGTGCCATCGAACAGCTGATCGTAGAACAGGCTGACCTGAACCTTGAAGGTATCGGTATCGTCTTTGCTCAGGTCACTCAGCACTACCTTGCTGATGTCCAATTTGCCCGTCAGACGAGTGTTGCGGAACACAGAGGTAGAGATTGCCGTGCTGTTCGCAATGTTGCTGTCGTAGCGGTAGGTTGTAGTCGCTGCCAGATTCTCGACATTCGCGCCGCACTCAGTGGTAAAGATTTGCTTGTCCGTATCGGACAACTCTTCCACCACATAGTAGGTCACGCCAACGGGCAGACCAGTAGCCACCATTACCTGACCTTCCAGCAGGTCAAACGAAGCTTCGGAGTAGAATTCCTCGCCTGCCTGCGTGGGTGTAAAGGTCATGTCGCCGTAGGTGCCGGAGATGTTCTTGCCCAAGTCGCCGGTCAGGCGCACAACGAAGTGATACTTCTTGTCGCTGTGATCGTACTTCAGCGGGCTGACGACCATCTTGGTCACGCTCAGCTTACCGACCTCATAGGTATTGGTAATCGTATTTCCTTCGCCGTCACCGCCATCATAGGTCACGGTCTTGGTCAGTGTGCCGTCAGCAGCCTTGGAAATCACGACCGTTACCATGATAGTTTGCGTGCTGTAGGTCATGCCAACCGTGTCACCGGCGGTTTCCGTGATGGTGTAGGTGAAGGTCTTGCTGGACTCGTTGCCAAGATCTTCAGCATGGTAGGTGATCTTGTTGAATTCAACAGTCTCGTCCGCCTTGCCAGTCTTGGACTCAGGTTCACCGTTACCAGTCAGCACGAAGGTGAAGGTTTCGTCAGGCGCGTTCTCGCCGGTCACAACCTTCTTCACTTCAGGCGTGAAGTCGATCTCGCTGTAGGTATTGGTGATGGTCAGGCTGTACGCTCCTTCATAAGTCACAGCGGCAGTCAGAACCTTGGTATCAGGATCCTCGGTCACGGTCACGGTGACATTTTTCGCCACAGTGTCGTAACTCATGCCCGCGGTTGTTCCCTCGGTCTCAGTAATCGTGTAGTTGTAGGTTCCGGCGGTTGTGTACTCGATCTCGTCGAAGATCGCTTTTCCGCCTGCCTTAACCGTCTTAGCGCCAAGGACTGTTTCGCCCTGCTTCAGCGTGAAGATGAATTCCTCATCCTTGTTGTAGCCTTCAGCGTCCGTGTTGCCTGTAACCACCTTGGTCACTTCGGGCTGAGTCACAGCCTTCACGTTGACCAGCTTGGTCAGGAAGATCAGGGTGGTGCCGTCCTTCTCAGTGGACTGCCTGACTTCGGACTTCGCTTCGACCCAGCCGGTCGGGATGGATTCCTCAAACCACTTGTAGTCGTAGCGGACACCATTGGCGTCCATCTGATCCATGCCAACCGCGACGTAAGACCAGTTGTTGTCTTTGTTCAGTTCAACATTGATCTGGCCGGTCACATAGTCATACGCAGTATCGTCTTCCGTGCTGAGCTTGCGCTTCAGACTGACCTTCAGGACAAGGTCGTCTGTGTCAGCGGCGATGTTGCCGTTGACTAGCCACTGCTTGGTCACAGCCACGCAGTACTTGCCGGTGGTATAAGCGTTGACAATGCTGGTTTCAGCCGTCTCGTTGTTCACAACGATAGCTTCATCTTCCGTCCTGGACAGCTCGTTCAGATAGGTCATGCTGCCCATGTCGGTGTCGGGCTTGTCGGTGATTGCCGTGCCGTCGGAATTGACCTCAGTCACGGTGTACTCGCCCACCGGCAGATCCTTGATGGTCAGCGTGGTGCCGGGTTTGACTTCAAACACCTTGCTGTCATCCGTCTTGCTGACCTCGCCGTTGTTGCTGGTGACATAGTAGGTCACGCCATTGATGACGCCCTTTAGCTTCACGTAGAAGGTCTTATTGCCATAGGCGTTGCTCTTCGCGCCGTCCACGAACACGCTCTTGTCAACCGTCAGGTCACCAGTGTTGCGGTCGTTCGTGAATTCAGCGGTTTGCACATCGCTGGTATCGTCGTGCGTGACAGTGACAGGCACATCATTCTCACCCACCAGAACCGTGCCGTTATCGGACGCTTCCTCATGGATGATGTAGACACCTGCGGGCAGGTCGGTCACGGTGACAGTGCCGCCGACGCCATTGGTCACAGTGATCTCCACTTGGCCATTGGTCAGCGCGACACCGTTTACCTTGCCAACGGTGATCGCCTTGCCGTCCTGCTTGATGGTGAAGGTGTATACGCCATCCGCCAGGTCGGTGGTGGTGTCATTGCCGCCCAGGGTCACCTTCTTGGTGATCTTCAGGCTGCCGGGCAGTTCAGTGTAGGTGTTGGTAATGGTGACAATCTGTTCAAGGTTGTCCTTGTCCAGTGTCGCCGGGCTGTTCGCGGTGGTCACACTCAGCGTGTAGCCCGCAACCCAGGCCTCCCCGTTCTCGTCAGTGCCCTGCTCGGTCACGGTGTAAGCGCCGAACGGCAGGTTGCTGATTTCAATCTGGCCGTCAGCGGGCACGGTCAGCGTCACTTCTGTATCGCTGAGTTCGCCGTCAGTGTTCTTGATCCACTTGCCGTCGCCATTCTTCACGGTGACAGTATAGCTCGTGATCTTGTCGGCGTCCTTCAGACCCTCCACAACCTTCTTGAAAATCAGCTTGCCAAGCTGTGTGTTGGTTAAGGTCAGGTCATCGATCTTCTTGTCCGCATCCGCGGTCAGCTTTCCATCCTTGTACGTGACGGTCACGGTGACGTTAACCTTATTCTCGTCATAGACGATGGTTGCGTCATCGCCCTCGATCTCCTTCACCACGTAGTAGTAGGTTCCGGGTCTGGTGTAGGTGATCTCGTCGAAGATGACGCTGCCGTCCGCAGCGTTCGTCTTCGTCTGGATGGCCGTCCTGCCGTCGATGCCGAAGGTACTGTCGGTTTCATACAGTTCGAAGGTGAACTGGCCGGCACTCAGGTTACCATTGAAGTCCTTCTTCGCCTTCAGTTCCAGTTCCGTCTCCGGCACAGTGTTGGTCAGAGAAGCCGTACCCGTGTTGTCGGTGAAGTCCACCGCCGCGGTGGCTTCTGCCGGTGTCACGTCGATGGTTTCAGTCGCAACGTCGGTGTTGACCTTCGCTTCGGATTCAACCACCTGATACTGGATCGCTGTGCTGGTGGTCGCGGTGCCGTTCGTGACGTTCGCGTTCTTCGGCAGGTTCGTCCAAGTCACCTTCCAGGCGTCCGCGTTCGCAGTGCCGGATACCATCAGTGTGACCGGGTTGGCGGCACCGTTGTCCGCCTCAGTGGCGGTCGCATCGGTCCACTCGCCATCGCCGATCTTCTGCTGCAGGGTGAACTTAACAGAGGCATTGGTGATCTCGGAGGTGATATTCTCTCCGTCCGCGTTCAGCCATGTCTTATCTGCTTCGATTTCAACCGTCTCGGGTATGTGTTTATTGGTGACAGTAATGGTCCAGTAGTCGTCGGATGTGTTGTCCGGCGTGTTGTTGGTGTTCTCAGTCAGTTCGCCATAGGAGGTTTCGTAACCGTTTATCGCGGTCTCCACCACACTGTAGGTCACGGGCTGGCCTTCCTGCTTCACGGGGAGGTGATCCCATTCGACCTGTGCCCAATTGCTGGAGGCGTACATGGTCTTCTTCTCGCCCTTGAAGGTCTTCTCTACGCCAGTGGCAGTAGTATAAGTACCAATCAGGGTCAGCTCAATGCTCGTCGGACGCATGCCGTCGACATCTTCACTGTCTTCCCAAACCTTCAGCGCTGCGACCTTCGTCTCTTCAGGCGTGTACTGGTTAGTCAGGCTGGCAATACGGCCATCGTTTTCATTGGCCACGATATACTGAATCTCGTTGCCTTCCTGATCTTCGATGGTCATTGCATCAATCAGCGTATAACCGTCGGGAGCGCCGCTCTCCACCCAGACGTAGGTGATCGGTTTACCGTTCTCATAGATCGGCAGGCTGGTGATCATCTCCGTCCAGTTGTTGCCCTTGTTCAGGGTCTTGACGGTTCCGATGGTCGCGCCATTGGCGTCCTTAGCTTCAACGTCCGCCAAGCTGGTCACAGCTTCGCTGCCTTCACCGGTGGTCACCAGTTTCATGAGCGTTACGGTGATTTCCGTCTCATCGTTGCGCAGGCCATCCTGGTTGTTCTGGTCATCCCAAACCTTGTACACGGTCAGGCAGAACCTGTCGGTGTCGTAGGTGTTGGTGATGGTGGTCTTGATGCCAATGGTGACAGCGTCCTCGCCTTCGCCCTGAGTGAGCAGATCGGTCTTCAGGCCGGACATGCTGTAGTTTCCGCTAATAGCTTCTTCAACCCAGCTGTAGGTCTGGTAGACACCGTTGACGTACACAGGCAGCCCGGTGAGGGTCAGCGTCCACTGATCGTCATCCTCGCTGTAGGTGTACTCACCTGTGTAGCCTTCGGGCATCGCAGGTGCTGTTTCTTCCGCACCCAGCGGCTTGGTGGGCAGGTCGAAGCTCTGCTTCTCCACGTTGTTCGCCAGCAAGGTCACGGTGATCTTTTCAGGCCGTGTGCTCGCCGCGTTGCTGTTGTCGTCCCAGATCTTGGTAACGGCAGCAACGGTCTTCTTCACCTCGTAGCTGTTAGTGATGCTGATGGTGTAGCCGTCCTTGGCGTTGCCGCCCAATTCAGGCTCACCTGCCTCATATTCATCGCCTACATCCAGTTCATCGATGGTGTACTCGATCTCCACATCCTCGTCAGAGTAGACAGGCAGGTTCTCGAAGGTGTAGGTCCATTCGTCTCCCAAGCCGCCCAGGATCGCGGTGGAAACCTCGACACCATCAGCCAGCAGCGCGACAGTGATGCTGCCAGGCCGCTTGCCGTCGTTGTTGCTATCGTCTTCCCAAATCTTGGTGATAGTTACTTGGGTGGTAATGGGTTCGTAAACGTTGGTCAGGGTGACATAGAGAGTCTTGTTCTTCTCGATTGTGCCTTTGCCCTCGGTAGTGCTTTCGTCCACCAGGAAGGTGTAATTCAGGATCAAACCGTCCGCGTTGGTCTCGGTCACGGTGTACTCGCCCACCGGCAACTCGTCGATGGTGTAGATGCCGTCCGTGAAGTCCGCATAGGTGACGGTCAGGCAGTAGATCGGCTCCTCAGTCGCCTCGCCGCCCTCCTCGGTAGCTTCAACCGTCTTGGTGGCCTTGCTCTTGATGACGAACTCCAGCGCATCCACATCCGCATCGTCCGGGATGCCCTCGAAGTTCTTCACGATGGTCAGGCTGCCCAAGTCTTCCTCGTAGGTGTTGACGAGCGCGATCTCAGCAATCTCGTTCTTCTCCACCTCGGCGCTGTCGGCCATGGTGCTCTCTTCGACCACCAGGGTGTAATTCGTAATCAAGCCCTCAGCGCCGGACTCGGTGACAGCGTAAAGGCCAATCGGCAGATCGGTGAGGATGTAGCACAGCTCGCCCTCTTCGGCTTCTTCATACAGGCCCGTCTCGCTATTCAGCGCATAGGTCTTGAAGTCGCCATAGGTGAAGGTCTCCTCATAATCCAGGCCCTTCACGGTGAAGCTCAGCGCGCTGAGATCGGCGTTCTCGGGGATGTCGCCCTCAAAGGTCTTGATGATCTTCAGGCCGCCCAGGTCTTTCTCGTAGGTGTTGGTCAGCTCGATGGTGATTTCATCGTCAGCATTCTCCAGAATGCCTTCGCCCTCTTCGCTCTTGGTCTTGCTCTCGTCCACAAGGAAGGTGTAGCCGGCGATCAGGCCATCGGCGTTGAATTCCTCGACATAGTAGGTACCCATGGGCAGGTTCGGGATGGTGTAGCTGCCGTCCTTGAACTGGCTGTAGAGCACCTGCTCCACAATTTCGCCGTCCTCGTTGGTGACACGGAACACCAGGTTGCCCAGGACTTCGTCGTCCACCTCGTCCGTGCCCACGAAGGTCTTGACGAGGGTGAGCTTGCCCAGGTCTTCCTTGTACTCGTTAGTCAGGTAGATGTAGACGGTCTTGTCCTTCTCGACCGTGCCATCGCCTTCGGTGGTGCTTTCGTCTACCACCAGTGTGTAGTTCTCGATCAGGCCATCCGCGTTGGTCTCCTCGACGGTGTAGTCGCCCACCGGCAGTTCGTCGATGGTGTAGACACCGTTAGTGAATTCGCCGTAGGTGACGGTCGCGATCTCCTCGCCGTCCTCATTGGTGATGGTGAAGCTCAGCGCATCCACATCGGCGTCTGCCGGGATGCCCTTGAAGTTCTTCACGATGGTCAGGCTGCCCAGGTCTTCCTCGTAGGTGTTGATGAGCTCGATCTTGGCGATCTCGTTCTTCTCAACCTCAGCGCTGTCGGCCATGGTGCTTTCTTCGACCACCAGGGTGTAATTCGCGATCAGGCCCTCGGCGCCAGACTCGGTGACGAAGTAGTTGCCCACCAGGAGGTCCTCGATCACGAGATACTTGTTGTCGTTCTCGTCTTCCTCGGTGAGGTCATCATAGGTGAACTCCTCATCGTAGTCCGGGCCCACCACATGGAAGGTCAGGGCGGACAGATCGGTATCCTCGGGGATGTCGCCCTCGAAGACCTTGGTGATCTTCAGGCTGCCGCGATCCTGTTCGTAGGTGTTGTCCAAGGTGACGGTGACTTCGTCGTTCTTCACCACGGTCACCACGCCGTCCTCAGGATCGGACTTGGTTTCGACCAGGCTGTAGTGCAGCGCGGCCAACAGCTCGTCGGCGTTGGTCTCCACGGTCTCCACAACCGTGTACTCGCCCACGGGCAGGCCGGTGATGGTATATTTGCCATCCTTGAACTGCGCGTAGTAGATGTCTTGTTCGTAGTCGTTCGGGCCGGTGACGGTGAACTTCAGGCCGGCCAGCTCGATGTCAGCAGGCACCGTGTCCTCGCCGAAGTGGAAGTTCTTGACGATCTTCAGGTCACCGACCTCGTCGGTGTAGGTGTTGGTGATGGTGGTGGCGGTGGTCTCGTCCGCTGCGATGGTGACCTCAATCTCACCGTCGCTGCTGACGGTCAGGCTCAAGCCCTCCACCTCAGCGTCCTCGGTGTCCTCGATAACGGTGTAGGTGCCTGCGGGGAGGTCATTCCAGGTCGCGCTCTCGTCGGCGGGAACCTCGACCCAGACCGCTTCCTCGCTGGCGGTGCCGTCCTGGTTGTAATAGGTCGTAACGGCGTCGTCGCCCTCGCCGGTCACGGTGATGACCGCGATCTGGAAGGTCTTGTCCTTCAGCGCCTCGACGTTCTTGGCCTCGGGCGCTACAACCTTCTTGGTGACGGTCAGGTTGCCCAGGTCCTTCTTGTAGGTGTTGACAATCTCCTTCGTCTCGGGCTCGAAGTCCGCGTCGGTGCCATCGTCATAGGCGACCTCAACTTCACCCTCACCGGTGACAGTGAGTGT
Source organism: Clostridia bacterium (assembly GCA_017552615.1). Taxonomy (GTDB): domain Bacteria; phylum Bacillota; class Clostridia; order Christensenellales; family Aristaeellaceae; genus RUG11272. Next base: position 31,994 of record JAFZPI010000043.1, read on the forward strand.
GAACCCGGTCTCCTCCGCGACTTCCTTGTCTTCCTCGACGGTGTAGATGCCCACGGGAAGTTCCACAAAGGTCAAAGTCTGATCCGCTTCAATGAGAATCCACTTGGCTGCTTCTTGCTGAATTTCGCCGTTCTCGTTGTAGTAGTTGCCATTAGCGTCGCAGACGGAGATCTTCCAGCTCTCGATTGTGATTTCTTCGCCCTCGGGCTTAACCTCGACGGTCTTCTTGACCTTCAGGCTGCCCTTGTGCTGGTCGTAGGTGTTGGTGACGGTGGTCTCCGGAGTCTCATCGCCGTCTTCGAGCACCTTCACCTCGATGCCGTCCTCATTGGAGTAGCTGACCTCGAGGGTATAGTTCTCGATCTTGGCGTCGTCCTTGTCTTCCTCGACGAAGTAGATGCCGGCCGGCAGGTTGTTCCAGGTGATCTCGTCGTCCGCCTTGAACTCGACCCACTTGTTGTCCTCGGTCACCACGTTGCCATTGGTGGCGTAGTAGGTCTTTTCGCCCTCAACGGGCTCGCCTACGATTTCGCCTTCAGTTCCGCCTTCAGGGGCTTCAACCACAGCGGGCTCCGCCTGGCTGTAGACCGCGATGCGGAAGATCTTGTTCGCGAAGATGGGGGCGCTGCCGTCGGTCATCTCGACCTTCTTGATGACGGTCAGCGGGCCGACATCCTGCGTGAACTTGTTCTCGAAGAACACCTGCGTGAAGTCTTTGGTGTTGACCTCGGCCTCGATGGACAGCTCCTCTGCACCATCGTCCTTGGATTTCCCTTGGCCGTTACGGCCCTCCTTCACGGTGCCCTCACTCCAGGTGTAGCCCTCGATCATGCCGTCCGCGCCGGACTCGGTGATGGTGTACTCGCCCACGGGCAGGTTCTCCAGCACCAGCATGCCGTCGCTGAAGTCCGCGTAGGTGAAGACGCTCTCGTCCTCCGTCAGGGTCGCGAACTTGCCGTGGAGGTTGCCAACTGTGGCTGTCTTGTCATAGATAACATAGTAGGTCGTGCCGTCAATCTCGATGGTCACGGTGAACTCAAGGGCTTCCTTCTGATCATCCGTCAGGGTCACCGGGGTTCCGTTGAAGCTGAAGGCCTTGTAGATCTTCAGCATATTGCGGTCCAGGGTGTTGGTGACGGTGATCTCCCAAACCTCGTCCTCATCGTTCCAGGTCAGGGTGCCAATAATGGTCTCATAGTTGTCGATGGTGTTTTCTGTTACGGCATAGGTGACCTCAACGCCACCCTGCTTCACAGGCAGCTCGTCCCAGCTCACAGTCAGCGCATCGCCGGTGGCGCCAGCCGCGATGGTCTTGGTGGCGTCCGTGATGGTAACCGTCTTCGACTCACCGTCGATGGTGTAAGTGCCTGTCAGGGTCAGCTTGACATCCTGACGCAGAGCGGTGAAGTTATTGTCAACCCAAACCTTAGTGGCCTTTACGGTGGTCTCTTCAGTCTCGTGCTTGTTCGTTATGGTGCCGGTGTAGCCTTCAACAGCGCTGCCGGTGAGTTCGATGGTGCCATCCTTGCCTTCCGCGAAGGGATACTCGTCGATCTTATCTTCCTTGGCGGTGTAGGTGAAGGTGATGAGGTTGCCCTCGTCGTCCTTGCCGCCGTTCACGGGCAGCTCAGACCAGGTCACGATATAGGTGCCGTCACCGTTGTCCACGATGGTCGGCGTCACGTCCGTGACTTCATCCCCATTTGCATAGAGGTGCACCATAGTCAGGTACTCTTCCGCGGTGGGGCGATAGCCGTCCTGATCGTCCGCGTCATCCCAGATTTTCGTGATCTCAATCTCGGTCGTCTCGGGCGTATAGCTGTTGGTGACCGTGTAGCCGGTTTCCTCGTCACCCGTAATGGCCACGCTGTACTCCGCGCCGTTGAAGGTGATCTTGTTGTTGTTCTCGTCTACTTCCTTTACAGTGTAGACGTAGGTTTCTGTCGTAGCCTTGCCCTCTTCGTCAGTGCCCTGATAGTGCACGGGCAGGTTGGGCCAGGTGTAGGTCCAGTCGTTGTTGGCGCTCAGGGTCTGCTTGTAGGCAGTGGTCTCAGCGTCGTTCTCGTCGTACATGGCCTCGCCGTCCCGGACCAGCACCACATCGATGCTATCAGGCCGCTTACCATCCTGGTTCTCCGCGTCATCCCAGACCTTCAGGACGGTGATCTCGGTCTCCTCGGGCTCGTGCTTGTTGGTGAGCACATAGCCGTCAGTCGCGTTGCCTGCGCAACTCTCGAAAGTGTAGAACTTCGTCAAGTCAATGGCCGTGTATTCCTTGACAGAATACTTGATTTCGACGCCATTCTCGTACTTCGGCAGGTTCTCGAAAGTATAGGTCCAACGATCAGTATCTGTAGTGGTAACAGCTTCCGTATCTTCGCCGGTGGTTGTGGTCTTAACATTAGCAACAGTCAGTTCCACTTCGGCTACTGGCTTCAATGTTTCGTTTTCGCCAGTGTACAGGATTACAGTAATCTTGTCAGGCCGTACGCCGTCCTGGTTGCTAGCGTCGTCCCAGTATTTCTCAACCGGTACTTCGGTGGTCTCGGGGGTGTAGGTGTTGTTGATGAGCACCTGACTGGTGCCGTTGCCTTTGATGGTCACGTTGTAAACATGCTCGGTGTCGCCGGCGGTCACCACGATGGTGCCCCCATCGTTATACTCGTTTTCGCCGACAACCTCGCGGACCTCGTACCTGAGATCGGCGTCCAGGCCTTGCCAGGTATAAGACCAGCCGGGCGCGGTCAGTGCCATGGGCTCATCGTACGCGGTGTAGGTGGCCTCGCCGCCCTCCGTCTCCGCCGGTGTCACAACATATAGCTGCACCTTGATCTCAGGCCGCTTGCCATCCACGTTGTCCCCATCGTTCCAGACCTTCTGGACGGTGACGGACGTGGCGTTCGGCGTGTAGCTATTGGTGATGGTGGTCACAGTGACCTGCACATTCACCGGCTCGTCTGCGGTGCCGATATTCTTTGTCTCGGTCGAGGTCACGGGACCGCCCAGCATGCTCCAGCCTGCGGGCAGCGTACCCTCAGTCCAGGTATAGGTCGCCGTCGCGCCGTCGATATAGGCGGGTACAGCGAACACATCGCTGGTCCAGTCGCCTTCCGCATTCAGCGTGACGACGCCGCTGGCGCCAACGTCCGTAAAGGTTTCCCCGTTCGCCTTCAGGGTCATGGTCAGTTCATCCGGGATGGAAGTCTCATCCGCGGGCGACCAGACCTTCTTGACCTGGATGTAGATCAGATCAGGGGTGTACTCGTTGGTGATCTTGATCGTGGCAGTCTTGTTGTCCGCATCCAGAGCCGCGGAGTTATCCTCGGTTTCCGTTGTCGTGGTCGTCTCGTCGCCCGTCACGGGATCTTCAGCGGTCGCAGTCATTACCACGTAGTAAGTGGTGGTACGGGTGTAGCCTGCGACGTTCGCGATGCTTTCCTTCTCCTCGACTGTGTAGGTGCCGAAGGGAAGGTTCGTCCAGGTGCGGTCGGTGCCTTCCTTGATCTCCACCCAGTGCTGGGTAGCGCCGATCTTCTCACCGGTCAGGGCGTAGTAGTTGCCATTGGCGTCCTTGACGGCGACCAGGAAGATCTTGTCCTCCAAGTCGGAGCCAAGAACCACCGTCTCGCCGTCCGGTTCGTACTCGGTGACGTCCTTGATGACGGTCAATTCGCCGGTCTCGTAGGTGTTGGTAATTTCGAGCGTTGTCTCGTCGTCGTCATATGTGACGGTGGCTTTCAGTTCGTTGTCCTCGTTAGCCTTGACCTTAACGATCACGGTATGCGCGACGGGCTCTCCTTCGTCGTCCACATCGTAGGTCCAGCCATTGGCCGTACCCTTCGTCTCTACGAGGGTGTAATGGTATTCGCCTTCCTCGGTGTAGGTCACATCGTTGAAGATCACTTCGCCCGCACCAGTGATCGTTTGCGTTTCCGTCGTGACATCGGACATAGGAGCATGGAAAGTATCCTCGTCGCCAGGCACAACAGGTGTCAGGGTAAAGGTAAATGGCTGGTCTGTGTAGCTCGGAGCCGTGGTGTCGCCAGTGATGGCTTTGGTGACCACGGGGTGAGCGTCAACGGGCACCAGCTCGTTGGTTACGGTCAAGCTGCTCTTGCCGTCATAGGTGATAGCGGTGGACAGCGTGCCGTTGTAGTTCTCGTCCGTCACGGTGATGGTGACGGTGTGAGCAGTATCGTCATAGGTCACGCCGGGGATCTTGGTCTCGGGAACCACCTCGGTGATGGTGTAGTTGTAGGTGCCGACCTGGGTGAAGGTGATCTCGCCGAACCGGGCGGTCGGAGCGTCCTTCGTAGCCGTCGCCTTGGTGCCGTTGACGTTGTTCTCGGTGTCCACAGCGGGCATCGGAACAGGCGTGATCGCGGTGGTGCCATCCGCCGCCACGGCGCTCACGGCTGCGAGTTCGAAGGTGAACTCGGCTTCCTTGAAGCCGGACCAAGCGTCAAACTCCTTGGTGACTTCAGGCTGCGCGGTGCCTTCTGCATTATATACGTTGGTGATGGTGACTTTGTTGTCGGTCAAGCCTTCATAGGTGACGGTCAGGTCATTGGCAACCTTGACGGTGACCGTCTTGGCGGCCACGTCGTAGGTCATGCCGTTTTTCTTGTTATTCTCGTCCAGTCCCGTCGCGGTCTCCTGCACCGTGAAGGTATAGGTCGTACCGGGCTGCAGACCGGAGATGGTGAAGATGCCTTCCTCGTTCTCCTTGAGTTCGAGAGTCTTGTCGGCCGGCTCATACGTCAGGCTGTCAGTTTCGCCTTCAGCCAGCGTCCGGTCCAGCTTGACTGTGAAGGTCTCGATGCCCTCGTAGTCACCGGTGACGATCTTCTCCACCGGGATCTCCGCGGTCACCAGGTTGTTTATGACGGCAGCGACACGGGTGCTGTCCTGCTCGGCGGAGATGTAGGTCACATCGTCGATCTCGACGGTGTTGCCACTGAGCACATAGCCGGAGGGAACGGTTTCCTTCCAATAATACTCCAGCTCGTGGCCGTTGGCGTACTTGTCGACGCCAAGAGCCATGACGGTCCAGTTGTTGCCAGCGTTCAGGGTGGCGCTGGCAGCGGCGGTGCCGTCGACCTTGGTCTTGAAAGAGACCGGCTTCAACTCGCTGTAGACAAGCTCGCTGTCCTCGTTCTCGTACTGATAGTGGCTGTAGAGTTCGACCGTGATCGCATCATGCTCGGTCTTGCTGTCGTTCCAGACCTTCAGCACGGTCAGGCAGTACTTGTCGGGGGTGTAGGTGTTGGTGATGGTGGTTGTGTCGCCAGTTACAGCGTGGGTTACATCTACTTTCTCGATGGTGTAGCCCAGTTCAGAGAGAGACTTCCCACTATACAGTTTGCTTCCTTGGTCTTCAATCCAGGTGTAGGTCTGCTCCACGCCATTAATGTACGCTGGCAGGTTACTGACCGTGGCAATAGCGTAACTATTGTCAGCGGAGTTGGCTTCGAAACCAACCGTCGCAGCACTATAGTTGCCACTTGCGGGAATGGACTTATTGCAATCTTCGACAGCCGAAGCCAGCGTTACTGACAGTCCTGTGTCCTCATTGTTAGCATACAGCTTCATGGTCACGGTGGTAGGCCGCTTGCCGTCCTGGTTGTTGTTGTCCGACCAAAGCTTGGTCACAATAGACTGTGTCTTGATGGTGGTGTAAGCGTTGGTGATGGCGACTGTAACAGTCTCGGTGTCCGTCGTCGAGATTGTCGCCGGACTGGTCGTGACAGTCGAAACAACATCGTACCCGGGCACATTGGCGTCCTGCTCCACAATCAGATAGGTACCGGCAGGCAGGTTCTCCCAAGTCACGGGATCGCCGCTCTTGATCTCGACCCAGCGGTCATCTTCGGTTACCACAGCGCCGTTGGTGGCGTAGTAGAGCTGATCGACCTGACCCTGTACGGACACATAGAAGGTCTTGTTGTACAGGAGGGTCTCGGTGTTGGGAACGGTCTCGCCGTCCAGCGTGGCGGTCTTGTTAACCGTCAGCTTGCAGAGCTCATACTTGTTGACCACGTCAACTTCGGTATCCTTGGTGACGGTCTCGTCGCCGTGGTACTCGAGATACTTCCAGGCAGATTCTTCCGTCTCGGACTCGTTCCTCCAGCGGATGTACTCCACCTCGAGGAAGAGCTTGTTGCCGTCGTTGTCCTCGTTCCAACGGACCTTGACCTCGACAATCTTCTTCTCGGTGTCGTAGGTCATGCCGGGGATCTGGTTGGTCGCGGCGGGTGTGCTCTCCTGAATCTCGAAGGTGTAGGTGCCTTCCTTCGTGATGTTGGACACCACGAACTCGCCCTTGTCATTCTTGTGCAGGGTGATAGAGGTCGGGGCTGCCAGCGTGCTGGTATCACCATCGGGCTGGCCATTCGCCTTCTTGGCAATGGTCACAGTAAACTCGGTGTTCAGGTTAAACAGCTCGTCATTCTTGTTGTTAACCAGCTTCTGCACCGGAATCTCAACCTCAACATTGCTGTTGGTCAGCTTGGTGAGGAAGATCATGGTGACGATCTCGTCGTCATCGGTGGTCTCGGTGCCTTTGTCGTCCACGGTGATGTCCTTGCGCTGCAGGGTCTCGGAAGTGCCGACGGCATAGTCGCCGATCACACCCGCAACCTCAACCGCAGTGCTGCCGTTCAACTCGACCCAGCGGTAGCTGTACAGGTTGCCTTCAGCGTCCATCTTGTCCATACCGACGGCCACCGCGGACCAGTTGTTGGCCTTTTCAAGGACGATGGTGCCTTCCTCGTCGTCGTACTCGGTCTTTGTCGTGCGGAGGTTCAGCGGGGCAGGCGTCCAATTCGTGCCATCAGTAGAGCGCTCTAAGCGGACGGTCAGCTCGAGATCATTCGGGACCTCAGTCACCTGGCCGTTGGTGAGCCACTGCTTGGTGACGGCGATGCAGTACACGCCAGTGGTGTATGCGTTAACCAGGTGGCCTTCGGCGATTGCAGGGTTTTCATCTGTGGCGTTGTAGACAGTGTCCACAGTCGCGGTATCGCTGACCTTGGAGATGTCGTAGATGAAGGCCATGCTGTTGATGTCGCCGTTGTCGGCGGTGACGGCTTCATACTCGTCATCGTCGTTCAGCACATACTCGGTAATGGTGTACTCACCGAAGGGCAGGCCGGTGAAGAGGTGATCCTCCGCATCGTCGGCAGGCGTGATCGTGTGAATCGCGTCGGTGACCTTGTCGCTGTCGGTGCTGTTCACCAGCTCAAGGAAGGCATCCAGACTGGTAGCGCCAGATTCCTTCAGCTTGCCATCCTGTGCCACATACCAAACCTTACCATTAATTACGATGGTAACGGTCGCGTAGAACTCGGTCTCTTGGTAGGTCGCGGTGTTGGGGTTGTAGGTCTTGGTGGTATCGGTGTTGTTCTCATCAGCCGTCATGTTCATGACATTTACGTTGTCCACGAACATGGTCTTATCAAGCTGGAGGGCACCAAGCTGGAGGGCGTTGGTGATGCTGACCTTCCATACACCATTATCATCCTTAGCACAAGTGCCAATGGTCACAGTGTAGCCCGCCAGGTCCTCATCCAGTTCCTCGACTACCTTGTAGGTAATCTCATGACCGTCATAGTACTTGGGCAGGTTCTCCCATTTCACTGTTGCGTTATTCAGCAGAGTATAACCGTCTTTATTCTCAAGAGCATCATACTCTTCCTTGGTCAGATAGGTGGTTGTTTCGCTCTCGGTCATTGAATACATGGGCACGGTCTTGGGGTTCACGTCAGTGGACATGTTGGTGACTTCATAGGGAACCTGTTTCACAGTTGTTATGGTTTTTCCCTCTTCAGTCGTTTCTTCCGTCTCGTCCACAGTGTATTCGCCGATCAGACGCAGCTTTACGTCCTTGCGGAGGCCGTACTTGTTGTCTTCGTCATCCCACTCCTTAGTAGCTTCAACTTCGGTGGTCAGGGTCTCGTGGGTGTTGGTCAGGCCGGTGAGGAAGGTCAGTGTGACTTCACCTGTCTCATCGGTCGTGGTCTTCTGATCGATAACTGCCGAAGTGCCGGTGTACTCTACCTTGGTGCCGCTGGTATCATCGGCACTGAAAGTCACCAAGCCATCGGAGTTTTCGATCATATAATAGGTAAACTTGCTTGTGATGGTGTCTGTGTCGTACTGGATTTGGGCGTCAATGGCCGGTGTCTGGACAGGTGTAATACGCACCGCGCTTTCACCAGTGCCAAAGACCATGGCTGTCTCAACCCAACGATATTCAATGCACTCGCCGTATTCGTCGTACTTGTCGATACCCTTCACAACGTGTGTCCAATTGTTGTCATCGTTGAGGAGGATTGTGTCGGCTGGGTCAGAAGTGTAATCGTACTGCGTCACCAAAGATGTCCCTTCCACGGTTACCCACGTACCCTTGATTTTGGTGGTATTGCCTTCAACCACCTTGACGGGAAGGTTGTTAGTATCGCGTTCCGGCACAAACTTCTGCAGAATGACTTCGATCGCATCAGGTCTTGCACCGTCGCGGTCGTTTCCGTCGTTCCAAGCCTTGGTGATGGCAACACAGTATTTGCCAACGTAGGTATTGACAAAGCGGATGACATCCTCCTGTGTCTGGTTGTCGCCAAGTGTACCATCTTCATTCGCTGTTATTGTTTCATAACAATTCGGATTTACTTCATAGCGTTTCTTGGTCTCGCTCTTGGCAAAAGAGAAGTTGGATTCTTCGGGGTCATATACAGGTTCATACTCTGCGGTTGTATCATCAAGTTCCATCACGACAGCTTTTTGATTATTCTTAACCAGATTGACATTGCTGCCCGATTTCACCTTATAGTAGGTAGTTGAAACCGCAACTCCTCCACTTTCTGGTTCATTCGCACTATCCCATGTAATAACAGGCGTAACCACATCTTTCACAACGAATTCGGTGTCATCAGGTTCAATGCCGGAAATGCCAGAATTCAATTCACGAATGAGATAATAATGTGTTCCAACATCAGAAAGCCCACTATACGTAATGTATGGGAAAACGATGTCTTGTCCAGCATTCGTGACAACAAATCCGGGTTTAGTCTCCCATGCGCCATTTTCCCAATCCAAATGCTGCAGCACAAACGTAAACGTCTGTCCCTTGGAATTGTCCGGCGCGGTTAACTGTGTACCGTCCGACGTTAATCGATTCATGAACTTAGAGGCGACGAAACCGTTCTTTGCATCTTCTTCGGAATACGCATGGTCATGACGATAGAAATGCCATTCATATTCCGAGAAAACTGTGCCTCCAGTCAAAATCCAACCCACACTGGCGCCGTTTCTTTGATGAACAACCGTTGCGTCAGGGGCCAGAATCGCACCGGCTGTCGTATTCAAGTCCACGTTATCCGCTTCATAGAGGTTAAAGAAGATGTGACTCAGTATTTCTTTGTCAACTTCTCTGTTCTTTGTGCTTGTACCATCGTCATTTTCATTGGTTTGAGCATCAACTGTCTTAAAGGTCCCATCAGGCTGAAGAACCTGGACTGAGTTCTTCTGCAAAGTGATATTTGAACCCGGAATATTCAACACAATACTCTGACCAGGACGCTTTTTGATGTTCCAATCTGTTACGGTAGACATAACACCAAGCAAATTGGTGGCATCCACATAGATAGTAATATTATCTTCGAAACCAGTAGTATCCAAAACACAATTGGAATCCACCGGCCCTTCCGGAGTGATCGTATTAAGATTCTTATATTTCTGGGATTTTGCCCGTCCTGTAGCTATTACACTCCTAACATAGTCAGTTATCTCTTCTTTGGTCATAACATGCGGTGTAATTTTGCCTTCAGCTATGAGACCGTTAACATGATTATTACTGTCGAGCTGTCTATTCAGAATATATTGCGTTGTGTACAGGTCTACATGACTGTTGACCTTGTCAATATCCAAGCCATGCGAATGAGCAGCAGCTGTTACGCCGTCATAAGGACAGGTGTAAGCATCGCCACTGACCTCTGCCGCATAAGCCAACATATTTCCAGTACCACTGCCACAGATTGAATTGTTGGCGCTGTCGTTGTAAACTCGTACTGCAAAGTTTGTTTCAGTATGGCCTCTCTGCACATACTGATCCGCTGTAATACCATATTGGACGCCAGGTCCTAAGAACTGTGATGGTGTGATGGCAGGATCGTAATCATCCTTTTTCAGCGTTACAAAATGAGTAATGGTTGTTACCTTGTGTTCTGCATCATAATCATAGTTGATGTCCTCTTTATTGCCAGTATCAATGTGGATCGTATAATGTTCGCCATTAATGAGAACTTGGTAGCCGTCGGTCAGTTTGTTTGTATTGCTGTCCTGGGTCAGATAGATCGTAAAGGTTTCGTTACCTGTGATCGTATTGCCTTCATGGCCCAAAGATGTCCAATGTTGGCTTTGGCTTTCTTCTCTCTGATCCTCAATGACAAATGTGACCGTCTGATAGCCGTTGCTGTTTGTACCAATGATGGTGTCTACACCCTGTTGTGTTGTATGATTGGTTTCGACGCCAACCAGCTTGCCCTGTTCACCGTATTTATCCGTCCCTGTGCTCTTATGCTTAGCCTCCACATACAGATAAACCTTGTCATCCTCATCAATGCTTACCGGTGTAATGACCTGGACCTGATAGACTTTTTTGTATGCGCTGTGAAGACCCAGCTGTGTTTGGGTTCTGGTAATAGTATCTCCGACTTTGGTTGCTGCTGCTTCATACTTAGTGACCGAAGCTGTATCCTTATCAGACCACTCGTAGTTGTACCAGAAATCATATCCTTCAAACACATCCTCCGTGTTTGAAGTGCTGATATCGTTCAGTTTCAAAGTGGACAGAGTACCACTCGTTAGTTTGTAGAACCGAACATCGCTGGTGAAGCCATCGTTAGCGTCGTAATGAACGTAAGCCGCATCTGGTATATCTTCGCCAACATCGTCCACCAGGATGAAATCCGCATCGCCCGACTCGTCCATGGTCTTAACGAGTTTGCCTGTACTATTGATTGTAGATATATCATCGCTTGTCAATTCAACAAACCTGTATGCCACGAGTTTGCCATTATTATATAGACGCACACGGTAGAAATAAGTACCATCCGCAAGAATCGTGCCATCAGGGTCCGTTTCGCTGGTGACCAGATTGGTTTCATTTAGAGGGGTTATATGGGTCTGCCAGAAGCGGATCGTGATATCGTGAGGCACAATCGCGTTGGGATGCTTCTTAAACGTAGTGGTCATCACATAAGGGGTCCCACTCTTGTCGATCTCGGAGCCGCTGGAATACAAATCCTTCGTCAGATCGCTGTACTGCGCTGTACCGACAGTGTTCTCGTTATATTTTACAATTCCATTTCCACCATTAATGGCTTGAGCCAGCTTTTCCTCTTTATTGCCGCTTACACCCGTCACAACCTGTGTGGAGATGGTTTCTGTCAGAGTGCTGCTGCCACTATAGAAATACTTGCGAGTGGTATCGAGCGTATTATTCTCATACTTGTAGAATTCCACGTGGCCGTCATCACCGTTTTGCTTAACTTCATTCAGGGCATAATAAGTTTTCCCATCGCGAACCATCTTGATGAGGAGATAATAACCTTGGGGGATGTTTTCATCTATGACGCTGCCATCTGCATCCTTAAACTCAGTCTGCAGCTTCAGATCGGGAACCTTGGTCAGGGTTACTGTACCCTTGCCAACCTCTGAAGCTGTTGTAACGTTATATTTGAAGACAATCGAACCATTCGCGAAGGCTTCACGACCGTTGTTGTCGCCTGTGATAATCTGCTTATAGTTGCTTGCCTCACTTGTAACATAGACCAGCTGATGCGTTACCGTATCGCCATCCTCATAAAGTGAGAAAGCATCCGGATTGCTGCTGCTTTCATTACCAATGCTTAGCTGGCTCAGATTATCCTTTGCATAGAATGCTCTGATAGTTCCGCTTGGCAGTGTAGCCCCGGGGCCAGCATTGAAAGCAATCCTTTCAACATAGTAATAGATGTCTCCGTCAGACTTTGTAAGCGTAGACTGCAAATACCACGCGCCGTTATTATATCCAGAATCGGGACCGAAGTTTACATCCGGTGTGTTCTCGCCCTTCTTGATTTCCCACTCGTAGGGCTTCTGCAGCACGAGGTTATAAGTCACGCCCAGAAGATTGCCATTGTTTTCAGTATCCACGCGGGTAACTTTGTAGGCATTTTTTGCGCTGTCATAAATGATCATGCCATCAGCATCACTGCCTTGCAGCACATCGTTCTGATAATTCAGATTGTTGTTGAAAGCTACGTTCACCGTGTTACCCGCACTAAATGAAGTGGTCTGAGGATTATAGTTCTGCTCATAGAAAGTGTTGGAACCTTCGCCAAACAGCACCGTGCTGGTTTGCTGTGTCATATCAGCATCCACAGTTCTTGTCCAGCTTTTACCTGTACCAGTCGGGATGCCCGCAAAGATTTTGTACCCACTAAATGTTCCTTCCGGCGCTTGCGGGGTCTCGCCGTCAATGCCATAGAAATTGATCGTTACAGGGAATTCGCTTATTTCCACTGCATTGATCACATAAACATTGTCTTCTGGATCATAGCTTGCAACGGAAACAATATATTTATTGTTTCCATCGATATCCTTAAGAGTTGTTGTTGAAGTCCTAAGATTGTCAGTTGCGAAATTGGTTATTGCATTATAATTTTTATAAATTACATCGAATCTGGTTATTCTGGGGAGACTTAAATATTCATCTCCTTCTACATCAGTAAAACTCAATTGTCCACTATGATTCGTCAGCTGCGTGAAAAATGCTCTGTCATTGTTAATATATGCTATTACATAATAATAACTTGGGTTAGATTGACTCAATTCGGCCCCTGTTTCGACAGGATCGCCGTTTGCATCATTAAATTGGAGCTTAACTGTATATTCCGGTTGTTTGGTAGCAGTAAAGATATAATTCTGATCAGTAGGATTATAATCTGTAGGGAAATTGGCAGTATAATACTTGCCGATGGTCCCGCCGTCTGTAATCTTGTTTTGTACGTTTGCCAAACCGGTAGTAGGATTAGGCCAGTTGCTCCCATTCATGGAGACTGCCGTACCGGCATTGACCTTCACGATCTCGAAGCTGTCCGCCTTGCGTAGATCGGTATCTTCGTTCGAAGCATTCTTCCAGCCGGTAATTTGACCATTGCCAATGATCTGCGCATAGTATAAATACGTGCCGCCGCTCTTGGCCAGCAGATAGTAGTCACCATCACTGATATCGGGGCTGCTGTCCGGATTCTCATCCACATCATAGAAATTGATGGTAGCAGTATACACCGGCTGTTCAATCAGTTTGATGGTCAGCACACCGTCAGTGGCCTCAGCAGGGATACTCAGCGTATAGTTATCTACTGTTGCACCATCAGTCAGTTTAGTTTGGTTGTTAAGAGTCGTGAGGGCATTGTAAGGCCACGCTGATGCCGGATCTCCGCTATATTTTACCATGCTAAACACAGCGCCTTCAAAGAAGGTTGAGATATCATTCCCGGCATTGTCTTTTGTCGTGACATTTATTTCATTGCCGTTGACAAGCGTATAAGAGGTTGTATCTGCCAGCAAGTAATAATCGTTCAGGTTTGCGTCAGGTTTCGCGTTTCCATCGACATCATAGAATTCGATGTTAACAATAAAGGATGAACGTTCTTTCAGCGTGATGGTAACTGTCTGTGTGTCATTGTCAATCGTAACATCAGAAATGATATAGTCACCAATCACGGAGCCTTGGCTGTAATATCTGTACTGCGTCGAGCCCCACTGATTATACGTGGAATACAAACCGGCTCCAGTCGCGCCATTGTTCAGCTCCCAACCATTGTCAGTCACAGACAGACTCTCACTCTGTGAGCCACCGTTTAATGTGCTTGAGCTCCTGGCGTAGTTGCCATTTGCTTCAGCATATACGCCATATATACTTGACGTAATATTTCCGCTCGTCTCATTCCCATCTGCGTCCGTATATTTCACGGTAACGTTATATGTGGCATCCGTCACCCCCACGACAACCTCTTCCCCATCATTCAGGGTAATGGTCATCTCCACCGCGTCAAACGGCTGCTCGGAAGTGATCACAAAGTCCTTCTCGCCCACGTCGACGGTTATTTCGTCTACAGCACCGGCGTTCAGGGTCACCTCACCCGCAACCTGTTCCACGGTGAACAGACTGGAATCGGCAAACACAACGCTCTCAACCTCATCCACAGTGAAAGCGCTGCCATCATCGCGCGTCAAGCCAAGGCGCGCAATCAGCTCAGACAGCAGGATCTGGCTGTCGCCCGCGATGACGACTTCCTCTTCGCCGTTGTGGAATTCCACCGTGTACTTCAGCACATACTTAGAGAACCCAGTCCTCGTTTCATACTCAAACCCGGTGATGGCGTTGCCGTCGTCATGGACTGTAACCTCCAGCTTTTCATATTCGGCCAGAGGAGCCCCATCCGGGAAGTGATAAAGCACGGCGTCCTTCACAACAGCCTTCATGCCAGCAGGCACATCAAGGCTGATGTTGAGGTTATTAACGGTGACCTTGTAAACCTTGTCCTTCTCATAAAACTCAGGTTCAATTTCGAACGCTGCGTAGCGGACATCCGGCTCTTCACTCTTGGTCTCTTCGGTCTTGGTCTCGTCGCCCTTGGTTTCTTCTTCCGCAGGCGCGCCCTTCCGCATCATGGGCGCTTTGCGAGTCGCTTCGAGATTGGTCTCGATCGCGCCGCTAACCATGGAAATATAAGCATCAGCTATTTTCTCATCGACCGTCTTTGCCTCAGCGGTGATTTCGAGGACACCATCGTCCTCAGGTTCTGTCTCTTCCTCGGTCACTGCATCGGGATCAGGATTGCTGAGGATAACAGTATAGGTTTCTTCCTCGAAGGTCATCACCGTCAGGGTCACGGCGTCAAAGTACCCGATCGCAGACAGCCAGCCGTCCTCGTCAAGGGCAACCAGTTCCTTGTCGCTGATTTCGGCGTCATAGGCGCTGGGTGTCAGACCGACCGTGGCCAGCACTTCGCCGACCAGCACTTCCTTCTGCTCGCCAAAGGTATAGGTATAAGAAGGAGTCGCCGCGTCCTCGGTTCCTTCTTCTTCGGTATTCTCTTCTTCCGTGTTTTCGTCTTCGGTATTCTCGTCAAGGTTTTCCTCGCCCTGATCCTCCGTGACAGGCGCCGGGTTACGAAGCGTAATCACGCGCTCGGACCAGACGAGCTCATAGCGCAGCGTGACTTCGTCAAACCAGTCGTTAGCAATAACGAGCTGGTCATTCTCTTCCTCGAGGACCGTGACAGTCACGACAGAGTCGCTGACCTTGACATCGCGAATCGCCAGCTGGTTGTCTTCCGGCAGGCGCAGTTCAGCCAGGATATCGGAGAGAAGGACTTCCTTCTTTTCGCCAAAGGTATAGATATACTTTTCGTTCTCGTCCTCGGTGTTCTCTTCTTCCTCATCCTCAGACTTAGTCTCTTCCTCGTCCTCAGACTTGGTCTCTTCTTCTTCCTCAGACTTGGTTTCTTCCTCATCCTCGGACTTGGTCTCTTCCTCGTCTTCGGACTTGGTCTCTTCCTCGTCCTCAGACTTGGCCTCTTCCTCGTCTTCGGACTTGGTCTCTTCCTCGTCCTCGGACTTGGTCTCTTCCTCATCCTCGGACTTGGTCTCTTCCTCGTCCTCAGACTTGGTCTCTTCCTCGTCTTCAGACTTGGTCTCTTCCTCGTCTTCGGACTTGGTTTCTTCCTCGTCCTCAGACTTGGTCTCTTCTTCGTCCTCAGACTTGGTCTCTTCCTCGTCTTCAGACTTGGTCTCTTCCTCGTCCTCAGACTTGGTCTCTTCCTGAGACTCGGTCTCGCCTTCGGAAGCCGTATCGTTCACGGTCTCGTCCGAAGTTTCAACCAGAGTTTCTTCCTTAACATTGCTATTGAATTCAGATTCACTGACAACCTGCACGACAAAGCTGCCCGTGTGGCCCTGATTGCCCACGAACGTCAGGAGATAGATGCCAGTCTTCGCCTTGAAGCTGGCGTTCAGCGCGCCGTTCTCACTCTCGTAGCGCTGGCCGCTTCCCGGGAGCGTGTCCGATTTGCGGACTTCGACCCAGGCGTCGGCGTCGCTGGCGGTGAGGACCAGGGTTTCGGCCTTCTTGACCGTCAGCTTGACGATGAAGACCTCGCCCGCCTTTTCCAGCTTCACGCGGCAGGATTCGCCAACGTAGATCTCCGCGTTGACTTCAGGCAGCGGAATCTCAAACGCAGGCTCCTCTTCCTCTTCCGATTCTTCCTCGGACGATTCGTCCTCAGAAGACACGTCGCCGGTCTCCGGCTCCGCTTTAACGGTAGGTGTCCCCTCTACGGTTTCACTTCCCGGCTGAGCGGTGTCCTTGCCCTCCGCTTCGACCTTGTCGGTCTGAGCGGCCGCAGAGAGTGCGTCATCCGCCTGATCAGCCGAAGGATTGACTTCGTCCGTCTTTCCGGCTTCCGCCTCCTCTTTCTCTTCCGCAGGCGCCTGAACCTGCGCCTGTTCGACCAGGGCAGTCTCATCGGCTGCGGGAGATTCCGCGAACGCGGGCGCCAGGTCGCCGACCTGGGTCGCCAGCATGGCAAGAGCCAGGACGATCGCGCGGATGCGCTGGCCCAGAGTGATGTGAGTTGCGTGCAGCTTGTCGTTGGTCCTCATGGTATTATCTCCTTTGACAGTTTCCTTTTCGTACACTGCAGGGATTTGTTTGAACACCAAATGGGTAAACTCCACCCAGTTAACCTTTGACATAATAGCACAAGTCCGAAATGAATTCAATAGAAAATGTGCATTTTTGCATAAGTTTTTTCGCGGTATTTGCAGTGTTGTTTGTCTCTGAAAATTCGTTTGATTTTTGAAGCATCTTTTCTAGACAGATAATGGAAGATAATATAATATACTTGATATAATTGATCAATCGTTAGCTACCCCCCCCCCCCCCACTACTTTTTAGGTGTTTTATTACTCATTTTTATCTTCCGATCTTAGAGTTTGACGCACTAAAGTGCTAATCATTATTAAGCTTTCGTGCGATAATATTGATTACAGCATAACATCGATAATTCAATATCTTGTGCATATTTGTATGTCCAGTTCCAAAATATCATATTATTCGTCTTCGATATTCTCAATTTTCGTCTTATCCCCGATATCAATCATGCGGTATATATTTGATACTGAACCTCACTTTTGCAAGTTATTACATTTGGTTTCAAAAATGTGTCGATTTCTTACAGATTGATTGATTTGTGTGTTTTTATGCTAATTCTCAATTCGTCTCTATACAATTGACATCCTTTTCAATGCTTTGTCTAGGGTCCTCAATCCATTCGTTCACACTTTATTTACTTGTGACCTTTAGCCATCTATTGGCTTTCAGAAAGAAAAACCCGCCTGACAACATATCTGATTTGTTCCGGATCTGTGAACATTGTGTCAGACTCCGGTCTTTCTGTAACAAATCAGTCGCTGCAAGCGGGGTTTGGGTTGGTTATTCAGGGTTTATCCAATGTATTGGTCTTCAGACAGGCATGACTTTCTGGTCTTTATCTGTCATTTCGGGTTCGATCCGCAGCTGCTGGGCAGCACGGTACTCGAAGAATTTCGGAGCTACTTTCGGGAACATGGCGTAGGTCAGGACGTCTTCTTCCTTCTGGTACCACTCGCGCATTTCGTCGCGAAGCTTGTCCAGTTCCGGCGGCAGCGTATCAGCAAAGCGGCAGGTGATGACTTCCTGGTCACCGATGCACTTCTTGCGGACGTCCTCGTTGACCTTGCCGGGGAGCTTTCCGTAGTGGCCCGCGAGCAGGTCCTTGCTCTCCTGGGGCACCATCTTGTAGCGCTCGCCCATCAGGACGTTCATCACAGCCTGCGTTCCGACGATCTGGGACGTGGGTGTGACCAGCGGCGGATAGCCGAACTCTTCGCGCACACGCGGGACTTCCGCCAGCACCTCGTAGTACTTGTCCATGGCGTTGGCGCTCTTCAGCTGACCAATCAGGTTGGAGAGCATGCCGCCCGGTACCTGATACTGCAGGGTCTTCACGTCCACGGAAAGGACACGGCCGGGATCGCGGAAACCGTCCTTGGTCAGGCGGTCCGCAACGCCGCGGAAGTGCTCGGCCAAGCCGGCCAGCAGGTTCAGGTCCAGGCCCGTGTCGTACTCTGTGCCCTGGAATGTCGCAACGAGGGACTCGGTGCAGGGCTGCGAAGTACCGCTGGCCAGGGGGCTCAGGCAGGTATCGATGATGTCGCAGCCGGCCTCAGCGGCCTTCAGGAGAACCATGGCGCCGGTGCCGGTGGTGTTGTGCGTGTGCAGGGCGACCGGCAGGCTGGAGGCCGCTTTCAGGCGCTTCACCAGGCTGTAGGCGTCATAGGGCAGGAGCAGGTTGGCCATGTCCTTGATGCAGATGATATCCGCGCCCATCTTCTCGATTTCTTCCGCCAGACGCACAAAGTAATCTTCGTTGTGCACGGGGCTGGACGTATAGCTCAGGGCGATCTCGGCCGTTCCGCCGTATTTCTTGGTCGCTTTTACGGCCGTCTGCATGTTGCGCAGATCGTTCAGCGCGTCAAAGCAGCGGATAATGTCGATACCGTTCTCAACCGCCTTCTTGACGAAGAACTCAACCACATCGTCGGAATAAGGCCGGTAACCGAGCAGGTTCTGGCCGCGTAGGAGCATCTGGAGCTTGGTATCGGGAAGAGCCTTGCGCAGCTGGCGCAGGCGTTCCCAGGGATCCTCATTCAGGAAACGGATGCAGGCGTCATACGTCGCACCGCCCCAGCACTCGAGGGAGAAATAGCCCACCTTGTTCAGCCGCTCGCAGGCAGGCAGCATCTCATCGGTGCGCATGCGGGTCGCCGCCTGGCTCTGGTGGCCGTCCCGCAGGATGGTATCTGTGATCAGCACTTTTGCCATGATTGTCGTTCCTCCATCATTATCAGCCGAAGAGTGAGAGCAGGACGCCCGCCGCGATGGCGGAACCGATGACACCGGCCACGTTCGGGCCCATGGCGTGCATCAGCAGGAAGTTGCCGGGATTCTCCTCCTGGCCCACCTTCTGGGAAACACGGGCTGCCATCGGCACCGCGGAAACACCTGCCGAGCCGATCAGCGGGTTGATCTTGCCGCCGGACAGCTTGTTCATGAGTTTGGCCAGGAGCAGGCCGCCCGCTGTGCCCATGCTGAAGGCCACAATGCCCAGCACGATGATCTTGATGGTGTTCCAGTTGAGGAAGGTGTTGGCCGTGGCCGTCGCGCCGACCGTGATGCCGAGGAAGATCGTGACGATGTTCATCAGCTCGTTCTGCGCGGTCTTGTTCAGGCGTTCCACCACGCCGCATTCCTTGAAGAGGTTACCCAGCATCAGGCAGCCCACCAGCGCCACAGCGGAGGGCAGGAGCAGGGCGACCATGATCGTAACCACGATCGGGAAGATGATCTTCTGCTTCTTCGAAACCGGACGTAGCTGCTCCATCACGATGTTGCGCTCTTTCTTGGTAGTCAAAGCCCGCATGATCGGGGGCTGGATGACCGGCACAAGCGCCATGTAGCTGTAGGCCGCCACGGCAATCGGGCCGAGAAGATGAGGCGCCAGCTTCGAGGTCAGCCAGATGGCCGTCGGGCCGTCCGCGCCGCCGATAATGCCGATGGCGCCGGCCTCATTCGGCAGGAAGCCAAGCAGGGACGCGCCGATAAAGGTCATGAAGATGCCAAGCTGCGCCGCGCCACCCAGCAGCAGGGTCTTCGGGTTGGCAAGCAGCGGGCCGAAGTCCGTCGTCGCGCCGACGCCGAGGAAGATCAGGCAGGGATAGATACCCAGCTTGACACCCAGGTACAGGTAGTCCAACAGGCCGGGAGAAATCGTCTGTCCTGCAGTCGCAAAAGCGATCCCGGAGGAGGTGAAGACCTGTCCGCCGGAAAGGAAAGCATCCTTCAGGACCAGTGTGCAGGCAACGCTGTTGCTCTGCATGGTCGCCATAACGTCCGCCAGCGGGGCAAGTTCATTCCCTGTAACGCCGTGCGCGCCGATGATCTGCGCGATGAGATTGCCGTCGAGCAATACACCGCCGCCGGAGTTGACCGAGAGGCGTTCCACCATGCCCTCGACCAGGCTTCCCGCGTCGGTTGTCACGGCCCCTCCGATCAATGACCAGTTGGCATGACCCCCGGCGAAGAGTTCCTCGTGGAAGACATCGCCGCCGAGAAGGTTGGTCAGCAGCATGCCGAAGGCGATGGGCAGCAGGAGCAGCGGCTCAAACTGCTTCACGATCGCCAGGTACAGCAGCACACAGGCGATGCCGACCATGGCCAGGGCCTTGGGGTCCGCGATGAACTGGGCGATACCCGAGCTCTCAAACAGACCGCTAAAGGCTTTTCCGATATCCATTGTATCAGCTCACTTTCTGCGGTCTGAGATTACTGGATGGTCACCAGTGTCTGGCCGACTTCCACGGTCGCGCCCTTGTCCACCAGGACAGACGTCACGGTGCCGTCCTTCGGAGCCGGAATGGGATTCTCCATCTTCATGGCTTCGAGGATCATCAGGGTCTGACCGGCCTTCACGGCATCGCCGGCCTTCACGGTCACATTGAGGATGTTCCCGGGCATGGGGGCTTTCACGGGGTCGCCGGCACCGGCTGCCGCGGGAGCCGCCGCTTTGGGCGCGGCCTTAGGGGCAGCGGCGGGAGCCGCACTCACGGGAGCCGCCGGACGGGCCGGGGCAGAAGCGGCGGCGCCGCTGAGTTCTTCGACTTCCACTTCATAGGTCTGGCCGTTTACCGTCACCTGAAACTTGCGCATTGCTGTATCCTCCTGTTATTTCATCATTTCATGGAGAGGTTTGTTTCAAACGCGGCGGATGCGCCGCACCACGAAGCCCTGGTTTTCTTCCATCATGCAGACGATCGCCGCCGTGATGGCCGCCACGATCGAGTCATCCTCCTCGGTCACCGTCTCCTCAGCCGGTGTGCCAAAGACCTTGACCGGCGGGATCACGACCTGCGGAGCCGCATCCTTCTTTTTCTTCCCGCCCAGATGGTCGGTGACCTTGATCAGGGCCTTGATCAGGAAAATCAGGATCGTCAAGCCCAGGATAACCGTGCCCATACCGATCAGGGTAACCAACAGGGTTTGTCCTATGTCCGCGGGTTTTGTCAGGTCAAACATTGTCAGCCCTCCTTACCCGTTCTTGCCCGCCAGCATCTCCAGCGCGGCAATGATATATTTCCGGGTCTGGGCAGGCTCGATCACATCGTCGATCATGCCGTCCGCCGCGGCGGAGACCGCGTCCGCCACCTCGGTGACAAACTTGTCGGTCAGCGCCTCGCGGGAAGCCAACGGATCGCCGGTTCCATCGCGGAGTTCCTTTGCGTACAGCACCTGCACCGCCGCTTCGGGCGTGAGCGCGGAAATCAGCGCGCCGGGCCAGGCATAGGTCACATCGGCGTAATCCTTCCCTGCCATGGCCACGTAGGCCTGGCCGATGGCGTTGCCGACGATCACGCTGATCTTGGCCGTATCGGAGCTCGCATAGGCGCCAACCAGACTCGCGGCCTGCCGGATCGTCTCCGCCTGGCTCTGTTCATCCGGGACCTGGATGCCGCGGCTGTTGATCAGGCTGATCACCGGCAGCGCGTAATAGTCGCACATATTGATGAAGCGAGCTGCTTTCTTCGCTGCATCCGGAGCGAGTTCGCCGTCGTTCACGCGGGCGTCGCTGACCACCATGCCGCAGGCATAACCGCCCACACGGGCCAGTGCCACGCGGATCTCCTTGCCATAGGCGGGATAGAGTTCGATGGCCGAGCCCGCGTCGGCAATTCCCTGCAGCAGGCCCGCGGCGTCATCCGGTTCAATTTCCGGGAGCAAACGGTTGAGATCGTCGGCATCCACGAGATCCGTGCCGCAGCCGCAATCGGTGGGCAGAAGATCCAGCACCTGCGCCGCCAGGGCAAGCGCCGCGTTCTCGTCCGCCGCCGTCAGGGCCACGCCGCCCTGCTCCGCGATGACCTTCGCGCCGCCGACATCCTTGGCGCTGAGGCTCTTGCCCGTCATCGCGCCGACCACGGTGGGGCCGTAGACCATCATCTTGCCGACATCTTCTGTCTGGATGGCGATGTCCGCGATTTGGGCAACCAGGGCAGCCCCGCCTATGACCGGACCGAGCACCAGCGCCAGGACCGGGCTGGTGAGCCGAGTCAGTTTCCCATAGATGCGGGCAAAGGCGTTCATCGCACGCGCGCCTTCATCCACCCGGACACCCGCGCTGTCACACAGGGCGATGACCGGGGCCGGACTGTTGGCGGCCATGTCAAGCAGCTTGCAGATCTTCTGCGCCTGCATCTCTCCCATCGCGCCGCCGTGAACCGTAAAGTCCTGGGCAAAGATATACACCGGGCGGTCCTGAACCGTTCCGCTGCCCGTGATAACGCCGGCGTAATCACCGTTCTTCGAGAGCAGGGCATCGAGTTCGACAAAACTGCCCGGATCCAGAAGCTTCTCAATCCGCTCCCGGGCCGTGAGTTTCCCGTCGGCATGCTGTTTGGCGATGCGCTCCGCGTCCCCTTCGAGGATGGCGCGCCTGCGTTCCATCACCTGTTCCAACCCCTGTGTTTTGGCCATGTTGGCATCCCTCCGTATCGCTGAGACAATTCCCTGCAGCATCGTGCAGTGATTTGCACAAAGATAATCATATTTTCTTTTCAACGCATTTTTCCATATTCCTGCTCAGTATGACGGTTTTTTCACAAATTTTCTTTTTGCCGGCAGAAAAGCCTGCCCGGTAAAGGGCAGGCCGTGTGAATGATAGTTTTCGTTTCACCGTCAGTTCGTATGACTGAAGTCGACGTAGAAGGTCCCGACCTCGTCTCCGAGCAACCGGATCTCGTAGCGATAAGTCGTACCATCATCGAGATACGTCCGCAGCCAGAAATCCCGCTCGCCACCGCTGTCGTCGTCCTCGTCGAGGATTTCCGTCTCGCCGCTCCGGCGCAAGGTGACAAAGGTATCCAGACTGTCGGTCTTCCGGAGGCCTTCGGACCGGATCACGTAGTATCCGCCATAGCTGGGCGTAACCTCATAAATGAGGACTTCTCCGCTGTATTGGATCTGAACCTTGTACTTCGCACCCGGAACAAGCTCTCCGTCTACGGTTTCCGAAAGCAGTGAGTTTGCCTGAGGGGTCACCTTCGGGCTCTGGCTCCGCGACGGTGCGGGCGTCGGTGTGGAGGCAGCCGCGGTCTGTGTCCGCTGTTTCGCATTGACCGTTTCGGGATGGAACACCCCGGGCTCATAGATGAACCAGAGCGCTGTGAAGGCCGCCAGTACCGCGAAGAGCATCACAGCCGCAACCAGGCCCAGCCGCCCGTAACGCCTGCGAGCATAGCCCGCGGCGTCCGGGTCTTTGGAGGAGGCGCGCTCCGCTGCCACCAGCCGCGCGGTAAAGTAGACGGCGGACACCGCCAGCACCAGCGCGGCATAGAGCATGACGCTCATCAGGACGGGAAACCGGGAGGCCATGGCGTTTTCCTCCAGTTCATGGTGAGGTGAGGATCACGGCTCAGTCACCGTAGATCAGGTTCATCTGGGTCTCGGTGTTGAAGAAGTGCATGACCTTGGAATCGAAGGTCACGCGGAGCTTCGCCCCGGCCACAAGGCTCTGCCGGCGTTCGGGCGAGAGGCTGATGGTGGGCACGCGTACGATCAGCGGCGTGCCGTCCTCGGTAAGGACGTGCATGTGGAGCTCGCTGCCCATCATCTCGTTGACCTGCAGGGTCACCGGGATGGCGGAGGCATCGTCGTCCTCAGCCAGGATCATATGCTCCGGACGTACGCCGAGGATAATATCCTGGGAGGCGACCTTCTTTGCCTTCAGCTCTTCGCTCTTTTCGCCGCGGACCGGGATCTTGGCTCCGAAGGGATTCACGAAGGATTCGCCGTCCGCCACGTTCAGGTGCGCTTTCATCATGTTCATCTTCGGCGCGCCGATGAACTCGGCAACGAAGATGTTGCGCGGCTGCTCGAAAACCTCTGTGGGTGTACCCACCTGCTCGATGTAACCGTCGCGCATGATGACGATCCGGTCGCCCAGCGTCATGGCCTCGGTCTGGTCATGGGTGACGTAGATGAATGTCGTGTTGAGTTTCTGCCGCAGGAGGATGATCTCGGCGCGCATCTGGTTGCGCAGCTTGGCGTCGAGGTTCGACAGCGGCTCGTCCATCAGGAAGACCTTGGAGTTGCGGACCATGGCGCGGCCGATAGCCACGCGCTGGCGCTGGCCGCCAGACAGAGCCCTGGGCTTGCGAGTCAGGTATTCGGTAATGCCGAGGATCTCCGCCGCGTTGTTCACCCGCTCATAGATCTCGTCCTCCGGCATTTTCTTCAGCCGCAGGGAGAAGGCGATGTTGTCATACACCGTCATGTGCGGATACAGGGCGTAGTTCTGGAAGACCATGGCGATGTCGCGGTCCTTGGGCTGGAGGTCGTTGACCACCTTGCCGTCGATCTCGATCGTGCCGCCGGTGATGTCTTCCAGGCCGGCGATCATACGCAGGGTGGTGGATTTGCCGCAGCCGGAGGGTCCGACAAAGACCACGAATTCCTTGTCGGCGATGTCCAGGTTGAAACCGTGGACAACCGTCACATTGTTGTCATACGTTTTGACCACATTGGTCAGTTTTACACTTGCCATATCATGATTCCCCTTTTCTCGTTATTCTCCGGATCTGCCATCAGCCCTTGACCGCACCGCCGGTCACGCCCTCGACATAGTAGCGCTGCAGGCACATGAAGAGGATGGTGACGGGAACGGCGACCAGCACACCGCCGGCGCAAAAGTGGGTGTAGTGGTTGTTCAGCTGGTCCGGCTGGAGCCAGCTCCACAGACCGACAGCCACGTTCATGCCGAGGGGCTCGTTCATGGAGATGTACCGCGCAAATACGTAGTCACCCCAAGGCCCCATGAAGGCGGTCAGCACGGTGTAGATCACGATCGGCTTCGACAGAGGCAGGATGATCTTGTAGAGCACCTGGAACCTCGTGGCGCCGTCAACGCGGGCCGCCTCATCCAGGGACTTCGGGATCGTATCGAAGAAGCCCTTGGAAACATAGTAGCCCATGCCGGAAGATGCCACATAGACGAGGATCAGTCCGGGAACCGCGTGCTCCTGGGTCAGACCGATGTCTGCCAATACACGGTAGAGAATGATCATGGCAAGCATGCCGGGGAACATTCCGAGGATCAGCATGAAGCGCATGAGACCGTTGCGGATCTTAAACCTGAAGCGGGAAAGCGTATAGCTCATGCAGAGCACGATGACCGTCTGCAGGACCGCAACCACCAGGGAGATAATGAAGGTATTGATATACCAGCGCGGGAAGTTGGTCTGGAAGAGCTCCACATAATTGTCAAAGCCCCACTGCTGCGGAACGACATAGCCTACAATCGTGTGGTTCTCCACGCGGAAAGACTGGAGGAGAATGCAGACGAACGGGATCAGCCAGATGATGCTCATCGCCACCAGGAGGATATAGATCAGCGTGTTCGTCGTATTTCTCGAAGCCCGCAGACCCAGACCGCTCATGATCTGCGCAAACAGGATCGCGAGGCCGCCCATCGCCACCAGAACGCCGATGAACCAGCAGATCGAGCTGATGGAGATGAAGAGCGGCGGGTTCACATAGAAGAAGCGGAAATTGAAGCCGAACCCGTCGACGGTCTCCTTGAGGCGCTTGGCATACTCGACTTCCGGATAGATGTGGTTGCCGAGCCACTGGAGAAGGAACGCAGCGACCAGCACGCAGATACCGCCGATGAGAAGCCTCTTCTTTTTCTTGATGAGGCCGAACGCGATGAGCAGCGCTGCGATCAGCAGGTGGAGACAAATGTTGAAGTCAAAGGCCTTGTGATAGTGCTGCTGGTAAATCGCAAGGGAAACGAAGAAGATCAGGGCCGCGGCCGCGATCATGCCGATGCCGAGTGTCATCAGCTTCTGCACTTTGTTGGTCAGGGACATGACGATCATCAGCAGGCCGCCGGCAAGGAAAACTCCGGTCAGGATCCATGCCAACAGGGAAACATATGCGGGATTGCTGCCGGTGAAGGGAAGCCTGACGGCGCTGGCGGGTACACCGCTGGCCACATATGCGTCATTCACCGAATTGCCGTAGAGAACGATGACGACGGACAACACGATCAGGCCGATTCCCAGCAGCAGTGTCGAATACTTGCTTTTCATCACTGGAAATCCTCCTCATTCTTGATCGAAGGCAGCAGGTTGTACACAACCAGCGAGATCACAGCCACGACCACAAAGACCAGGATACCCACAACCGAGGCCATGTAGTACTCTGCGTTCGTACCGGTCGTGATCTTGAACAGCCACGTGATCAGCAGGTCCGAATAACCCACGGCGCCGGACGCGCCCGATGCCGCGGTGTTTGTCGGTGCACCGCCTGTCAGCAGGTAAATCACGTTGAAGTTGTTCATGTTGCCGGTGAAGCTTGTCAACAGATACGGGCCTGTGATAAACAGCATGTACGGCAGCGTGATCTTGGAGTACTGCTGCCAGGCATTCGCACCGTCAATGCGCGCCGATTCGTACAGGTCCGCCGGGATGTTCATCAGGATACCGGTGGTGATCAGCATCAGGTACGGAATGCCGATCCAGATGTTGATAAAGATGACGGTAAACCGTGACCACCAGGCATCCTCCCAGAACGGAAGGGCTTCTTTGATCAGGCCCAAATCCATGAGCGTACCGTTGATGATACCGTTCTTTGCGAACATCTTCGACACATACAGGAGGGAGATAAACTGCGGAATGGCGATGGTCAGCACCAGAATGGTACGCCAGCCCTTTTTGAACTTGATCCCCTTCTTGTTGATCATCATGGCGATGAACATGCCCAGGAAGTAGTTGGTGAAGGTGGCAAAGAAGGCCCAGATCAGGGTCCACACCAGCACCTCGCCGAAGGTGGCGGCATAGGACTGGGTGCTGCCGCCGGATGAGGAGGACCAGTTCAGCATCGTGTTGAAGTTGTCCAGACCCACCCAGTGGAACAGGTTCTTTGTGCCGTTGTTCGTGCCGTCATAGTTGGTGAACGCCACCAGAATCATGAAGACGATCGGCATGACCGTGAAGATCAGGATGCCGGTCAGCGGCAGGGCCAGCAGCGTCTTGTGGAACTGGTCGTCCACCATGGACCTCAGGTCATCCTTACCGCTCCTGAGCTTTTTACCGGACAGTTCGATCAGTTCAGCCTTGCGGTTCACCTTGATCTGGGTTCTCATGGTATAGATGAACGCAATGATGAAGAAGATCGTCAGCACGCCGTAGAGCAGGATCCGGAAGGAGTTATCGTGATAGACGGTGGTCTCGACTGTCCGCTGCAGCGTCTCGTCATAGACTTCCTTCGTTTCGGCTCCCATTTTGCCGAGCGACGGAAGCATCGAAAGCCATTGCCCGCCGAAGAAGACCATGTATCCGATAAACACGATCTCAAACAGCAGGAACAGGGCGCCACGTAGGTACTGGCCACGGGCAAAGCTTCCAAAACCCCAGATGAAGTAGGACAGCTTATTCTTCCAGTCGCCGGGTTCAAGGGCGACCAGAAGGGCCAGGATCTCCGCGATGACAAAGACGATAATCGCGATGAGCAGGGTATTCGGCGCAACGCGCTCCGGCTCCTTGGTCACCTGCGGTTCGGTGTAAGTATGCTCCTGGGCAACAAAGGTCGCATTCGCGTTGCCCTTGGACTGCTCGGTGATATAGACATTGTTGATGAGATCACCGAAGACCTCAAGTCCGGCAATCGCGATCTCGTTGTTCAGTGCGACGTCCGAAGAATAGTCCGCATCCGCAAACACGGTCATGTGCCGGTCGCCGAGCGTGTCGCCGTTCTTCTTGGAGGACTTGAGCACCACGGACGTGGTCTCATCGCTGCGTGTGAACACGATGCCCGACTTCAGCGCCGCGTCCACCGTGATCTCCGTGCCGGTCTCCTCTTTCACCTTGTCCACGATGGCCTGGTAGAAGGCATCCGTACCCATCACGGATTTGTATGGTTTATAGGAGAGCAAGTCGATCTCGCCATCCGCGTTCAGAAGGCCGGATGCATTGTTGTCAAAAGGTTTCACCGCCGTGTAGTTCACGACAATGGAAGCGCGGCTGACCGCGTTGCTGTAGGTCTGCTCAATCACCGGCTCGTGCTTGAACAGGAAATCGGGCTCGCACATCCAGACGACAGCCAGCACAACGATCGCCACGATGATCTCGGCAATCAGGATCTTCAGTGCAACATTGCCTTTTCGTTCCAGTTTTCGCGGGAATACTCCCGCCTCATTGTTTGTCATAGACTTCCCTACCCCTCGTATCATAGGCTGATCTCGGAAAACGGCCGGAACCAATCACGATTGGCTCCGGCCGCATCTCTCGCGATTGCTGGATCAGGTTAAATCCGCAATCCCTATGGCATTACTGGGCGATCAGCGTAATCTCGCCGGTGGCTTCGTCGAACTGCACGATATAGATGCCGTCCTCTTCCACCTTGAAGTTCTCAGCCGGGAAAGCATTGTCCCAGCTCAGGCCCTGGCGGACCTTGAACTCGGTGCCGGCTTCCATCTCCCAGGCTTCCTCGGTCACCCAGAGGCCGTCCTGCTTCACCAGGGGCAGGTCGTCGGTCCAGGTGGAATAGCCCTCGCTGTAGTCGGTGAAGAAGAAGCCGTCATCCTCGTTGTACATGCCGATGATGGTCCAGCCGAACTTCACTTCGTCAGACAGGGTGAACAGAGAGGCGATCTTGTCATAGTAGTTGTCCAGGGCGGCCTGCAGGCCTTCCTCGTCGGTGGCGTACTTCACGTCATCGCCGATGACCTTGGCGATATCCCACCAGGAGCCATGGATCTGGCCCTGGGGCGTGGCGTAGTTGCCCTGCGCGAGCAGCGCGGCGAGGCCGGGGTTGGCCTGCACGGCGGGATCCGCCTGAGCGTTCAGGTTGGAGGGACCCCAGGCACGGGCTTCGAAGCGCTCCATCTGGCACTGTTCACCGGTCAGGTACTCGGCCAGAAGCTGCAGCGCGGCGGCACGGCCGGCATCGACCTGGGGCTTGACGCCCATCAGCTTGCAGCCGGAGAAGGAACCGAGATGATAGGTCTTGCCGTCCACCTCGAAGGAGGGCAGATCGGCAACGCCCATGTTGTCGCCCAGCAGGCTGCTGACGGTCTCGTAATCCCAGGTGCCGGTCACAACGATGGCCGCGCCGGAGGCGAACTCAGCGCCCTTGGAAGAGCTCAGATGGAAGGGAGAATCCACGAGCTTCTTCATGCCCTTGACGGCGATGAGGCCTTCGGGGCTATTGAAGGTGTCATGCACTTCGATGAAGGAGCCGTCGTCATCGGTGAACCACTCGGACACGCAGCCGGTGCCGAAGAAGAAGGAAGCCAGATACCAGGCAGAGGACTGCATCTCAAACGCGAAGTACTTCTGAGCGGCTTCGCAGTCAGCGATCAGGGCCTCGAGGGAGTCAATGTCTTCCTCCGGGATGACGCTCTTGTCATAGTACATGAAGTAACCGTTATCAGAGGTCAGCGGATACGCGTACATCGCGTCGCCGGACTTGGCGGCCTTCACAGTGCCGGCATCGTTGGCGGCCTCAACGGCAGCCGCGGACTCGGCGCCCAGCTTGGCCAGAGCACCGGCCTGCACGAGGCGGGCGAACTGGTCCTGTGCGAAGCAGAAGATGTCAGCGCCGGCCTCAACGTCCGTGATCATGGACGTGGCGGCGTCAGCTTCGGAAACCGGGTTGACTTTGGCATTGAATGTGATGCCATAGGGGTTGTTCTGGTTGAAGTCCGCAATCTGCTGTTGGGTCAGATCGACGACCGCCTCGGCTACCCAGACAGTGATGTCATAGGTCTCGCCGTCGGCAGCAGCGAAAGATACCATGGACAAAGCCATGATCGCAGCCAGAACCAGAGCAAGCAGCTTCTTCATAGGGCATACTTCCTTTCTTTTGTCTGACTCCAACAGCAAAACGCTCCCGGAGTCTTGGTTATAGGTTACGGCTGAACCGTTGAGCCGATTATAGTACGATCTTCAGGATTTGTCAACTGTTTTCAAAGCGGTTCCTGTATCGGTTTTGTATGAGTAAATTCCCAAAGTAACTTCCACAGTAGGAATAAGCGAAGGGACTTACATTGAGACATGAAATGCGGTTGAACTTATTCTGGGAAATTTCCCAGAAAGGAGACCGCAGGTCATGAAAAAGAAAGAGACCGGCAAGAACAAGCACCTGACCATCGAACAGCGAAAGGAGATTGAGAGATGCCTTGACCACGGGGTGAGTTTCAAGGCCATCGGAGGACGAATCAGCAAAGATCCGACGACGGTGTCATACGAGGTCAAGCACCATCGGAAAGAATACCGCAACGGCTTTGTCCGCAGGGAGGACGGCTGTCCATTGCTGTTGAAAGCGCCGTTCGTATGCAATGGCTGCACGAAACGGCATTCCAAGAGCTGTCCTTACGTGCGGTATCTGTATCGGGCTTCTGAAGCGCAGGAAGAATACAAGGTTCTTCTGTCTGAAGCCCGGGAAGGAATCCCGCTGAACAAAGAGTCATTTTATGAGGATGATCGAATCATCTCCGAAGGATTGAAGAAGGGACAGCATATTTGCCATATCCAAGCCAACAATCCACTCCATTCTTCCAAGAGCACTATCTACCGACATTTTCACAAAGGCTATTACTCTGCCTCGATCCTCGATCTTCCGCGTGCTGTCAAGTTCAAGCCCCGCAACCAAAGGCATACTGATTACGTGCCGGCAGGGATCAAGATCGGCCGCAGCTATAACGATTACTGTGCTTTCATGGAGACAAATCACCTGGAATCCTGCGTCGAAATGGATACTGTCATCGGGCGTGTGGGCGGGAAGGTAATCCTCACCATGATTCTGTCTGCCTGTAATTTCATGTTCGGCTTACTGTTGGAAAACAAGTCGGCTGTTGAAGCCGCCGCTAAGTTCATGGAACTGAAAGCCAGGATGCGCGCTTGCAGCTTTGATCCTGCTGAAATCATGCCTGTAATCCTGACGGACAACGGTGTCGAGTTCTCTGACATCTTCTCCTTTGAGAATGATAACAGTGGGTCGAAAGAACTCTCTGTTTTCTTTTGTGATCCAATGATGTCGGCTCAAAAACCTCATGTTGAGAAGAATCACTCACTTTTCAGGGATATTGTTCCCGGCGGTAAATCTTTTGAT
Organism: Clostridia bacterium; assembly: GCA_017552615.1. Classification (GTDB taxonomy): domain Bacteria; phylum Bacillota; class Clostridia; order Christensenellales; family Aristaeellaceae; genus RUG11272. The sequence continues at coordinate 63,312 of JAFZPI010000043.1, forward strand.
GACTTTACGCAGGATACAGTGAATCTCATCTTCTCTCATGTCAATTCCGTTTCCCGGAAGCTTTATTCAGGAAAAACCGCATACGATATGTTTGTTTACCTTTATTCTGAGAAGCTTGCTGCCTGCTTCGGCATTCAGCGGATTCCGCCGGATCAGGTATGTCAGTCTCCTCAGCTGCTTGATGGTATTGCCGACTTGAGCAAAGGTATCTGATTCCGTCCTAAAGTAATTTCATCTTCGACTGAAGTTACTCTGAAACACATGCTGCTTCGGTCTTTTCGTCGTGCGTTTCTTGGCCTGAATGATGATGCAATTGCTGCTGAAAAACGGTTTCTCAACCTTGTTTCTGTTCGTTTTTCCCTTGTTTCAGTCTTATTCCCGCTGTGTTTCTTGCACTAACTCCTACACCCCTTTCTACTGTGGAAGTTACTTTGGGAATTTACGTCGGTTTTGTATGGATTTCAGGCGCTTAACGTGCCGGTTTGGGCCTCGCGTTCAAGGAGGGCACGGCCGGCTTCATCGCGGAACTGATTGGTGTAAAGCCGGTAATACTCGCCCCGTTTGGCCAGGAGCTGCCGGTGTGTTCCGTCCTCGACGATCTTCCCGTCGTGGATCAGGAGGATCCGGTCCGCCGAGCGGATCGTCGACAGGCGGTGCGCTATTATAAAGGAAGTGCGACCTTCCAGCGTCGTCTGGATGGCCTGCTGGATCAGGCGTTCCGTCTCCGTATCGACGGAGGAAGTCGCCTCATCCAGCACAAAGATAGCCGGATTCGTCAGCAAGGCACGGGCAAAAGAGACAAGCTGCTTCTGCCCGGTGGACAGCCGTCCGCCGCCCTCGCCCACCTGCGTGTCATATCCGTCCTGCATCCCGAGGATGAACGGCTCGGCGCCGACCATGCGGGCCGCGTGATGGACTTCGTCATCCGTCGCGTCCGGACGGCCGTACCGGATGTTGTCCGCGATCGTCCCGGAGAACAGATGCGGCGTCTGCAGCACATATCCGAGGTTCGACTGCAGCCAGAGCTGGCTGCGCTGGCGGTAGTCCACATGGTCGATCAGCACCCGGCCTTCGGTCGGTTCATAGAAACGACAGACAAGATTTACGATCGTGGATTTCCCCGACCCGGTTTCGCCGACAAGGGCAATCGTCTGTCCGGCTTTCACGCTCAGATTGAAATGCTCGAGAACTTTCTCTCCGTCTTGATACTTGAAAGACACGTCTTCAAAGTCGATATCCCCGTGAAGAGCAGGCCAGTTTTCCTTCTTCGGATGGAAATTGTCGCCAAAGATTGCCTCCACCTCCGGGGTGTCCACGATTGCCGGCTGAGTGTCTAGGAGGGTCAGGACGCGCTCCGCCGCTGCCTGAGAGGACTGGAGCTCGGCAAAAATCCGGGCGACATCCTGCACGGGCTGGAAGAACTGAAGCGTATAACTGATGAAGGCCTGCAGAACGCCCACCGTCATGCCGATCTGTCCGGCCTTTTCCGCCAGGACCTGGCTGCTCCCCTGAAGCAAAGCCCAGGCCGTTGCCAGGGACCCCAGACTCACCACAATGGGGAGAAACAGAGCCGACAGGGTCGCGGCACGGACCGCAGATTTCCTCATACCCTCGGCAATTTCATGGAATTCTTCGTTGTTCAGTTCTTCACGCACAAGGGTCTTTGTGGTCTTGGCGCCATTAATGCCTTCGTTAAAAGCGGAGGTCAGCTGGCTGTTGCGCTTGCGGACCTGCCGGTAGCTCTGCAGGATTCCCTTCTGGAAGCGCCAGGAAACCAGCGCAAGCGGCGGAAGGACCAGCATAACGGCCAGGGCCAGCGGCGCGTTGAGGATCAGCATCTGAATCGAGCAAAGCACCAGGAAGGCCACGCCCCAGCACAGGTCCACCAGAGACCAGCCGATGGTATCGCCCAGTCGCTGCGTGTCGTTGGTCAGGCGACTCATCAGGGAGCCTACGGGCATCCGGTCATAGTAGGCAAAGGGCAATTCCTGAAGCTTCCGGAAGCCCAGCTGCCGGATGTGGTAGCACATCCCGGTCTCTACCTTACCGCTCTCGCGGATAAACAGGAAGATAAACCCCACCTGCATGGCAATGAGCATCACGTAGAGCAGACCGAAAACCACCAGCCCGTCGCTGGTCTTTTCAGCGATGAAATGGTCGATCGCATAGGAGTTCATCATGGGCAGGGCAACGTCCACACCGGCGGACAGCACCATGGTGATCGCAATGATCCAGAGATTCTTGTGGAAGGGCTTTGCCAGCTTCAAAAGCTTCTTCCACAGACTCAGATCAAATCGCTTAGTATAATCCTCTTCCTGAAACGCGGTCATGGCTGGCTCACCTCCCCGTCAGCCTCCCGGAGTTCGTCCTCCAGGCCGGCCTGAATGTTGTTGATGCGTTGGTAAAGACCCGGCCGCGCAACCAGTTCCCGGTGCGTACCGCGGTCGGCAATCCGGCCGTCCTCGAGAACCAGGATCTGATCCGCCTGGCTCAGGGTCGTTACACGGTGGCTGATGATCAGGGTCGTGACCCCCTTCTGCTCCCGCTGCAGCGCGGCGCGGATCCGGGCGTCCGTCTCCGTGTCCACAGCAGAAAGGGAATCGTCAAACACCAGAATGTGGTTGTCCTTCATCAACGTGCGTGCGATGGCAATTCGCTGCTTCTGCCCGCCGGAAAGCGTCACGCCGCGCTCGCCGACCAGTGTGTCATATCCCTTCTCGGAGCGCTCGATGAAACCAGTCGCCGAGGCCGTATCCGCCGCATGTCGGATGCTGTTCTCCTCCGGGTCGCGCAAGGCAATGCCCACATTCTCCCGGATGGTACGGGAATAAAGGAACGGCTCCTGCAAGATCAGACCTACGTGAGCACGGAGCCAGGCCCGGTCAATCTTCAGGATATCCACCCCGCCGATGGTGATCACGCCGGAAGTCGGCTCATAGAGGCGCTGGAGCAAAAGCATCAGCGTGGATTTCCCGCTTCCGGTCGCCCCGAGGACCGCCGCCGTGGTTCCAGCGGGAATCGTAAACGATATATCTTTCAGTACAGGTACGTTGTCGTCGGGATAGGCAAACGAGACATGGTCGAAGACAATATCGCCATGCAGGTCCGGCTTGAGGGCATCAGGCTCTTCCGGCTCCGCAGGCTGGTTCAGGATGGTCTGGATGCGTTCCATGGCCACCATGCTCTTGCCCGTATCCGAGAGGGTACGCCCCAGTTGACGGATCGGCCAGAGTAGTTGGCCCACATAGCTGGTGAAGAGCACCAGCGTGCCCACGGTGATGTCCCCACGGACCGCCAGCACCACACAGGTCAGGAGCGTGAGCGTCTGCTGCGCCATCGTAATGCCGTCCCCGACACCCCAGTAGATCGCCAGCAGGTTGTTCACGCGCAGGGACTTTTTCCGGAAATCAGCGGAAGCCCCGTCAAAGCGCTCAACTTCCCGCTCTTGCTGCCCAAAGGCCCGCACCACCCGGACACCGGAAAGGTTCTCCTGCAGGACGGAACTCATGGCCGCTTCGGACTCGTCCGCTGTCTGGAAGCTCTTCCGAACTTTCCGGAAATACCACATGGCAAAGGCAAAGATCCCCGGTGTGAGAATCAGGCTGAACAGCGTCAGCATCGGATCGCGTCCGAGCAGAATCACGAGGGCGATCCCGATCATCAGGAGCGCGTTGACAACTTCCAGCACCTGCACCGCCAGGAAGCGCCGGACTGTATCCACATCCGACGTACAGCGCTGGATCAGGTCACCGGTCTCGGCGTGCACATGGTAGGAAAAAGGCAGCGCCTGTAAGTGGCCGTACAGGTTTTCCCGGAGTTCCTTTGCAATCCGCTCGCTGGCCACTGCGCTCATGCGTCCGCGGAAATAGCTGAACACGCCTTTGAACAGGGAAAGAGCAACCAGTGAAACCGCCAGGAACCACAGATTCCCCAGGATCCAGTCCCGGGTAACGCCGACACTCTTTAGCCAATCCGTGAACCACACCGGCAGAGTCGAAGGCTTCCCGCTGAGAATACAGTCAATGGTTTCCGCCAGGAGAAGCGGGGTCGCAAAACCCAGGAGTACCGCCATCACGACAGACAGGGAGGCAACGATAAAGGCACCCCGGTTCGGCTTTAAGAGCGAAAGCAGCGCCTTTCCGGGCGTCTTGTTCTTATCGGAATTCATCATGATCACATCCAGTCATAAAGCAAAGAAAAACCGGCCGCACATCCCTGTGCAGCCGGACAGCAGGCATCAAAACGGGACAGGCCCATTATGCCGCTCGGACTGCAGGGGACGCATAAAAAGACACCAAAGCGAATGCATGATTGACGCGCATATTCATCTTCCGGTCCCCCTTTCTTTAGTCTCATTCCAAGCGGAACGTGCCAAGCATACATGATTTATATGCCTTTGTCAAGCGTTTTTCCGTCTTTTGCGGTTTTGATCAGTAACAAGTAATTTTGTTTTATGCTGTCACAGCGTAGCGATCATCCGCAGCAATTCGGCTTCGTCTGCATAGATGGCTAGATCCACGCCTTCCCGCCTGTAAACCGCTTCGTCCCGCGCCGGAACCACCAAGCGAATGCTGTGATCCCTGATCTTCTTCAGTTCGGCAGAGGACAGTCTCTCTCCGTTCAAAACCGCAACGGCCTTTGTCTGTTGAAGATCATGATCATCCAATACCCAGTCCCACAGCATCACATCGTACCGAGTAAAGCGATGCACCAGCGTCGGGAGGACTGTCCCTTTGAACAGAATTAACGGTTTGCTGCGCACACCAGACAACGGCGGCAAGTGATCATACAGCTCAGCCAATTGTCCCACTTGCCGGTGCAGGCTTGCTTTGCCGATTCTCTCGCAGCCCGCCTGCCCCATTTGTTCCCGCAGTTTTTCATCTTTGCAAAGGATGACCAGCTTCTCCGCGAGTGCCTCAGCATTTCCGGCCGGGAACAGGAGTCCCGTCTCTCCGTCCTTCACGAGTTCCCGATTTCCGCCGAGATCCGATGCAAGAACCGGGATCCCGCAGGCCATAGCTTCGGTGATGCTCACCGGCTGGTTCTCCGGCCAAACGGACGGCAGACAGTAAATATCCGTCTCGCGATATGCCGCGATCATTTCCGCGTTCGAGAGCCGTCCCCAGAACCGAAGCTGTCCGGCGATGCCGAGCGAAGCCGCCAGTGCTTTATAGTTCTCTTCCTCCGCACCGGAACCCACGAGATTAATCTGGATATCGCTGCGTTTCGTCAGCGCAACCGCCCGGATCAACACATCAATCCCCTTATGGGCACCAAAGTAACCCGCGAAGGTGACCCTGATCAGATCCGAAGGCACCCTTGTACAACCCGCAAACTGTGTTAAAGTGATGCCGTTCCAAATCACATTCATTTTGTGGGCGTCAAAGCCCGCCCGAATGTAGGTGTCCGCAAGATATGCACTTGGTGAGACAAAAGCATCCGTCCGCTCGAAGCAGCGCCGCAGATAGCATCTCCTCACACCCATAGGAACTCGAATTCCGCCGGCGGTCAGGTTTTCCTTGCAGACATCGCAGGCCAGGATGTTCCCACAAAGATTCCCTCGGTTGTCGAGCATTGTATTCTTGAAGCAGAAGCCCCAGTTGTCATGCAGGGTAAAAACCACTTTGGCGCCGGCAGCATGGGCAATGTCCACAATGCCCATCGAGAGGCCGAACATGTTGTGGAAATGAACCACGGTCGGATGAACCAGCTCACAAAGCTCCCGGAATACCCGGTTTTGCTCTGCGCTGAAGAAATGGATGCCGTTCGCATCAAAGACCGTCCCCGGCACACTGAGCCGTACGACAGGAACACCTTCGAACGTATCCACCGTTACGGTTCCCTCTTCATGCTTCCCGCTGATATCAAGCGTAAATGCCACACCCCGGGCATGGTTATCCGCGATCAGCGTCCTAAGCTGCTTATGCGCGATGATCTCCGCTCCACCGATGATATTCGGCGGATAGTAGTTGCTCACCGTCACGACGCGTCGTCCGTTCCATCCCGCAAACACCGCCTGCAAGCTTGACTGTACTTCGGAGGGAAGTCCCGAATTACGGACAGTTTCAGGGTGGACAGAAAGCTCCGTTAGTGCTGTGGCAACCGAATCGGCATAGTCCCGCCAAGTCGTAATAGGGCGTGTCACGGCTTCACGCTGCAGGCGCAAGAGGGTTTCGGGTTCGGTCATCATGTGATGAAGCGTATCCGAAAGGCTGTCCACGTCCAGGACATCTGCCGTCATGCATCCGCCCAGGGCTGCCAGTTCGCCGATACTGCCGCTATTGCTGCACAGGCAGGGTTTCCCTGCCCAAAGGCTCTCGATGATCGGCATGCCAAAGCCTTCAATTTCCGAGGGATAGACCGTGAACGTGCAGGTCGCGTACTCACGCCGCAGAGTCTCATCATCCACGACACCCAGCCATCGCACCTGGGAATGGTCCGCACAGAACCGCTCCACAAACGCCGGGATCTCCTCGTTTCCGGCATATCGATTGCCAACAAGATGGACTTCGGTTTTTTGCGCAAGTTCGGGATCTTTCCGGAACACTTGCTCAAGGGCTTTCAGGAAGCGGATGTGATTCTTCCTGGGTTCCAGGGTGGAAACGAACAGGATCCTGATATGATCCAAATCAATGGCATTCAGCTTCTCGGTATATCTCGGAACACCGTCGATTTCCGCAGCCAGCGCAGCGGTCCGCACGACTGCACGGGGTGTGACTCCTTCCGCCTTCCAGCACTGTTTCAGATCAGTTCCGTTGTGATCCGCCGTCGGCAACACCAGATTTGCTGTAGCCAGTTGTCTAATATAGGCACTGTGGTTCTCGCATACAGCTTTGCTGACCAGGTCCGGACGGAGCACGGGAATTGCGTCGTGGAAGACAGCCGCAACGGCGATTTTTCGCGCTTGCAGCGATGGGATCGCCTTCTTCATCATACCCGCATCGGCAGTTTCAATCATCAGGAGTATACGGCGTTTTCCTTCTGAATGTGTCAGGATCGTTTCCAGTGTTTCCCTGGGTTTCCCATCCTGAGAACGTTCAAGAATCTGATTCGCGTCCGGTCCGCCATAGGCGCAGAGGGTGCGGACTTCCGCCTCATAGGGAAGCACATACTGTTTAATGCTGCAATCCCACAGCACAAAGACCGTATCGAGAAGCCCCTGCAGGTAACGGGAGAGCTTGCGCGTTACACGCATGACGCCGGAATTGGCCGTGTCATGGCAGGCATTGGTCACATCCACATAGAGTGTGGTGGAGTTCCGAAGCGCCCGGCGGAAGGCGTCCATCATCTTATCGGCACAGTTTTGCCAGGTAAAAACCTCACGGAAAGCCGCGCATTTATTCTTGAACTCTTCTTCGGTAAAAGGCATGCTGCCTTGCAAGACATCCGCAGTTTTGCGCGCCAGTTCATCCATGTCTTTGCAAAGGAAATACGGGTCGCAGACAACCTCCGGATGCGCTCCGACATTCAGGACAAACATAGGTCGGTCCAGCCACTGCATCTCGCCGAGGGGTAAATCGAACCCCTCCCAAAGTGTCGGGGAGATCCCCACATCCGAGAGTTCCATGGCGGCACGCATGGTTTCGTCGTCGACAAAACCGAGGCAGAAGAACTTATCCGAGACATCGCTCGGCAGAGAGCCCATGCGCTCTCTGGCTGAAAGCACCAGGATACGATGGTCGATCCCACGTTTTGTAAGAAAACGCGAAACCGTGACGCTGCCATCAGAATTCTTGTAGTTCCCGGTTTCCCAGCGACCGGGCTGAAAGATGATCCTGATTCCCTGTTCCTTCAGTTGGCGGATCTCTTTGAGGACATCATTTTCCCTTATGCCCAGTTCACCGCTCTGCCAGAGCTTCTGCACAATGTGATCCACGCCGCAGTGCGCCACTTCCGCAGGAACGCGACCGCCCGTATCCTTGTTGCTCTGGCTCTCCATCAGAAAACGGCTGATGGCGATGATCGCGCTAGCTTGCGGCAGGGATTCCCGCCGAAGGCGGCGCAGCTCGTTCTGCACGGTCTTCTGTCCTTCGTCCATTCCGTCTGTAGGGACCGCGCCGTATTCATGAAAGATCGCACACCCGCACTTTTCCCGGAGGAAGCCGATACTGCGGTAGAAAGGCCATCCTGCAACCAACGCCAGATCGGGTGTATCGGCATCATTAAACCATTCGTCCCAGTGCTCTTGCAGGTAAAACAGGGTAAAGTCGTTCCCATGCAGGTATTCCAGGGCTTCCGGTACGGAAATGAAACGGTCGGAGCACTTGTCCACCGCACGCTCGTCCAACCGGTTGCCCATCATGATGATCTCATGACCCTGGGCTTTCCAAAGGCTTCCCAGCATCAGCAGGCAGCGGTCCACGCCGAAGCGGAAGAGGAAGCGCTCATTGCAGATCAGGATTCTCATGCCCGTTTGCCTCCTCAACCGTTTCGAAATGCGATAACGGCATAGTCTGCCTCATGATTGAAGAAATCCGAAAGCTCGCGCAGCGCGTCATTATTGTTATCTTCCTTGTTTACGTGAATCGCCTGGTAGGGGTGCAGACGCATAATCTCCGCGTTTTCAAAACCCGCCCCCTCCACAAAGACCCGCAGCAGCGGCGGGGGCAGCTTGGTGATATGCGTGGGATCCATATAGAAATTGCAGGCACCGACAATCATGTTTTCCGGATTTGGGGTCTCCACGATCAGTGCGCCGCCATTGCGGAGCACGCGGCAGCATTCTGTCAGCGTGTCGCTGAGCACGTTGAACGGCAGGTGCTCCGCAACCTGGAACAGCGTGATGATGTCTACGGAAGCACTCTGGCAGTTTCGGAGATAGGTGAGCAGATCTGCGCGGATTGTTAGCAAACCCTTTTCTTCACATTCCTTCAGCATAGACGGGTCCGAGTCCACGCCCAAAGCTTTGATCTTGTACCGAGTCTGCATCAGTTCCAGCCATTCCCCGCGTCCGCAGCCGAGGTCCAGCGCAAAGAGGTTTTCGCCAAGGGTCTCGCGAACCTGCCGGACAACCCCTTCATAACAGGTCAGGCGCTCCATGATCTCCTCCCGGGAGCCGCGCATCTCATCCTCAAACTTCTTGTAGGCCACGTTGGTCCGCGGCGCATTGTTTTCTTCAAGGAGTTCTTTTAGCTGCAGACGGCTCCGCAAGGTCGCGACTTCTTCCCGGAGGTCACGGACAGTCTGATCATTCTCGAGTGCCTGTACACGCATATAGAGCCGGTTGATATGCAGCAGATTGCCGATCGCCGTCCGTGTCCGACGGAACAGCGACAAATTCCGGAATCGTCTCCAGACCTTTCCGGGCAACGCCAACGGCTGCCGCAGCACATTCAGCAGACGGTTCATCCCGGGAATGTGCCGAAGGCCGTTGATCACCTTTCTCCGAAGAAGCTTTGGTTTCAATCCGGTCATCACGGTTCCGTGCGCTTTTGCCTCCGATGATGCCGCCACGGAAGCCAGCACAACCTCCCGGCTTGTTCCTTTGACCAGGGTGCTCAAGTTTTCTGCCAATTCTCCGGGATCGGGTGTGCGCCCAAGCATTGCCAGCCAGATTGCCGTGACAAAGGCTTCGCCGTTATACTGCAACAAGGTCGTCGCCGCGATGTTTTTCGTGCGGAATCCCGATATCGCTTCACCCGCAAGCATTCCCTCGGGTGACACGCGGAGCGAAAGGGCGAACTGTTCCTTGGAAACGCCCTGTTCCATAGCCCGTAAATGGGAAGATAATCCCTCCGCGTCCGCTTCGCGGTGCAGGATCAAACGATAAGCCGTCCGGACGAAGTCTTCCCCCTCCAGACGCATGAGTTCCGCAAGACCGGTTTCGTTGAGCATCGTCGGAACCGCCTTTCCCGCTGTTGCTGTCGTTTTCCGTGCCATTATACCACACACGCGTCCTGCGTTCAATCCTGGCGCGTCATTTCTCCTTGCGCCGGGAACAAAAATGCGGTATGCTTACTGCAGCCCACAGCCAAATCACAAATTGCTATGGAGGGAAGATTATGCTGCTGATTCAGGGAGGACTTGTAAAACCCATCGCCGGAGAAGACATTCCTAATGGCCAGGTACTGATTGACAACGGAAAGATCGTCGCAGTCGGAACAAATCTTCAGGTTCCTGATGGCACAGAAGTCTACGATGCGTCCGGCTGTATCGTCACTCCGGGCCTGGTGGACGCCCATACGCACATCGGCCTTGACGAAGAAGCCATTCGCTGGGAAGGCGCAGACTATAACGAGATGTCCGATCCCGTCACCCCGGACATGCGCGGCATTGACGGCATCAATCCCCAGGATGAAGCTTTCCGCCTGGCGCTAGAAGGTGGCGTCACCACGGCGGTGACCGGACCGGGTTCCGCCAATGTCCTCGGCGGCACCTTCGTGGCTATCAAGCTATACGGCAACGTGGTGGACGAAATGGTCATCAAAAACCCTGCCGCCATGAAAGCGGCTTTCGGCGAAAACCCCAAGGGTTGCTACGGACAAAACGGACGGAAAGCTCCCGTAACCCGTATGGGCGTTGCCGCGCTCCTGCGAGAAACGCTTGAGAAAACCCGCCGCTATGCCGAAGAGATCGAAGAATCCGAAAAGGATGACACAAAGAAACGTCCTTATGACCCCAAGCTTGAGGCCATGCTCCCGGTCATCCGTAAAGAGATCCCGCTGAAGTGCCACGCCCACCGCGCTGACGACATGCTCACAGCCATTCGCATTGCGGAAGAGTTTGACATTCGCTTGACCCTGGACCATTGCACCGACGGACACCTCATCGCCGACACGCTGGCCAAGAAGGGCTATCCCGTGCTCGTGGGCCCTTCCCTGGGCAACAAGAGCAAGTTTGAACTGAAAAACAAGACTTTCTCCACCCCAGGCATCCTGTATAAGGCCGGTCTGCCGGTGTGCATCATTACGGATGCACCGGTCATCCCGCTGTACTACCTGCCCCTGTGCGCCGGACTGGCCGTCCGGGAAGGCCTCCCGGAAGACGAAGCCTGGCGCGCCATCACGATCAATCCCGCGCGCGTCGCAGGCATTGAAGATCGCGTTGGCTCTCTCGAAGCCGGAAAGGACGCCGATATCGCCGTCTTCTCCTCCAATCCGCTCCATGACATCCAGGCCGTGGCCAAACAGGTTTTCGTGAACGGAAAGCCCGTGCTGTAAGGAGTCTTCATGAACGCTGCCATCATCGCCGTGGGTCGCATGAAAGAGAAACCATACCGAGCCATGGCGGACGAATACCTCAAACGCCTGTCGCGCTACGGAAAGTTCCGGGAGGTCGAACTGAATGACCTCCCGGAACCTGCCAATTCTTCCGATGCCATCGAAGACCAGATCCGGCAGAAGGAAGGCGAATCGATCCTCAAGGCCATCCGCCCAACCGATTATGTGGTCGCCCTGACCATCCCGGGCAAGATGTGGGACTCCCCTGCCCTGGCCAGGCATCTTGAGGATCTGTGCAACCGGAGTACCGGGGAAATCATTTTCGTGATCGGAGGCAGTCTTGGCCTGAGCAAGGCTGTGATCTCCCGGGCGGATGAGGAGCTCAGCATGTCCCCGATGACGTTTCCCCACCAGCTGGCCCGCGTGATGCTTCTCGAGCAGCTCTACCGGTGCTGCAAGATCCAGAGCGGGGAGAGATATCACAAGTAAGGAATAGAGAAAAGAATAAGCAGTAAGTATTGGGAAAAACCGATCGGGAACGAATCACCTTGATCCTTCTCATTTCGAATAGCGCAATCGTCCAGTTTGATCCCTTTCCGTCCATTGCAAAAAGCATTTTCGTGACTATAATAGGGCCGTACCGACAGACAGGAGGTGCAGTCCGTGAACCGGAACGAAGCCATTGAGCAATACCGCGCTGCACTGCGGCGCGGACAGAAATATCAGTCTACTTGTACCGCCAGGGGTGAAGATCCCTGGCCGAAGGTCCTCCAGGAGCTTGTCCCGAATTTCTCCGCTGCCAGCCGCGTCGACATGGGGATCATCGAAATCCCGATGGATGCTATCGTGGGCACCCTGGCGGACGGCCGCAAAAGCGCTTTCGCCGGCAACATGATGCCCCTTCTCGGCGAGAGTACCGAGTTTGCCCAGAAATGGATCGCGCTTTGTGAAGCTCACCTGGGCGACCAGGGCATCACCGACCCCATCACATGCTATGAATACTATGGCCTTTTCTATGTTCAGGAAGGCCACAAGCGTGTCAGCGTCCTGCGCTCTTACGACGCCCTGACAATCCGTGCCCATGTGCTGCGCGTACTGCCTGAAGCAACGGAAGAACCGCAGTATTTGTCCTACCAGGAGTTCATTCGCTTTTACAGCCGCAGCCGCCTCTATGTCCTGCGCTTCGACAAACCCGGGAGCCTGCGCCGCCTCGAACAAGGGCTCGGGATGGATGAAGACCATGTTTGGACCGATGAGGAACGGCTCAGTTTTCTTGCGCTTTACTGGAAGGTCAGAGAAGCCTGCCAGCATCCAGAGGCCTCCGGGCAGTCACCCAGCGAGGCCCTGTTGGCATGTTTGGACGTTTATCCCTATGACCAGCTTTTGGCGCTGGATACCGCGGAGATCCGCAAGCGCGTGTCCGCCCTGGTGCCGGACTTGCGTTATGCCGCGGCAGACGAACCCAAAGAAGTCTCCACCGAGCCCGATATTCCCGAGCGAAGCCTCGTGGAACGCATTATCACGGGCATCACCCGCCCTGTCCTGAATGTCGCCTTTATCCATGTGAACGACCCGAACCAGAGCGTCTGGACCCGCGGGCACGAAGAAGGCCGGCTGTATGTGGACGAGGCGCTGGGTGCCCAAGTCCGCACGCGCTGCTATGTTGTGGGTGAACAGGATGCCGATGCGCTGATGGAAAAAGCCATTACAGAGGACGGAGCCGCGCTTCTGATCGCTACAGCCCCCACGCTTTTAGCCAGCGCCCGTCAGGCCGCTGCCCTGCACCCGAACGTGAAGGTGCTGGTTTGCGCGCTGTCCGTGCCTTATGTGGGCGTGCGCACCTATTACAGCCGCATCCATGAGGCCAAGTTCATCTCTGGAGCCATTGCCGGAGCCATGTGCGGAAAGGATCCGGTCGGCTACATTGCGCGCTATCCGATCCTCGGCGTTCCCGCAGCGGTGAATGCCTTTGCCCAGGGGCTGCGCATGACCAATCCGGAAGCGAAGATCCTGCTGGAATGGTCCTGTCTTGGCGGGAATCCGGTCAAACGTCTTTGGGCCGACGGAGCAAGGATCATCTCCGGCCATCCGATTCCCAACAACTCCGCCAGCGGGATCAGTTTCGGCTGGTCCACCGCCCTGATGGCGGAGGATGGGAGTTTCCTCCCCCTGGCCTCGGACCTGTGGGACTGGGGCAAGACATACGAGCAGATCGTGCGAAGTGTCCTCGCCGGCGCGTGGGACAAAGAGGCCTCCCCCGGCACCGCCGTGAGCTACTGGTGGGGTATGTCCAGCGGCGTGATCGACGTGAAGCTCGCTGAGAGCCTCCCGGATGGCGTCTGGCAGCTGGCTGATATCCTCAAGGACGGCCTGGTCCATGGGACTGTCCAACCTTTTACCGGCCCCATCCGGGACCAGGAGGGGATTCTTCGGCTTCCTGCGGAAGGAACCTTCACGCCCGATGAACTCATGCGCATGAACTGGCTGCGTGAAGGTATCATCGGTTCAATCCCCAAACTGGAGGAACTCATGCCCGCGGCCCGCGAAACCACCCGCTTGCTGGCGCTTCCGGAAGATGAAGGAATCACAGAACCTCCTCCTGAAACAACAAACACAACAAAATAACAAAGTATTCAGGAAACAGATAAACAAGAAATGCATACAGAAAGGCGGTGATGGCCACGAATATCCTCTTGCTCTCCGATGTGGAAAGCCCGGCGCTCTGGGATTACTACCAGCCCGATCGTGTGGCGAACGTGGACATCATCGTCTCCTGCGGTGACCTGAAACGCGAATACCTCGAATTCCTCGTGACCCTGAGCAACAAGCCGGTGCTCTATGTGCCAGGGAACCATGACACCGGATACGTGCGTAACCCCCCGGAGGGATGCGAATGCATAGACGGGACCGTCTACACCTGCAAGGGGGTTCGCTTTCTCGGTCTCGGCGGCTGCAAGCGCTATTCCCAGGGAGAGTATCAGTATTCCGAAGAAGAGATGCGGAAGCGCATCCGGAAGCTCCGCAAGCCGATCCGCAAGGCCGGCGGCGTGGACATTATCGTGACCCACGCTCCCATGACCGGCTGCGGTGACGCGGAGGACTATGCCCACCGTGGTTTTGACTGTTTCGTGACCCTGGCAGAAGAACTGCATCCCCTCGCCTTCTGCCACGGCCATGTCCACCGGAGCTATGCCTGGAACACGCCCCGTGCACAGGAATACAAGGGGATTCCGGTGATCAACGCCTATGAGAGGTATCTCCTGACGATTCCCGATCCAGTCGCAAATTTGTAACACAAATTACAAGAAACCTTCTGTTGTGCTATCTCCCTAAAAATGATATGATCATATGAACCCATTGATGATTGGAGGCATCCGCGTGGCACGCATCGGTTTTGACAATGATCTCTACCTGAAAACCCAGTCCGAGCACATCATGGCCCGTATTGCGGAGTTTGGCAAGCTGTACCTCGAGTTTGGCGGCAAGCTGTTTGACGACTATCACGCCTCCCGGGTGCTGCCGGGCTTCAAACCCGACTCCAAGATCACCATGCTCAAGCAGCTGCGGGACCAGACCGAGATCGTCATCGCCATCAACGCGGATGACATTGAGAAGAACAAAGTCCGGGGCGACATCGGCATCACCTACGACATGGACCTGCTCCGTCTCGTGGATGCCTTTGTGGGCAACGGTTTTTATGTTGGCAGTGTGGTGTTGACCCGCTGGCGCGGACAGCCTTCTGCCGTCGCTTATGAAAAGAAGCTGAAAGCCCTCGGCCTTCGCACCTGGCGACATTATCCGATCGAGGGCTATCCCTCCAATCTGCCGCTGATCGTCAGCGAGGAAGGCTACGGCCGCAACGATTACATTGAGACCTCCCGTCCTCTGGTCGTGGTCACCGCCCCAGGCCCCGGTTCCGGCAAGATGGCCACCTGCCTCAGCCAACTCTGGCACGAGCAGAAGCGCGGCGTCCGGGCAGGCTATGCCAAGTTCGAGACCTTCCCGATCTGGAACCTGCCGCTGAACCACCCGGTCAACCTGGCCTACGAGGCCGCCACCGCGGACCTCAGCGACGTGAACATGATCGATCCGTGGCACCTCGAAGCGTACGGGAAAACCGTCGTCAACTACAACCGCGATGTCGAAGTTTTCCCCGTACTGAAAGCGATTTTCGAGCGCATCTTCGGGCGCTGCCCCTACCAGAGCCCCACGGATATGGGCGTCAACATGGCCGGCAACTGCATCGTGGACGACGAAGCCTGCCAGGAGGCCGCGCGCCAGGAAATCATCCGCCGCTACTATGACGCCCAGTGCGAGCGCCGCAAGGGCAACGCCGGGGACGAACCTGTCCGAAAGATCCAGCTCCTGATGGAGAAGGCCGGCATCAGCGTCGCAAACCGCCCCGTCGTGGCCGCCGCCAATGTGCGCGCCGCTGAGACCGGCGGACCCGCCGCCGCGATCTCCATGCCGGACGGCACAGTCATCACCGGCAAGACCAGCACCCTTCTGGGCGCTTCTTCCGCTATGATCCTAAACGCGCTGAAACATCTTGCCAACATCGACGACAGCGTGAAACTCATCGCCCCGAGCGTCATTGAACCCATCATGGAACTCAAGGTCAAGTATCTCGGGAACCATAATCCCCTGCTGCATATTGACGAAATCCTGATCGCCCTGGCCCTTGCTGCCACCGAAAATGAAGCTGCCAGAGCTGCCTACGCCATGCTGCCGAAGCTGGCAGGACTTGAAGTGCACTCTTCTGTCATTCTTTCCCAGGTCGATGTCAGTGTGTTCAAAAAGCTTGGCGTCAACCTGACCTGTGAACCGGCTTACCAGAGCAAGAAGCTCTACCACACTTGAATTGACAACCGCAAGATGTTGTGGTACAATGTTTTGAAGACCACAAGAAGAGGTGATGGGGATGCGCCTTCGTTTCCGCTGCATGGCCTGCCTGTGTGCGTTGGCATTGCTGCTTTGCGGTGCAGCACGGAGCGAGGAAGCACTGCGCGGATATACGAAAGAGAACGGCTATATCTATGTTTCTCTCGGCAGGTATCCGCAGAGCGCGGACGGCACGGTGAAACCGATCGTCTGGCGTGTCCTGTCAACCGATGAAGAAAAAGTGTGGCTGCTGAGTGAGTATGTTCTTTTCGCAAGGGCCATGCACACCAGCCTGAAAGAATACCAGAATGAATTCAAAGGCGACTTTTCCCAGACAGAATTGAGCCACTATCTGAATTCAGCTTTCACAGACGATGCCTTTACAGCCGAAGAATCCGACATGCTGCTCCCATTTGAAGAATTTGGAAAAGTCTTCATCCTGAGCACGGCCGAACTGAACGACAAAAGCATCGGCCTCGGCGTGACCCTGAAGGATTCCAGCAACAGCAAAAAGATCCATGAAAACCCAGGAGTTCGGGCCTGGGGAACCGAATGGGCCACCACCGACAACGGATATCCCCAGGAAACCTACCCCAATCCGAAAGCAAAAATTCGCAATGCCACAGATACCGCCAATATCACCGTCGGAGAGAAACGGCTTTTTGTGTACTCCGCCAACCGGGGAAGCACCAGCCCTTACTGGACGCGCACCCAGTCCGGCGCAGACAAACGCCATGCCAACTGCACGAAAGCAGACGGAACGATCGGCCATATCGAAGTCGGTCGGGATAACGAAGGCGTCCGGCCCTCGGTCTGGCTTGCGGCCGGAAGCTTCGAAATCGTCGGCGGCTCCGGCACCCTCGATGATCCTTTTGTTCTGGCGCCCCCTGAGGCCGCTGAATCCATTCCGGAAGGAGATGCTGCGAATTGAAAAAGTGGCTGACCGCTTTCTTTGCGTTGGCAGCGTTTTTGTTCGCGCTCAGCGTGGCGCTGGCAGATGAAGCACCCGAAATCACCGACAAGTGCGGCTTTAAATCCAGCGGCACAAAGTTCAAATACACCCAAATGACCGACGGGAAGTATACCACCTACTGGGATACCCACGAGGCCAAGCACAACTACCTGCAGATCACAGCCCCCAACGGCCAGAAGATCTACGGCTTATATCTCTGCTTCCGCAGCATGCCCGACGCCTACGAAGTGCAGACCGCGCACGGCAGCGACTGGCAGACCGTTTATGTCGGGGACACTGAGATTTACCACGCCTTTTACAGCTTTGACGGCGGTGTCTCCTCGGTGCGCGTCTATGTGCCCACCACCACAAAACAGGTCTTGGGTTTCAATGAGGTTTTCGCTTTCGGTGAAGGGGAAATCCCCGACTGGGTTCAGCGCTGGGAACCCACGGTGGAAAAGGCAGACATTCTCTTCCTGGTCGCCCACCCCGATGACGAGCTGATTTTCATGGCCGGCGGCATCCCCACGGCCATCGACGAAGGCCGCAGCGTAGCTGTGGCCTACATGACCTACTCCAACACCACACGCCGCTCCGAGTTGCTCAACGGCCTATGGCTTCTTGGCGTTCGCAACTACCCTGTCATCGGCAACTTCAAAGACAGCTACCAGAAGAACCTCAAAACCCAGTATAAATCCCTTGGCGGCGAGGAGAAGGTCAATGCCTGGGTTACGGAAGTGATTCGCCGGCTGAAGCCCGAAGTCATCGTCACCCAGGACGAGGACGGCGAGTACGGCCATCCGATGCACAAGGTCATCTCTGAAGCCGCACGCAATGTCTGGGACAAGACCGCAGATGCCACTTATTGCCCGGAATCCGCCGAAGCCTACGGCACCTGGCAGGCGAAAAAACTCTATGTGCACCTCTGGTCCGAGAATGCCTCGCTCTTCGACTGGGAAACCCCGCTGTCTTCTTTCGACGGCAAAACCGGCATGGAACTGGCCATCGAGGCCTACGAGCTGCACATCACCCAGAAAACCAGCGGCATGAGCGTCACCAAGACCGGCGCCGAGTATGACAACCACCGTTTCGGTCTCTTCGCCTCCACCGTCGGCCCCGACGAAACAGGCGGCGATTTCTTCGAGAATATCGATGCATCCGCGCCCATACAGGAAGTCGAAATCGAGGCCGTCCCGATGACCCTTCCTGAGGAAGAACTCTCCCCTGTGGAAGACGAGATCTCTGAAACCAAAATCGAAGTCATCTACGTTGAGGAGAATAATCAGAATACCGAAAACGCTCAATCGGAAGATCCGCTTCCCCTCGAAACCGAAACAACCGGCACCTGGGTCGAAACCGATGAAGACCTGGCCGCCATCCTTCCGCCGCTGAACGCAAAAGGCTATCTGGATGAAGGCGAATTTGTCTACTCCAGTGATGAACAGGGACTCTACATCTATGTGAGCCAAACGCTGAAGGTTGTCATCCGGCGGAGCTATGAAGTCCCTGACAAGAAGCACGCCTTCTACTGCTTCACGGCGCATGTCTGGTGCGACACGGAAGCCGGGATGCTGCCGCAGACGATTTTCACAAATCCGGAAAAGCCACGCAGCACACACGATAATGTTAAAGACATCGCCACGAACAACAAAGTGGTCTTTGCCACCAGCACAGACTATTATACCTACCGGATCAAGCAGACCTATCCCACCGGCATCATCGTGCGCGGCGGACAGATCTTCTATGATGAACCCCGCAGGAATCCACCCACCATGCCCAACTACGAGACCCTTGCTTTCTTCCCCGACGGACATATCGAGAGCTACCTGTCCACGGAGAAGAGCGCACAGGATTACCTGGACGCCGGGGCCTACGATGTTTACTGCTTCGGCCCCTGCCTGATACGGGACGGAGAGCCCACGCCCTACATTGCCACCGCCAACACCAGCTATAACCCGCGCTATGCCTTCGGCACCGTGGAACCCGGGCACTATGTCGCCATCCTCTGCGAAGGCCGTCTGGCCCGCTCCAAAGGTGTACAAATGAAATACCTCGCTGAATTACTGCAGCGGGAAGGCTGTGACATCGCCGTAAACCTTGACGGCGGTCAGACCGCTGTCTTCTGCTTCATGGGCAAACAACTCAACCAGGTCGACAAATCCATCCCCTACGGCCGCAAGCAAGCCGAAATCCTTGCCTTTGGCACCTCGGAACAGGTCGGAGATTACGAAATTGGTCCGTAAGCAATAATAAAGATCATAAGGCATAATGAACAGAAAAACTTGATGCCTGAACACGCCATTCTATGTGCCCTATGCCCTATGCCCTGTGCCCTGCGCTTTGTGCCTTATATCTTATCCTTTATCCCCAACGCCCCCATTGGAGGAAGTTATGCCCGGCAAAGAAAAAATGGTCATTGTGGGCGGAAGCCCGCTGGAGGGTGAAGTCCATGTCAGCGGCGGTAAGAATACTTCCGTCGCGGTGATCCCGGCCACACTCCTGTGTGACGAGCCCTGCACCATCGAGAACCTTCCCGACATCGACGACGTGCGCGCGCTGGTGGATATCCTGCGCTCTCTTGGCGCGGTTGTGGACTACGAGCCCGGTGAGTTCATGAAAGTGGACCCACGGCCCGCGAACGGCTATCAGGTCGGCTACCGGGACGCCCAGCGTCTCCGGGCTTCCTATTATCTGATTGGCGCGCTTCTGGGCCGGCAGGGCCGGGCAGAGGTCGCTTTCCCCGGCGGATGCAAGATTGGACAGCGGCCCATTGACCAGCATCTGAAGGGCTTCAACGCGCTCGGGGCCGAGACCGATGAGCGCGGCGGCACGATCATCGCCGAGGCGGAAGAGCTCAACGGGAGCGACGTTTTCTTCGACATGGTGACCGTCGGCGGCACCATCAACGTGATGTTGGCAGCCTGCAAGGCCATGGGTACCACGGTCCTGCACAACGCTGCCAAGGAACCCCATATCGTTGACCTGGCCAACTTCCTGAACTCCATGGGCGCCAATGTCCGCGGTGCAGGTACCGACCTGATCCGTATAAAGGGCACCCCTTATCTGCACGGAAGCACCTATGCCGTGATCCCGGACCAGATCGAGACCGGCACGCTGATGATCGCCGCGGCCGCCACGCACGGCGACGTGGTCATCACCGGCTGCATCCCAACGCACATGGAAGCCCTTTCCGCCAAGCTGCTGGAAATGGGCGTTCGCGTCACGGACTCCGACGATGCCATCCGCGTGCGCATTTCCAGCGCGCACCGGGCTGTGAACGTCAAGACCCAGGTCTACCCGGGGTTCCCCACAGATTTACAGCAGCCCATGAGCGCTCTGCTGACCACCGCCCACGGCACGAGCATCATCCAGGAAACGATCTTCGAGTCGCGCTTCAAGCACATGGACGAGCTGATCCGCATGGGCGCACAGATCCGCGTGGTGGACCG
The DNA here is from genome assembly GCA_017552615.1 of Clostridia bacterium. Classification (GTDB taxonomy): domain Bacteria; phylum Bacillota; class Clostridia; order Christensenellales; family Aristaeellaceae; genus RUG11272. The sequence goes on from JAFZPI010000043.1 coordinate 83,753, forward strand.
CACGGCCATCATCGAGGGCGTGCCGCAGCTCCTCGGTGCGCCGGTGACCGCCACCGACCTGCGTGCCGGCGCGGCACTCCTCGTCGCCGGGCTGATGGCTAAGGGTGAGACGGAGATCTACGAACCCGAATACATCGATCGGGGCTATGAGCACATCGAGAAGAAACTGCGCGCCCTCGGCGCTTCCATCCGCAGGGAATCCATTGAGTCCTGAACCCATGAGATACCGCTGACGAAAGGGGTGAGACCGTGAGCGACCCGTTCCTGATCCTCGGCATCGAGGAAACGTCGGACGAGACGCTCGTCCGGCATGCCTACCACCGGATGGCCCGCAAATGGCACCCCGATCAGTTTCAGGACGAAGCGCAGCGCGAGGAAGCCAACCGCCGCATGGTCGCCCTGAATCACGCTTACGAGAAAGCGCTGGCCCATTGCTCTCCGAAAAAGCAATCCTCCCTCCCGATGGTTATCTCCTGCGAGGATGCCCTGGAGCTTGGCGGCAAAATGCTGGATAAAGGCTTTCCCGAAAGCGCGCTGCAGCAGCTCCTCCGGGCCTCCAGTCGCAGCGCTGCCTGGTATGCGATGCAGGGCAAGGTACTCATGGAAATGTCGCAGTACGAGTCTGCGGAGCAGTCCTACCGCGAGGCCGTGCGCATGGAGCCCGACAATATCCGCTACCGGGCCGGGGCACTGGATGCGCTGGTGGCCCTCCGCGAATCCAAGACCCTGGGCGGACGGTTGCGGCAGTTCATGGGAAAGAAAAAGCGCTGATACCCGGCCGGCTGCCGCTGACCGGGTTTTCATGTTGATACATTCCTGATTCTATTGGAAAGGAGCAGGCACATGTCGGATGACGTCTATGAAATCGTCGCGCAGGCCATGCGCTACTGGTTTGTCGCGCTCGGCATCCTGATTGTGCTGCGCTCTTTTCTCTGGCTCCGTCGGGACCGCAAGGCAAAGCATCGCCGCCTCCGCAGCCTGCCGGATGCCGGCATGGTCGGCGAGTGGCTGGTCGAGTCCGGAAATCGCGAACTCCCCGAAGGCGTTGTCCTGCCGGTTCCGCGGGAAGGTGTTTTAGGAGACACCCGCTCCTGTGACCTTTATGTTCCCGTCTGGGGCGTCGCCCACACGCATCTCTACCTCCGCTACAGTCCCAAACAGGGCCTGATCCTCACTCCAGCCTACCGCCAGCACTGCCTGGTCAACGATGTCCCCGTCACCTGGCGGAGCGTCCGCAAGCAGCCGGTCGCGCTTCATCACGGAGACATCCTCACGGTCGGAGAAGCCGTGCTGCGGCTGCGGATGTTTGCGGGCCTGAAGAGTGAATCCAGACCGCGGTTTGCCCATGAAGCAGAACCTCAGGCCACTCCCATCGCCTACGGCATTTCCGGCGACACCCAGATGGATACCCAGGCCCCCACGATCGAACGCCCCGGGGAGAAAACCGGCATCGGATACGGCATGAGCGGTGTAACTGTCGAACCTGTCCGTCACCGGCGTTCCGACAGTCGGAAAGGGGGCGGGTGACATGGGCCTTCGCCATAAAGATCCCGTACGCAAAGCCGGACGCCGCCTCACCGACGTGGTCATGCTCTTCTTTCTTTCGGGTTTCCTGCTCCTCGCGATCCGACGAAACGATGTCACCGGCTATGTCCTGGCCGCCGGTGTGCCGCTCATCATCTGGCTGGGTTCCACCCTCCTGCCCATGATCTTTCATGTGGACAGCCTGATGCTTGCCCTGACGAATTTCCTCTGCGCGCTCGGTGTCCTATTACTGTATGACACAAACCCGGAATATGCCAGACAGCAGGTTGTCTGGTATGGTTTCGGTATGTTCGCCATGCTTGTCTGTATCTGGGGCGTGCGGACATTCCATTTCACCCGGCGCTCCGCCTGGATCCTGGCCGCCGTCAGCCTCGTCCTGCTGGTCCTGCCTGTCCTCTTTGGCCGGGAAACCTACGGCGCCAAGAACTGGGTCTACATCGCCGGGATCTCCTTCCAGCCCAGTGAGGCTGTCAAGCTGTGCCTTCTGATCGTCCTGGCACGCTGGATGGCCGACCGCCACTTCTGGCCGTGGTTCCTTTTCGCCATGGCCTGCCTGGCTCTATTGATGCTCCAGATGGACCTCGGCACCGCACTGCTATACTACGGCGTGACCCTGATGCTCGGTTTCGCCTCCACCGGTTCTTTCTTCCTTCTTCTGGCGGGAATCGTCGGCGCGGGCGGTGCGGCATGGATCGGATACCACCTGTTCGCGCACGTCAAGAAACGTCTGGCGATCTGGCTCAACCCCTGGGCTGTCTACGACACTTTCGGATACCAGATCGTCCAGGGTCTGATCGCGCTGGCTTCCGGCGGACTGATGGGAGTCGGCCTGGGCCTCGGGAGCCCCACGACCATCCCGGTCTATGAGTCGGACTTTATCTTTGCGGTGCTGTGCGAACAGTTCGGTCTGGTCTTTGCCCTGTGCGTGCTGGCGATTGTCGTGGCCCTGATCTGGCGCGGCGCGACGATCGCCATGGCAGCCCGCACAAGCTTCCACGGCCTCCTGGCCATGGGCGCCACGCTCATGATCGGTCTGCAGACCTTCGTCATCATTGGCGGCGTCATCAAACTGATCCCCCTGACCGGCGTCACAATGCCCTTTGTCTCGTACGGCGGCACGTCCCTGCTCTCCAGCATGTGCCTGGTCGGGTTGATCCAGGGCGTGGAGAGCCTGAACCGCGACGACCTGGCGGAAGACACCCGCCTGGCCCTGCAGGCAGAGGAGGCGGATGTATGAAACGACAGCGCCTCCGCTTCAAGCTCCTGGCCCTCTTTCTGTTTGGTCTGATCGCTTTGCTGGCCGTATACGGCGGCTACAGCGTTCTGACCAACGGAAGCCGCTGGTTTGCGTCGACGCACAACACCCGCTTGAGGGACGAAAAGCAGCGCGTGACCGCCGGGGACATCCTTGACCGCGACGGAGCCGTTCTCGCCATGACATCCGGGGACGGCACCCGCCTCTACGCCGAAGACTTGTTCACGCGCAAGGCAATGGTTCACGTGGTCGGCGATACCTCCGGCCGCGTCCGCAACGCGGTCGAAACCTTCCAGTCCGCGTATCTGTACGGCTTCCAGGCCTCAATCTGGGAACGCATCGGCGACTTGCTCCACAACACGGATCGAAAGGGCGATACTGTACAGCTAACAGTTTCCGCTTCATTGTCAAAAGCGCTCGCTGATTCCTTCTCTCAAAAGCTTGGCGAAGACCCGCGCGGCGCAGCTGTCGTTATGAACTGGAAAACCGGCGAAGTCCTTGCCCTCGTCAGCCTCCCCGCCTTCGACCCTACAGTCGACAATGGAACCGTTCCCGACGGCGCTTACCTCAACCGCGCAACCGAAGCCCTGTATGCACCCGGAACCGCGTTTTCCCCCGTAACCTGGGCCGCCTCCCTAAGCCAGGATCACAGTGCTTCTCCGGCCGCACGTCTGCGGAATACATCTGAAGCCTTCGGTCTGAACGAGAATTTCCTCTTCCGCGACCTGGTTGTTGCCAACGCAGTCTACCCCACCGGCAATCCTTCCGACTCGCAACTGGCTCTGTTACAGCAAGGCTCAGGTGGCATCCTGGTGACACCCATGCACATGTGTATCATCACCGCCTCCATCGCCAACGACGGAGTCATGATGGAGCCAAGGATGCTGCTGAAGGTAACAACCTCCACGGGGAAAACCCGTCTGGACTTCTCATCAAGAATCGAGAAAATCTGCGTCGACCCCTCCGTCTCCCTGAGCCTTCAGAGCAGGATGCGGGAAGCAGCTGCAAGCCTCCCGGCTTTACAGAATGCTTTATATCAAACACCGGTAGGTGCATGGACCGGAGCGGGAGAAAACTGCGCCTGGTTCATCGGCTTTCTTCAAAACACAAATTCACCCTATGCAATTTGTGTAATGACGGAGAACGGCGACGAAAACGCAGCCGCTTCCATTGGTGCTAATTCGATTGCATGGCTCTTGGAGCACCCGATCTCGTTGCCATAAGTGCATCGTGTTGCTTCGACAGTTTTTATCCCAAATGGCAGGAAATCTGCTTTCCGTATGGAAATAGAATGAATACACATGAAACGGAGGGAACGGCATGAAAGGACTGCTGGAAAGATTGCGCCGGATGCAGATCAGCTGGCCGTTTTTGGCGATATGCGCGGTCATTCTGGTCGTGGCTTGCGTGCTAATGATCAACAGAACACAGAAACAGCTGCAGCAAACCCGCAGCCTGCTCTCCGAAAAGCAGCTTGAACTCTTCAACAGCCAGGCTGAGCGCGATGCGCTCCAGCTCAAAGTCGACAACGTCGGGACGGATCATTACATCGAGAACGCCGCCCTGCGGCAGGGAATGCAGGTCACCGGGAGCGTGCGGTTCACGGTCATCAATTACGAAAGCCTCGACAAGTACACCGAAGAGGAATGGAAAAGCGTCATGGAAGACCTGGAGTGGGCAGGAAACTGATCCATCTGTGACAACAGGAGGTTCTGGATGAAGGCGGCAGTCATCGGGATCGGGTCTAACTCCGTGCGCATGCTGGCAGCGGAGATCGAGGGGAACGTGGGGCACAGGCTGCTCCGGAACCGGGCATCCACCCGGCTTTTTGCAGGCCTGGACGAGCACCGGATGCTCAGCGAGGAATCAATGGAGCGGACCCTGTCCGCCGTAAAAAACCAGGTGATCACGGCCCGTTCGATCGGTGCGGAAGAGGTCTCGATCTTTGCGACCTCCGCGACACGCGACGCCGCCAACGGCCCCTATTTCGCCCAGCTGGTTCTGGAGCGCACCGGATACCCGCTGCATATCAGTTCGGGAACCGAAGAGGCGGCCCTCTCTTTTGCGGGCGCGACCGACGGCGGGGACTGCGGCGTGATCGACATCGGCGGCGGTTCCACCGAAGTTATCGTCGGCGAGGGCATGAACGTCTCCGCATCGCTGTCTTGCCAGATGGGCGCGGTCCGGCTTTTCCGGCTCATCGACATCCGCTCCCGGGCTGACATTCCGGACGCCATCGCCGCGGCAAAGGGTGTGCTGCGGGATCAGTTGGATCAGGTGGGAGACTGGCCGAACCCTTCCCGCTGGTGGGGCACCGGCGGCACCTTTACCGCACTGGCTTCGCTGGTCCGGGATGTGCCCTGGACCGACCGAACGATGATGCACGGCACCATGCTCTCCCGGGATCGCGTGCGGACGGAGGCTGAATTTCTCTCAGAACTGAGCCTCGCGGAACGCCTGCGGATCCCCAGCCTGCAACCCGGGCGTGCGGATATCGTGGTCCACGGGATTTGCATCCTGCTGGCCTGCATGGAAGAGTTGGGCATCGAGCGCATCACAGTCAGTGAGTACGGGAACCTGGACGGATACCTCAAGCAAAAGTACCGGCTCGAGCATCTTTCGAACATTTGAAACGGTTTTGCGCTGGTTTTTGTAAACCAAAACCGTATCAGGGCAGTACGCAAGCCGCACAATTGTTAAAAATCGTTGAAAAACCGCAGAAAATCTGCCAAAACCGCCAAAAAGGTGTTGCCAAGCCTTGCAATCTATTGTATAATGTCAGCGGTTCCCAAAACCAAACTATATCGGAAAGGAAGTATCACCATGAATAAGGTCGAACTCGTCGAGAAAGTTGCCTCCAAAGCTGAAATCACCAAGGTTGAGGCCTCCAAGGTCGTCAACGCTGCCCTCGAAAGCATCACCGAAGGCCTCGCCGCTGACGGCAAGGTCGTCCTGATCGGCTTCGGCACCTTTGAAGTCCGCACCCGCTCCGCTCGCGAGGGCCGCAATCCCCGCACCGGCGAAAAGATCAAGATCGCTGCGACCAAGGTTCCCGCTTTCAAGCCCGGCAAGGATATGAAGGCCGCCGTCGCCGCCAAGAAGGGCAAGAAAAAGTAATTAAGCCCATCCATCAGCCGTCCCGACCGGGACGGCTTTTTCGTGTTTCTGAACGTTTCCAGTTCGCTTGCATTATCTATGCCTATATGGTAAGATAGCCTCAGAAACGGGATTTCAGAACAAACAAAGGAGGCCCCCTCTATGAAACGCTACGGAGCGCTGGAAGCCGGCGGAACCAAAATGGTGCTCTCATGCCTGGATTCCCAGGGAAACATTCTCGAAAGAGCCAGTCTTCCCACGGAAACACCGGAGATCACCCTGCCCGCCATCATCGAATGGTTCCTCGCCCACCCGGTGGACGCGCTGGGGATCGGTTCCTTCGGGCCCGTAGACTTGCACCCGACCTCTGTCTCCTATGGCTATATCACTTCAACGCCCAAGCTGGCCTGGCGCAACGCACCGCTCCTGCCCGTACTCCGGGACGCCTTGGCGATCCCGGTGGGACTGGACACGGACGTGAATGCCGCCGCCATCGCCGAAGCGATGCTCGGTGCCGCGAAAGGGCTGGACAGCTGCCTCTATGTCACGGTCGGCACAGGGATCGGCGGCGGCCTTGTCATCGGCGGACGCCCTGTCCACGGACTGACGCACCCCGAGCTCGGCCACCAGCTGCTCCGTCCCGACCCCGACGATCCCATGCCCCGGGGTGTCTGCCCTTACCACGAGGGCTGTCTTGAAGGCCTCGCCGCCGGACCCTCCCTGCACAAGCGCTGGGGGATTTCCGGCCAGAAGATCCCGCCGGACCACCGCGCCTGGGAGATCGAAGCAGGCTACCTGGCCCAGATGTGCCACAACGCGCTGATGGCCTTCTCGCCGGAGAAGATCATCCTCGGCGGCGGCGTAATGCAGCAGGAATTTCTGATCCCCATGGTCCGCGCAAAGACCCTCGAACTCCTCGGCGGATACCTCGAAGTCCGCGAGGTCACCGACGGTCTGAAGGACCTGATCGTAGCGCCGGGTCTCGGCATCAACAGCGGCGTCATGGGCGCCTGGATCCTGGCCAAGCAGGCGGTCGGTGAAACGATCCCTGCCTGATTGCAAATTCCATACCAAGATGAACAGGAGGCGAATCTATGTCGGATTATCCTGGAAAGGACACATTTAAGCTGGGGTTCGGCCTGATGCGCCTGCCCAAACTGGCAGACGGCAGCATGGACATCCCGCAGATCAAGCAGATGGTGGACAAATTCATCGAAGCCGGCGGCACTTATTTCGACACAGCTTATGTCTATGACAACGGCGCCTCGGAGGACGCCGCCCGCCAGGCGCTGGTCGAACGCTATCCCCGCGAGTCTTACACGCTCGCCACCAAACTCAACGCCTGGTTGCAGTGCCATGATGAGGCGAGCGCCAAGCAGCAGTTCTGGACCAGCCTGGAACGCACAGGGGCAGGATACTTCGATTATTATCTTCTCCACGCCCTGCAGCGCAACAACTACAAAAAGTACGATGAGTACCATATCTGGGATTTCGTCAAAGAACAGAAGGCCAAGGGCCTGATCAAGCACTGGGGCTTCTCCTTCCACGCCGACCCGGACCTGCTCGAAGAGCTGCTTAACGCGCATCCGGACGTCGAATTCGTCCAACTGCAGATCAATTACGCCGACTGGGAGAACCCCGGTGTCAACTCTCGCCGCTGCTTGGAAATCTGCAAAGCGCACGGCAAGCCCGTGACCGTCATGGAGTCGGTCAAGGGCGGCATCCTGGCCGATCCCATCGCCGAGGCCAAGGATATCCTGAAAGCCGCGAATCCTGACCTCTCGTACGCCGGTTGGGCTCTGCGCTTCGTTGCCAGCCAGGACTATATCATCACGGCCTTGTCCGGCATGTCGAACCTCGAACAAATGGAGGACAACCTCCGCACCATGAAGGATTTCCGGCCGATGACAGAAGCCGAATTCGATGTCATCCGGAAAGCCCAGGACGCCCTGAATGCGAACCAGGCGATCCCCTGCACGGCCTGCCATTACTGCACCGAAGGCTGCCCGATGAGCATCCCGATCCCGGAGATCTTTGCGGTGTACAACCGGCGCACGGGAAGCCCACATTTCCGCACGGTACGGGAGTACAACATTGTCACCCAGGACCGTGGCAAAGCTACGGACTGCATCCAGTGCGGCCAGTGCGAAGGCGCCTGCCCGCAGCACCTGAAGATCATCGACCTCCTGCAGGAGTGCACGGCTGTCATGGTGGATTGACCCAATGTCAGGATCCCCGGCCCGCGCCGGGGATTTTTGAAGAAAGGAGGCAGACGGAATGCAGAACAGCACCGAATCCTTCCCTTTTGAATCGATGGACCGCATCCGCCCCGTGCCCCAGCAGCGCATTTCGGAAAAGGTCGATGCCCTGATGGCGAAGCGCGACTACCCCGGCGTTGAGCGCGCGCTTCTCTATTGGCTGGCCGAAGCCCAGGCCGGAAACGATCGTCGCGGTGAACTGATGATCCGAAACGAGCTGGTCGGCCACTATCGCAAGACCGGCGAGAAGGAGAAGGCCCACCAAAGCGCTGACGAGGCCCTTCGTCTCCTGCGGGAGACCGGCTACGAAGGTTCCCTCACCGCCGCCACAACCCGCGTGAACATCGGGACCGCGCTGAATTCTTTCGGGGAAAACGAGGAAGCCCTCAAGCTGTTCGAAGAGGCACGAAAGATCATGGAGACGAGTCCGGCTTGTTCTCCTTCGCTGTTGGGCGGTCTCTATAACAATATGGGTTTGGTTCTCTCCGCCCTGAATCGGCCGGATGAAGCTTTGCAACTTTACAAGAAGGCTATGGAACAAATGGCCATAACGCCTAACGGTGAACTCGAACAGGCCGTCACCTGCCTGAACATGGCCAACGCAGTCGAATTGCGGGATGGCATGGAAAAGGGGGAACCGGAGATCAACAAACTCCTGGATCAGGCCGAAGCCCTCCTCGCCGCCCCCGGTCTCCCCCGCGACGGTTACTACGCCTATGTATGCGAAAAATGTGCCCCGACGTTTGAATACTACGGTTCTTTCCGAACCGCGCAGGACCTGAAGGAGAAGGCGGAACAGATCTATGAAAGGGCTTGAGATCGCCCGGGCTTACTTTGAGCAGTACGGCTTGCCCATGTTACGCGAGCAGTTTTCCGAGCAGCTTCCGAAAATCGCAATCGGCCTGTGCGGGAGCGGCTCGGAATGCTTCGGCTATGACGACGAAGTTTCCCGGGATCACGACTTCGAACCGGGGTTTATCCTCTTCCTGCCCAATGAAGAGATTGTCACCCGACGTGAAGCCTTTCTCCTCGAACGGGCTTACGCCAAGCTGCCGAAAGAATTCATGGGTCTCCATCGTTCCCTGATGGCCCCGGTAGGCGGCGCCCGTCATGGTGTCATCCGGACGGCAGACTTCTTCACCGAAAAAGCAGGCACCCCCGACGGAAACCTGACGTTACAGCAATGGCTGACCATCCCCGAGGAATCCCTCGCGGAGGCTGTCAACGGGGAGATCTTCTGGGATGGTTCCGGAGAAGTATCCTCCATCCGGGAGAAACTCTCCTATTACCCAGAGGATATCCGCCGCAAAAAGCTGGCTGGACACCTCCTTCTCATGGCCCAGTCCGGGCAGTACAACTACAGCCGCTGCCTCCGGCACGGGGAAACCGGCGCGGCACAGTTGGCGGTAACCGAGTTTGTGCGAAGCGCGATGAGCGTTCTCTTCCTTCTGAACCAAAGATATATGCCTTACTACAAATGGAGTTTCCGCGCTCTGCGCGCCCTGCCGATCCTTTCGCTTCACGCGGAACTGATGGAATACCTGCTGACCACTGACAACTGCCCCGAAATGGCCGAAGAAAAGCAGGATGTAATCGAGGGCATGGCAGTAGACATCATCGACGAACTGCAAAAGCAGAAGCTGACCGAAGCCGTTTGCGGGGATCTGGAGAAACACGCCTATTCCGTCAATGATTCGATTGGCGATGCGGAAATCCGCAATCTGCATATCCTGGCGGCTGTGTAACCCAATTGCCCAACCAATCCATTTACTTTCTTAGGAGGTTCCAGCATGAACAAAGAGTTCTTATTTGACCTGCTGTCCACCGGGTCTGTGTCCGGAAATGAAACCGAACTGGAAAAGAAGATCTATGACTATATGCAGGACAAAGCAGACCAGGTGACGGTCGACGAACTGGGCAATGTAACGGCAGTCGTCAACCCGACTGCGACCTTCAAGGTGCTGCTGGCCGGACACGCGGACGAGATCGGCCTCATGGTCAGCGCCGTCGGAAATGACGGAACGCTGATGGTGACGGAGATCGGGGGCATCTATCCCACGACCTACCCCGGTCACAAGGTCCGGATCTATACAAAGAATGGGATCCTCTATGGCGCGGTGGCGAATTCCCGGGATATCTCCAAGAACAAGGAACTGGAAGCCTCCGACCTGCGGATCGACATTGGCGCGAAGGATAAAGAAGACGCGCTGAAATACGTGGAACTCGGTGATACGGTCACTTTCGACACGGATGTTCGGGAACTCCTGAACGACTGCATCACCGGCAGGGCAATGGACGACAGGATCGGCGCCTATATCGTGATGGAAGCGCTGGCGGAAGCCAGGAAAAGAGGCGCCACAGTCGGATGCTATTCCGTCTCGACAACCGGGGAGGAGACGACCGGCAACGGCGCGTATTTCTCCGCATCCCGCATTAAGCCGAACATCGCGATCGCCGTCGATGTGACCTATACCTCGGACAACTGCGGCATCAGCGAAGCGTTGACCGGCGACGTCTCTGTCGGCAAAGGTCCGGTGCTCTGCAACAATCCTTCCATCCACAAGAAACTCAACGTCTGCCTGCGCGACTGTGCGAAGAAGCTGAACATGGCCGTCCAGACCGAAGCGGCAAGCGGACGCACCGGCACCGACGGCGACACCATGCACCGGACCGGCATCGGCGTCCCCTTCGCCCTGGTCTCCATCCCGCTCCGCTACATGCACAATCCGGACGAAGTGGGTTCCCTGAAGGATATCCAGGACTGTATCGACCTGCTGGCAGAATTCCTCGTAACCTGCACGGCAGACATGGATCTGAAGCCATTTTGAAGGATTGAAGGGGTTTGCTTCCGGAATATTTTCGGGTTGCAGAGGAAACATATATGGAGCTCAAAACAAAACGTTTGACACTCAGGCCGATCCAATTGGGAGACGAGACTGAGATCCATGAATATGCGGGGGACAAGAGCATCACAATGATGTATTATCTTCCGAATGAAACATTTGAAGAAACGGTCGAGTTTGTAAAGACAAGTGTCGCTGAATGGAATGCTGCCGATCAGATGGATTTTGTATTCGTCATCCTGTATGACGGAAAGATCATTGGCGGATGTGATGCCGACCTCAGCCACAGCGCAGACCGCTCATACGCAACACTTGGCTGGATCATTAACAAAGAATACCGCAATCAGGGCTTTGCGTCCGAAGCGGCCGGTGCTCTGCTGGACTTCGCGTTTACTGAGCTCGGTATCGAAAAGGTCTATGCACAGTGCGATATCCACAACCCGGCTTCTTTGGGTGTGATGAAACGAATCGGAATGAAGTGTATCAACGACAAGGGAACACGCACCTATCCCAGAACAGGCATCACATCAGGCGAATATACTTGCCTGATCACAAAAAGCGAATGGAAAGCTTTACGGGAAGACTTGCGTGAATGACCCTGATTGTTATTGATGCCGAACCTGAAAGAGTGGAGAAAACATAAATGGAAGCAAACAGGACCGTAAGGGTATCCGCAAAAGCGCTGGTCATTCGGAATGGCAAAATGCTTGCCATTCGCCTCAGGGATCAGGACGGCGATTTCTATATCATGCCAGGCGGCGGCCAAGCAGCCGGCGAACTGCTGCCTGCCGCTGTGGAACGCGAAGTCGCCGAAGAGACAGGTCTTGCGGTGAAAGCACAAGACGTTGCTTTTGTGATCGAAGGCGCGGAAGGAGAAATTCACCACAGGGTAGATATCGTCTTCCGGTGTGAGCTCGTCGGAGAAACAGACACCAACCGTCACCCGGACCATAACCAGATCGGTTATGAATGGCTGGACATCGCCACCCTGAACCGAACACCCCTCTATCCATCCAGACTTCGCCGCCCCATCATGAATCTGTATGAAGGAAAGAAAACAGCCGTCTATCTTGGCAACGAAAACATGGGCGACCCGGAAATCACAGACTGAAGAATCCCGTGATGAGATGAAAGGAAATCCATGAAGCACAAACGACTGAACCGGGACCTGTGGGGCTTTCAATACTATCCCTACTACCAAATGCGTATCGACGACCCGCTGTTCCATGGGCTGGCCTGCCTGATTCGATTCTCGGACGGAAAATCCAGCTACTGGGAAACTCCAAAGGCCGGTCGTATCCAGGTGATCGGCGCGGGCATGACATGGCTGGAACTGATCCCGGATGACCAGGACCGTGTGATCACCGCTGTGTATTTTCCAAAGGGAACGCATGATCCGGAGCGAAAAAACTATCCCCGACCTGCAAATCAGACTTATCAGCCATCCTTCTGGTATGTGGACATCATTGAAGGAACCGAAACCGATGACTGCGACATTGCGGTTTTCATTGACAAGTACCTCGATGTGATCTTTACCCCGGAAGGTGATATCAGGATCGACGACCGCGATGAGCTCGACACCGCTTTGGCTTCGGGAGAACTGACGCACAAGCAGTATGACCGCGCCTTGGCAGAATGCGACTCTATCCTTCACAACCTGTGCGAAGACATCCCGAAAACAGATCACTGGTGCGCAGAGGTCATGAAAATCGTCGAGCAGAGAATCTTGGATGGCGAGCCAAACCACCTGAGCCGGGAAATCCTCGAATGGCAGAAGCAGTGGAGCATCCGTCCGATCTTAGAGGCTGAAATTCCTGCATGTGCCGTGCTCATACAAAAAGCCTTCCGGACCGTCGCCGATGATTTCGGTTTCACCCGGGTAAATGCGCCGCGCTTTACCGCTTTTGCCGTCACGGACGAAAGAGTCCGTCAGGAAATGGAAGATCCCCATCGCTCGATCATCGGATGCTTTGACCAAGATCAGCAGCTGGTCGGGTGCTATTCTCTTCGACTGTCGGATGATAATTCCAGCGAACTGAATCACCTGTGCGTCCTGCCGGAATACAGGCACCTGCACATCGGGAAAATGCTGCTGCAGGATGCGTTTGAACGGGCGTTCCAACGGGGAGCCCACAGTATGATGATCAGTATTGTGGAAGAAAACACTATGCTGAAACGATGGTATGAAAGCTTTGGTTTTTCTCCCGTAGAGACGAAGAAGTTTGATTTTCTGCCGTTTACCTGCGGGTATATGCAGAGAATGCTTTGAGAAAGGAATCTATCGATGAAACTGCACGGACTGCAAAAGATGACCCTCCTAGACTGGCCCGGCCATGTGGCCTGCACCGTCTTCCTTGGTGGATGCGATTTCCGCTGTCCGTTCTGCCACAACTTTGAACTGGTGGACGGCACCGCACCCGCCGTGATGGACGATACAGAATTCTTTGCTTTTCTGGAAAAGCGCAAGGGTCTGCTCGACGGTGTGGCCATCACCGGCGGAGAACCCTGCCTGCACAAGGATCTCCTGGACTTCATGCGCCGTATCCGGGAGATGGGCTTTGGCGTGAAGCTCGATACCAACGGGTATCATCCTGCTTTGCTCCGCAGCCTGTTGGAAGAAGGGCTGGCGGATTATGTCGCCATGGACATCAAGAACAGTCCGGAAAAGTATGCGGAAACGATTGGACTGGAAAGCCTGGATCTCTCCCCTGTTCGAGAAAGTGTTCGCCTGTTGATGGGCAGCGCCGCTGACTATGAGTTCCGCACGACCGTAGTGGATGAGCTACACGGCGAAGATGACTTCCGGGCAATCGGAGCGTGGATCAAAGGGGCAAAACGGTACTTCCTTCAGGCCTTTACCGACCGGGATACGGTTCCATTCGCTGGCTTCCACGCCCCCTCCCGGGAGGCGATGCATACCTATGCAAACATCATGCGTGAGTTTGTCCCGTCTACCGCCATCCGGGGGGATGACTGAGCCTTTTTCGGGTTGGTTCCGGGTTGCATGGTTCTGCACCCATATACAACATCTTGTTCTAAATCGGGCTTTTTCAGGAAATTGACCACAACATATTGACAAACCCCTTTCCATGTGATAGTCTAACCCTTGCCGCGTGGTGCTTCGTTGAAGTGCGCCCGCAGGAGAGATATTGACCATCCGCGAAAGGGGATTTTTCACAATGTATCAGGTTGTTAAGCGCGACGGCAAGCTCGTGGATTTTTCCATCGGCAAGATTACGGCCGCCATTACCAAGGCTTTTGACGGCTGCGGGAAGCAGTACCATCCCAGCGTGATCGAACTGATCGCCCTCCATGTCACGTCCGACTTCGAGTCCAAGATCCACGACGGCAAGATCACCGTGGAGGACATCCAGGACAGCGTGGAAAAGGTCCTCTCTGAGTCCGGCTATGCCGATGTGGCGAAAGCCTACATCCTCTACCGCAAGCAGCGTGAAAAGGTCCGCAACGTCAATTCCGCCCTGCTCAACTACAAGGACCTGGTCGACAACTATCTCCAGATCAACGACTGGCGCGTGAAGGAGAACTCTACCGTCACCTATTCCGTCGGCGGCCTGATCCTCTCCAACTCCGGCGCCATCACCGCCAATTACTGGCTGAGCGAGGTCTATGACGACGAAATCGCCGAGGCCCACCGCTCCGCCGCCCTCCATCTGCACGACCTGTCCATGCTGACCGGCTACTGCGCTGGCTGGAGCCTGAAGCAGCTGATCCAGGAAGGCCTGGGCGGCGTACCTGGCAAGATCACCTCCTCCCCCGCCAGCCACCTCTCCACCCTCTGCAACCAGATGGTCAACTTCCTCGGCATCATGCAGAATGAATGGGCCGGCGCCCAGGCGTTTTCCTCTTTCGATACCTACCTGGCCCCCTTCGTGAAGGTGGACAACCTGACCCAGAAAGAGGTCAAGCAATGTGTCCAGTCCTTCATCTATGGTGTGAACACCCCCAGCCGGTGGGGCACCCAGGCACCTTTCTCCAACGTGACACTGGACTGGGTCGTGCCCGCGGATATGAAGAACCTCCCCGCCATCGTCGGCGGCAAAGAGCTCGATTTCACCTACGGCGACTGCCAAAAAGAGATGGACATGGTCAACAAAGCGTTCATCGAGATCATGATCGAAGGCGACGCCAACGGCCGCGGCTTCCAGTACCCGATCCCGACCTACTCCATCACCCGCAATTTCGACTGGTCCGAGACCGAGAACAACAAACTGCTCTTTGAGATGACGGCAAAGTACGGCACACCCTATTTCTCCAACTATATCAATTCCGACATGGAACCCAGCGACGTGCGCTCGATGTGCTGCCGCCTGCGCCTGGACCTGCGCGAGCTCCGGAAAAAGAGCGGCGGCTTCTTCGGCAGCGGCGAGTCCACCGGCTCCATCGGCGTTGTGACCATCAACATGCCCCGCATCGCCTACCTTGCGACGGACGAGGCCGATTTCTACCGCCGCCTCGATAAGCTGATGGACCTCGCCGCCCGTAGCCTGAAGACCAAGCGCACCGTCATCACAAAGCTCCTCGAGAACGGCCTCTATCCCTACACCAAGCGCTATCTCGGCAACTTTGAGAACCACTTCTCCACTATCGGCCTGATCGGTATGAACGAAGTCGGCCTCAACGCCAAGTGGCTGCGGAAGGACATGTCCCATCCCGAGACCCAGCGCTTCACCCGCGACGTGCTGAACCACATGCGCGAGCGTCTGATGGACTACCAGGAAGAATACGGCGACCTGTATAACCTAGAGGCCACCCCAGCGGAATCCACGACCTATCGCTTTGCCAAGCATGACAAAGAGCTTTACCCGGACATCATCACCGCCAACATGAACGGCACGCCCTACTACACGAATTCCTCCCACCTGCCCGTGGGCTACACGGAGGACGTGTTCTCCGCGCTTGATATTCAGGACGAACTGCAGACCCTGTACACCTCCGGCACCGTGTTCCACGCCTTCCTGGGCGAAAAGCTGCCGGACTGGAAAGCCGCGGCCAACCTGGTGCGCAAGATCGCCGAGAACTACAAGCTCCCCTACTACACCATGAGCCCCACCTATTCGGTCTGCCGCGACCACGGCTACCTTACAGGCGAGCAGTACATCTGCCCCCACTGCGGCCAGAAGACCGAAGTGTACAGCCGCATCACCGGCTACTACCGCCCCGTCCAGAACTGGAACGCCGGCAAGACGCAGGAGTTCAAGGACCGCAAGGTTTACAACATCGGGCACTCCGTCCTGACCCACACCGGCCCGAAATCCGCCCTGGCGGACGCCGCCCTTGAAGCCGCGCAGGAAGCCGCATGCTGCGCGCCGATGCAGCCCACGATGCTCGCGGATGAACCCAAGGCAGAAAAGCCCGCGGACGTGCTGCTCTTCAAAACGCCCACCTGCCCCAACTGCAAGACCGCCCAAGCCCTGCTGGACCGCGCCGGCGTCCGCTATGAAGCTGTGAACGCCAACGAGTCCAAAGACCTGGTGGAGCGCTATGATATCAAGCAGGCGCCCACCCTGGTGCTGCTGAGCCCTGACGGCTTCGCAAAGTACCGCGGTGTTTCCGATATCAAGGGCTGGCTGATGCAGCGGCAGTGACGGAGGCGCACCATGCATGATGTGATCGTGGTGGGCGGCGGGCCTGCCGGTATGACAGCCGCCCTGTATGCCCTCCGCAACGGAAAAAGCGCCCTGGTCATCGAGCGCGAAGGATTCGGCGGGCAGATCACCCACTCCCCGAAGGTCGAGAACTATCCCGGAACCCTCCAGATGAGCGGCAACGAGTTCGCTGAACGGCTACTGGACCAGATCCTGGCCCAGGGTGCTGAGATCGAATTCGAAAACGTGATCAAAGTCGAACAAAATGAAAGCACCCTGACTGTCCGCACGGAAGAAGGCAGTGCTTTCGAGGGAAAGGCTGTCATCCTGGCCACCGGCGCTTCCCATCGCATGCTTGGCCTCCCCGGCGAACAGGAACTGGTCGGCGAAGGCGTCTCCTACTGCGCCATCTGCGACGGTGATTTCTATGCCGGAAAAGATGTGTGCGTGGTCGGCGGCGGTAACTCTGCCCTGCAGGAAGCGGTGTTACTGAGTGATATCTGCAGGACAGTCACCATCCTCCAGGACATGCCGTTCCTGACGGGAGAACAGAAGCTCCAGGATGTCCTCACAAAGAAAGAAAACGTCCGCGTGATGTGCGGCGTCGCTGTGACTGCGCTGAACCAGTCGGACGGTGTCCTGACGGGCGTCGGGATCCGCCACCGGGAGAACAGCATCGAAGAGTCTGTTTCCTGCGACGGAGTGTTCGTCGCCATCGGCCTGGTCCCGCACAATGAAGCGTTCACCGATGTGGCAGACCTGGACGCTGCCGGATACTTCGACGCCGACGAACGCTGCCTGAGCATGACACCCGGGGTCTATGTGGCCGGCGACTGCCGCCGCAAGGGCATCCGCCAGCTGGCTACGGCCATCGCAGACGGCGCCTGCGCCGCCATGGCCGCGTGCAGGAATATGGATTGACGGAACCGTGTCCTCCCTCCCCTCTCCTTGCCGGTGAGGGGATTTCTTTGCGAAAACCCTTGCAATTCACAATAGATTGTATTAAACTTGTATCCGAAATGCAGACAATATACATCTGCATTTTCAAAGAGGAGGCCACCGAGGATGGAAAAGAAGATCTCCTTCCAGCCCATGATGGAATCAAGACCGATCCGCGAGATCGCCTATGAAGTTTTAAAGCACGCCATTATCACCGGGGAGATCCCCGCCGGGGAACGCATTGTCGAGACTGATTACGCCGATCGCCTGCACATCAGCCGTACCCCCCTGCGCGAAGCCCTGCGCAAACTGGAGCGGGACGGCCTGGTCGAGTATATGCTTCGGCGCGGCGTGGTTGTGCGCGCGTTCACAATCGACGATGTTGAGGAAATCTACACGATCCGCAACGCCCTCGAAATGCTGACCCTTCCCTCGATCATCGAACGAGCCACTGACGAGGACATCGCTTCCCTCCGGGAACGCCTACGGGTCATGGACGGCCTGGTCGCCGCCGGGAACATTGAGGAGCTTTCCCCCCTCGCGCGCGCTTTCCACACGGAGCTCACCGCCATCAGCGGCCTGAACCGTATCCTTCGGGTCATCGAGGGTCAGGACGAATACATCAAGCGCTTCTCCGCCATGTCCATCCGCCAGGAAAACCGCCTGAACGAGTCTCATGCGGAGCACCACAAGCTGGTGGACCTGATCGAGGCCAAGGATCTGGAAGGCTTCACCGCCCTGATGTCGCATCACATTGAGGAAAGCAAGCGCAACTGCCTGAATGCCCTGATGGAACAGCAGGCTCAGCACGCGATGCAGAATACATAAGAACCTCATCCGGCGCTTCGCGCCACCTTCCCCTAAAGGGGAAGGCTTGAGTAGAAAAGTATCCAAAAGCCTTCCCCTTTAGGGGAAGGGGAACCGCCGCGCTTGCGCGGTGGTGGATGAGGTCTGTACATACCGAATGAGTTCAAAAAAACTGGCCATCTTCAAGACAGCCAGTTCTTTTCATTGCCTGAAAACGAGATTCTTATTCCTCTCCCCAGAAAATCAGGTTGAAGCGCGGGTAGTAGTGGTCTCCGTTGACGCTGTCCTGCACCAGATGTGTGCCGATCAGCGTGCCGTACATCAGCTGCTGGCTGTCGATCTCGAAGGTCGGTTCCTCCTCGGTGTAAACCATCACATAATCCGCATAGCCGTCCGGCGTCACGCGCTGGGCCATGGTGATCAGCCAGCCGCTGCCGCTCGGGGCAATGCTGACCACATACATCCGGTAGCACATGATACGGTTGATGTAGCTCTGCACTTTCCGCGTCAGGGTCGCATAGGCCGGCTTGATGGCCTCTTCAAGCGCCTTTTCCTGCATGTCGGTCTTGGTCAGGGAACGGGTCGCAGTGCAGGAGAAGGTGCGGGTGTTATAGTTCTTTTTGCTGAAGGTCAGGTTGATATGGTAGACGCCGTCAGCGCTGGTATCGATGGTGAAGGAGAACTTGCCGGAATTGTTGGTGCGGATTTGCTTGTTGTAGCCGCCGTCAACCATGCACTGCACCGTGGTCTGCTTGATCGTGGTGCCGGAGATCGTCAGGCTGTCGCCCTTCAGTTCCAGTGTCGCGGGAAGCTCCTCGTTGAAATTGACGACCAGGAGATTCGACTGATACGTCGTGACCTGGAAGACCTTCTCCTCGACCACTTCACCGTTCTTCTCGGCATTCAGGGTCATGAGCCAGATACCCTCCTGGGGCAGCACAACACTCAGTTTGAACTTACCCCGCTTGTCCGCGTCTTCCTGGAAGATCACGGGCTCGGACGTGTCCATGCGCAGGCAGACGCCCACCAAGTGAGTGTACGGATCACAGGTTCCCTCCACGGTGAACTTGCCGGTATAGGTCTCGGCCGGAGGTTCGGAGGTGAACTTCAGGTTTGCCGTGCTGGCAGACACCTGGGCTACAGCCGTCTCGGTACCATCTCCTTCGCTGCCTTCGGGAAGCGGGATCAGTTCGCCGGATTCCGTGACATTGTCCGCGGACACATGCTGGGTGAACTGCCAGGTGTTCCAGATCTTATTCAGGTTATTGTTATCCTTGCTGGCCAGGCGGCGCCCGTAGACCTTGTAGTCCAGGGTGATCGTGTAACCGTTCTTGATGGTCTTACGGGCGTAGCCGCTCCATTTCACGCCGTTCTGGTTATAGCTGTATTTCAGCATCAGGAATCGACCCTGTGCCGTCTTTTTCCACTCGGCGGACTGGATATTATAGCCCAATTGTTTGTAGGTCGCGCCGCTCAGGTGCTCCTTGCGGTAGCTGGCGCGGTAGTTGGGCGTTTGGTCATCGATGTCGTGAACCTGGATGGCCGTCTCGTCCCGGACCGCCGTGATCTCGAAGCAAGCGTCCGCATCCACGGTCCACGCCTGCAGCAGCACACCGCGAGCATTCCAGTCCGCGATCATCTCCGCCTCGGTCATGTTGTGATTGGCAAGCCACTCCGGATGCCGGGAAATATTGTCTGCCCGCAGCACGACATAGGTGTTCGGGATCTCACAGGTGGCATAGATCATATCCAGGGTCACCGTGTCCGCTGCCGCGATACCGCAGCAAAGCAGAATCGCCAGGGCAAACAGCAGAAGCACAGAAGCTTTTTTCATGGTGATTCACCGGCCTTTCAGCAAGCGTTCAGCATCATAGTCCAAAGTAAATTGTAACATACAGATGACAATTTCGCAAGCAAAATTTCATTCTTTCGACATTTTTACAGAAGTTTATACCGTTCGATCGCATAGAAAGAAAAAGATGCCCCAGGGTGAACCTCACCGATAGACAAAAACGGCATCAGAAGGTATAATGACGAAGAATGCAACAGAGAGGGGGTGCCGCACATGCTGACCGATCCGCAGGTTTCGGCCTGTATGGTGCTATACCATTCGGGTGAGGCTGCCCTGCGCTGCGCCCGCTGTGTTCAGGACAGCACGGTCCCCATCACCCTCTATGTCGTGGACAACAGCCCCAAGGACAGCACCGCGAGCCGGATCCGCGAGCAATATCCGGACACCATCCTTCTCGAAATGAAAAAAAACGTCGGCTACGGCGCTGGCAACAACGCAGTTCTTCCCTACCTGAAGACCCGCTATCACATCATCATGAATCCAGACATCACTTTCACGCCCGACCTCGTGGAGCGGATGACGGATTTCATGAACAAGAACCCGGATATCGCGATCCTGACCCCGAAGGTCCTGAACCCGGACGGAACCGAGCAGTTTCTCCCCCGCCGCACACCGTCGGTGCGCTATCTCCTTGGCGGAATCCGGGCTCGCCGCGGCGACCGTGTCGGCGCAAAGGCAACCGCCATGCACACCCGGGCGGAAGCCGCCGATGCCGCGGCTGTCGTCGCATGGAAACAGGAAAAGGAAAAGCCCGGCCTGATCGGCATTGTGCGGGGAAACATGGCCGAGCTCCGGCAAAGCATTTTGCAGTGGCGGGCCAAGCGCCTGGACGCCAAACGCAATCACCTGCATGCCTGGCGCGACGAGTACACCCTCGCCGACATCCACCCCACGGAACCCACGGAAGTCCAGTTCGCCACCGGCTGTTTCATGCTGATCCGCACGCACACCTTCTACCGGATGAAGGGCTTTGATCCCCGCTTCTTCCTCTACCACGAAGACAGCGACCTGAGCCTAAGCGCCCTCCAGCACGGCAAGATCGTTTACCATCCCGAGATGGAAGTCACCCACGACTGGCACCGGGAGTCCAGCAAGTCCGCCAAAGCCGCACGGCATCACTTGGTCTCCACGCTGAAATTCTTTCACAAGTGGGGGTGGCGGTGGTGAAGTCCCTGACCGTTCTTCTCCCGACCTATAATGGCGCACTCTATCTTCCGGAACAAATTGAAAGCCTGCGAAAGCAAACCGATGCGGATTCTTGTGTTCTCATTCAGGATGACGGCTCCACAGACGAAACCCTAGCATTCCTGGACTCCCTGAAAAACGATTCACTTTTCGCTTTCGGGACCGAATTCGGTCGCCACTTTGGTGCAAAAGACAATTTTCTCAGCATGATGCGCCAAGTCAAAAGCCCTTATGTGGCTCTCTGCGACCAGGATGACGTCTGGGAACCCGACCGCCTGGCCCTGGGACGCCGCGCCCTGGAAGAAGCCGAAGCGCGTCTCGGCCCCTCCACGCCCCTGCTCGTTCACAGCGACTGTAAAGTCACGGACGCTGAAGGCCATATCATTCACGAGAGTTTCTTCGCACATCAGGGGTGGGACCCGGAAGCAAAGAGCCTCTCCCGGCTTCTCGTTCAAAACAATGTCACCGGCTGTACGGTAATGATGAATCACGCCCTGTGCCGTCTTGTCGCGGATCATGCGAACTCCCGAATCTTCATGCACGATTGGTTTATAGCCCAGACAGCCGCGGCTTTCGGGGAGATCCTATTTATCCCCCAGCCTCTTGTGCGATACCGTCAGCACGGAAACAACGCCATCGGAGCCTCAAAAAGTGGGTTCGGAGCCCGAATCCTGAAGACTGTCCGGAGTCCTGAACTTGCGCGTCAGCGCATCGCTCTGACGTATGACCAGGCCGCGGTTTTCCGGGATTGTCACGGAGATGACCTGCCCGAAGAAGCCAGAACTTGCGTGGATGAATACCTGGCCACTCAATCCCTTCCTAAACTCAAACGCATTCGCGCCGTGCGGTGCGGCGGATATACCATGCAGTCCCGTATCGCGAGAATGGGCCAGATGCTCTTCGGCTGAAAGGGCACGTAAAAACCCCGCTGAAGCGGGGTTCGTTGGGATCAGTTGAGTTCCTCGGCGTCGTTCTCGATGGCGACTTCTTCTACCGAGCGGATCGCCCAGCGGGCGAACACGACGGGTACGTCCTGCTTGCCCACGGCGAGTTCGACGGTGTCATCCTTCAGGCCGGTAATGGTGCCATAGATGCCGCCGATGGTGCAGATCCGGTCACCCGCCTTGAGGTTGGCCAGCATCTCCTTGACCTGCTTGTCCTTTTTGCGCTGGGGACGGATCATGAAGAAGTAGAAAACCACAAAGATCAGGATCATGGGAACGATCATGGTAAGTGTACTCAGCATTTCTTCAGACATCTGGATATACTCCCTTCTTGAATCGGATACGGTGGGATTATAGCAAAGATTTCCCATCAACACAAGGGTTTGGAGAAAACTTCATCCAGACTTCACCGAAAACCGCTCGCCATACGGCAAAAATGCTCTCCCGGATGCTATGCAAGCCCCTTTTCTTTTGCTATAATGCGTTTTGCGAGGGTAACGGTTCAGTCCTGCCATGAAACCTCATCCACCGCTGCGACGGTCCCCCTTCCCCTTTCAGGGGAAGGAATCAAGCCGCTTGACATCTCCCCTCTCCTGAAAGGAGAGGGGGCAGGGGTGAGGTTTCATGCAAGCATAATTGACAATTATCCTTCTCATCATCATTAATGATCAGGAGACAGCATGACCGAACTCTGGACACTTCCCAACGGCCTGCGGGTTGTGGGCGACCCGCTGAACGGGCTCCGTACCGTCTCGGTGGGCATCTGGCTGCATGTGGGTTCCATGATGGAGACAGCCGACGAAAACGGCCTCTCCCATTTTCTGGAGCACATGGCATTTAAGGGTACCGTGACCCGCACCACCCGGCAAATCGCTGAAGAGACCGACGCCATCGGCGGACAGATCAACGCCTTCACCGCCCGGGACTGCACCTGCTTTTACACCAAGGCCATCGATGAAGACCTGCCCACAGCGTTGGATCTGCTCTCCGACCTGGTGCTGCACCCGCGCTTCGACCCTGAAGAACTTGAGAAGGAGCGCGGGGTCATTCTCGAGGAGATGGCCATGGACGAGGACGACCCGGAAGACCTGGTCGGCGAGATGATGGCAGAAGCCCAGTTCGGCGAATTGCCTGCCGGCCGTCCGATTGCCGGGACCGCAGACCGCGTTTCGGCTTACAGCCGCGAAACCCTGATGGACTTCCGCGCAAAGCACTATGCGCCGGGCCGCACGGTGGTTGCGATCTCCGGCCATTACGACCGTGCGCTGGCAGAACAGTTAACCGCCCGGTATTTCGGATCATGGAAAAACGATACACCCCAGGACCCGGTTGTTCCTCAAAAGCCCCGCACCGGCATCCGGCTGACAAAAGACAAAGAGATCGAACAGCTTCACCTGACCCTCGGTTATCCCGGCTATGCTTACGGCCGCGACGAGAGCATGGAGCTGGTCATGCTCAGCACGATCTTCGGCGGAGCGATGTCCTCCCGCCTGTTCCAGCGGGTACGCGAGGAACTCGGCATGGCCTACAGCATCTATTCTTATCAAAGTGCCCAGGAGGGTCACGGCACCTTCCATATTTACGCCGGAGTCTCTCCGAAAAACGCGGCCCGTGTCCTTTCCGAGATCGACCGCCAGCGGGAACTGCTTTTGATGGGCGGACTGACAGAAAAAGAGTTCACAGAAGCCAAGAAACAGCTCCGCATCGGCTACTTGATGGGCCTCGAGAGCCCAAGTTCCCGCATGAGCGCGTTGGGCCGGAGGCTACTGATCCTCGGCGACGTGCGTGAGGAAGATGAGGTACTGCGGCAGATCGATGCCGTGACCCCGGAGGACGTGATGCGGACCGCACATGCCGTGCTGGAAGCCCCGCCCTGCCTGACCGCCGTGGGCAATGGCGCGGAAATGATCGTGGGAGGTGCGCTGTGAACGAACGGATCGTCTGTCTCGACATCGGGGATGTCCGCATCGGCGTAGCCGTGAGCGATCCCGCAAGGATCATCGCTTCTCCGGTCGAAGTCATCACGCGGGTCGGCTGGGGTCCGGACACCAGGAAGATCGCCGCCATCTGCGAGCGCTACGACACCCGTCTGGTCCTCAGCGGCCTGCCGCGCAATATGGACGGCACAGAAGGCTTCCAGGCGGAGAAAGTGCGCGCCTTGTGCGCTCAACTGGAACAGGCCGGGATGACCGTTCGCTACCAGGATGAACGCCTGACCACCGTCACAGCGGAAGACGCCCTGATCCAGGGCGGTGTGCGCCGCGAAAACCGGAAGCAATACGTCGACAAGGTCGCAGCCGCAGTGATCCTGCAGTCCTGGCTGGACGCGCATCCCGGCGGCGGACAGCAGCTATGGGAGGAAAACACCGATGCAATGGATCCGTGAGCCCCAATCGCTCGGGCCTTGCGTGCTCGTCCTGGGCATGTTCGACGGCGTTCACCGCGGCCACCAGACCCTGCTGGACAAAGGCCTGGAAATCGCTGAAGCCAAAGGCCTCCCCCTGGTCGTCTGTACTTTTGAACCTCATCCCCTTGAAGTACTCCGCCCGGACCTGGCTCCGAAACGCCTCACGACCCCGCTCGAGCGCGCCGGCCTGATGGCGCAGTGCGGCGCGGACATCCTCGCGGAACTCCGGTTCACGCGCGAACTGGCCGATATGGAGCCGGAGGCTTTCTTATCGGAAATGTCAGACCGTTTCCACCCCGATACAGTTGTGTGCGGCTATAACTTCTCCTTTGGGCGGGGCGGAAAAGGCGACGGTGAATTCCTGCAAGCCCGCGCAAAGGATCATGGCTTTGACGCGATCATCGTACCGGCTGTGTGCGTCGCGGGGAAGGCCGTGTCTTCCACCCGCATCCGGGGCTGTCTGGCCGCGGGAGATGTCTCGGAAGCAGCACGGCTGCTGGGTCACACTTACACACTGTCTGGCCGCGTGCAGCACGGCAAGCAGCAGGGGCGGACCATGGGCTTCCCCACGGCCAACGTTGGGATCCCGCCTAGGAAGCAGCTCCCGGCCTACGGTGTTTATGCCTGCGGCGTCCTGTACCGGGGTGAGGAACATCCGGCCATCGTGAACGTCGGCCGTCACCCGACCCTGCCGGAAGGCGACGTCACCGTGGAAGCGCACATCCTCGACGACAGCGCGGACCTTTACGATGAAGCTGTACGTGTCAGCTTTCTGCGGCATTTACGGCCCGAGAAGCCCTTTCGGGATAAGGAGGAGCTCACGGATCAGCTGAAGCGCGACCGTCTGGAAGCAATTTCCTATTTCGGAATGTCAGATGTCGCAGATGGGAAGAAATAATTCCGATTTGTACCGATTGTTGCGAAATTGTCATGTTTCCGCTCTTGAAATTCGCGTTCGGATGTGGTAGAATATGGCTGATGGGAAAGATCCCACAATCATAATTTAATAGGAGGTTCCCGCTATGAAGAAACTGCTTGCTCTGGTTCTCGCGCTGGTACTCTGCCTTGCCGCCACGTCCGCTTTCGCTGACAAGCTGGGCTTCGGCTCTGTGACCGGTGTTGGCCACAGCTCCAAGGACGCGACCGAAGACGCCGTCGGTGTTATCCAGGTTGAGACCACCTATTGCGCCGTGCTGGTTGACGACAATGGCGTCATCCTGCAGATCAAGTTCGACGTCGCGCAGAACAATTTCTCCTTCGACAACGAAGGCAAGATCATCCCCCACGATGACAACTATCCCACCAAGCTCGAGAAGGGCGACGCCTACGGCATGAAGAAGGCTTCAGCCATTGGCCTAGACTGGTATGAGCAGGCTGCGGGCCTTCAGGACTGGCTGGTCGGCAAGACCATCGACGAGTTCAAGGCTGCCGTTGAAGCCAAGGACGAGACCCTGCTGGCTGTGTGCTCCATCACCGCCACCGCCTTCGTGAATGCCGCCGAGAAGGCGATTGCCGACGCTCTCAAGTAATTGAGGTCCAACATCTCGGGAGGGGGCCAAAGGTTCCCTCCCCTTTCTTTTTCCTCAATAATGCTGACAGGAGACGGATGCGTCATGAAACGAATCCTGGCTGTTCTGCTGCTGGCTGCTGTGCTGGCAATTCCCGCCGCGGTTTCCGCCGATCCGCAGCGATACACCTATACGTTTTACGGAACCTTTGACACAGTCATGACCTTGATTGGTTATGCCGACAGCCAGGAGCAGTTTGACCGCGCCGCCGCTCTGTGCGAATCAGAGTTCAGGCGCCTGGACGCGCTCTACACCCCGTACCTGCACTCCGAAGCCGGGACCAACCTCTGGTCACTGAACAACGGTGCCTGGAAAGAACCCATGAAGGTCGAGCCGGACATGATGAACCTGCTGGTCTTCTGCCGGGATTTGCAGGAGAAGTATCCGGGCGCGGTCAATATCGCGATGGGCCGTGTCCTGAACCTGTGGCACGAGGCCAGATTGGCAGCAGAGGATAATCCCGCGGAAGCGAAAGTACCTGATCCCGAAGTGCTGGCAGAAGCCGCAGAACACTGCGACATGAGCGACCTCGTCCTGGATGAAGAAGCTGGGACCGTCTTTTACCGCGACCCTCTGCTGCGCCTGGATTTAGGTGCCGTGGCGAAAGGCTACGCCGCAGGGTTGGTCGAACAAAAGCTGGCGGAACTCCTGCCGGCCTTCTGCCTCAACGCGGGTGGGAACATCGTCCTGCACGGGGCGCCGTATAATAGCCGCAAAGCCTGGCGCACCGGCATCCAGAATCCGGACGCGCTTCTGTACGGCGACAACACGACCCTCGGTACCGTGGACCGCACCGACGGCTGCATTGTGACCAGCGGTGATTACCAACGGTATTTCACCGTGGACGGTGTGCGCTACCACCACATCATTGATCCCGTAACCCTGCAGCCCGCCCGGAGTGTCCGCGCCGTGACCATCATCTGTGAGAATTCCGGTCTGGCGGATTTCCTGTCCACGACCTGCTTTATTCTCCCCTATGAAGAGAGCCGGAACCTGGTGCTCTCCCTGGACGGCGTCGAAGCGCTGTGGGTACTCCCGGACGGGATGGTCATCCAGACCGCAGGGTTCGGGCTGACGCTTCCTTGAAACAGGCTGCCGCGATTTTTCGCAAAAAGCAGAATTAGGGCTTGCATTGTCCCCCTTTCCTGTGCTATAATGCACTTTGTGACAACGGGCGGTCCTCTGTCCCGGAGATCAGTGCGACGAAAGAGCGCACGAGCCGGACACGAACGTCTATGAGGGAAGGAGGACTAACCATGAGCGAAATCATCCGTTCCATCGAAGCCCAGCAGCTTCGCACCGATCGCCCCGCCATCTTTATCGGCGACACCGTTCGCGTGTGGGTGAAGGTTGTGGAAGGCACGCACGAGCGTCTGCAGGCTTTTGAAGGCACTGTTATCGCCAAGCGCAACGGCAGCATCCGCGAGACGTTTACCGTCCGCCGCATGTCGTACGGCATCGGCGTGGAGCGCACTTTCCCACTGCACTCTCCGCGCGTGGATCGCATCGAAGTGATCCGTCACGGCAAGGTGCGCCGGGCCAAGCTGTACTACCTGCGCTCCCTGCAGGGCAAAGCTGCCCGCATCAAGGAAGTCAGGCGCGTCTGAGCCATGCATCCAATTCCGCCGGAATAAATCCCGGCGGTTTTGTTTTATGGATTTGCCGCCTGCAGACCGACTCCTGTTCAGGCCGAATCATTGACATTTCTTACTCAAAAGCTATAATGGCTGTGAAAGAACCTCTATCGTAAGGAGCTGTTCCTATGAAGATACGTCTCTGCCTGCTGGTGTTTGGTATCGCTGTGCTTCTGTCCGCCGTCTCCTTCGCGGAAACCACCATCGACGGCAAAGCGGACCGCGGCATCGTGCCCGTGGAGAATGCCGGAAACATGGTGGAAAAAGGCATCAGTCCCACGACCGGGCGCACGCTGTCCACGATCCAGGTTCCGGCAGGTTATTCGGGCCTGGCTGCCAACGGACGATATCAGCCGATGATGGTCCAGATCGACAACACCGACAACGGCGCCGGATACCGGGCACCCTGGGGCGGGATCTGGGCGGACATCATCTATGAATCCGCCCTGCGACGGGAAGGTCACACCCGCATCACGATGGTCTTCTCCGACGCGATCCCTTACGATGTCGGACCGATTCGCTCCGCGCGCATCGGTCATGTGTGGCTGCGTGAGGAGTGGGGCGCAGGCTTCATCTACTACGGGCAGCAGGAATACTACCGCACCAACGTCAAGGATGAGCTCTCCCGCCTAGGCGCGGACGCGGACGGCGTGGCCTTCTCGGGCACCGTCCGGACCTGGGGCGAATACTTCTACTCCCGCGCCAAGCTGAAATCCCCCCATGACAAAGGTGCGGATGCCGCAGGTCTCCAGGACCTGATTTCAACAGACTACGAAGTCCCCAACCACGCCTTCCGTTTCACCGATGGACCCGCCCAGGGCGACAAGGCCACCACGATCACCGTCAACTGGGGCCGCAAGGATTACATCTCCCGCTACACTTATTCCGCCGCACTTGGCTGCTACACCCGGATGGTCGGTACCGACAAGCAGGAGGTCTACCATGACCTCGACACAGGTGAAGCCATCACCTTCGCGAACGTGATCATCCAGTGGACAGACATGGACTGGCCTCAGGTCACCGCTCCGGTCATGCGGATCGCGGGCGACGCTTCTTTCTTCACAGCCTACGCGGACGGCGCCTTCGTCGCGCAGGGCAACGCCGACTACTTCATGAACGGGGTCCATGTCGAAGGTTATTGGCGCCGCAACAGCATGAACGACCGGACAGTCTTCTACGGGCCTGACGGAGAAGAGATCGAGCTCCAACGCGGCCGCACGATGATCATCATGTTCCCCAATGTCGAACGCCAGGTCCAGGAAGGCGTCAACCGCAAGATCGAAGTCCTCAGCATCAAGCGATCCGTTTCCTACGAATGATCGGTATTTCAAAGGGGCTGCCGTGTGAGCAGCCCCGTTTTCGTTTGCAATTCTACTTATTCTTCCATAAAGGTAAAACCCGGATGCGCATTGCAGAACGCTTCCGCCGTCCCGCCCACAGAACCGAACAGCGTCACCGCACTGCATCCGCTGAAGGCAGAAGGATCGATGGTGCATCCGTCCGGGATGCGGACTTGCCGCAAATCATGGCAAGCAGCAAATGCTCCGGCTCCGATGGAACCGCATCCGTCCGGGATATACACCGTCACTGCCGCGATGCCTTCAAAAGCTCCGTCAGCGATCTCCGTCAGCGAAGACGGCAGCACCAGGTCTGCGATCCCCAGCCGAATGGCATCCGTCCAGCAAGCCGTCAGCGTCATATGATCTTCTACCGTAAAAGATTGACCGGCCGCATACGTCTCCCCCTCGATCTCCCATCCGGCAAAAGCCATCAGGGACGGAGGATCAAATTCACAGGCGGGAAGCGCAACCGTTTCGCCTTCGCCCAGGATCAGGCGTTCCATTGTACCCGTGCCGCCGTTGCTCTCAAAGAGCACCTGCCGCGGATTCGCGACACCGTTGATCCTGTAGTCGTGGCCATACTCGTCCACCGTCACCATCTGCGCCACGGCGGAGATATCCGTAATGGGGATCCAGCAGTCGTCTGTGTACCCGCTGGTTGCACTCGTGGAGTGCGCATAGGCGTGAACTGTCCCTTCCTCCCGATTGATCGCACTGCAGTACATCGCATGCCCCATGTTCCGGATCCAGATGATGTCTCCCTCGTGGAAATCATCGATCGTGAACTCTTTTTTGCAGTATGCGTCGCCAATCAGGAGCTTCAGCGTCGCGAAGAGGCCTTGGCCTGGATTGTTGGCACCTTCGGTATAGGGAGCATAGACCGGGAACCCTCCGCCGGAGAGGACCCGGCTCTGGAAGGTCGCGCAGCTATTGTTCTGTACCCACTCGTGGTCGCTTCCGCCAACCGTGGGAAGCAGATGGCTGGTTGCGTAGGCTGTCGCGGCATGGTAATTGTAGTCGCCGAACGTCCAAGTCAGATAGGTCAAATGACTCCGCCCGTCGGCAGTATGCTGATCGTCAAAGATCACAAGGCCGTCTTCGTCGGACATGGCTGTGGTGATCGGCGTCCCGACTTCATCCGTCAGCAGGACTTCAGCATTCGGGATCCCCGTCTCGAAGCATACAGCCGGACCATGCTCGAAAAGGTTGCGCTCCGTGTGTGCGGGAACAAAGGCAGGCTGTGAGCTGCCCAGACAACCGACCCAGAGATAGCGCTCTGCCGCGGCGGAATTCTTCGACCACGCGACGACCTTCACACAGGCATAATGCGAATTGTTGACGCGCGCATACCCGTACAGCCTGGCGGACGAACCGGACGCAAGGGTATACTCTCCGCTCCGGGCACCATCCTTGCTGTAGATGGCGTTATAGCCGAGGGTCGCGTACACAATAACCGGCAGCCCGTCCGCGCTGAAAAACGCATAGTTGGCCAACCCGCCGGATGATCCGCCCGCGCAGGTGGAAGCGCTGACCAGCGAACCGCTGGCATCCGCCGTGTTTGCTTCGAGTACATAGTCAAATCCAATGGGCATTTCAGGCTTCTGCGCATGGGAAACAAGAGGCACAGCTACCAGCGCCACCATCAGGATGAAAAGAAACAAACGTTCTCCGAATAGCGGAAACAATCGTTTCATGCCTGCATTGCCTCCCAGCAAACCTCACCATTTCCCGCCCTTGCTGCCTTTTGCGCCTTTGCTTCCCTTGGCACCTAGGGTTGCACCCTTCAGGATTTCGGAAGTATACACATAAGTCCGGCTGTTTTTCTCGCGGTGTGCTTTCAGCGCGATCTCCACCATGCGGTCGATGAGTGTGCTGTATTTGACCCCC
Source organism: Clostridia bacterium (assembly GCA_017552615.1). GTDB lineage: Bacteria > Bacillota > Clostridia > Christensenellales > Aristaeellaceae > RUG11272. The sequence continues at coordinate 114,919 of JAFZPI010000043.1, forward strand.
GCGGCTTCCCAGAGATAATAGGCCAGTGAACCGGGAATGGTGTTGATCTCGGTGATGAAAAGTTTATCGGTCGCTCTGTCCCACATATAGTCAATCCGTACGACTCCCTTGCAGTCCATCTCGGTGAATATCCTCTTCGAGAGCGCCTGGATCTCATCCCGGCGTTCGTCAGGAATCGGCGCGGGCAGAACACGGCTGAGGCTCGCCATCCCGCTGGATTTGGTTCCGCCTCCGGCAAGGTATTTCTCGGCAAAGGTCAGCGTTTCTTCGTGGGAAATCGGCATCTCCACGGGAGAAGCCTCGCAGTCCCCGTCAAAACCAATCACGGAGCAATTCAGCTCAATGGGCTTGTCCAAGCCTTTTTCCACCAAGACACGGCGGTCATACTCGAAGGCCAGTTCCATCGCGTCGGCGAAACCTTCGGCATCGTCAGCACGTGTCACGCCGATGGACGAGCCCAGGTTAGCAGGCTTGACATAGACAGGCCAACCGAGTTCTTTTTCGACCTGTTCCAATGCCGCATTGGGATCTTCCGCATACTTCGCGGCGGTAAACCAGCAACCCGGCAGGACTGGAAAACCGCAGCCCTTGAAGAACTGCTTCATCATGATCTTGTCCATGCCGACGGCGCTTCCCGCCACGCCGGTGGAGGTGTAGGGCAGGTTGGCCAGTTCCAGCAGGCCCTGCAGGGTGCCGTCCTCACCGTTGAGGCCGTGCATGACGATCACACAGACCTCCAACCTGGCCACGATCACCTGTTCCGGCTTACCGAACAAGCCCTTGCCAGGCTTGATGGCCGTCAACGCACCGCTCCCGGCGGTGATGTCAAGATGCACCTGCTGGGCTTTGGCCGGGTCCCAGGCAGTGAAGGTCTGCACCTTCCGCAGGGCGTCACCGGTATACCAGCGGCCGTCCGGGGCAATGTAGACCGGGATGATGTCGTATTTCTCGGTGTTGACATGGTTCATCAGCTGAATCGCGGAAATGATGGCCACCTCGCGCTCGCAGCTGCGGGAGCCGAAGATCACGCCAAGCTGGGTTTTCGCCATAGCTGTCGCCTCTCAAGTCTCAGAATAGTTATCCGGCAAATCATTTTCAAACAGGACGGTATCCCCCACACGCGCGATGGACCGCATCAGGTCTGCCGCCTCGGTGAGGCTGTTCACCGTGTGGATGTCTTCTTCTTTGAACCCCTTTGATAACAGCCCTTCCCGGATCGGCGCGGTATGCTTCGGCCCGACCAGGATCGCGACATCCACACTGTCCGCCATGTCCTCACCGAAACGGCGGTTGTACGTGGCTTCCTCGCTGCCTAGCTCCACCATACCCGGCGTAACGATCATGCGCTTCGGCGGGAAAGCCTTCAGCACCCCGAGAGCCCTCGAGGCTCCGGCCGGGTTCGCGTTGAACGCATCGTCGATCAGAGTGATCCCGCCAGGGTTGTCGATCAGCTGCAAGCGGTGCTCGACCGACTGAACCCGTCCGATCCCGCGGGATATCTCCTTCAGCGTCATGCCAAGCTCCAGGCAGACAGAAGACGCCAGCAAAAGATTCTGGATGTTATGGGAACCAAGCAGGCGCGTCTCGCAGGCCACGCGACCGTCTTGGGTGCAGAGCGTGAACGACGATCCGCGTGCGCTGACCTGCACGTCTTCCGCCCAGACATCCGCATCCGAACTGGGTGTCAGGTTCACCAAGCGCTTTTTCCCGTTTGTGCGGTCATAGAGACCACGGCAGATGTCCCCGTCATCGGGGAAGAAGCGCACACCGCTTTCCGGGATTGCACGGATCAGGTCGTATTTGGTCTCCTTGATGGCTTCGAGGCTGCCGAAGGTGTCCAGGTGCTGAGCCCCGACGCTCGTCAGTACCCCGTGATCCGGGTGTACGAGGCGGCAGAGTTCTTTGATGTCACCGCGGTGCCGGGCCCCCATCTCCGCCAGGAAGATCTGGTGAGCGGGTTCGAGCTTTTCCCGGATGATCCGGGTCAGGCCCATCGGTGTATTGAAACTGGCCGGGGTCGTTAACACTTGAAAGCGTTCCGAAAGCATAACGCCGAGCATCACTTTCACGCTCGTCTTGCCGAATGATCCTGTGATGCCGATCTTGATCAGATCCGGCCGGTTCGCCAGCTTTTTGCGGGCGTCCTGGAAATAGAGCTCATAGACGCCGCGTTCGATGGGCCAGGCCAGCAGGGCTCCCACGGCCAACCACAGGGGCAGGAGTAACGGGAACAGCCATCGCCAGGCCTCGGGAATCAATAAGCATAAACCAAAGCAGGCCAATCCATACACGACCCACAGGCGTTTCACCCGGGCTGTCGCTTTGAAGGGCTTTTTTGCCTTCTTTACAGCTGTCAGCTTACCGATCGCAAACCCAGCTGCGGACATGAGGACCGCAGAAAACGCTTTGCCCCAGTTCCATTGGCCCAGCGCGAACCAGCACAGCGCTGCGGCGGCAGTCATCAGGAGCCCGGGTAGGAGGTCTTTCGGGGCATTGCGTTTGACGGAACGGAGATAACCGGGAAGCTGGTAGCTCTCCAGCTGAAAGAAATGAACGAGGGTCCGGGACGCAAGGACACAGCCCACAGCCATCCCGGCTGCGGCCAACAGAGCCCAGATGCTCATCCCCTCATCCCCCAATCAAGAATTGCCTGATAATGGTGTTGAAACGTGCTGCCTGTTCCAGATAGGCAAAGTGCGTGCCGCCCTCAAGGATCACCAGGCCCGCATCAGGAATCTCCCGTTCCATGCGCTGGCCCATCCACAGGGGTGTTTCCGTATCATGATCCCCCCAGAGGAGCAGCGTAGGCTGCTGTATTCGGGGCAGCCGGTCTGCCAGGTCCAGGCTGATGACCTTCACAAAGGTTTTGCGCATTTCCTCGTCAAGTGCGTTATAATCTGCGGAACCATATTGCTGCCGGAGTTTCTCCTCTGCCTTTTCAGCAATGCCGGAGAAGAGTTTTACGGTTTTGACCTTTTCCCAGACCGCTTTCTTTCGTTTGAATTCCTCGGAACGTTTTTTTGCCTCTTCGGTCTGTGGCTTTTTGATCCCCGCACCGCCGGTGATCACGATCTTTTTGAAAAGGTTGGGATACTCCGAGGCCAGCCAAATCGCCACCCGTCCGCCAAAGGAGTGGGCCACCACGCTGCAAGGAATGAAATCTTCTTCCTGCAGCAACGCTCGTACGGCTTCCGCGTATTCCGGGACGCCCCAGGGTTCCGGAGGACGGTCGCTTTCTCCAAAGCCGGGAAAATCGAGAGTCATGACCTCAGCGTTTGGTGCCAGGGCATCGGCCACGGACTTCATCATCGCGCCGGTGCAGCCCCATCCGTGGAGGAACAGGATCTTTTCTTCGCCGCTTCCCCGGCGCTCCCGGTGAATCCGCGTCATGAACCTTTCCCTCCTCCCGGCTTTTGTTTATTTACTCTTCGTTGATTCTCCAGATGTAGCGGCATTTCTCCCGGCTGATGGACCAGCGCTGCCGGATCCAGTCCGGGACCTTCACCGTGCGCTCCAGCACACAGCCCAGGTGTTCACACGTCGTGCGGGACGGCGTGTTGTCCGGATCGCAGGTGATGACCACACTCTGCTTTCCGGCCCGCTGCATGATGGGTACCAGCAGCTGGCAGGCGCGGCGCGCGTAATGGTGGCCGCGGTAGGGGGGATCGATATGGTAGCCGATGTGCCCGTAGACATACACGCAGGGGCTCTCCCCCAGCCGCAGGTTGATGCGTCCCATCTCGCGGCGCTTTCCGCGGGGTGCGATGATCCAGCTGTATTCCTCGCCGAAGCCCATGTCCGGCTCCGCGTGCCCGTCATCCACCGGGATCAGGTCGATGACCCCGTCGGTGAGGGGTTCTTTTCGTCTGAAAAAGAACAATCCTTACACTTCCCGGATGGACACCCGTTCGAGCAGGGCGTCGTAGTCTTCGCGGCGGATCAGCTGCGTGCCGTCCGTCATGACGGAAGCCGTTCCGGCGGCAATACCGCGGCGGAAAGCCTCCACATAATCCCCCGTCTCCACATATCCAGCGACAAAACCCGCCGTCATTGCGTCTCCTGCACCGACGGTGGAAGATACCTTGACCCGAATACCCGGTGCATGCCAGGCCTTGTCCTTCGTCACGAGCATCGCGCCTTCGGCGCCGAGAGACACAAGCACGTTCTCGGCTCCCGCATGGATGAGTTCACGGGCCGCGGCCTCCACGTCAGCGAGGCCTTCCAGTTTTCTCCCAACTGCGCTGCAAAGCTCGGCCCGGTTCGGCTTCACAAGGAACGGTTTTGCCGCCAGGGAGGTCCGAAGGGTCGCACCGGAGGCGTCCACCACGCAGGGTACGGGGAGGACCCGTACCAACCGGGCATAAGTGTCATCCGCGCAGCACGGCGGCAGAGAACCGGTCAGTACCAGGAAGTCATCGTTGCCGCAGTTGTCCCGCACCAGCTTCAGGAAGTCTGTGAGGCGTTTCCCGTCCACGCAGGGACCGGGTTCGTTGATCTCCGTGCATTCGCGGCCGTCAAGGCTGATAATCTTGAGGTTGGTCCGGATCTCTCCGGGCACGTGCAGGAAGCCGTGAAGCACGCCCGCCTCGCTGAGCATCGACTCATACCGCGCTGCGCTTGCCTCTCCCGCCAGGCCGAGGCAGCGGGCCTGAGCCCCCAGTTTGGTCAGGACATTTGCCACATTGGCGCCCTTCCCGCCGGGATCGGTCCGCATGCTCCGCACGCGGTGCACGGCGCCGACGGACATGGCGTCCACCACAACGGTTTTGTCGAAGCTGGGGTTCAGGCAGATGGCGGTGATCATCCGGGACACACCTCCGAAATCGTTTCAGCTGATTATACCATAGGGCTTGCGGATACGCAAGCCAAATCAAAGCGCCAAGCCATAGACCCTGCACGCATTTTCAAACGTATAAGCAGCCGTTTCTTCGGCTGTTTCACTCCGCAGTTCCGCGATGCGCGTACAGATATACCGCACATTCGTGGGTTCGTTCCGCGTCCCGCGCACGGGCTCCGGAGCCATGTAAGGGCTGTCTGTTTCGATCAGGATCCGATCCCTGGGGCACTTTGCCGCGACCTCCTGGAGTTTTCGGGCATTCCTGAATGTCACCGGCCCCGCAAAAGAAATATGGTAACCCATGCAAAGATACTCCTGCGCTGTCTCCCAGCTCCCCGAAAAGCAGTGCATGATGCCGCCCGTCAGGTGTTCCTTGTGGGCCCTTAAGAGTTCGATCATATCCGGATGGGCTTCCCGCACATGGAAAGCACAGGGCAGGCCCAGTTCCCACGCCAGTTCGATCTGATCAGCACAGACCTTCTGCTGCCACTCCCGGGGCGGATTATCCTCCCAATGATAATCAAGCCCGATCTCACCGATCGCACGCACCGCGGGTTCTTGGGACAGCGCTGCCAATGCCTGCAAGTCCTCTTCGCCCTTGTATGCACCGCTATCTCCCGGATAGAAGCCGATCGCCGCTACCGCGCCGGGATGGGCCGCTGCGTAGTCAGCGGCCTTTCGGGAGGAATTCAGTTCCGTTCCGATCAGTGCATAGCGGGTCACGCCTGCCGCGAGCATCCGCTCGTGCAAATCCTTCCGGTCCGCGTCAAAGCGCGGGTCGTCGATATGGCAATGGGAATCAAACAGGTTCATGAGGGATTCCGCCTCTCTTCTCCGGACTCTATCCGCAAAAACCGGGAGAGGATCACCCTCTCCCGTTCAAGTGTATACCCATTCGGCTGTTTTTGCAAGCGCGTCCGCAAACTTACTGTTTCAAAGTGTCAATCACACGCAGGGTCACCGTCAGTTCTACGTATTCGCCGCCTTCCGGGATCGAACCGCCGTTTTCCACCGCGTTCACCATGCCTTCCGCACGGAAGACCTTGATCGTCACGGTATCCCCGGCCCCGTGGTTCGCCACGGCGGACTGCAGCTCGGACGTGGTGTTCACGATCTTGCCGTCGATCTCCACGATGATGTCGCCCTGCTTCATGCCGGCCTCTTCCGCCGGGGAGTTCTCCTCAACCTGGCTGACATACACGCCGTAAGGGATCAGGCCCATCTGGATGGTGTAAGATGAAGGATTCAGGCCCGCAATCGTGATGCCGAGACGCGGCTTGCCCAGCAGGCTCTCCGCCGCTTTCTCATCTTCCGCCTGGGAAGCAGGCTCCCCCTTCTGTGTAGCATCGGCGCGATCGGTGCCGCCGTTCACGGCCTCCTCGATCAGCGGCTTGGCCACATTGATCGGGATGCACATGTTGATGCCGTCAATCGACGTGCTGCTGTAGAAAGAGGACGTATACTTCAGGGTCGGAATGCCCATCAGTTCGCCGGTTACGGAGAACATGCCGCCGCCGGAGTTGCCGCTGTTGATGTCAGCGTCCACCTGGATCATCGTATTGGTGACCGAAGACCGGCGTCCGTAGCGGTCCGTGCTGGACGTGGAAATGGACCGGTTCAGGGCTGAGACCACACCCACCGTCACCGTACCGTAGAACTCGTCACTGATCGGGTTGCCGATGCAGATGGCCCAGTCGCCGACCTGCAGAGTATCGCTGTCGCCCAGCTTTACGGCCGGGAGGTCAAGCTCCGGGCAGTACAGGACCGCCACATCCAGGTCTGTGTCATAGACGGCAAGAGTGCAGTCATACTCGCGCATGTTCTCACCATTCTCGTCCTGGACTGCGACCTTCAGCGTGGAAGCGCCTTCCACTACATGGTAGTTGGTGAGCACATAGCCTTCCGCAACGACCACGCCGGAGCCGGAAGCGTACTTGGTCTCCCGGGTCGTCTCGTTGCCGCGGCCCCAGCCATAGCCATAATTGTTATAGCGGACGATCTGGTAATTATTCACGCCCACCACGCTGCCGCGGACATCCTTGACCGCCTGGGTAAAGGGGCTCGTGACCACGACGGTCTCCGCCGCAGTCCCGTTTTCCGCTGTTGCCGCGCCAATCGTGGCAGCGCCGACATAACCACCCACCATCGCGCAGACCAGAGCCAGCGCAACCAGTACAAACTTTGTCCTATTCTTCATAAACTGTTACCTCCGTTTCATCGGGATTCAATGGACAGCTTTCACTGTTCGGGATCATTGTAGCAGGCAGTTTTGACGAAGGTGTGAACAAAACGTAAATTTCTCGCCTGAAGCGAAAACGGGAGGGTCAGGCCTCCCGCAAAGTCTCCGGTTCCTCAAAGTCAGGGTCTACTTCCGGCATATGGTCACAGACCATCAGGAAGGCGTCCTCCCCGTTATCCTCATAATAGCGCTTCCGCCGTCCGACCTGGATAAACCCGAGTTTCTCATACATATGCTGTGCCGCAAGATTGCTCTCCCGAACCTCCAGGGTAGCATAAGCTGCCCCGAGATTTGAAAGATACTGCAGCAATGCCAGCGTCACCGCGCCACCGATCCCCTGTTTTCGGTATTTCTCCGCAACCGCAATATTGGTGATATGACTCTCATCCAAAATGATCCATGCTCCGGCAAATCCCACAACCTCGCCATCCAACACCGCCACAAGATACCGCGCGGCTACATTGCGGGTGAGTTCCCCCTCGTAATCGGCACGGGTCCACGGATGAGCAAACGTGGCCTCTTCGATGGCGACCACAGCGTCGAGATCGTCCATCGTCATACGGCGAATGATCAGGTCATTCATGCTGCGCCTCCATGAGCCTGCGGTTGCGCTCCGCGCTGGGTGCCCGCAGATACAGGGGCATCAGCGTAAGATAATCCAGCGTTTCTTCTGCCTTCGCGGCAATCTCCGCCACCGTCTCCGGCCGCAGGTACGCAAAAGCGGGATCGGCAAAGACCGCCTGCTCCCCCATCAGATCACCAATCTCCTCACGGTGAACCGTCATTCCGTCCCCCGTGAAAAGAACCTTTTGATTCATAGTCAAAAGTCTCTTCGCCAGCTCTGTCAAAGCGATCGGTTCATCCGGCGCGATGCGCATTCCATCCCGGAACAACGCCGCGTACACCTGCCCCGCACGGGCATCCTGCATCGGGCAGATAAGTCCGTCAAAACGCCCCACACCGAGCGCCATGGCCTCCAGCGCATTAACCGCCACACAGGGCTTTCCGCTGCCGTGAGCCAGCCCCTTGACAGTGCTCACGCCCAGGCGTACACCTGTAAAAGAACCCGGACCTACCACACAGGCAAGTCTGTCCATTTCGTTCAGGCTTAACCCCGTGAATGCAAAGGCCGCGTCCACCATGGGCATCAGGTTCACGGAATGGGTACGCTTGTTGAGGACTGTCTGGGAAAAGCGGATGATTCCGTCCGAAAAGATCGCCACCCCGCAGGTGGGACCTGAGGTATCGATAGCCAGGATGTTCACAGGATCCCCTCCTCTATCTTCCGGAACGCTCCCCTGGGTGTCCAGAGAATCTCGCGGGTGGTTTCATCAATGGGTATGATGGTCACAAGCAGATGATTGTCCGGAATGGCTTCCGGGCATCGGGAAGGCCACTCGACAACGGCGATGCCGTCCCCGCCCAGGTACTCGTCCAGGCCCATGTCGTAGAGTTCATCGACACCGGAAAGGCGATACCAGTCAAAGTGGTACAAAGGGATCCGGCCTTCATCGTAGACGTTCAGGATTGTGAAAGAAGGCGAGGCAACGGGTCCCGAAATCCCCAAGCCGCGCGCAATGCCGCGCGTCAGTTCGCTCTTGCCCGCGCCGAGGTCACCCTCCAAAACGAGAACATCCCCCGGCAGAAGCTGCCGGGCCAGGGTCGCGCCGAGGGCTCGGGTCTCTGCGGGGGAATGTGTGATCATGGATAGGACCTCTCTTGCAAATCGGATCAGCGGCTGGATTTGATCTTTCCCTTGAGGATGGGAGACAGCGGCTTGTAGATGAAGAAGGTGATCAGGGTCAGGCCGACCCCTTTGATCAGGTTGAACGGGATGATAAACGGAATGATGTAGGTCTCTGCGTTCGGAACATGATAGAACGGGAAGAGGATATAAACGTTCGCAACGATCGCCGCCAGAACCATCGTAACGGTTCCTGCGATCATGCCGATCAGCGCGTTCGTGCGGGTCTTCTTGCCGTAATAAATCAGCAGAGCCGGTACGATGAAAGCAAGCAGTGCAATGAAATCGGCAAGCTGGCCGACCCAGCCTCCGCTGGGATGAATCAGCAGACCAATCAGGTCTTTGATCAGCAGTGTCAAAGCCCCGGCAGGCAAGCCCATGGCGAAGCCCGCCAGCAGGACTGCCACACCGCTCGGATCAAGCTTGAAAAACGGCGCGGCCGGAAATATCGGGAACTCCAGCATAGACAGGGCGGCGCCTAAGCCTGCCAATACTGCAATACGAGCCAGGTAGGGCGTCGTGAAAAGTTTGTTGAAGTTCGTCAGGTTACGATTTGTCATTGGAACGCCTCCTCCGAAAATGCGCACGCCCCTGAAGCGACTTGCTTTTCAGGGGCGGAAATGCGTATTTCCAGCGCTCTTCTCTCATCCAGACTGTACTGTCGGCCCCGGAATCTCACCGGATCGGCCTGCATTCGCAGGTTCGCGGGCTATACCGCCGGTAGGGAATCTCACCCTGCCCCGAAGAAGCTTCATGAAGCGATGCAATTGTGCGGCGGTCTCCCGCCGGGTTTGATGATAACACCGATGGCCTTGCCTGTCAAGGCTCGATTTGCAGGGTATGCGCGCCGACTGGACGGATGTCCAGCACATGCGAAGCCCCGCACCCGAAGACATCGTCCATCGCGGTGACGAAACGATCCAGCCGGGCGATCGGCACAAAGTTCAGCGTCGTGCCCGCAAAGCCGCCGCCATGAATCCGCCAGGAACCCTCCTCGCCCAGCAATTCCTCCGCCATGCACAGGGCCAGGGACAGGCTTTGGTCACCCGGCTTGCACCATACATTCTGCAGATATTCAAACGAAGACCGGCCGCTTTCCTTGATTTCCCACAGGAAAGCCCAGAGATCATCCCGCCTGAGTGCGTCCACCTGACGCAGCACCCGCTCGTTCTCACGGAAGAAGTGCATGGCACGCAGGAGGGCGCGGTCCGGAACCTTCCCATACAGGGCCCGAAGGTCTGCAAAGAACACGTCCGGCATGACTTCGCGCAGATACTGTTTCCCAAAGTGGGCAGCCACCTGCTTCATCTCCGCGGGGATCGCGGCATAATCCGATGTAAGGTCCGCGTGACTGCCGCCAGTCGCGACCACCACCAGCGCAAAGTCTTTGGCGGCAAAATCATAGGCAATGGGCTGCACATCCGGCTCATCACAGCAGAAGTCCACCGTCACCAGGCCACCCGCTGCGGACGCCATCTGGTCCAGTAAACCCGAAGGCTTCCCGAAATAAACGTTCTCGGCACGCTGTCCAATCTTCGCCTGCGTGACGAAGTCCATATTGCTATTTCCATACAGACGGTCAAAGATCGCAGCGATCAGCACTTCGTACGCCGCCGAGGAAGACAATCCGCTGCCCGAAGCTACAGTCGAGGTCATCACCGCGTCAAAGCCGCCGATGGCATGGCCTTCCGCCTGCATCCCCGCCGCAACGCCGCGGATCATGGCGGCAGAAGTTCCCGCTTCCTCCGCTACCGGATCCAGCCCGGATAAATCCACGGATTGCGGTGCGTGGCCTTCAGAGAAAACATTCACGATCATGTCATCCCGGGGCGAAACCGCCGCCAGGGTGTCCAGATTGGCCGCCGCCGCCAGCACCCGTCCATGGTTGTGATCGGTGTGGTTGCCGCCGATCTCCACCCGTCCCGGAGCACTGATGAGCCAGACGGGGCCTTCGGCGTCAAACTGCTTTTCATGGCGGATCAGCACCGTTTTATGGCGGTTGAGCTGGGCGAGCATCTGCCCTTCCCGGTTCCCGTACAGCCAGCTGAACTGTCCCATCACTTCTGGGGTAGTGAGCTTCCCGATCATCTGTGTGTAGATGCTCATTTGCAAGCCTCCTCAAAGCGGTCTACGGCTCCCTGCCAGATGGCAATCACTTCATCCATCCCGAGTTCGGTCAATTTCGCACAGAAGGCGTTCCATCCCGCGTCATCCATGGATTCCTCGCCTGTCACGAACCAGGTCAGCTGATACTCGATATAGCTTCCCAACTCCGGCCAGATCTTGGAAAGGCGCTCGGCTTCCTCCTCGGTGAAGAATACCTGCGGACACGGCTCGGTAGCAATGTTTGCCACGGTTATGATCTTCTCCACCTGGCTGCGCAAGGTGTCATTGGCATAACGGAGCTGGAATTCCTCCGGGATATACCCCGGAATCTGCAGGTCCTCCGCAATGGTATTCCTCGCGTAGATTTGGGTTTCGATCTGATCCTCCGCCACCAGCCAGCGCCAGGTCCCGTCGGACTCAATGCGGTAGTCGTCGCCTTCCTTACCGGCCCGGGCCAAGAAGCAGCCCTCTTCTGAGTAAAGATAATCCACCCAGCGCAGGACAGCAGCGGGATCACTGCAGCGGCAGGTGACCGCGAAAGTCCCGCGTGTCATCTGCCCGAGGAAGGAGCGATAGACCTGTTTGCCGTTGTGCGTGAGGGGAAGCAGTGCGGTGTAATTGGCCATCTGGGTATTGGGCAGCAGGTCTGTCACCGCACCTCCGAGGATCATCCCGTACGGGATGTTTTTCTCATCCGTTATTTTGCGCAAAGTTTCCGGTGTGCTAAAGCCGGTGTGATCGATCAGGTTCTCCTCGTACAGGACATGCAGCCACTGCAGGGCTTCCCGCATCTGCGGCGTGGTCAGGGGAATCGTAACATTCCCCTGTTCATCGGTTACCAGCTGGTAATCGTTCATTATGATCCCGTACACGTGGAGGAGGAAGCGCAGGCTCCACATACTGGAGAAAGTCAGAGGCCGCTCATCATCTTTGTTGCCGTTCCCGTTGGCATCCTGGTCCCGGAATGCCCGGAGCACATCCGTTAGTTCCTCGGCGTTTGTGGGTTCTGCTTTGCTAACCCGCACCAGCCATGAAGTGTTAATCCACATCAGATTATTGGTCTGCAAAGGGTCAATAGAGGGCAACGTCACAATCGCCCCGTCTGGCATGGTGCAGGCAGCCTTCCACTCCGGGTGATCAGCAAAGAGCGCCGTCAGGTTCGGCATGGTCTCTTCGTTCAACCAGGGCCGCAGATCGATAAGAACACCACGCCCATACAAGGTTCGGATTTCCGCGTCGGAAAGGCACGCTTTGAACAGCACATCCGGCAGGTCTGCGCTATTCTTCGTCAGTCCAGCCTTCCACTCGGAAAACCTGGTCAGATCACCAAACTGATTGAAAGTGAAGCCGACCCCCGTGCGTTCCTCCATCCGAGAAAAAAATGCATTGGTGGACCAGTTTCTTGTGTAATAGTATGTGTCACAGCCGGCCATAAGGAAGGTTTGCGTATCAGCAAAGGCTGGAATGGCTGTGCAGAGGAGGAGAAGCGAAAGGACAATCGCAAACAATCTGCGCATGGTTGTTTCCTTCTTTCGGTGGGCATGGTTGGTCTGCTTTCCCGTCCATCTTAGCCGGATGGAGTTAGGTTGTCAAGTCATTTTCACAGGCATATCCGCCTTGCCCTTTTCCCGCCTTTGTGATAGCATGGAGACGAAAGGAGGCGTTCCCATGGCCGCAGAGAGAAGCCGCGTTCTCGTCGTCGCGGAGAAGCCCAGCGTAGGACGAGACATCGCACGGGTGCTGGGCTGCAGGGACCGGGGCGAAGGCTGCCTGATCGGGGATGAATACACCGTCACCTGGGCGGTGGGCCATCTGGTAACGCTGAAGGAACCGGACGAGCTGGACCCGAAATACAAGCGCTGGACCTTTGATACTCTCCCGATCCTGCCGGACGATATTCCGCTGAAGGTCATCCCCGGCACACGGGACCAGTACAAGATCGTCAGCGCGCTGATGAACGCTCCCGAGACCACAGGCATCATCTGCGCCACCGACGCAGGCCGTGAGGGCGAATTGATCTTCCGCTATATCTACACAATGGCGAAATGCCGCAAGCCTGTCCAACGGCTGTGGATCTCCTCCATGACGGACGAAGCGATCGCCGAGGGATTCCGGTCTATCCGGCCCGGTGCGGACTACGACGGCCTCTATGCCTCGGCCCGCTGCCGGAGCGAGGCGGACTGGCTGGTCGGTATGAACGCCAGCCGGGCGTTCACCCTTCGGTATGACGCCCTGCTTTCCGTTGGCCGCGTCCAGACGCCGACCCTCGCCCTGCTCGTGCGGCGACGCCGGGAGATCGAGCAGTTCAAGCCAGAGACCTATGCCGTGCTGACCGCCGATTTCGGCGATTACCAGGGGATGTGGTTCTCTCCAAAGGCGACGCCCGACAACCGCCTGAAAGATAAGGCAGCTGCTGAAGCCATCGCCGCAAGGGTGAAGGGAAAACCCGCCGTGGTCGTCAGTGCGACGACCCAGCGAAAAAAGACCGCTCCGCCCCAACTCTACGATCTGACAAGCCTGCAGCGCGACGCCAACAGCATCCTCGGCTTTACCGCAGACAAGACGCTGAAGCTGGCCCAGTCCCTCTATGAGGAGCGCAAAGCCCTCACTTATCCGCGCACGGACAGCCGCTACCTGCCCCCGGACATGATCCCGAAGGTCGTGCAGACCCTGCACCTCCTGCCCGAGGCCTACCAGTCCCTGGTCCCCGGTGCCCTGCCGAACGGCAAGCTCCCCGTCTCCCCACGCACCGTGGATGCCTCCAAGGTCACCGACCACCATGCCCTGATTCCCACCGCGAACCGGGTCAACCCGGAAACTTTTACCCCGGACGAGCGCGCCCTTTACGACCTAGTGGCGCGGCGGCTCCTGGCGACCTTCCATCCGGACTATGTCTATGACGCGACGACGGTCATCACAAAGTCCGAAGATGAAACCTTCCGCACCCGCGGACGAACAGTAATCCAAGAAGGCTGGCGGGCCTTCCCCGCCTCTGTGCATGGACGCGCCGAACGGAAAAAGAAGAATGCCGATGAGGAAGAAGAAGCCGAGCTTCCACCGCTGAAACAGGGCGATCAGCGGGTCGTGAAGGACACAAAGGTCCGGGAGGACAGCACCAAGCCGCCGGCCCAGATGAACGATGCCAGCCTCCTGGCCGCCATGGAGAACGCGGGCCGGGATTCCGACAACGAGGCCATTGTCCGACAGATGAAGGGCAGCGGCATCGGCACACCCGCGACCCGCGCCGCCATCATCGAGCGGCTGATCCAGGTCGGGTATGTGAAGCGCGAGCGCAAAAGCCTCCTGGCCACAGACAAGGGCGTTCGGCTGATCGACGTGATGCCCAGCGAGCTCACCTCTGCCGAGACCACAGGGAAATGGGAATTGGCTCTGGACAAAATCGCCCACGGAGAACAGGACAGCGATCGCTTCATGGAGGGCATCCGCCGGCTGAGCTCTTTCCTGGTTGAATACGCCCGTGACAAAAGCCCGAATGTCGCTTTCCCGGAAGATACCAAAAGAGGAAAAGTCCGTACAAAGGGCTACAAAGCCAAAAAGCTGGAAGGCTGCACCTGTCCGGTGTGCGGGAAAGGCACCGTGACCGAGAGTGACCTTGCCTTTGGATGCAGCGAGAAAGCCTGCGCATTCACCCTTTGGAAAGACGGCCTGACCCGCGGCGGCGGGCCTGCACTGAACGAAAAGCTTATTCGTCTCTTATTGGAGAAGAAGAGCGTTCGAGGGTCTACAGGCACCCTAAGCCTGACGACAGACCGGATCTTTTTTGACCCCCTGGATCCCGCTGCCGCATCCGCCAGCCGCCCGCTGACCTACGTGCGTCCGAACCCCGGAAAACCGCAGGCTGCAGCAGCTAAAACCCGCTCAAAATCAGGCCGGAAGAACGCTGAAATTCCTGCGCTGTCTGTTGACAATCGGACCACGCAGTGATAAAATCAAGCCAGTTTCATTAGTCTGTTAATGAAACAGAAACTGTGAGGAGGAAAACTGAATGAAGAAGATCCTGGTTCTTGTTTTGGCGCTTGCAGCGCTTCTGTGCATCGCGGCTGCGGCGTCCGCCGTGACGATCCCGGAGAATGTCAAAGACCTGGACATCCCCGAAATCCCTGCCCTTCCGACCATGCACTGCAAGAATGACGGCGTCACCCAGACCATCACGTTCTCCGAGTCTGTGGACTGGATGGCCGTCGTCTTCTGCGACGGGCATGACTGGACCTGGAATGATGTGACCTGGGCCAGCCCCGAGCACACCGAAGCAACCGCGGACATGACCGCCCACAAACAGTCCCCGGGCTATGGCTTCTGGGCCAATTCCACTTATGACGATGAGGGCACCTGCACCTGGTCTGGCACCGGCTTCTATGAGATGGACTACGCCTATGATGTGGTTCTGAAAGACGGCACCGACGTGAAGTACAACCAGTTTGGCGATCTGGCCGAACTGACCCTCAAGAATGCCGGCAGCGAATACTTCGGCAACGGTCCCTCCATCGGCACCACCATCCTGGTCAAGTTTGAGGGCAACAGCGTCGGACGTTTCGTGCCCTATGTGGACGAGATCAAGGAAGATTACCGCAACGGCTCTTCGATCCACGCACGCTTCGCCATGAATGGCATGCCCACCTGGGTCTATCAGATCCTGCCCGACGGTTCCAGAAAGACGCTGTATGTCCGGGAACAGCCTGAGGAAGGAAACGAAAGCAACGGAGAACAGGGTGAAGAAGAACCCGGCAGGCCTTCTCACCAGGTTGCGCCCTGGTGGGTCGAATGGAGCACACCCGACAGTGAGATCGAAGTCCCCGAAAACGGCTATATCAAGTATGTGCAGATGACCTACGTCAACCACGGCGAAGACGTGGCGGTCGTGACCAAGGCACAGTTTGAAGCCGGTGTCGACGGCGACGGAAATTCCCTGCCCGAGTACAGCTGGACCTGGGAAGAGAGTGAAGAAAAAGTCCACCTCCAGAAGGAAGTCCTGGACACGCCCGACGGTATTCCCACGAGCGAATACAACCCCGACGATTGGCCTTCCTGGTACGGACACTATGAGGTCAATCACAAGGAAGTCTGGGTTTACGACGATTGATCCTGAAATGATCTGAGATTCGAGCCGCTCTCCGGAGCGGCTTTCTGATTGTATGGCAATGAAAAAGCGGAGGAACCTCCCCCGCCAAAGGATCATGATTCGCTTTCAGTCATTGCCTCCGGCAGTTTCTCTTCGTTCTGCAGGAACACGATATCACACGCCAGCCACGCCGTACGCTCGGTGTTGTCAAATTTGAACTTGATCTGTGCCCGCTGCTTCCGGCGATCCATCTGAAGGACTTCTCCTTCGAAGCCCTTGAACAGCGGATCCTCGATGCGGACTTTGTCCCCGGCTTTCAGGACCTTCATCGCGCCGATGCGGCCGTCACGGGCATAGAGATCCATCGCAAACGCATAGTCCGCACCCTCGAGCGCTGTCTCCCCGTTTCCGTAGGTCAGGACGCGTATCACCCCATCCATGCGGCGAAGTTCGATGAATTCCTTCAGCGGCTCTTCCGAATAGAGAAACACATACCCCGGCAGGAACGGCACAAACACTTCCTCGATCTTCCCCTGCTTGCGATGCCTCTGCAGCACCAGCGGTGAAAACGCGCGGTTCACGACATTGCCTTCCAGGATCGAAGCGATCACCTGGCATTTCTGCGTCTGGCAAAACAGGCAATAGGCGTACATGACTGATCATCCTTCGGAACGGCCCTGGACAGGCCAGATTGTGTGACAGTCGCATTATAGCCCATCTGTATTGATTTGACAACTCTGTGCTGAAAGGGAAGCCCCTCAGTCACCGCTTCGCGGTGCCAGCTCCCCAGCAAGCTGGGGAGCCACAAGAGAGGTTAAGTGACATTTCAGACACCCAAACGCTGTTTTGAAGCAAAGAAACTGGCACAATGAGCCGTTCTGTGCTATGGTGGCACTGTCAGAACAAATCATCCTCGGATATGAGGGGAGGGATACCATGTTGGAATTTATCGGACAAAACCTTCCGGCCATTATCTGTGCGTTGGTCGGTGTCGGTCTGCTCGTGCTGGAGGCATTCATGCCGGGGTTCGGGCTTGCCGGGATCTCCGGCGTCGGACTCGAGATCGCCGCTGTCGTGCTGATGTATAACCGCGAAGGCACCATGCCAGCCGCCATCCTGGCCCTGGTGGCCCTGAGCGCAGCCGCGGTCGCGCTGACCTTCTCGCTGCGATCGGCAGCCAAAGGAAAGATCAGCCAGAGCGACCTTGTCCTCCGGGCTACCGAGGCCACCGAAGCTGGCTATGTCGCCAGCGACGATATGCAGGTTTTCCTCGGCAAGGAGGGCATTTCCCGTACCACCCTGCGCCCCACCGGCGTCGCGGAATTCGACGGTGTACGGCTCAACGTCCTCTCGGACGGGGAGTTCATCCCGCCTGAAACCCCGGTCAAGGTCATGCGCGTCGAAGGCAGCAAGCTCTTTGTCCGCCCCGTCAGCGCCTGACGGACAACCCAAGTCACTATAACAAACCATTAACCAAATAAAGGAGGACATCATCATGGGCGTCTACACTCCCTTCATCATCATCGGTGCCGTACTCATCCTTCTCATCATCATCGGCCAGTTCATCCCGTTCGGCATGTGGATCCGCAGCGTCGCCAGCGGCGTGCACATTTCCTTCCGCTCCCTGATCGGCATGAAGGTCCGCCGCATCAAACCCGAAAAGCTGGTTTATCCGCTGATCAAGGCGACCAAGGCCGGTCTGAAGCTGAACATCACCCAGCTCGAAACTCACTACCTTGCCGGCGGCAATGTGGACCGCGTCATCAACGCCCTGATCGCCGCACAGCGCGCGAACATCCCCATGGCCTTTGAAAAGGCCTGCGCCATCGACCTGGCCGGCCGCAACGTGTTTGAAGCCGTACAGATGTCCGTAACGCCGAAGGTCATCGAGACCCCGGTCGTCGCCGCCATTGCGAAGGACGGCATCGAGCTCCGCGCCAAGGCCAGGGTCACTGTCCGCACGAACATCGAGCGCCTCGTCGGCGGCGCAGGTGAAGAGACCGTCATCGCCCGTGTCGGCGAGGGTATCGTCACCACCGTCGGCTCCGCCGAGACCCACAAGCAGGTTCTGGAGAATCCTGACCTGATCAGCCGCACCGTCCTGAGCAAGGGCCTTGACGCCGGCACCGCCTTCGAGATCCTGTCCATCGACATCGCGGACGTGGACGTCGGCCGCAACATCGGTGCCCAGCTCCAGATGGACCAGGCCGAAGCCGACCGCCGGATCGCCCAGGCGAAGGCCGAGGAACGCCGCGCCATGGCCGTTGCCCACGAGCAGGAGATGAAAGCGAGCGTCCAGGAGATGCGCGCCAAGGTTGTCGAGGCCGAAGCCGAAGTGCCAAAGGCCATGGCCACCGCCCTGCGCGAAGGCAAGATCGGTGTCCTGGATTACTACCAGATGAAGAACACCATTGCCGACACCGAAATGCGCGAATCCATCGCAAAAGCCAGCGGAAATCCGCAGACAAACGCGAACTGACGGGTGCCCCTGACCCCCATTCTTTGAGAGGAGGTGCACCATGGGAGATATCCTTCCGATCATTGTACTGTTCCTTGTCGTGATCCCGACGATCGCTTCGTTCAACCAGGCGAAAAAGCAGGCACAGAACCAGCAGCAGCAAAAGGCCAGGCAGAATCAGGCCCAGGCAAAGCAAACCAAGCCCGCTTCCGTCCTGCCCCCGCGCGAACAAACGCCGATGCGGTCCACCCTGCAGCCAACCCTCCACGACCACAGCGGGATGTTTGACGGCAGCCTCTTCGCCGACGACGGCACCGAGGGCTCCGATCCCCATGATCACGGTTTCGACCATGAAGTCGATATGCCGAGCGCGCATTCGGAGGAAGTCATCAACCAGTCCCTGAAGGGGAAAGCGACGCAGCCAACCCCGACAAAAAAGCCGGTTCTGAACTTTACTCCGAACAACATCGCATCCGCCTTTGTCCTGCAGGAGGTTCTCAAGCGCAGGTAAAGCCAATGATCGCGACCAATCCAATTGAATAACGCAAAGCCCAGCACCGTCCTTGGTGCTGGGCTTTCTGAACCTCACCACCGACCCCTCTCCTTTCAAGAGAGGGGAGCCTGCCGTGAACCGTTACGGGTCGTAGTTAAACAGGATCAGCGGTTGATCTGTTGATACTGCGATCAAATAGGTACATAAACCAATTTCGTCATATTGGGTGTAAACATAGAAATCCGTATATCCATTATCAGCCAACATATTGAATGCGTTTTCGCCGATTACTTCTTTCAGTTCAGATAATGACAGGCGTGTGTCTGTCTTCTCAATTATTATTCGTTTTATGTCACCATCGTCGCATCGGACAATAATCGTGAAGAATTCTTCCCTGATGTTTGTGCCATAGTGTTTATACATGAATGTCGATGAATCCGGAATCTCAATGTCAAAATGAAACTGTATAAGTTTACAAACAGTTTCATCTTTGATTTCTGCTGTATTTGCATGAATCAGTTCATAGATCAATACTCCTAACAAGCACAAGATCAAAACAATGGGAGCGAATAACGCAATGAGCAAAGCCCTTCGAATTCCTTTTCGCATATATGACTCCTGCATGCGCAAAGTTTAATTCGAGGATTCAGTATTGGCATACGATTCTTGTTTCATGGCGATTTCCCCTTCCGATACTCAAACAGATTCCCTGCCTAATCAACCATCCACCAGTGGCCATCTTTGATTTTCATAGCTTCACCGCTAAATTCTTCAGTGATATTCCGGGCTTGTTGTTGCAATGCTTTTTCCTTGTCTGCTTCAGGGAGATCTTTGATCGTTCTGATATAAGCATAAGAAAATGTTCTCTGTCGATCGTCTGTACAGTGATACCATAGGGCAACAGCGGGTGCACATGTTTCATCGTTCGCATAGTATGACGGTTCAATAAGAACAATGTAACATGGTTCGAGCTCATTCAGCATTGACCTAAAGAACCGCAATTGTGTCTCATCAAACAGCGGTAAAAACCTGTCAAAATCATAGGTGTAATGAAACCCATATGAATTGAAACGATCCATGTTTGGATCAGCGTATAGGCCGAAACCAACGTCATCTCTATAAGCTCTCCAGATGGTCTCTGCAATATCATCGATCTGTTCAGAGTTCGAATTATAGTAGTCCTGAATCTGGGCTTTACTATACTCGGAAGAGTGAAAGTCCGATCTGAATAGAATTGATGCACTCAGCCATTCATCTTTATGCTTGATTAAGAGTGTGACTGAAACAACAAGAAAAGCACAGACAATGATAAGATATATAATAAAGGATTTGCTGAATGTTGTTTTTGATTTCATCTATTCTTCCTCAACGTTTTTCTTGCAAATAATTGAATCGATTAATGATCACGTATTATTGTGAATGTAAAAGAGTGTCAGGGATTCAGTATCAAAGAAATACAGTGTGTAATTGTCATACTTCTCATAATAGCTATCGCCAATCGGCTCGCCTTCCTTGGTTTTAATCAGTACATAATCTCCCGCAGAAATACATGTCTGGTTGAAATCATACTCATCAAGGCGGTTTTCGGTTTTCATCCATCTATAGAAATCTTCAAAATATCCCGATACGTTCTCGATCTCATCATCTGTGATAAAATGATATCTTGTGTCTTTCCGGAATGGTTCTGTCGATGTGTATTGATATTTGCAATAATCTGTGTAATCTTGGAACCCATGAGGATCAAAGTGTTCTTCTTTGCTGACAAATCCCGCCGGAATCGGTTTCGCAAGCGCGGCGCATGCAGAGAAAAGCAGTCCCGAAATAATCAGTATGCAATAAATCCGTCTCCTTTTCATGACTGTTTTCCCTTCCGATACTCAAACAAATCCCCCGGCTGGCAATCCAGAGCCTCGCAAAGCTTTGCCATGGTCGAAACCTTTACCGCCTTGGCCTTGCCGGTTTTGAGAATGGACATGTTGGCCAGCGTGATGCCCACGCGGTCCGCCAGTTCCGTTACGCTCATCTTGCGCTTGGCCAGCATCACGTCGATGTTGAAAATGATTTCGCCTTCCATGCCGCTGCCCTCCTCACACCGTCAGGTCGCTCTGCTCCTGCAGATCCGCCGCTTTGCGCACCAAGTGGGACAGGCAGACCGCTGCCACCGTCACGGCAACGCCCACGAAGCAGATCATAAGCGACGCCAGCAGAATGCCCGGGTGATTCATGCTCAGGAGTAAGAACACGATGTTCCCTATGAAGAAGAACAGTGTATCCCCGGCAGCAAGCCACCCGATTCTCTGCAAAAGCCGTGCGTTCTCCATTGAGAACGAGCGGTCCTCCCCAATGTGCACCGCAACCCGCCATCCCAGCGCCAGTACCGCAAAACACGGGATCGCTGTGATCCAAAGGAAGATCATCCACGGCCAGTGCCATGAGGCAAACTCAGGGTATTTTTCCCGAAAAACCGACCCGCAATCAGGCAGGATGTAGAAGTAAACGATCAGTCCACATATCCCAATCACAATGACAATGGCTTTCAGCCAGGCGGACAGCTTTTTCTGGTTCATATTAATTCCTCCCAGTCATGGTTTACGGTTACAGAATACAACACAATTATTCGCATGTCAAGCAGTTTTTGTTGTATTGCGATAATTTCTTTTTCTATTGCAGAAATAGAGGATTTTGAAAAACGTTGTTGAAAATTGATATACGCCTCTGATAAAGCGGCAAAGAAGCAAGTAATCGACCATCCGATAAGACATAAAGGAAGCGAACCCATGAGCGACTCTCATGACGCCCGCAAGAAGCGTCTCCAGGCGGTGGAAACCGAACTGGAGGAAGCCAAAGCGGACTACAAGCGCAAAAAGAAAGCGCTGAAAGAAAAGAAAAAAGCCATTCGCAAGGAATGGACCCCCGAAGAACGGGAAGAACACCTTGAAAAGAAAGCGGCACGGCAGGAACGCAAAGCCTACCGCCGGGCGCTCTCCGAACCGCCGAAGCGGCCCCTGCTCGAAGAGATCGGCTGCAGCGTCAACCACGGTGCCGGAGCCGCCCTGAGCGTGGTGGCGCTGGTGCTGCTCCTCCTGAAAGCGGATACAGGGCTCAAGGTCTTCTCCGCGTCCATTTATGGCGGATGCCTGCTGCTCATGTTCCTGATGAGCTGCCTTTACCACGCCTTCCGGGCTGGTTCGACCGTGAAACGCATCTGGCGTCGCTTTGATTACAGCTCCATCTACCTGCTGATCGGAGGCACGATCACACCCATCCTGCTGCTTTTCGTCGGCGGGACGCTTGGCATCGTCCTGTGCGTGGTCATGTGGGCGCTGATCGCTACGGGGATCACCTTCGTCGGTGTCTTCGGGCCCATGGTGGCGCGCGGCCTGCACTTCGCGCTGTTCTTCACCATCGGGTGGAGCGCGATCGTCTTCGTCCCCATGATGTGGAACCGCTCCCAGGCCCTGTTCTGGCTGATCCTCTCCGGTGGCCTGGCCTACACCCTCGGCATGATCCCCTTCGTCCGCAAAACCAAGGGCGCGCACTTCATCTGGCACTTCTTTGTGCTGGCTGGGGCAGTGCTCCAGTGGGTGGGGATTTGGATGATAGTGTTTTGAAACGGGATAAGGAAGTTTCTTATCTTGCCCTATATCAGTGTATCGAAAAAGCCAGCTCGAAGTGAACTGGCTCTTTTTGATCGTGGCATTTTCAAATATGTCAAGCAGTTATCACTTGTTCACGCTCACTCCGCTTGCCGGCAAGAACACCGCGAACCTTCAGCAGAATGCTCTGCATGACGATGAACAGGCAGAGGACGATACCGTTGAAAATGTCTTGCCAATAGGGCTTTTTCAGCCAATCCATCCCGGGCAGATTGCCGACATCCGGGACAATGAGCCGGATCGTTGCCAGGATCAGCACACCGAAGAAAGTGCCGATCACATTTCCCACGCCGCCGGTCAGCAATGTACCGCCGATTATCGAGGATGCGATCGCCTGCATCTCCGCTTGCGTCGCACCAAAGATATTTCCCGCTTTTGTGTTCCAGAGGTAGACGAATCCGCCGATTCCCGCCAGCACGCCGCTGATCACATGCGCCAGGAAACGGGTTTTGCGAACATTGACGCCCAGCATCAGCGCGCTCTGGCGGTTGCCGCCGACGGCATAGAAATTCCGGCCCAGCTTTGTTTTATGCAGCATGATGGCCACGATCACAACAATCACGATGGCCACAATGATAAAGTACTCCGCATGTGTCATCACCGGATACAGAGCCTTTTTCTTGCCGAGGCCTTTCTCTTCCATCTCACCAAACCACAGGGAGAAGCGGTTGGAGAGAAGGTCGTTGACTTCAGGCGCGTACTTGGAAAGACTGACATTCTCCTTGCTGATCATCGTCGTCAGGCCGCGGGAGAAGAACATACCTGCCAGCGTGACGATAAACGGTTGAATGTCAAGATATGCGATCATTGCGCCTTGTATCATGCCGAAAGCCAATCCGATAATGATGGCAAACAGCGCCGCAAGCACAATGCGGACCTCCGGCGCCATATCCGCCGCGGGAAAGATCCCATTGCTGAGAAAGACCGCGCAGAACATGGACACACATCCGACCACACCGCCGACAGAAATATCGATACTGCCGGTGATCATGACGACCGAAAGGCCGCACGCAATAATGATCAGATAGGAATTTTGATTGAGAATGTCGTCTATGAATCTGGCCGGCCGTCTGAATCCTGTGCCGAGGAAAAGCATGGACAGACCGTAAATGACGATGAAAAAGCCAATGGCCACAAGCATCAGAAGCATGGAATCCGAGAGCGGCTCACGACGGCGCCGAACTCTCACGGGCTGGTTCAGTGTCATCTTTTTACGCCCCCTCTTCCGTCAGCTTGTTCGTCTGGTCATGCTCACCGTTGATTCCGGCTTTTTTGATCTTGCTCTTGCTGATCAGACGCGAAATCATCTTCTTGACGGTATCCGAGCCGATCACCACCAGCAGGATAATCACGATCGCCTTGTATGCCTTGATATCCGTCGATTTGATGTTGAAGCGGTCCAGCGTGGTACTCAGGGTCTGAAGAGTGTAAGCACCCAGCACGGACCCGACCAGTGAGAACTTGCCGCCGCCAAGGCTGTTGCCGCCTATCGCGACAGCGAGAATCGCATCCATCTCAATATCCTGCAGATGCGTCTCATAACTGACCTTCTGGATATCACATGTACGGATAAAACCCGCCACAGCGCAGCAAGCGCCGAGGATGATGAACGTCAGGAGCTTGACCATCGTGGGGTTGATACCGTTGAGCCTTGCCGCGCTCTGATTAATGCCCACCGACTGCGCATACATTCCGATATTTGTCAGTTTCATCATGAGGAAGAAGATCACTCCGACGACCAGGCCGATCAGAAGCGGTGTCGGAACCGCAACTCCGGGCAGGTACGAGCCGAGCTCCTTCACCGGTGCGCTGTCGATTACGGCTTCGTCAACGTTCGCGATCCAGTTTGCGATCTTGCGACCGCAGGAAAAGAGGATCAGCGTGGCGATCATGGGCTGGATCCGGAAAACTGAGACCAGCGTTCCGTTAAAAGCCCCAAACAGCATCGTGACAATGCAGCACAGGACAAACCCCAGCAAAATTGCCCATGGATTGGTATACCCGCCGATTGAAATCACCCGGTAAAAAGTTGCGCCTGCGATCGTGGTCAGCGCACCGACGGAAATGTCTTGTCCGCCGCAAGCTGCCGTGACAAGCGTCATGCCCAAGGTGATGACGAGAAGCGGTGTCGCCCGGTTCAGGATGCTGATCGGATATCCGTGCAACGTTCCGTTCTCTTCCAGCCAGATGTTGAAGAAATTCATACCGGCGATCGCACTCATGATCACATTGATCAACAGGAGGATGGTCAGAAAGGATAGCGGAATCAACAGCTGCTTGTTTTTCCGGATATACCCGACAAAAGCGTTCGGGCTGCCGCTTCCGGATGCTTTTCTGTCAGTTCGCATGCTCTTGCCCTCCTCCCGCGATGGTATGCATCACATGGCTCTGCGTCAGTTGATCTCCGGTCAGCTCACCCACAACGTGGCGGTCGCGCATCACGATCAGACGCGAGCAAGTGCGGAGCATCTCCTCAATCTCCGAGGAAATGAAGGTGATGCTCATCCCCTCCTCCTGCGACAGCTTCAGCACCAGGCGCTGGATCTCGGTCTTGGTGCCGATATCGATGCCGCGGGTGGGTTCGTCCAGGATCAGGTACTGCGGATGGGTCAGCAGCCAACGGGCCAGAATGACCTTCTGCTGGTTGCCGCCGGAGAGGGAGCCGACCGGCGTATCGGAAGATGCCGTCTTGATGTCAAGGGCTTTGATGTACTCATCCGCAAATGCTTCCGCCTGCTTCCGGCTGAAGGGGCGGAAGAAGCCCTTCATGACCTGCAGTGCCAGGATGATGTTCTCCCGGACCGAAAGATCCGCGATAATGCCGTCGCGTTTGCGGTCCTCCGGGAGATACCCGATGCCGTTCTTCATCGCGCGGATCGGGCTGTTGATGCGGACGGGTTTGCCCTCCATCTCCACCTTGCCGCCGGTCACACGGTCCGCGGCAAAAATCGCGCGGACACATTCGCTGCGTCCGGAGCCCAGCAGTCCTGTAAAGCCGTTGACTTCGCCCTTCCGGATATTGAAGTTAAAGGGTTTGGCTTCGCTGCTGGAGAGACTCTCTGCTTTATAGAGAACCGGCTCTTCGGCGCCTTCTTCGGCCTCGTGATGCTGGGCGACTTCTTTGAGGCCCTCCAGTTCTTTGCCCATCATCTTGGACACCAGCTCCACCTGGGGCAGGGAGGCCGTCTCAAACTCGCCCACCAGTTCGCCGTTGCGCAGCACGGTGATGCGGTCGCTGACCTCATAGACCTGCTCAAGGAAGTGGGTGACAAAGATGATGCCGACCCCGCGGGCTTTCAGGTCCCGCATCAGCTTGAAGAGCATCTCGACTTCTTTTTCGTCCAGGGAGGAGGTCGGCTCGTCGAGGATCAGCACCTTGCATTGTGTGTCCACCGCACGCGCAATCGCGACCATCTGCTGCACCGCAAGAGAGCAGGTGCCGAGCATCTGCTTCGGGCGCGCCGGAATGCCCAGGCTGTCCAGCAGGACACCCGCATCCTTGAACATCTTCCGCCAGGGGACCGAAATGCCTTCCCGCCGGCCGATATACAGGTTTTCGGCCACCGAAAGGTTCGGACAAAGGGTGATCTCCTGGTAGACCGTGCTGATGCCAAGCTTCTGTGCCTCCTGGGGAGAATGGATGTTCACGGTACCGGGAACTCCTTCGAGCTCGATGGTACCCTCATCCTTGGCGTAGACACCGGTCAGCACTTTGATCAGGGTCGATTTGCCTGCGCCGTTCTCCCCCATCAGAGCGTGGATCTCTCCCTGCCGCAGGGTAAAGTCCACATGGTCCAGCGCCTTGACGCCCGGGAACGATATGGAAATCCCCCGCATGGTCAACACAATTCCGTTCTCCATCCGGTGCTTCGCCTCTTTCTATCAAAATACGCGGTATGGAACGCGGATCGCTCCATCGTCCCATACCGCGCATCCTATTGTGGATTCAGATTAGGTTGATCCGATCAGTCACCGAGGCCGTAGGTGTTGATGATGTCCTCAGTGATTTCACGGGCGTCAAAGCCCTGCTCCACGGAGATCTTCTGCTTCTTCTCGTTCAGGCCTTCGATCTCGCCGCCGTTGAGGAGGGTCTGGATCATGTTGTGGATCTCTTCAGCCTGGAAGGGGCTGCACTGTCCATCATAGTTCCAGTTGCCGGCCAGCAGTTCGCGGAGAGCCCACTTGTTGCAGTCAAAGCCCATGACAACGACCTTGCCATTCACGCCGTGGGTGATGCCAGCCTCGTCCAGGGCCGCCACAGCGCCGCGGGCCATGCCGTCGTTCTCAGCATAGATCACGTTGAAGTCAGCGCCGGAGTTGATAACGGACTCAACAATGCGCTTCGCTTCGCCTTCGTCCCAGGTCGCGGTCTGCTGCACAACCTTTGTCATGGTGCCGGCTTCGAACTGCTCGTCGAGAGCGCCGGTGCGGCCCAGCTGGGCGTCACTGCCCATAGCGCCCTGGATGTGCACGACTTTGTACTCGTCAAGGCCCAGGCCCAGCAGCCAGTTCACAGCGGTGTAGCCTTCCTCGGCCATGTTGGAGACGACAGCGGCCTCATAGAGGTCGGGATCGCAGTCGATCATACGGTCGAACAGGAAAACAACGATGCCGGCTTCCTTGGCGTCCTTCAGGACGGTGTCCCAGCCGGTGGTCTCAGCGGCGGAGATCAGCAGGACGTCCACGCCGTCGGTGATGAACTTGCGGGCGGCGCTCAGCTGCTCGTCGTTCTTGAGGCTGTAGTAGGTGGTGGTCTCATAGCCGTTCTCGGCAGAGAACCAGGTCTCGAAGTCCTTCACGTTCGCGGCGCGATAGCCGGACTCAGACGGCGGGTTGTTGACAATGCCGACCTTGATGCCGTCCGCCAGCGCGGCGGTCGCGGCGCAGATCATGACAAGCGCCAGAAGCAGGGCAAACAGTTTTTTCATGGGATTACCTCCATAGTCTCATACTCGGCTTTCGCCTGTTACCGTTATTATAGAAGCAACCCCATGATTTGGAAATACAGAGAATTATCAATTTGGTTTGAATTCTTCCTGATTGTACAAATACTGCGCCCTGAATAAGTTGAAAATCTTTTGATTACGGTTGATTTTCTTCTTCACCCGAACCCCGGCGGAATTCACTGGGGGTCAGACCCGTGGTTTTCTTAAACAGATAGCTGAAATAGTGGGCGTCGTTGTAGCCGACATCGAATGCGATCTGGGACGTGCGCAGCTGGGTCGTGGTGAGCAGTTCCTTCGCCTTTCCGATACGCAGGGCGGTCAGGTAGCGTGTGAACGTCAGCCCGGTCTCCTGGGAGAAGAGCGTTGAAAAATGACTCTGTGACAGATGAACGGTATCCGCCACATCCTGCAGCATCAGGTTCGGATCCGAGAAGTGCGCGCTCAGGAAGGCGCGCGCGATGCTGACCGCGCTGCTTCCCCGGCCCGATCCGCTGTCATCCCGGAATTTCATTGCTTTCCGCAGGAGTTCCGCCAGGCAGTGGAATCCAGCTTCCCCCTCGGTGCGCAATGCCTCCGTGACCTCATCCTCCTGCAGGACTTCCCTCGGGTTACCACCGGCCTCATGGATCATGCGCTGCGCCGCCAGAAGCGCCGCGACACGCAGATAGCCCAGCGCCAGAGACGGATCCATGGTCGCGGTGTATTCCGTCAGGATAGCTTCTACGTCTTCTTCCGAAGTCTGCTGCAGACGTTCATACAGCGGACTGAGTTCTGTCTCGGACAGGGACATCGGATCGCTCAAGATCTCATTTACACCCGCGATACGCCGACCTTTCTGACCGCCCGCCCGCTGCAGATGCCGGATGTGGCGCGCGGACCTCATGCTCTTCCGGATCGCGTGGAAGTCATCAACCGTCTCACCGATGGTCAGGAGAAGCTGCTGCTGCGGGATCAGTTCCGGCAGGTGAATCGCAGACTCCGCAAACGAATAAGCCCGTTCTTCGGTGTCCGCGTGGCTGTCCCCGAGGACCAACGCCCGGGCGCCGTGCGGCGCGCTGCAGACGAAAACACATCCGCCGCTGACCTCCGCGATCCCGTTCAGCGCCGCACGGCAGGCCGTCCGCTCCTCCCCCTCCGCGTCAAACGAAATGTCAATCACAGCATAACACCCCGCCGTCAGGTTAACGCCGAGGGACCGCATCTGCCGGAGCAGCGCGTCGTCGTCCGCGAGGTCGCCCTCGTCCGTGAACAGCGACGCCAGAAGCTTGTCCCGCAAAAACTGATTTCCGGAGGACACCCGCCGGCTCAGGTCGGAGAGGCGCTCACGGTCGTGGCGCTTTTCTTCGATCTGCTGGCGCACGCGGTTCAGCGCCTGCCGAAGTTCCTGGGAAGTCACCGGCTTCAGAAGATACTCCCGGACGCCGAGGGAAATCGCCCGCTGCGCATACGAGAAATCGTCATACCCCGAGAGGATGATCCGCTCGACCCATGGCATGGTCCGCTGGACTTCCTCGCACAGGCGGATCCCGTCCATGAAGGGCATCCGGATATCCGTCAGGAGGACGTCTGTTTCCAGATCGCGGATCATCGGCAGGGCCATCTCGCCGTCAGGCGCTTCGCCAACCAACTGAAAGCCCTCTTCCTCCCACGGAAAAGAATTCCGCAGGTTCTCGCGGATGGCGATCTCGTCGTCAACCAGAAATACCTTGATCATGCTCCAGCTCCTCCTTTGTCAGGACAGGGACATCAAAGGATACCGTGGTTCCCGTGTCATCCGCATCGATCCGCAGGCCTTCCTCCTGGCGATAGTACAGGCGGATCCGGAGGTTCACATTCCGCAGGCCAAACCCGGAATGCTCGGCTTCGTACGTCGTCTGCACGGCGGGTTCTTCCTGCAGCATGGCCCGCAGTTCCGCAAGCTTCTCAGGCGTCATGCCCCGTCCGGTATCTTCCACCGCAAAGTTGAGCCTGTTCTCCGTTCGCTGTACGGCGATCCGGATCATACCGCCGCCGCGGCGGGTCTTGATCCCGTGGTACAGCGCGTTCTCCACCAGAGGCTGGAGGAGCAGTTTCGGGATCCACGCGTCGGTCAGATCACCCTCGACGTCCATCTCATAGTTCAGGATATCGCGGTACCGGATCTTCTGGATGCTCAGATAGGCGGACGCGTGGCGGAGTTCCTGCTCGACCGGGATCCAGTCAGCGCCCGCGGAGAGCGAGATCCGGAAGAAGTCGCTCAGGCTCCGCGTCAGGGTAATGACATCTTCGGCCTTGCCCGATTCGGCCTGCCAGACGATCGTGTCCAGCGTGTTGTATAGAAAGTGCGGGTTGATCTGCGCCTGCAGCGTACGCAGTTCCGCCTTGGCCAGGTGCTCCTGTTTCTGGCGGATCTCTTCGATCTGTCCCTCCAGACGGGCCGCCATGATATTGATCTGATCCGCCAGGTCCTGCAGCTCCGCGACTTCCATGTCCGTAACGCGCTCCTGGAACTGCCCCTGCGCGATACGGCGTACAGTTTCCTCAAGGCTGTGCAGGGCCTCGTGGATCGAAGCGGTCAGCCGGTTCGTCACGTACCGCGTGCGCAGGAGGGCGAAGAGCAGCAGCAGGCATTCGACAGCGGCGGTGATAATCAGAACCGTTCGGATCTGGTTGGATGCCTGGGCTGCCATGGCAATCTCTTCCGCGATAAAGACGTCGATCTTGTCGTCCACCAGCGCGCCAACCTGCCATACCTCATCCACGATTGACTCGATCTCACTAACGGGACGGTGCGCCTCCATGCCGTCGCGGACCTGCTCCGCGTAAAGGCTCATGGTGTCCATGGTACGCCGGGCGATCGTCAGGTTGACCTGCCGAGTCCCGTCTGTCTCGGCGAGCAGGTGTTCCAGGGTTTCATTGACCTGGGTGATCTGTTCGGATATCCCACTCTCCTGAAACGAAACCCTGCCCGCCGTGACGCTGAACAGGTCACGCGCAAGGTTGGTCTCCACGATCGGCTTCAGTTCCGCCGCCGCGTCCATCCGCTGGATCATGGCCTGGTACCGCTGCGCATACGTCAGCATCATCGTTAGGCCGATCACCACCGGGATCACCAGCAGCACGGCAATAGACCAGACAGACTGCCGGATCTGCGAAGAGATGCTGGTCAGCTTTTTCTTCTGCATGAATTAAAATCCCTCCACGGAAGGATCCGTCAGATCGTCGAAATCCGAGAACACCGCTTCGACCGGATGGGTCACGCGCGGAATCGTGCGCTGATTGACCACGAGTCCCCGGATCAGGGACATCACCGATCCGCCCAGCGCCGGTGTGCACTGCACGATACAGTTGACCCTTCCGTCTTTCAGCGCCTGGACAGCTTCTTTTTCCCCGTCCACGGAGATCACGATGATGTCCTGTCCGGGCTTGACGCCCGCCTGTTCCATTACGTCCAGCGCGCCGAGCGTCATCGAATCGTTGTGCGAATAGATGACATCGATCCCGTCCGCCCCGTAGCGCGCCAGCAGGTCCGTCATGCACTCCTCACCCTTGGACCGCAGGAAATCCCCGGAGATCGAGTCGATCACCGTGAACCGCGTATCTCCGCTGATAACATCCATAAACCCGCGCTGGCGGTCCCGCATCGGCGTAGAGTCGATCGTTCCGCTGATCTCAACAATGTTCAGGTGATCCGCGCCCAAGGCGTTTGCTTTCTTAATCAGATACTCGCCAGCCTTGCGCCCTTCTGCATAGAAATCCGCACCGACATAAGCCGTGTAAAGGCTGTCATCCGTGGTCTCGATCATCCGGTCCATCAGGATCACCGGGATCCCCGCCTGCTTCGCCTCGCGGAGCACGTTGTCCCAGCCGGTCTCGACGATCGGAGAGAACACAATCACGTCCACGCGCGAAGCAATGAATGAACGAATCGATTTGATCTGCAGTTCCTGCTTTTGGTTGGCGTTCTCCATCATCAAAGCAAAGCCGTAGCTCTCTGCCGCGCTCACCATGCTCGCTGTATTCGCGATCCGCCAGGAGCTCTCCGCACCGAGCTGTGAAAACCCGACCACGACCGACCCCGGCGATACCGCCGGTTCCTCTTCCGGCTCCTTTGCGCAGCCGGTCATGATCGCCATGATCATCAGGGCAAGTATCAGACAGAAGACTTTCTTCATGTTGATCCCTCCGTCATTTGTTCAGCGCTTCGCTCAGCTTGTACGGAACACCCCGTGGCCCGCGCACCACGAAGATCCCGTATTCCCGGTTCAGCCTTTCAAAAGTGAACCGATCCGGATCATACCGTTTCAGAAGTCGGATCCCCATCAGCTTCCGGATGGTGAGTCCCTCCCGGTGGAACTCATAGGGGATGTCTGTTTCCGTGACAACGCACTTATAGAAGATGGCGGAATATGGTGCCCCGATATACAGGAAGACCGTATCACCCGTTTTGATGCCGTTTCCCTGCTTCCACCGGATCTCATCCGTATCATCAAACGCATGGACGCTGTCATAGTAGGCAGGGTTGGAAGGGATCAGCCACTCCTTCGGCGGACGGATCGCGTTCTTCGTTTTGGCTGACGCCGTGGCAAGATAGCTGGTATCGATCAGCCCGCAGATCTCCTCCAATGAAACGGTTCCGTCCAGCAGAACCGAAATCCAGTTTCCCCTGGCAATATGATACCCGGGAAAGAATCCGTCCCGGTGGAGAAGGAAATCCCGCAGCATGAGGTCGTTCAGTTTCACATTGAGCACATCCACGGCCGCGTCCCCGTCAAGCCCCAGCTTGCTCCGGGGAATGTCCATGATCAGCGCGTACCACTTCTGGTTGTCCTGATGACGGAAGATGCCATAGGAAGGATACCGCATCCACAGGTATTCAATCCCGTGATGGTACTTCTTTTCGATATAATCCACGACATCCTGCCGAAAGCTCATAAGCCGTCATCTCCCGAATGGCAACCATTCTTTATTCTCGTTTTCACTACGGTTTCTCCATATATCTCGGTTTCCGGACTGTGGGATGGTTTTCGTTGATCAGCCGGTAACAGAAGCACGCCTCGCAATGGTCATTGACGATCCCGCAGGCCTGCAGATGCGAGTAAACGGTTACCGTACCGAGATACTTGAATCCATAAGCTTTGAGCTCTTTCGCAATCTGGTCCGACAGGCCATTGCTGACGGGAATGATGCCTTTCTCATGCCCTTCGTACAGAATGGTCTTGCCTTCGCTGTGTGCCCAGAGCCAGTCACAGAAACTGCCACGTTCTTCCCGGATCTTCCGGAAGCACCGCGCGTTGTTGATGACCGCCTCGATCTTGCGCCGGGAACGGATCATGCCCTCGGTGTTCATGATGCGCTCAACGTCCGCCTCCGAATAATCGGCAATCTTGTCATAATCGAAGCCGTCAAAACAGGCGCGGAAGATCTCCCGTTTCTTGATCATCAGGCTCCAGCTCAGGCCGCACTGCATGGCTTCCATCATCAGGTGTTCGAACATGAGCCGGTCGTCGTGCACAGGCACGCCCCATTCCGTGTCGTGGTATGTCCTCATGGCTTCAAACGCGAAGCCCCAATCACAGGAACCCATAGCGCGAACCTCATTTCTCCATATCCAAAACCGTTTCTGAAACTCGGCGATATTGTATCAGAAACGGCAGGAAATGACAATCCCATGTGATTGTGAAAGAATAGATTGAATTCGTTCTTTTCGGGCAAATGGCAAAGGGCTAATTCTTTCGTCTGCCAGGTGCCTGGGTGGGTTCAGCCAAATTATTCCGCCTGTAAAGATAATAATCCCAGGTCCTGCCTTCAAATTCCAGGCTGGCTTCATCAATCAGCTGATAAACCTTGCTGTTCCTCAGTTTTCTTGAACGGGTGATGACAAAAGCGGTTTTTCCCTGCTCGATGCTTTCCTTCAGGGACGCCTCCATCTCCGGCAGGTCGATGTTCAGCGTGCAGAAGAATCGCTCGGAAGGCTGCACCCCGGCGGCAAGGTAAAAGCCGCCGTCCAGGAAGCCGTAATTGAGCAGCGTCCGGTCATCGCTCTCCCGGATGATTTCGGCAAAGCGATAGGGCGGCATGTCTTCCTTCCGGACTTCCATCAGATAGGTGTTCTGGCTCACCTGCAGGCAAACCCAAGGGCCTGCCAGAAGGCATGCACACGAGAACGCAATCGAAACCGCCGCCATGATCCGCGGCTTGACATTTTTCGTGAGGAAACCGATCAGTGCGCCGGCCGCGCCCAGTCCCAACGGCGCAAACACAGCCAGGACCAGGGCGTAATAGGGATAGCGCCGTCCGCTCCAGTACGTGAACACAAACAGCCCCGCCGCGCCGAGCCAGGAAGCCATCGCTTCCCAGCCATACTTTTTCAGATATACCGTCAGCCAAGCAAGGCCCAGCACCCCAGGGATCGACCAGGGCAGGTTGTTCAGCAGGTTGGGCAGCGGAGCGTCGTACTGGCCTCCCCTGATATTTTTCGAATACTGGGCCAGGTTATCAACAAA
This sequence comes from Clostridia bacterium, assembly GCA_017552615.1. Lineage (GTDB taxonomy): Bacteria > Bacillota > Clostridia > Christensenellales > Aristaeellaceae > RUG11272. The sequence goes on from JAFZPI010000043.1 coordinate 148,963, forward strand.
ATACGCCTGCCAGAGGTCGGAAACCGCGCCTTTCAGCGTGAACCAGCCCACAACCGCCGCCGACAGGGCCAGACAGCCAAGCAGGAAAAACCCGATCAGCCTGAGCAGCAGCTTCGCTCTCTTTGTAAACAGGTACCAGATGATCACCGCCAGCGCCAGCCCGGCAAACAGTCCACAGAACGTGTACTTCGTCCAAAGCGCCGCAGACGCGCAAAGGCCCAATCCAAACCCCTGGCTGTCCGTGATCGGCCTCTTTTCGCGCATGGCTTTGAGTACGGTCAGCAACCCAAGTGCCAGTACCGGCAGGAAGAACTCTTCCGCACTGGCCCCGTGTGAGAAAGCCGGCGTCAGCGGAACAAGCACCGCCAGAACCGGAACGGAAAGCCAGAATGCGTTTTTCATCCCGGACAGCGTTTCGGCGATCCGCCCGCCAAGATACATAAACCACCCATAAAAGAGACCTTCCAGCAGGTAGACGCCCAGATAGGAGGACTCGGAAACCATCCCCGCCAGGGCAAACAAAAAGTAAACCAGCGGTCCCTTCTGCTCATACAGGTCTTTGTAAGGCGTCAGCCCGTGCAGGATCCCCCGGCCCACCGTGAAAAAGCAGTTGACATCCACCCAGTCGTTCATGGGATAAAGAAAAGAACTCTTGGTGCAAACCGCCAGGACGGCGAAGGAGGCGAGAAAAGCGAAAAGGAGTCGGGTGATGAATGGGCGGCGAGGTTTTGCTTTATAGGTCATAGGTAGTCTTCTCCTGTGTGAAAATGGATCTCAACCTTAGATTCTACGAGAAGGGACTGTTGCACAATCCCGAAAACACCTTGGTGCTTTCGGCTACTGAAGAGTTGGAAGAAAGATCCTTTTGTTGTATAATACTTCTATAATGAACTCCTTACAACAAGGATAGTATATTTCCATCAAGCAAGGATGTCAACAACTGAAAACGGAAATATCCGAATGCGGGGAGTAAAAGCATTCACAGAAAGCGAGCTACTGATGAAGATCAACAGATGTATTGTTTCCGTGAACGGTGCTAGGGTTCATGTAAGGGCTAATTCAGAACAAGAGTAGTTTCCATTTATCAGGAAACATGTGGATATAGTCGTTGATATGCTGCTGTGAAGCTGTTATAATATGACTGCTCGAAACTTGAAAACTAAATTCTGTGTAGTGTGCGGAAAGAGAGTTCTAATGTCTCATAGAATTCGACGCCGTATCACTGTGTCTGGGCAGCAAATATGGGTAACTGCCGCAAGCGAACAGGAGTATGCCGAGCGTGTTGTGGAACTTCTTGCGGATGATAGAACACCCGTTCCTGTTTCACAGAAACATGACTTCGGTAAATATGCTGAACACTGGTTCTTCACTTTCTCTAAGCCAAATGTTGGCCCCATTACAGCCATTACTTACGAAAGGCAACTCACGAAACATCTCATCCCGTATTTTCATGGGCGTGCAATTGAGGAAATCACACCCGCTGATATTCAAGGCCTGTTCAACAGTTTGGAAGGGTCAAGAGACACGAAAGTAAAGGCGAAGATGGTATTGAATATGGTTTTCGTCAGGGCCATTGAGGACGAACTGATTGACCGCAACCCCCTGAAATCAAAGAGCATTCGCATCACGGGGAGAAGCGCGAAAGTGACAGAGCCTTACAGCATCGCACAGATGCAGTTCATCGCTTCTCATCTGGAAGATGTCAAAAGCCCATCAGACCGTTTGTATCTTGGGCTGCAAGCATTTCATCCTTTCCGATTGGAAGAGGTGCTTGGGCTGATGCATCAAGACATTGTTGGAAATAGCATTTACATTCAACGGGCTGTCATCCACCCAGACCGCAACAGTCCTCTCGTCAAGGACACAAAAACGCAAGCGAGCAAGCGGGTGATTTCACTTGTTCCTGCCATTGCGCAACTTATTCCAGAGGGCTCTTCTGACACTTTTTTGATTGGTGGAGAAGCCCCACTGTCTTATCAACAAGTCAAGCGAATGCTCATCCGCATCAAAAAAGACCTTGGCTTTGAGGAAAACATTTCCCCGCGTCGCTTCCGAACTACAGTACTGACTGACATTTACGAAGTCACGAAAGACATCAAGCAAGCGCAAGCTGCTGCGGGACACACCACTGCAACCATGACCCTCAAGCATTATGTCAAGGGACGCGCAGAAACAAAAAATACCGCAGAGCCAATTGTCAGTCTCTACGGTATCAAATAGGTCGATGTGACATGGAATGTGACACGACCCAATCTTCGCAAACCCTTGCAAATAAAGGCTTCATGGCCCCTCAAAACTGCACTGATGTGACACGATTTGTGACAGAAAAAGGATGAGGTTGGGAGAGATGCAAGAAAGTTGAGCCAATCCTGCAAAAACACCCCCAAAACCCACAAAAAACCTGCATTTCTGCAGGCTTTCATGGAGCTGATGACCAGATTCGAACTGGTGACCTCATCCTTACCAAGGATGCGCTCTACCGACTGAGCTACATCAGCACGCTCCGGCGGGAACGTGTGTGATTGTAGCATAGTCTCAGCCAAAATGCAAGCACAAATTTCAGAATAATCGGCAGAATTCAGAACATGCGTCATTTTCGCATACTCGTGAGGAATTATTGCATAGCTATTGACAAGATTGGGTTGGTGCTGTATGTTTATGCATGTCATTCTGATCCTGGAGGGGATGTCATGCTGCGGGTATTCATTGACGGGAGCGCGGGGACCACGGGACTGCGCATCGCGGACCGGCTGGCGGCGCGGGAGGATATCCGGCTCATCACGCTGCCGGAGGAAACGCGGAAGGACCCGGCTGCACGACATGAGGCCCTGAACAGCGCCGACGTATGCTTCCTCTGCTTGCCGGATGACGCCGCCCGCGAGGCCGTGTCCATGGTGGAAAACCCGGAGACCGTGGTCATTGACACCTCCACAGCCCACCGCGTGCAGGAGGGTTGGTGCTACGGTCTGCCGGAACTGCCCGGGATGCGGGAGAAACTGGTTTCGGCAAAGCGCATCGCCAATCCGGGATGCCACGCCACTGGCTTCATCGTGCTGGCCGCGCCGCTGGTGGCGGCGGGATTCATCGCACCGGACGCGAGGCTCAGCTGCTTCTCCCTGACGGGATACTCCGGCGGTGGCAAGAAAATGATCGCCCAGTACGAGATGGAAGGCCGCGATGTCCTGCTGGACGCGCCGCGGCTTTACGGGCTGACACAGAAGCACAAGCATTTGCCGGAAATGGCGAAATGGTCAGGCCTGCAATTCCCGCCGGTCTTCTCCCCCATCGTTGCGCCGTATTACGCGGGCATGGAGGTCGTGATTTCCCTGACGCCCGATGTCTGCAAGGGAAGTGTTGCAGACCTGGCGGATGTGTATAAAGCGGCTTATCCGGGCGGGATGATTCACTTCGATCCGGACGCGGACGAAAGCGGCTTCCTCTCCGCAGGTGCTTACGCGGGACGCGATGACCTTTCCGTCAGCGTTTACGGCGGGGACGAACGTATTCTCGCGGTCACGCGCTTCGACAACCTCGGCAAAGGCGCGTCGGGCGCAGCCATCCAGAACATGAACATCGCCTTCGGGCTGGACGAAAAGACAGGCCTGGTGATCTGATAATATGGTAATTGGTCTGAATAAAGTCCAGCTCCTCCCGATGACGGAGGAGGATTACGACGAGGTCCACGCCCTCTGGCTGACGATCCAGGGCTTCGGCATCCGCGCGCTGGACGATTCCCGCGAGGACATCGCGCGCTTTATCGCACGCAATCCGACGACCTCCGTGGTCGCGCGGGTGGACGGCAAGGTCGTGGGCTCGATTCTCTGCGGTTCCGACGGGCGGCAGGGCTCGCTCTACCACGTCTGCGTGGCGTCAGCCTACCGAAGGCAAGGCATCGGCACCTGGATGGTCGGCTACTGCATGCAGCAGCTGAAGGCCATGGGCATCAACAAGGTCGGCCTGATCGCCTTCCGGAAAAACGACATCGGCAACGCGTTCTGGAAGCAGATCGGCTGGAAGCGATCCGACGTCAACTATTATGAGTTTTTGCTGAACGAAAAGAACATCACGCGATTCATCGGGGAGGATAACGAGCATGCGTAAGATCACCGGCGGCGTGACCGCCGCCAAGGGTTTCCGGTCCGCCTGCTGTGCAGCGGGCATCAAATACCAGGGCCGCAAGGACATGGCGATGATCGCCTGCGACGTACCCTGTGCCGTGGCGGGGACCTTCACCCGCAATCTGGTCAAGGCCGCGCCGGTCACCTGGGACATGGGCATCGTATACGGCGAGAAGACCGCCCAGGCCGTCGTCGTCAACGCGGGGATCGCGAACGCCGCGACCGGTCCGAAAGGCATGCAGCTGTGCGAGGAGACCGCAGCCTTTACCGGTAAAGCCCTCGGCATCCCGGCCCGTTCCGTGCTGCTCGGCTCCACGGGCGTCATCGGGCCGAACATCCCGCTGGACCGCATCACCGCAGGTGTGGCGATGATGAAAGAGAGCCTCTCCGGCACGCTCGAAGCCGGAACCGCCGCAAGCAAGGCGATCATGACCACCGATACGGTGAACAAGGAGTTCGCGGTGGAGTTCGAGCTTCCGGCGGCTTCCGGCGAAGGTACGGTGACCGTCCGGCTCGGCGGCATGAGCAAAGGCTCCGGCATGATCCATCCGAACATGTGCACGATGCTCGGCTACATCACCACGGACTGTGCCATCGACCAGGCACTCCTGCAGAAAGCACTGAGCCGCGTCGTCCCGGACACGTTCAACATGATCACCGTGGACGGGGACACGAGCACGAACGACACCCTGCTCCTCTTTGCCGACGGACTGGCAGGTAACCAGCCCATTCAGGCAGAAGGTCCGGAATACGAAGCCTTCTGCGAAGCCCTGTTCTCCGTCTGCCACGACCTGGCTGTCACGATGGCCGGGGACGGCGAGGGCGCCACGCACCTGATGGAAGTCCATGTTATCCACGCGGACACCAAAGAAAATGCCTGTGCCCTGGCCAAGTCCGTCGCCGGTTCCAGCCTTGTGAAAGCCATGGTCTACGGCCGCGACGCAAACTGTGGGCGCATTCTCTGTGCCCTCGGCTACGCCGGCCCGGTGTTTGACCCGGCACAGGTCGAGGTCTTCCTTGAGGGTGAAAACGACCGTATCTGTTTCTACACCGACGGTTTCATCCAGCCCTTTGACGAAGAAAAGGCCCTGGCGCTGCTCTCTGAAAAGGCCGTGCGCTTCACCTGCGACATGCACATGGGCGAAGCCGAAGCCACCGCATGGGGCTGTGACCTGACCTACGACTATGTGAAAATCAACGGAGACTACCGGAGCTGAAGGAGATGCCTCCCATGCATGACACCTTTACGAACGCGGAGCGGGCCGAGGTCCTGACCCAGGCCCTGCCCTACATCAAGCGCTACACCGGGAAGATCGTTGTCGTCAAGTACGGCGGCAACGCGATGATCAACGAGCAGCTCAAGCAGCAGGTCATGGAGGACATCGTGCTCTTGTGGCTGATCGGCGTGAAGATCGTGCTCGTCCATGGCGGCGGGCCGGAGATCAGCGACCTGATGAAACGCCTCGGCAAGCAGGCGGAGTTCGTCGATGGCCTGCGCGTCACCGACCGCGAGACGGTCGACATCGTGCAGATGGTCCTCGCCGGGAAGATCAACAAGACGCTGGTCAACCTGCTTGAGATGAAGGGCGGGCGCGCCCTCGGCATCTCAGGCATGGACGGCCGCCTCATCGAGGCCCGAACCAAGGACGAACGCCTCGGTTATGTCGGCGAGGTCACGCACATCCACACCCGCCCCATCCTGGACCTGCTTGAGAAGGGCTATATCCCCGTGGTCTCGACGATCGGCTGCGACCGGCACGGTAACGCCTACAACATCAACGGCGATACCGCCGCGGCCCGGATCGCAGGCGCTTTGCAGGCCCAGCGCCTGATCCTGATGACCGACATTGCAGGCATCCTGCGGGACAAGGAAGACCCCGCCTCCCTCATCTCCGAGATGACAGTCGAAGAAGCGCAATTGCTCATGAGCGACGGTATCGTCTCAGGCGGGATGATCCCGAAGCTTGAGTGCTGCATCGACGCCATCCATGCGGGCGTGAAGAACGCGGTCATCATGGACGGCCGCATCCCGCACTCGATACTCATGGAACTCCTGACCGACGAAGGCGCCGGCACCTGGATCAAGGGGGAAGAACAATGAACCTGACCGAACGCGATCAAACCTATGTTGCCCAAACCTACAAGCGTTTCCCGGTGGAGATCGTCTCCGGCAAAGGCTCTCTGGTCTATGACACGGAAGGCAAAGAATACATCGACCTCGGCACCGGCATCGCCGTGAACGCCTTCGGCGTGGCGGACGAAGTCTGGCAGGAGGCTGTCATCGCGCAAATCAGCAAGGTACAGCACACCTGCAACCTCTTTTACAGCGAACCCTGTGCCAACCTGGCCGAAATGCTCTGCGCGCGCACCGGGATGAAGAAGGTCTTCTTCTCCAACTCCGGCGCTGAAGCCAACGAGTGCGCTATCAAGGTGGCCCGCAAGTATGCCGCCGAGCACCTGGGCACGGAGTACTCGACCATCGTGACGCTGAAGAACAGCTTCCATGGGCGGACGCTGACCACCCTCGCCGCCACCGGCCAGGATGCCTTTCACAAGCTTTTCCAGCCTCTCACCCCGGGCTTCGTGCATATTACCCCGGGTGATGTGGCAGAGCTTGAGCAGGTGTTTGCGGAACACAAAGTGGCGGGTATTCTCATCGAGTGCATCCAGGGTGAAGGCGGCGTGATGCCCCTCGATCCCGCGTACGCCAAAGCGGTCGAGCACATTGCCCACGAGCACGGCGCCCTGTTGATGATCGACGAGGTCCAGACCGGCAACGGCCGGACTGGCACCCTTTACGCCTACATGGGCTACGGCCTGAATCCCGATGTGGTCAGCACCGCCAAGGGTCTGGCCGGCGGCCTCCCTCTCGGCGCAACCCTCATGAATGAGAAAACCCAGGATGTCCTGGGCTACGGCGATCACGGCTCCACCTTCGGCGGTAATCCCGTCTCCTGCGCGGCAGCCCTGAGCGTCCTCGGCAGGATCGATGATGCCCTTCTGGCGGAGGTTCGGGAAAAGAGCGCCTGGCTGTTTAACGCCCTGCGCGCTATCCCCGGTATCACCGAGGTTTCCGGCAAAGGCCTGATGATCGGCATCCACACGGAAAAGCCCGCTGGCGAAGTCATCGCGGCCTGCAGGGCTCGCGGCGTCCTCTGCCTCACAGCCAAGGACAAGGTGCGCCTCCTGCCTGCGCTGAATATTCCGATGGAACTGTTGGAGAAGGCTGTGAGTGTCCTTAGGGATGTACTAAAGTAATGGAATTGTAATGGTCTTTCTTTAACTCCCGGGCTTGACCCGGGAGCTTCTTTCTGCTATCATCACCCCCGTAAACCACCCCCTCGACCGCGAAAGGAGTTGTCGCTATGAGCAACGTCCGTCCCGAATCCATGGAGCGCATCACCACCCAGGCCCTCGCTGAGGCCTTTATCGCCGAACAGATCGATGCCATCCGCGCCCAGGTGGGTGACGGAAAGGTGCTTCTGGCCCTCTCCGGCGGCGTTGACTCCTCCGTCTGCGCAGCCCTGCTGATCCGCGCCATCGGCCAGAACCTGGTCTGCGTGCACGTCAACCACGGCCTCCTGCGCAAGGGCGAACCCGAGCAGGTCATCAAAGTCTTCCGCGATGAGCTCGGCGCGAACCTCGTCTATGTCGACGCGGTTGATCGCTTCCTGGACAAGCTCGCGGGCGTCAGCGACCCCGAACAGAAACGCAAGATCATCGGCGCGGAATTCATCCGCGTGTTCGAAGAAGAAGCCCGCAAGCTCGAAGGCATCAGCTTCCTCGGTCAGGGCACGATCTACCCAGACATCACCGAGAGCGTCGGCGTCAAGGCCCACCACAACGTCGGCGGCCTGCCCGATGACCTGAAGTTCGAACTGGTCGAACCCGTCAAGCTCCTCTACAAGGATGAAGTCCGCGTCGTCGGCAAGGCGCTCGGCCTGCCCGATAGCATGGTCTACCGCCAGCCCTTCCCCGGTCCGGGCCTGGGTGTCCGCTGCGTCGGCGCCATCACCCGCGACCGTCTCGAAGCCCTCCGCGAAGCCGACGCCATCGTCCGTGAGGAGATCGGCGCTCTCCCCGAAGTCCCGTGGCAATACTTCTGCGCCATCCCGGACTTCCAGTCCACCGGCATCCAGTATGTGGACGGCAAGGGCCAGCGCCACATGGGCTGGGCTGTGGTCGTCCGCGCCGTCAACACCGTTGACGCCGTCACCGCCACCGTCCCTGAAATTCCCTTCTCCGTCCTCTGCCGCATCCGTGACCGGATCATCAAGACGGTGGCGGGCGTGAACCGCGTGCTGTGGGATATCTCGGAAAAACCTGTTGCGACAATCGAATTCGAGTGAAGATCCATAGACCCGAAGTCCAGACTGCTCAACGGACTCCGGGTCTTCTTGATTCTCAAATTATCATTTCTGCCCGAATAGAGGGAACGCCATGAGAACCGAACAAGAAATCCTGGCCAGTATCCTATCAGTTGCTACAAATGATGAGAATATCCGGGCGGTCGTACGGACAGACTTGCTGCCTGTGCGTGAATACTTATACACATACAATTTCTGTTTTGTCGTCAATAACGTTGAGAAATATGACGATAACCGTGTCTTTGCATCCTGTTTCAGCGAAAGGATTTTGCTGTACAGGGCGGATCAGAACTATCCGGAAATGTTCCCGAATGCAAAAGCCCATCTGATGGTCTTCCGTGACGGAATCACGATCGTGATCCACGCAATGGACAAAGCCGCATTTCTTGACAGGTATAACGGAAATCAAGAGCATGAAAACGTCTGGTTCAGCGATACATACCAAAAAATCCTGGATAAAGACAATCTGCTGCCTGACGTTGAACGTCTGGAGGAAAGCCAAACCCTGTTTGCGCAAGTTCCATCCGAAACCGAATTCAACCATACAACAGATGAATTCTGGTGGGTGCTAAAAACATTTGTTGAGTATTTGCTGCGCGAAGAGCTTCCGTCTACCATGTTTTATCTGAATGTCGCCGTCCGGGACCTGCTGAACCGGATGCTGCGCTGGTATATCTTCCTGCAGTCCGGCTGCCCTGTGGATATGGGAATTCTCGACAGTCATCTGGGCAACCTTCTGGAAAAGGATCTGTATCTTCTGTACCGAAAAACATATCCCGATGCAGATATAACACACATCTGGGACGCCTGTGACGCTATCGTTAGGCTTTGGCGTCAAACCGGACAACGGGTGGCGGAGCAGTGCGGGTTCCTGTATCCCCATGAAACCGAAACCAACATGCTTGCATTCATCCAGAATCTGAAGGCCAGGAAGCAAAAGGATCAAGAAAGCTTAAACGACTAAACCAAACGAATTTCTGCCTTGAATATACCCCTGATTCTCAGGGCTCCTCTCAGATTTCAAAACCGTTCATCCAAAGTTCATCTCGTGTTCACTCCGGGCCATTAGTATTATTCCTGAAAAAGAAGGAGGGATCGTGTATGTATTGCAAGAATTGCGGAGCCGTCGTGACCGGCGGAAATTTCTGTCAGTATTGCGGCGAACCGCTTACGGACACAACCGCGTCCATTTCCCTGATGAACAAAGCGGTTTCGACTGCAAACCTTGACGACCAATACAACCTGGTCCTTGTCTCCTGCGGTACATGCAACAAAGTCATGACAGGGGATTTGCTGGAGGATGTCTTCGGATACACGGACGCGGAATCCACGAGCCTTGTAAACATGGCACCGGTGGTTGTCGGGGAACGGCTGAACGCCAACGAAGCGGCCACCGTGGCGCAACTGTTCACGGAATACGGCGTGCAGGTGTCAATCACGAACCAGCGCGATCAATACGTGGATCTGACATCCAAGGCGACGACCTCTGTCTTTGACAGTTCCGGGAATCTTCTGACCCGCGTTGCGGCCGTGATCGGGGCCCTGACCGTTGCCAACCGGATCCGGTCCTATCGCCGGTACAAGAAGCCGTCGCTGCTCGAGAGGCTGTTCCATGTCAACTACCAGTCCAAGCCTCCGGTCTATCAGCGCAATTTCCGTCCGCGGCTGGTCACGACTCCCGTTGAACCCAGGCACACCATCCGGAAGTCTCCGCTTGTACAGCCTGCCAGCCGCAGGCCTGCAAGTCCGCATCCCGTCCGCGGAACGCAGTCCCCAGCCCGCAGGCCGTCCGCACCGCAAGGCGCTTCGCACAGCGGACCTGCGCAAAGGCCTTCCGGCGGGCCGTCCGGGCATAAACGGTAATTTCAGAAAATCAATGATAAAGTCTCGCTGCAAAAACGGCAGCGAGATTTTTGGTTCCTTGATCATCGATAAACGTCTGTTTGTTGCTTTTTGCTGTGATTTCTGCTATGTTTGACAGGACGGAGGTGAGTGTGTGGAGCATCCGGAAGCCCTGGCGGCGTATATCCAGCAGGTCAGCGCCGAGCGCGAGAAGTACCTTTTTCAGCGCGCGATGAAACAGCTGGAACCGGAGCTGAAGCGCATGAACCAGGGGGAACGGGAACATTATCTCCAGGGGGATGCTTTCAACCGCCTGGTTTACCAGCAGAAACGCCGTGACAAGGTATACCAGGCCCTGCAGCGCGGGGAACTGATCCAGGATTTCCACAAATCTGAGTTCGATCAGCTGGAACCCCTGATCGAGAGCGAGCTCCGGCACGGTCATCCCGTTGACCTGCCCTTCCTGCGCTCGGTCTCCCGATACCGGCTGTCCCTTGGAAAAGCGTATGCTGCGGTCCACCGCATCGAACAGCACGCAGCCCATCGTTTTTTCCAGAAACAGCAGCAACTGTTTGTCAATGAAGCCGACCGCCGTGTGGAGCGAAGCCTGAAGCACGATGATCTCTCGGCTTTGATCCGGCGCAGGGACCCGGGAACCCGGATCACGAAAGCGCTGATGGAAGGACCCTTTCACAGCGGGATTCCGGAAGATTTCGTGGAACGGGCTTTCCTCCCCCGCAGCCTGACCGTCGCGCTCCAGGACGCCCTGTTTCAAGCCTTCCCGGAGATTTCCGCCTGCCGGAATATCACGCTGCACGGCGGTGCGAAACTGTCTACAGTGCTGCAGAAGGACATCCAGCGCGCAAGGTTTTCGGTCTGTTCGGAAATCAAGCGTCGTTTTCCCTCTAAGCGCATCCGGCGTCTGCTGATCGGCAATCCCTGCATCAGCAAGATGCAGCGCCTGAGCGACGCGGTACAGAGGCAGGAAGAGGAGCTGCAATCCGCCCTCCTCAACGCGATCCCGAAGCGCTACTGCGATCTGTATCCCCGGGCACGGGCCATGAAGCGGCGTTTTGTGCTGCACCTGGGGCCAACCAATTCCGGCAAGACCTATGACGGTGTCTGCCGCCTGCACAGCGCGCTCCATGGGATCTATCTGGGTCCCCTGCGGCTTTTGGCAGCTGAGCAGTTCGATACGCTGAACCTTGAAGGCGTCCCCTGCAGCCTGGTGACCGGCGAAGAACGGATCCTGGTGCCATCCGCCAGGGTGCAGTCCTCGACCGTCGAGATGGCCAATCTGCAGACCCATTACGACATCGCGGTCATCGACGAGTGCCAGCTCGTGGCGGACAAGGACCGGGGCGGCGCGTGGACCGACGCCATTCTGGGCTTATGCGCGGATGAGATCCACGTCTGCGCCTCCCCGGACGCAGAGGACATCCTGACCCAGATGATTGCCGAATGCGGGGATGAGATGCGGATCGTCCGGCACGAACGGATGACGCCGCTCATAATGGAAAAGACCAACTTCGCGTTCCCGGATTCCATTCGGCCCGGGGACGCGCTCATCGTCTTCTCCAAGGCCCGGGTCCACGCGGTGGCCGCCGAGCTCCGGCAGGTCGGCTTTCACGTATCGCTGATTTACGGGGCGCTTCCGCCGGACGTGCGGCGGGACCAGGCAGAGCGCTTCCGGGTGGGTGACACCGAGGTCGTGGTCTCCACCGACGCCATCGCCATGGGCATGAACCTGCCGATCAAGCGGGTCGTGTTCCTTGAATCCGAAAAGTTTGACGGGGACATCATGCGTCCGCTGACCGACGCGGAGTTCAAGCAGATCGCCGGGCGCGCGGGCCGGTACGGCATTTACGACACCGGGTATGTGAATGCCTTCGGCTTCCGCGGGATGGTATCGCGTGCGCTGAGCAAAGACCTGCCGCCGATCACGGAGGCGGTCATCCGCTTCCCCGGATCCCTGCTCGGCCTTCCGCTGCCGCTGACGGAGACCATCCGCCAGTGGATCGCCATGCAGGACAAGGGCTTTTTCTCCAAGGCCTCCACCCAGCGGATGATGGCGCTGGCCACGATGCTCGAGACGCCGCACACCAACAAAGAGCTTCTCTACCGCTTTCTCTGCATCCCGTTCGACGAAACCGAACCCGACCTGCTGGAACGCTGGCGCGAAATGTACAGAGCGGAATCCCATCATGAGCACATCCGTGTGCTGGACGCCCTGCCGGAAATCGTCGATCCCGAAACGTGCCGGACCCCCATGCTGGACAGCCTGGAAGCGGATTACCGCCGCTGCGACCTATACTATAACTACGCGAGGCTATTCCTTGAGGAACCCGACGCAATCCTCACAGAGATCCAGCAGCGCAAAAACCTGATCTCCCGCGGGATCATCCACATCCTCTCCACCCAGCGCCTGCAGGAGAAACGCTGCGCCCTCTGCAACCGCCGCCTGTCATGGAACTGGCCGCACCGCCTGTGCGACGACTGCTTTGCGAGGCAAAACTTCATCCGAAAGCGATGAATTCATAAGACAGAATCAAAAGATGGCCCGTCAACCGGCGGACCATTTCTCTCCGTTTACCAGAACCACGTTCATAGGCTCGACCTTTACGTCCATCCAGACATTTTCGGTGATGTAGGGTTCTGACGCGAGGTAAAGATCCAGGTCTTCCCGGCTCTGGAAATCAAAGATGATCACGGAACCCTTCATTTTCCCCGCTTCATCCAGAAGCCCTCCGGCGCAGATCACGGTTCCGTTCACTCTCGCCAGATTTTCCAGGTGCCTTGGGCGGACCTGCATCCGTCTCTCAAGCATGTCTTTTCCGTCATAAGCCGTAATGACAAACTGCATAACCATCCTCCGTTCTGTATAAATAGCTATGAGGTTCCATAGCGTCACTCAGGTCCTGAAACACTTCTGAACATCCTTCCATTTGCCGAGCACCAGGATCGTCTGTTCCTGGCTGAGCTGGGTCTCACTGGTGACGGCGATCCCGGGTTTTCCGCTCTCCCGCACAGCCAACAGGTTCAGGTTATACTTTTTGCGGATGTCCAACACGCCAACGGTTTTCCCGTCCCATTCGGACGGCACGGTCAGCTCATAGATCGCGTATTCATTGTCCAACGGAATATAGTCCAGCACATGGTCCGTCGTGTTCCGGATCGCCGTCCAGGCCGCCAGCTGCTTCTCGGGGTACACCACGTCATCCGCCCCGTTGCGGAGCAGGAACTGCCGCTGCACTTCCATCGATGCGCGTGAGATGACCTTCTTCGCGCCGAGTTCCTTCAGGTAGGAGGTCACCACGAGCGAACTCTGGAAATCGTCGCCGATCGTGACAAAGCAGACATCGTAATTGTCCACGCCCAGGCTCCGAAGGAAGTCCTTGTTGGCCGCATCGCCGATCTGCGCGTCCGTCACGATGGGAAGCGCTGCGTTGACCCGCTGCTCGTCCTTATCGACCGCCATCACCTGGTGATGGAGTTCATCCAGCTTCTCCGCAATGTGCCGGCCGAAGCGTCCCAGACCGATCAAGAGTACTGTTTTCATGTTCATCCTCCTTATCCGACGGTGATCTTTTCAAGGGGAAGGGTACTGTTCTGCGCTCTCCGGACGGATTGCGCGGCATAGATCAGGGTCAGGCCGCCTACACGGCCCAGGAACATCAGCGCGATCAGGATCAGCCGGGAAGCCAGTGATAGCTCGGGTGTGATCCCCTGCGTCAGGCCGACCGTGCCCACCGCGGAAGCCGTTTCAAACAGGCAGGCCGGCAGCGGCAAACCTTCGATCCGGCTGATCGCGACCCCGCTGAAAAAGAAGAGCAGTCCGTACATCGCCAGGATCGCCACGGCGCTGCGCACCGCGTCATCGCCGATCCGACGGCCCAGCAGGCTCACATTGTCCCTCCTGCGGAACACGTTCCAGGCCGTCACCAGCAGCACTGCAAGGGTCGTGGTTTTCATACCGCCCGCCGTGGATCCCGGAGATCCGCCCACCAGCATCATCGCGATCATCAGCACCTGCCCCGACCCGCTGATCCTGGTCAGATCGACCGTGTTGAACCCGGCTGTTCTCAGCGTGACCGACTGGAACAGCGACGGCAGGATGCGCTCCCCCGGGGAAAGATCCCGCATCTCGAAAGCAAAGAACCAGATGGCCGGAACAATGACCAGAATCGCTGATGTCAGCAGGACGACTTTGCTCTGCAGCCTGAACTGCTTCCAACGGAACCTGTGTTCTTTCAGGTCGTCCCACACAAGGAACCCGATCCCGCCCACCGTGATCAGCAGCATCAGTACAATGTTCACGGGGACATGTCCGGTAAACTCGGTCAAAGAAGAGAAGGCTTCCCGTTCGCCCATCAGGTCAAAGCCGGCGTTGCAGAACGCCGAAACCGAATGGAAAACCGCGTACCAGACGCCTTTCCCCCAGCCGAAGTTTTCGGCCATGAACGGCAGCAGCAATAGGGCTCCGGTCATTTCAATACACAGGGTGACAAGGACGATGAACCGGGTCAGCCGGACGATGCCGCCCACCTGCGGCGCGGCGATGGATTCCTGCATGACACTCCGCTGCAAGAGGCCGATCCTGCGGCCGGAAAGAAAGGCAAGCGATACCGCAGCCGTGACAACGCCCAATCCGCCGATCTGAATCATCAACAGGATGACCGCCTGCCCGAAAGGCGACCAGCAGGTCGCGGTATCCCGAACCGCCAGCCCAGTCACGCACACAGCCGAGGTCGCGGTGAACAGGCAATCTGAAAACGCAACGCTCCCCTGTTCCCGGCTGGAAACCGGCAGCATCAGCAGCAGGGTCCCGAGCAGGATCATCGCGGTAAATCCGGCCGCGATGATCTGAAATGTCGTAATCCGGTGTTTCCTCATGATGCGAAAACTCCTTCCCTCTCGGACCAATCAGGAACCTTGCTCCGCATCTCCCATCAACTGGAGTTCTTCCGCGTGCTCCTTCATGCCTTCGATGCAGATCTCCGCTACGTCCCGGAGTTCCATTTCGAGCATTTCGCAGCCCTTGAGGATCAGATCCCGGTCGCATTTCGCGGCAAAGCGTTTGTCCTTGAACTTCTTCATGAAGCTCTTGACTTCCAGGTCCTGAATCCCATTGGGCCGCATCCGCGCACAGGCCTGGATGATGCCGGTCAGTTCATCCACGGTGAAAAGGCTCTTCTCCATATTGCTGACCGGCTTCACATCCGAACAGATCCCGTAGCCATGGCTCATGATCGCACGGATGTCTTCCTCTTCCACGCCGGCTTCACGCAGAGGTTCGGCGGTGTGTTGAAGGTGCTCCTCCGGGTACTTCTCATAATCATAGTCATGCAGCAAACCGATAGCCTGCCAGTGCTCCTCATCCTCGCCGAAATGCTGGGCCATGGCCCCCATGGCATAGCAGACATTCAGCACATGCAGGAGAAGATGATCTTCCGTCATCATGGTGGCGTTCAGTTCCCTTGCTCTCTCCAGTGTTAACATGTTGTTCCCTCCGTATTCCTACGCTTGTTTCTTTATTCGCTTTTCTTTGTGAAAACACATTTCCCGCCGAGGTAACAGGCATCGACCTTGATCTGATGTAATCGGTTCGGATCTCTCTCAAACGGGTTTCCGGATAGGACCGCAAAATCGGCCAGATACCCCGGTGCGATCCTTCCCTTGACTGACTCCTCAAAGCTGGCTTCCGCCCCGCGCCACGTGAAGCTGTCCAATGCTTCCTGCACAGAGAACGCCTGCCCCGGTAGATAAGGGCCTGTCCCGTCCAGCGATTTGCGTGTCACGGCACATTGAATGCCCGCCATGACGTCGGGCAGTTCCACCGGGCAATCCGATCCGTTGGAGACGCTGACACCTCCGTCCATCAGCGTTTTCCAGCTGTAGCTGGTGGACACCAGATCCCGGCCCACCCGCTTTTCGACAATGTGATTGTCATAGTCGAGGAAGATAGACTGGGCGTAGACATGGAGCCCCAAATCCCGGATGCGGTCCAGCTGATCCGGGCGTGTGATCTGGCAGTGGACGATCCCGTGCCTGTGATTATCCCTCGGATTCTCAGCCTGTGCCCGTGCAATCGCGTCCAGGACCTGGTCGAGGCAGGCATCACCGATGGCGTGAACCGCCACCTGCATGCCTTGTTCATGGGCATAACCGATGATCGCGTTCAGGCATTCTTCCGATAGTAGCGGGAAACCCTTCGTATCCGGCGCATCGGCATAAGGCCGGCTCAGGTATGCGGTACGGCTGCCCAGGGAACCGTCTCCCAGGATCTTGACCGGTCCGATCCGGAACAGGTTGTCGCCTTTGCCGGTGCGGTTTCCCGCTTCGATGAAGCGGCGGAGATCGTCCAGTTTCGGGAACTGGACCTGCTCATTCACACGGACAGTCAGTTCACCGTTGGTCGCCATTTCACGGTAGATATCATGGACTGTCTCCCAGGACACACCAGGCAGCGTCAGGTCATCGTCCGTCTGCACACTGGTGATCCCGCGGCGGTTGACCTCCCGGCAAGCAGCGCGCAGCATCTCCCGGATCTCGCGCCGCCCTGGCACAGGGAGCACCCGTTGGACCAGCTCAATGGCGTTGTCGTAAAGCCGTCCGTCCGGCTGGCCGTCCGCGAGACCGATCGCCCCGCCTTCCGGCGAAACGGTATCAGGTCCGATCCCGGCAAGCGCGAGCGCCTTGCTGTTGACCACGCAACAGTGTCCGCAGGCGCGGGTCAGCATGATCGGGAACTCCATAGACACGCTGTCCAGGTCGTGCCTGTCTGGCATCCGGTGCACATCGGAGAAGAAATCCTGGTTCCACCCGCGGCCCAGGAGCCATTGGCCATCCGGGAGTTCCTTCCCGGCAAGAGTATCCCGGAGATAGTCCAGCATCTCCGCAAGGCTCCCGGTGTGCCGGGCAAGCTGCGCCATCCGAAGTACATTGCCGAAACCCAGCAGATGCATATGTGAATCGTTGAATCCGGCGCAGACAAAGCGGCCCTGCAGGTCAATGCGTGCATCAGAATCCGAAAGAAATGCGAGAACTTCCCGATTGCTCCCCACCTTCAGGAACCGGCCGTCTTCAACGAGAAAGGCCTGGCGGAGCAGTAACTCCCCGGTATACACCTGCCCGTTGCAGTACGCTGTTTTCATCCCGTCTCGACTCCCGCCGTTCATTCCTTACGCCTACAGGTCGAATGATAAACCTTCGGATATTGCTTCGTCAAGAGGCATTCGTGATGGTTTTGGTACAACAATCTTCCAAATGCTTTGTGTTTCCCGGTCGATGTGCTATACTCAATGCAGCATCCATCATTCCTCAAAGGAAGGAAGGAACCGTATGAAACAGCTGATCAAGAATGCCAAAATCTATGACGGCACAGGCGCTGAACCCATGATGGGCGAAATCCTGATCGAAGACGACCGGATCGCGAAGATTGCCACGTCTGTTGACATCCCGGCCGACCGGGTCATTGATCTCAAGGGGAAATCGGTCACCTCCGGCTTTATCGACGGTCATTCGCACAATGACTGGTTCGCGATCAAAAACGATCCCCTCCCCTACTTCAGCCCGTTCCTCAGGCAGGGCATCACGACCTTTGTCACCGGCAACTGCGGCGTTTCGGCCATTGGATTTGAGGGCGAATGCCCGTACCGGGACAAACTGGGCGGAGGTCTGTTTGACTATGAGGATACGCACGGGGTGTACGGGATGCCCGAGGATTACTTCCGGGCTACGGACCGGAACATGCCCTGCAACATGGCAGTCCTGGTGGGACATTGTTCGGCGCGCGCTGCCGTCGGCGGAACCGAAAACCGTAAGCTGACCGAAACCGAAGAGAAAGCGATGCTCGCCATCCTAGAGAAAGCGCTACAGCAGGGCGCTGCTGGGATCTCCCTGGGACTCATGTACGAACCCGGGCTTTACGCGGACGTCGAAGAACTGAAAAAGGTCGCGGCTCTCTGTGTAAAGTACAACAAGCCCCTGACCGTGCATCCGCGCGCGGAATCGAAGGTTTCGATGGCCTATCCGCAGCTTTTCGGGCGTTCCCATTTGTTGCGGGCCTTCGATGAACTGGTTGAGATTTCAAAGGGCACCCATTTGAAACTGCAGTACTCCCACGCGATCTTTGTCGGCCGGAAATCCTTCGGCGCGAAAGAAGAACTGCTGCGGATGATGGATCAGCTCCGAGCGGAGGGCGTCGATGTCATGTTTGACATTTACAATGAGTGCCTGGGCGTCTCCGTCATTACGGTGATCCTGCCCGCGTGGTATCAGGGGATGACGCCGGCAGAGCGGCAAAAACCCTTCAACCGCCTGAAGCTGGCCGTGCTGGTCAAGGCCTCCGCAAAGCTCCTGGGCTTTGATTTTCCGGATATCCAAATTGCCTATATCGGTCCCGGGTATGAAAAGTACGAAGGCAAGAGCGTTCATGACATCGCAAAGGAAGAAGGCACAAGTGATCTGGCTGCCTATCTCAAGCTTTGTGAGCTCAGCCACTTCAAGGGCCGGGTCAACATGGGTCCCTATTCGACGCCGGAAATCATTTCCGAGTTCGAGCACAACCCGCACTGTCTCTACATGACAGACGCCTGGGTGGAAAAACACGGCGTCCAGAATCCCGCGATTTACGACTGCTACCCGAAGTTCCTGCGGGACGCCATGTTGGGCACCGGAGACACCCTGCCCAACACCATCCGGCGGATGACCGGCGCCATCGCGGACCGCTACGGTCTCCGGGAGAGGGGTTATCTGAAGGAAGGCTACTATGCGGATCTGACGGTTTTCGATGAAGACGCGATCCAGTCCGCCGTCCCGGACCAGCCAAAGTCCTTCGGCATCGAAAAGGTCATGATCAACGGGCGAATGGCCCTCTGTGACGGACAACTGGATGAAGAAGCCCTGAAAACCACCGGACGCGCCTTGCCGGTTCTTTGACAAGCGGGTGGAATACAGATTAATGTGTCGTAAAAGAGACGGATGGAGCAGACGTCTTACGTTTGAAAACCATCCGTCTTTTTCTGTTTCCGAAACGGAGTTATTCTTGTCTTTTTTCAAATTTTCTTCCTTAATAAATTGACGGATTGCAAATTCTGTCGTACCATATAATAGAGGGCAATGTAAGCTGTCTGAAGTATGTCCCCGGATGGCCGTGCTCTGCTGAATCAAAATCAATGATCCTCTGCGGAATTTACGCTCATTAGAGGAAAGGAGATCCCTGTATGAACCGGAAAATCACCATCGCAACGCGTATGGTCGCCGTTCTTGCGCTGTTCCTCGCACTGGCCCTGTGCGCTGGTGCGGCGGCAGACTCCTATGACGCGAACACCATGCGCCTTCTGCGATACGAGGGCAGTGTCGAAATCTATGATCCGACCGGCCTGCCGCGCTTTGTGCTGGAAAATGTGCGCTTCTCCAGCGGTGAATCCATGGAGACCGGCGTCGACAGCCTGGCGTCCGTGGGTCTGGACGACACGAAGATCGTGACGCTGGACGCCTCGACGCGCGTGGATTTCGTCCAGGAGTCCGGGCACATCCTGCTGAACCTGAAGCAAGGTTCCATTTTCCTTGATGTGCAGGAGAAGCTGGATGAAAACGAGAGCCTGGACATCCAGACTACGACCATGACAGTCGGCATCCGGGGTACGGTCATCTTTGTTTCCGAGGATGTGAATGCGTCCGGCTCCGGCAGGACGACCCTTGAGGTCTTTGAGGGAACCGCCCAGGTCGACTGCACGGATCCGTCCGGTGCCCACCGTCTGATAGCGGTCCCCGCAGGCCAGGCCATCACGATCGAGTCACAGCCCGGAGCAAACGGCGAAGGCACCGTGATCACCCAGCAGCCCGTGAACGCCATGAACGCCTTTGTGACAAAACTGGTCATGGAAGATGAGCGGCTCATCAAGCGCGTCCAGGAGGCAAGCCCGGAGGGACAGGCACTGATCAGCGGTACAACAGCCCCTGCGGATCAACAGGAAATCCCCGACGGCTATCCCGACGACGGTAATTGGACATGGGATGAAACCGTCACCCTGACCGCCCAATCCGCCAGTAAACTCTATGACGGCACACCGCTGTCAAGGCCCTCGGATGTACTGGTCTCCGGCCTGCCGGTGGGTCTGAATATCGTCGTTTCCGCTCGCGGAAGCCTGACAAATGCCGGAAGCACCGCCAATGAGATTGCCAGATACACGATCGTGAACGGCAACGGCGAAGACGTGACAGACCGTTTCACATCCATCAAGACCGTAAACGGCATTCTCCGGGTGGATCCCGTGCCGGTCACAGTCTGGACCGGAAGCGCCAAAAAGTATTACGACGGCGAGCCCCTGACCTGCACGGACGCGGGGCTGGAAGTCAACCCCGCCTATGAGTACGGTGCCGTCGAATGGCGGAACACATCCCTCGTCACCCGGACCGCCCTGGGCAGCGAGACCATGATCGCCGTCAGCGGCACGATCTGGGTCCACGGGTCCAGTCCCATGACCGGGAAAACGGAAGACATCGCCCTCCTCGCGGGGCAGCGGCTTTCCGTCCGTATCGATACCGTAGACGGCAAGAACAACATCACCTATGAGATCGTCAAGCTGAAGCCTGAGGAACTCCCCGAGGAAGTCCTGCGCCTCTACGCGGACAACCCCGAACTGTTGGAGCAGGCCTGTATCGACGCCGAATGGGATCCGGAGGAGCTCCGCGGGTTGATTGCCAATCTGAAGCCAGTCTCTGCCGTCACGAGCAAAAAGAACGGCCTGGTCGTCGGCAACTCCGTCCGGGAAGACCTGATGCAGGATTCCGCTAACGTCCGCATCACCATTGATACAGACCTCACGCAGATCCGCAACCGTCCCCTGAACGGAGACGAAGCGCACTTCACCCCCATCGAACTGGAACCCACCATTACCGTCATCACAACCGGCTCCCAGACCGAAGTGGGCGAAAGCGACAACACCTACGAGATCGATTGGGGCGGGGCGATTGAGTCCAACTACGTGATCGAGGGAGAGAAGCTTGGCAAGCTGACCGTCCTGCCGGTCCATGACGGCCGGGTCACCCTGACAGCCGCCTCCGCCGGGAAAGTCTATGACGGAGAGCCGCTCGAGGACAGCACCTTCGGGGTCGATGGCCTGCCGTCCGGCTACATTGCCACGGCGACGGTCGAAGGCAGCCTGACCGAAGCGGGTACCGCCGAGAACAAGATCACATCCTACAAAATCCATGACATGGACGGCGAGGATGTCACGGAATCCTTCACGAACCTTGAAACCGTCAGCGGCACGCTCACAGTCGAGCCCCTGTCGCTGGACCTTAACGTCGGCGGCGCCACCGCTTCCTACAACGGCGACGTCTATGTCCCCACCCCCACGCTCACCTACCTGAACGGCGACCATGTCGGGGAAACCGTGAACGGCACCCGGACCAGCAACCGTGCGCATCCGCATGTGGCCAGCAGCTCGCCGGTCGGGATGCGTGCAGCTTCCAGAGGCGCCACCTTCGAGTTCATCCTCTTCACGAACGACAAGATCGAAGTCACCATCTCCGGTACAGGGACAGGCGCCGGAACCTATACGCTGACCGCGGCGGTGAGTGTCCTGTCCGGCAGCATCTCGGACTTTGCGCTGACGTTCTCGGAGACAACGCTCACGATCGAGCCCCTTGAGCTGTCGATCACCACGCCCTCGGCCAGCAAGCCTTATGACGGCTCCGCCCTGACCGCGACAGACGCGGTCGTCACCGGCCTCGCGGACGGCGAGACGATCACGGTCAATGTGACCGGCACGATCACCGACGTCGGCACAGTCGAAAACACGTATACGATCGACTGGGGCGATACGAACAGCGATAACTATACAATCAATCATACCCTGGGCACCCTGGAAGTCACCGCCTATACCATGCCCGTCACGATCACCGCCGCGACGGCTTCCCAGCCCTATGACGGCACGACCCTGACCGACAGCTCTTATGAGGTCACCGGCCTGCCGGACGGCTTCACCTGCGAGGCCGTGGTCACCGGCAGCCAGCACGGCCTGGGAACCAGTGACAACACGGTTGAGTCCTACTTCATCTACAACACGGACAATATCGACGTCACCGTCGCGTTCACGAATGTCACAACGACAAACGGCACGCTGACTGTCACAACGAACGACACACCCATCACACTCACCGCAAGTTCTTTCACTATGGCCTACAACGGCCAGCTGCGGTCCGGATTCGGCGGCGTCACGGTGGAAGGCGTGCCGGAAGCTGTACAGGTCACGGCTTCGACGCAGTGGACAGCCAAGAACGCCGGCGAGTATCCGCTCAATGTGTCATATTATATGACTGACAGTGAGATGACGGACGATCCCGCGGACTGTTTCACGAACATCACGGTCGTCAACGGCACCCTGACCGTCACGCCAATCCCGCTGACCATCACCACGCCCAGCCTCAGCAAGATCTACGACGGCACCCCGCTGACCGGCGGCGAAGCCACCGTGACCGGCCTCGCGGGCAGCGATACCATCACCGTCACCACGTCCTCCCTGACCAATGTCGGCACCGCCCCGAATGATTACACCATCGACTGGGGTACGGTCAGTAAAGACAACTATACTGTCACCGATGAGATCGGCACCCTCGAAGTGACCGGCGTCCTTACCTCTGTCACCTTCACCGCCCCATCCGCCTCCAAAGTATTCGATGGCACGGCTCTGACCGCGGAAGAAGTGACGGTCTCCGGCCTGCCGGACGGCTATACCTTCGAAGCTGTCGCGACCGGTACCCAGACCGACGTCGGCAGCAGTTCAAACCTCGTCGGGACCTATTTCATCTACAAAGACGGCGAAGATGTCACGGACAACTTCCTGGACATCAGCACCGTTGACGGCACGCTGACCGTCGAGCCGCTGGAGATCACCTTTGATATGAATGCCCAGTCCGGTGTGTACGGCGAATCCTCGCTCGGTACCGGAACTCGCAGCCAATATTACGCCAACGGCACGCATTCAGGCGAAGGGTTAGAGTATATCAGCGGGTCTGCACTTCAATACGGCTCCGTCGGGCTTTACCGAACATTCGCGGGTGACAGCATCGCCCTGCGTGTTCTGGACGAACCGCCCCGCAACGTGGGTGATCGCACCCTTAACGTTTCTGTCTGGGTCGAAAGCGGAAACGACGCTAATTATACTTTGTCCGTCATCAATGCCAACTACACCATCAGCCCTGCCCCGTTGACCATCACCACCGGTTCTGCCAGCAAAATCTACGACGGCACAGCGCTGACTGCTCCGGTCACGGTTACCGGACTGGCCAGCAGCGATGAAAGCAAAGTCACCATCACCGCCACCGGCAGCATCACCGATGTCGGCAGCACGCCCAACACCTACACCATCGACTGGGGCGATGTCCTGAGCACCAACTACACACTCACAGAGGAGATCGGCACCCTCGAGGTGACCGGCGTCCTTACCCCTGTCACCTTCACCGCGCCGTCCGCCTCCAAGGTTTACGACGGCACCGCCCTGACCGCGGAGGAAGTGACAGCCTCCGGCCTGCCGGACGGCTATACCTTCGAGGCCGTCGCGACCGGTACGCAGACTGACGCCGGCAGCAGCGCGAACCCTGTCGGGACCTATTTCATCTACAAAGGCGGCGAAGATGTTACATCCAGCTTCCTGAACATCAGCACAGTTGACGGCACCCTGACCGTTGAGCCGCTGAAGATCGACTTTGACATGGACGGCGCAGTCATGGCCCGTGTCTATGGCCAGAGTGCCCCCGAAAGGACAAGAAGGGCATCCTACCTCAACGGCATACATTCCGGTGAAGAAATCACGGATTTCGAATTAACAGGTAATGCTTATGGCGGAGCCTTCGGCACCGAATACAGCGGCAGCAGTTCCGTTTACAAGTACTCTTTATTCACCGGTGACACCGTTTCCCTGCGCGTCTTTGGCTTTGGCACGCTGGCCGACAATGCCGGAGATCACATTATTAGATCCACAGCCACGCTTAGCGAAGGTCTGGACGCAAACTATATCATCACGGTTTCCAATACCGACTTCACCATCACACCCGCTCCCGTGACGATCACCACCGGCTCCGCCAGCAAAGCTTATGACGGCACGGAACTGACAGCTCCGGTCACGGTTACCGGTTTGACCAGCTACGACGAAAGCAAAGTCACCATCACTGCCACCGGCACCCAGACCGACGTGGGCAGTACGGCCAATACCTATAACCTTGATTGGGGCGATGCCCTTAGCACCAACTACACACTCACGGAAAGCATCGGTACCCTGACCGTTGAGAAGGTGGCTGTGGCTATCGACATTGTCGACACGGAGGTTACCTTCAACAACGGCTACAACTTCGTGAACGTGACCGTCACCTGCGACACGACTTTCACTTCGGAGTTCCACGGCGACCAGAATTACGCTGTGACCCTGCCCGGCGCGAGAGTGGAGCTCACCTTCAACGAGTCAGCCAAGCGGAAGAGCGCAGGCGTCAGTGAGCTGACCGCCGAGGTCAGCGACTGGTCGTACGGCAACCCGGACAACTTCAACGTTACAATCTCGGGCGGCACGCTCACGGTCAACCCCGCGCCGATCACGATCACCACCGGTTCTGCCGAAAAGTATTACGACGGCACACCGCTGACCAGCAATGAGTTCACGGTCACCGGTTTCCCGTCCGGCGAAGTCATCAACATTTCGACCACCGGTTCCATCACGGACATCGGCAGCACGTCGAACACCTACGTCATCAACTCCTGGAACGGATGGGAGCCTGGAAACTATAAGATCACGGATGACCTCGGCACCCTGACGATCCTCGAACCGGGTATAATCACCGTCACCACCGGCTCCGCCAATCGGACGTATAACGGCGAGGCGCTGACCAGCAGCGAAGCGAGCATCAGCGGCCTGCTGCCCGAGGATGAGGGCAAAGTGACCGTCACTGCCACCGGCAGCATCACCGATGTCGGTACGGCGCAGAACACCTATATCATTGACTGGGGTACGGTTGACAACACCAGCTACACGATCAAAGAAGAACTCGGCACCCTGACCGTTGAGAAGATGGCTGTGGACATCGACATTGTCGACACGGAGGTTACCTTCAACAACGGATACAACTTCGTGGACGTAGCCGTCACCAGCGACGCGACTCTCTCTTCGGAGTTCCTCGGCAATACGTATTACGCTGTGAATCTGCCCGGCGCAAGGATGAGGCTCGCTTTCAACACGTCCGCAAAGCGGAAGAGCGCTGGTACAACCGAACTGACCGCTGAGATTGACGAGTGGACATACGGCAACCCCGACAACTTCAACGTGACGATCTCGGGCGGCACCCTCACCGTGAAGCCCGCCCCGATCACGATCACCACCGGCTCGGCCACAAAGGTCTATGACGGACAGCCGCTGACGAGTGACGATTACACGGTCACCGGTTTCCCGTCCGGCGAAGCCATCAACATTTCGACCACCGGTTCCATCACGAAAGTCGGCAGCATATCCAACACCTACGTCATCAACTCCTGGAACGGATGGGAACCCGGAAACTATGAGATCACGGATAATCTCGGCACCCTGACAGTCGAAGAACTGCAGCTCAACTTCACCATCAGCGACAATGAATACACGTATACGACCAGCGTCGGAGCTGTCCCGTATGCTGCTGTGACTTTGACCATCGGCAACGGCCCGCACGCGGGTGAGACTGTCGCTTACACTTCACGCCAGTACACGGCGAATTCGGCAACTGGCAAGATCTCACAGCAAACCATGTTCTATACACTGTTTACGGATGACCATGTCTCCTACGCCATCCGCGGAATGGACCTGGATGCGAAGACTTACACCGTCAGCGGCGAACTGCACGGGGTATCCGGTTACGAAACAAACCTTTTGAACTTCACCGTGACTGGCAACACCGCCAACTGGACGATCAACCCGCGGCCGCTGACCATCACCACGTCCTCGGCTTCCAAAGCCTACGACGGGACAGCGCTGACGAGCAGCGGCGTCACCGTGACCGGCCTGACCGATCTGGACGCAGGCAAAGTGACCGTGACCGCCACCGGCACGATCACGGATGTCGGCACAGCCGATAACACCTATACCATCGACTGGGGCGGCGTCAATCAGGATAACTACGCGATCACCAAGACCTACGGCAAGCTCGAAGTGACCCCCAACGACGGTTCCGTGATCCTCACCGCAGCCTCCGCCACCAAGGTATATGACGGCAAGGAGCTGACAGCCAACAAGGTCACAGCGTCGGGACTTCCGTCGGGCTTCACCTTCGAAGCCACCGCTTCCGGCAGCCAGACAGAGGCTGGCAGCAGCGACAACCAGATTACAGACTACACTATCTTTAACGCCGACCACGAGGCCGTGACCGGCAGCTTTTCCGACGTCACGCTTAAGAACGGCACCCTGACGGTGACCAAGCTGCCGGTGACCGTCGACCTGGGCGGCGGAACCGTCGAGTTTGACGGAAAATATCACGGTGCCAATGTCACCGTGACCTGTGACAACCCCAATCTCGGTGTATACTTTGTGGCTGACATGTGGCACGCCGCGCTTCCGGATGCAGAAAACGGACACTTCTGCTTTTATGCCATCCATTCTCTCCGGATGGCTGGTACCACGACATTTGAGATCATGACGCTCCAGGGTGATGCCAACTTCGATCTTACCTTTGTCAACGACACCCTGACCGTCACGCCCAGTACATCGCCGGTCGTCGTCACCGCAAATTCCGCCACCAAGCCTTACGACGGCACGGCGCTGAGCGCAAACGGCGTATCCGCGTCCGGTCTGCCAGATATCGATCTGGACGGTGTGACCCTGACTTGCACCGGCACCGCGTCCGGCAGTCAGACCGACGCCGGAACCTCTGCCAATACCGTGACGTCCTGGAAGATCGTCGATAATTACGGCAACGACTGGACCGCCAGCTTCGGCAACGTCACCACGGCGAACGGTACGCTCGAAGTCACGCCGCTAAATGTGGAGATCAAACTGACCCTTGCCCGGCATGAGTTCGTGTACGGTGAGGACCTGTATCTCCCCTCTGAAGTGGATTCTATGATCACAGCCACCGTGACCCCCGATACCGCTTGTGAAGTAAACGCGGTTGAAGGCGGCTGGTTCGTCAATTTTGCGGACATCTCGATCGGCGTGTCGTATCCGGCTCCCTATAACGCCGAAGCGATTGGAAACGGGACGATTTCCGTCAGCACCGACGATATCATCTATTATGATGAGAATCCCGACAACATGGTGCTGAGCTTTGTCGGCGATACGTACACCGTCACCCCAGCTACGCTGACCGTCACCACCGGCTCCGCCAGCAAGACGTATGACAGCACGCCGCTGACCAAAGATGAAGCGAGCCTCACCGGCCTGTACTTCCTGGATGAAGGGAAAATCACCGTCACCGCCACTGGCACAATCACCGACGCGGGAACTGCAGACAATACCTACAGCATTGACTGGGGCGACGCAGATCCGAACAACTACACGATCTCCGAGAATCTCGGCACCCTGACCGTGGAACCGCTCGGCGTGGAATTCGACCTCAACTGCTGGGACACCAACTACTTATATGATGAACCGACCGTGTATATGCACGATGTCACCGGTACCTATGAAGGCGGTGAAGCAGTCGAAAAGGTCAGCGAGGAATACACTTCTCCCAATACGACGACAGCCATTTTCAACCTGACCGGCGGCGGGAAAGTGCAGTTGGTCTCTGACGGCCATGAGACTGCGCAAGTCGGCAGTTACACGATGATTCCCGCCGTCACCATGCTTGAGGGCAACGCCGGGAATTACAACATTACATACACAGACAACACCGGCACCATCTCACCTCGACGCGTTGTCTTCTACCTCGCGGGCGGCGATCGGTACGACAGCGAGTATAACCCATTCTTCACCTATGACGGGGTGTTCCACGGTTCCGACCTGTATGTGTGGACCGGACTTGAAATGCCTGACTTTGGGCTCACACAGCTCAGTTCAACCCAGTGGCGGATCGACTGGTGCAACGGGGACCAGACCGAAGTCACAGTCACGGGTGGCGGCACCGAGCCTGGCGAATATCCGCTAACCTGCACTTACAGCTTCACCTCCGGCAGCGCAGCCAACTACAATATCGAACTGGATTATACCACTGTGCGGATTGCCATGGACGACAGAACCTATACCTTAACCGCCACCTCTGCCGAAAAGACCTACGACGGCACCCCGCTGACCGGCAGCAACTTTACGATTGACGGATCTCTGACCGCTTGGTACCGTCCGGAGGTCACCTTCTCCGGCAGCCAGACCGACGCAGGCAGCAGCGAACTGGGCTTTGCGGAGATTCACGTCTACAAGGAACTGAGCGACGGCTCCGAGGTCGAAGTGACGGACTATGTGAATATCGCAACCGTCCCGGGCACTCTCACCGTGAATCCGGCGCCTCTGACCATCAAGACCCCGACCCTCAGCAAAGTCTACGACAGCACGCCGCTTGAGGGTGGCACAGCCACCGTGACCGGCCTGCAGGGCAGCGATACAATCACCGTGACTACGGGTTCTCTCACCGAAGTGGGCACCGTCGATAACGAATACGACATCGAATGGGGTACCACAAAGAGCAGCAACTACACCGTTTCCGATGATCCCGATGACCTCGGCAAGCTGACGGTCTCGGCCAGACCGATCACGGTCTCAGTCGGCGGAACGTACACCTACGACGGCATGTATCATTCCGGAACCCCGACTGTGTCCGGTGTCGAAGGCGCGAGCTCGTCAAAGTCCGAAAGCACTTGGACAGTCACCCTGCCGGACGGAGCTGAATTCAGTTTCTTCATCACGGGCGGAGGAGCCCACGTCGGC
Organism: Clostridia bacterium; assembly: GCA_017552615.1. Taxonomy (GTDB): domain Bacteria; phylum Bacillota; class Clostridia; order Christensenellales; family Aristaeellaceae; genus RUG11272. The sequence continues at coordinate 178,171 of JAFZPI010000043.1, forward strand.
TCCTCCACCACCCAACTCACCTGGAAACAGGCAAACGCGGTAGCAGATAACTATGAAATCACCCTAGCCGACGGCACCGTGATCATCGAACCGCTGGATCTGACCATCAATCTGGACGGGCGGACCGTGACCTACAACTCTGATTTCGTCTCTCCCGCTATGCCGAGCCTTACGATCACGAACGGCGACCACACCGGGCCGGTCAGCCCGTCGTCAACAGACGGCGACGTGTTGAATCAGGAAGCAACCTTCACTCTGTTTACGGGCAACGACATTAAGGTTACGATCCTGAACTTTGAAGTGATTCACGCGGGCACCTATACGATTGAATATACCTGCACCATGGGCATCCCGTCCGACTTCAACATCACATATACCGGCACCACCATGACCGTTGAACCTGCTCCGATCACGATCCATACGGCGTCCGAAACTAAGGTTTACGATGGCACTCCGCTGCCCTCCTCCACCGACAGCCCGAGTCTCACGGGTGAGATCCACGAATATATCGCTACCGAAAGCACCGTCGAATGGTTCTCCGACGTTGATTCACGCGAAAATTCCGGTGAAATCTACTGGGATGATGTCAGCGAAGACAACTACACTGTCACCGAAGACTTCGGCACGCTGACGATCACTCCGCTGGATCTGCTCATCGACCTGGGCGGCTTTACGGGCTATTACGACGGAAGCCTCCATATCACAGAAGGAACAGGCGTCCCGTCGCTGACCTACCTTAACGGCAACAGCGATAACAACCATACGGGCGAGACAATCGCTCCGGACAGTTACACCAGTGACGGCATCGCAACATTCTCCCTGTACACAGGCGATACAGTCACGGTGACCATCACTGGATATGGGGGTGAAACTGCACCCGACGACTACCCGCTCACAGGCAGCTATACCTCCTCGTGCAGCCCATCCAACTTCATCGTCCTCTACTATAACGATAAGGTTACCCTCCTGTCAGAGTACTGAACCAACCCGACTTGAATCATGAGGTACCGGCATGAAGGAAAAATGCAAGGCATTGTCATCCCGCCTGAAGCCAGCCGCGGCCTGGCTCCAGAAAGCCTGGAAGCGCGCGGCCTCCTTCCTGCAGGCTGCATGGAAGCGTGCAGGCATTTTGCTCGCGCCGGTACGCTCATGGTTCAGGAAAACCTGGAAATACATCGTCCCCTTTCTGACCGCCGCTATCGTCCTGCTCCTCATCGCAGTAGGCACGCTCCACCGCCTTGACCGCTGGACGCAGGACGCGATCTACCAGCAGCGGGGGGTGCCGTCATCTGACATCATCATCATTGAAATCGACGACAAGACTCTTGAATACCTGGGCCCCTACAGCGGCACCAACTACAGAAGCTGGCTTGCCATGGCACTGTTCCGTATGGCATCCGACCCGGAACACTTGCCTGCGGCTGTTGCTATCGATATCCTGTTTGAAAGCAACGATAAAGAATCAAACAATGATCGCATGCTGGCCGCCTATGCAGAACGCCTGGGCTGTGTAGTAACCGCCGTCTCGGTCGAATACGGTGACATCATTGAATGGGGCGAAGACGGGCACGCCGTCAGCCGGCGTACCGGCGTGGTGAATGACACCCGTCCCTTTGAAGCGTTGCAGGCCTGTACCACACAAGGCCATATCAACGCCATGCCCGACAAGGACGGTATCCTGCGGCACGCACTGCTCTATGTGGAATCCGGCGAAGACCACTTTGATTCCATGGCCGTGGAGACTGCACGGAAATACCTTGAAAGCAAAGGTCAGGAACTGCAGCTGCCCGATGTCAGCGCGACGGCCGGACACTTCTATGTCTCTTTCACCGGGCGACCCGGCGATTTCAGCAATCACTATTCCCTCTACCGGTTGATCGATCCCCGCTATTGGGCAGATGACCCCGACAGCGTGGATTGGCAGCCGATCCCCGCCGAGGCATGGGCCGGAAAGATCGTCCTGATCGGACCGTACGCCGCGTCCCTCGGCGACGCCTACTTCACATCCGCCAGCAAGGCGGAGCCCATGTACGGCGTCGAATACCAGGCCAACGTGATTCAGAGCCTGCTCGAAGGGAACCTCAAGACCGAAGTTTCCGATCTCATTCAGCTCCTTGTCGTCGGCGCCATCTGCTTCACCGTCGCCTGGTTCTTCTTCCACAGGAAGATCTGGATCGGTGCGCTCATTTTCCTGGGGCTTGTCGTCTTCGGTTTCGGTGCGGCATACATTCTCTACCTGCTGGGCTTGGTCGTGCATGTGCTCTGGCTGCCCGTCGCGGCGCTGGTCCTGTTCCTGGCCGGTATGGTTTGGCACTATGTACAGGCCGCCAAGGAACGCCGTGCGCTGGCCCTCGAAAAGGAACGCATCGCGACCGAGCTGGCCCTCGCCACGCGCATCCAGGCCAACTACCTCCCTAAGGTTTTCCCGGAATCCAAACAGTTTGACCTCTATGCCTCCATGACCCCCGCCAAAGAGGTCGGCGGCGACCTCTATGACTTCTTCCTCATCGATGACGACCACCTCTGCCTTGTCATCGGCGACGTCTCCGGTAAGGGCGTCCCGGCCTCACTGTTCATGATGCTGGCCAGCGCGCTGATCCACCACGTTGCCATGCACGAGACCTCCCCCGCGAAGATCCTCACCGAGGTCAACGCCGAGATCTGCAGCCGCAACCCGGAGGAAATGTTCGTCACGGTGTGGCTCGGCGTGCTGCAGCTCTCCACGGGCACCCTCGTCACCGCCAACGCCGGCCACGAGTATCCCGCAGTGAAGCCGCCGAACGACCATTTTGACCTGATCAAGGACCGCCACGGCTTCGTCGTCGGCGGCATGGAAGGCATCCGCTACCGCGAGTTCACCATCCAGATGGAGCCCGGCACAAAGGTCTTCGTCTACACCGACGGCGTCCCCGAGGCCACCAACGCCACCGAAGAGATGTTCGGCAAGGACCGCCTGACCGAGGCCCTCCGCGCCCACGAGGACGATAAACCCGAGGTCATTCTCGACACGGTCCGCCAGTCCATCGCTGCCTTCGTCGGCGACGCACAGCAGTTTGACGACCTGACCATGCTCTGCGTCACCTACCACGGCCCGCAGCCGCAGGAGAACCCAGCCGAGTGACAAAGTCCAAAAACGAAACTACCCGGCAGCATCGCTCTTTGGAGGATGCTTGCCGGGTATTTGGTTGTGGTCAAGTTTCGTGTTCGATCGCGCCTTGTTATGATTCCTGTGCACTTTCCAACCGATACCGGTCATCTTCGATGACCATTGCCGTCAGCCGTCCGCCTTTCCCGCAGCCGGTGTCGATGCAGATGATTCCGGTCTTCGGCAGAGACAGCCATTCCCCGGGCGGAAGGGGGTCCGTAGTCTCGCCGTCGCCCTTGAACCATGTCGGGAAGTCAAGCGCGATATGTCCGACCACCGTAAGCGGACCCGCGTAGTGGTTTTCAAAGACGACACCGTGGTCGTGGATCAGGGTGTACAGGTCGTTGTCCTCCGGCGGATCCACCTTCAGACCTGCATGTACAGCCTGAACATTTGCGCTTTTCCAGATGTTTTGGCATTTCCCCTGCAGGAAAGGCCGGGCGTCCTCGATTTTGGCACCGTGTTCGCGGAAGCTTTTGACTGTTGTGCCGCGGCCGACCCGGTTCCAGACCATTCGCTGGGACAGGGTGAGTTTTTCCGTCAGCAGGTAATCCTCATGGTTGCCCCGGAGCAGAATGAAATGCTCGCCATAGTCCCTGGCAAGCGTCTGTACCGTCTCGAACACATCATAGGAATCCGGGCCGCGGTCAAAGAGATCGCCCAGCATGACGATCGTGTCCACGCTCGTGGGGTGAACCTTCTCCAGCAGGCTGTCGAGCGCGTTTGCGCAGCCATGCACGTCGCCGATGATGATTGTTCTCATACGGTCACCCTTTGATTCGTTCCGATGCGCGTCATCCGCCCGTCCTCAATGTGCAGCTGGTAGTCGCAGATCGCCAGGGCAGCGCGGCGGTGCGTCACGATAATGACAGTCTTGTCGCGCATGGCGTCGATGTTTTGCAGCAGCTTCGCCTCTGTCTGCTCGTCGAGGGCGCTGGTCGCCTCGTCCAGCAACAGGATCGGCGCGTCAGAGAGCAGTGCACGGGCAATCGCCACGCGCTGCGCCTGGCCCTCGGAAAGGCCGATGCCGCGCTCGCCGAGGCGGGCGTCATAACCGACCTCCGCCACCAGATCATCCAGGCAAGCCGCGTGAATCGCCCGCTCGACCTGCTCGTCGGTGGCATGGTCCGTGAACATCGTGATGTTGTCGCGGAGCGTGCCGGACATGAGCGTGTTGCCCTGCGGGACATAAGCAAAGAGCGAGCGGGTTCCCCGCGAAGCACGATATTCCTGTCCTTCGGAAGTGAACAGGACCTGCCCGTTTGTCGGCCTGTAGATGCCCAGGAGCAGCTGGAAGAGTGATGTTTTTCCGCCGCCGGACATGCCCGTCAGCGCGACAAAGTCGCCCTTATTGATGGTCGCATCAAGTTCGAGCAGGACCTCCTCCACGCCGTCATCATACTGGAAAGAAACGTTCTGCAGCTTGATCGCGTCGAAGGAAGTCAGCTCAGTACCCTGGTCCTCCTCCGGCAGGTCGATGATCTCCATCAGGCGCTCCGCGCTGCTGACCACGCCGTAAGCCTGGCTGACCAACTGCACGGCATTCGCGATCGGCGCCTGGATGCGGCCGACCAGCTGGATCAGCGCCGCCAGGGAGCCGTAGGTGAAGCCGGTATTCTGGTAGATTTTTACACAGCCCCACAGATTGCAGACCAGCCACGAGATGTCAAATACAGAGCCCATGCCGTTCTGCATCCAGATCGAGAGCCGGCCGTTGCGCAGCTGCTCGGTCACCAGACGGCCACGGTGGGTGTCCATCTGGTTCATTGCGCGGTCCTCCGAGACGGAAGCCTTGACCACGCGGATGTTCTCCAGCGTCTCCTGCGTCGAGGCGTGGAGGGTGTCCTCCGCTTCCTGCATGCGCTTGTGGCGCCGCTTCATCGGGTCTTTGAAAGCCGCCGTGATCACGAGGCCGAGCAGGCTCGCCAGGATAATCACAGGCAAAAAGCGCCAGTCCATGTCGATCAGGATCACCGCCGCGCCGATAAAGGACACCGTGATCCGCAGGATCGACGGTACAAGGTTCATCACGCCGCCCTTCACGACCCCGACGTCCGAGAAGACCCGGTTGACCAGTTCCCCGCTATGGTAGGGCTTGATGGCGGCGTAGTCCTTCCCCATCAGGGAGGATGTCACCATCCGCTGCATTTCCATCTGCAGGCGCGCGTTGCTCTTGTTCCGGATCCACGCCACGGTCACCGAAAGCACGCGCTCCGTCACGATCAGCGCAACCAGCGCGATCCCGTACTTCCACAGCAGATCCGCTTTGCCGGAGGTCGCCCCGTCGATCAGGTTCTTTGTGACCAGGGTCACCCCGAGCGAAAGCAGGGTGCTCGCCACGCTGATCACGCTGATCGCCACAATCGCCCCGTGCACCGGCTTCGACCAGCGGTAGATGGCACGGATGGCTGGGCTTCTGAAGATCGAGGCGGCTTTCTTCAGATTACTCATCCGCTTCTTCGCCTCCGTCCTTCGGGACCGCCGGTTTCAGCAGCCGTTTGACCTTGCGCAGGGCGGCGTACGCCAACCGTTTCAGGTACAGGATCGCCACGCGCACATGGTAAAAGTCGCACCAGAGGTGGACGTAGAGCTTGTACAGCCTGTTCGTGCTGACATCGATCGATTTCCCGTCCCGGATCACCCGGGTCATGACGCCCAGGATCTGGGCATCCGTAATGCCATATTCGCGCCAAATATTGTGGTCGCCACTTATCACGTAATCATTCGTGCGAACCTTAAGGATTCGGTGCAGAATGTACTTATTTCCCCGTTTATAGAGAACAACGTCATATCGCTTACAGCGAGTGGTTGGGTCTTTTTTGTGAATTTCGATAATGTCGCGACGCTGACGAAGAAGCGGAAGCATACTAGTGCCAACATTGGTATAGATTATGTAGCCTTTTTCTGATAAGGCTTCTTCAAATGTGTAATATCTAACTTCCAACAACCTCTCACCTCGGGCGTGCTGTTTCAAACGCAAGTTTTACCGCTTCGTGCGTTGGTGCACTATGAAAACGATAGAACTTCACTTTTCCTTCAAGAGATCTTAGCAACCATATTGTTTTGCGCATTGCATCGGGATCCTTTGGGCAATAAGCCTGCTTGAGCAAAAAGGGAAAAGCTTTTCCTATGCTTATTTCGGTTACTGAGTTCTCTTCGTCTGATTCTGCCCGATCCAGTAGAAATATCGCACGCAGCGGTACCATTATGTTGTTATTCCAGCCTTCTTTCCCACACCAGGGGGAACCACATGCTATCGCTTTCTCGCCAGTAATCTTGATAAATGGTTTATCGCCATTCACAATCACAGAATCCGGATAATTGTCGAGCCAAAGTCGTATTCTCGTCGTTTTCCCAACCCCGCTTGGTGCCGTAAACATATATGCATATCCATCTTTTTCTATTACGGCACCGTGAAAAAGAAACGTATCATATGAAATGATTGCCTCAGCAGTTTTTTTCATTGCAACTTGTGGTTCAAGGCATCCGAAATCATACGTAACGGCAACCCTTTCATCATCTACCATAACGATTGGTTCGGGAATATCTGTGCGCATCAGTCGTTCTTCATCAATATCTTCCTGAGTGACATCCACTCTAATATCAGGTTCTGTAAAATTCGAGATGTACTTCCTAAAGTCAAGAAAAGAATATCCATACAAGCAGTTAATCTCAATATTGACTGATGCAATTCGATATTTTAGTGTCAATTTGTGATTATTATCCTTTTTGACTATATGAGCTATATTATTATTCAGATACATAGAGCATTATCCTTCAGCCTTGTTTTCAAGCTTAATAAACCCTTCCTGTATAAGTCTCTTTGTTCTTTCACAAATTCTAGGATCACAATGACCCGGATTATGAGCATTATTGTGAATAGCAGGGCATATCAAACAATAGTCATGATAAACGCAATCAGTACATTCTGCGGGCATAGGGTATTCTTTTACCAGCGTATTAAGCCTTCGCCAAGCATTTTGAAATCCTTCTACCAATGGTTCTGTTGTTACTTCTGACAAGGATGGGCACGGCGACATCTTTCCGTTGTATTGAATCGTAAAAGAGCTCCTTCCGCCTCCACATTGCAAACCATATGCTTTTTCGCCTCCATGGTTTTCATCCGGAAGCTCAGCAGCATCAATAGGTAACAAATCCTCCTTTTTCAGTTCTTTCCAAACCCTGTACATTACGATATACTGTTCAACTTGAAGATCTTCCAGTTTTCTTCCTGTTTGTTCACGAGGAGTAATCAGATTTGCATTAATTCCAAACGGGATATTTAGAGATATTGCAGCCTCCAGTAACGGACGAATATCATCAGACATAAAAGAACTTGGAGTTAAAGCCAATGACACTCTGATCTTAGACTCGCGCAATTGTTCCAGGTTATGATAGACAGTATTAAAAACTCGATGCCCCGTTACCTTTTCGTACGCATTATCAGAACTCCCATACAGTGTTACTTGGATCAGACTTGGAGGATATTTCGAAAAAAAAGCAATCCTCTCACTATCAAGAAGTACTCCGTTTGTTAAAACTGTTGGGACAATTCCATTTTCACGGCAAAACAAATAAACCTCATTAAACCAAGGATATGTAAGGCATTCTCCTCCTGTGAGTGTTGTATGTAGCATCCCTGCATTGTGAGCATCATTGATTATTTTTTTCAAAATGTCGACGGATAGTAAAGAAGAATTATCAAACTGCAAACCGTTCAAATGGACATAACACATCTTGCAGTCAAGATTACAAAAGGGGGTTAACTCGAATTGTCCATGCAACGGAACCAAATTGTTCCGTGCATGTATTTCGATGTATCTATTAAACTCTCTCTTAATATCTTTGTCAGACGCACCTTGGCTTTTTAGTCGAGAAATACTATCAACCAGTCTAATGGGCTTATTATCCATAGATTCGTGCACCTTTGATTAAGTATCAAGTAGTAAATTAAAATCACGTAATTTGATTGTGATCGCATCCAAATCATTCTTCATTGTGGATTCTTCTACTGCATATTCGTTCAGCATTTTTTCTAATATATCATCTTTCGAGAGTGGTTTGTCCAATAAACCAAGCAAGAAAGCCACCGGTTCACTTAATGATACAACTCCATGAAATGCAGTTGCTTCTTCTCCTACAGGAATCGCCATATATTCATCTGACAAATTTACAATTTCAAAATTCTCATTACGTACTAACATTTTAGTCATCTCCATTTATCTAACAAGAAAACAGAGAAACACTCTTTGTTTCCCCGTTTTCTTGTTGATATCTTGATTAGTCTGGAAAGTTACTAGGTTTATTATTTAGATACATATATGAAGTCGTATCAGTCGGATTATTGCAAGTACTTGCACCTGGATCAACTTGATTTGCCACTATTTGGATACAACCCGCGGGCAGAGAACCAACCGTTACCATATTATAGGCACCGAAATCAATTTTCTCCGCCTTTAAACCAACATACTCTTTTTTCATTTGCATCTTTCCTCCTTAAATTTCAAAAACTACACATGATATGCTGGCATGCCATAAACATGTCAGCATATCATGTCAAGTTACTTCCTTTAAAACCGTTACATCTTACATTGGATTGGTAGAGAAATACCCATTGGCTAATGCCCAATCAACAATCTCCTGAACGGTCTTTGTTGTATCGGATGAATAGGCTGCGACAGCACCAAAGGCATCAGCTGAGCAATAGTAAGCAGCACCTGTAGTATCAACGTAGCAACGTCTCTGCCCCTTTGAGTTCGTGTAGTAATTGAACGCACCACCTACGACTTCGTCCAAGCGTTCTTCATCGAGTTCCATACGTGCCATTTTGATATCCTCCTTATTCATTTCAGTCATTGTGTTAACCTCCATCTATAACTACCCAGTTATGATCGACCCTTAAGCATGTACAAGACTTGCTTACAACGAGTCATAGTTACTCTTTCATTATACTGACAGATTAGCGGTTGTCAAGTACGAATTACAGTTTTTTTCCATTCCTAACGACTGGCTGTCGTTATTCCTGTTCTTTTCCTGTATTCCGTCTGTAACAGGAAACACTGATTGACTCCTTCCAAGAGAAGAGCAGGTTGCTTCTCCAGTGAAATCTGGTCTGATCCCCTCGTGTCATCAACCTCCTTCTCTCGACGTCCTTGGCTCCGCTCGTCAGCATTGCCTTTGTGTGTCTTGTTGCCTGGAAAGCTTTCCGAAACCACCTTGACTTTATCCTTTAGCACTTGCCTTGGTGCTTTCACCTGTTTATACGGACGTTTTTTGGAGGTGGCAGTGGAAAATGAAAAGAAATTTCGAAAATCCAAAAAATCAAAACCTTAGTGGAAGAACATTAAAATTGTAGCCTCAATGCGAAAACATGTGGGATTTAGGGTTGCGAACGTAGGGCCTGTATGAAGCATCAACGACCTTGAGGAAGAAGTATTCGTCATCTGGGATGCCGTATACTTGTCGCCTCAAGGTTTTGATTTTGTTGTTGATGCCCTCAATTTTACCTGAGGAAATGCGATAAGTCGCGTGGGCAATGATGCCGATCATATGTGTCTCCAGCAGCCGTGCGAACCACTGGAAATGCGCATTCCCGGTGGCATTGCAGGTATCGATGATATCCATGACACGCTCTGACATCGCGAATTCCGAAGTTTCTGCGAAGGCCGCGCGGAGTTGCTCTTTCACCAAATCAACCGTAAACAGGAGACTGTTTTCAGACAGCAAAGCATTATACTTGGACTCACAACCGCCATGCCGACGGACTTCCGGCATATGAAACAGACTGCTTCCATAGGAAAGCATCTTGCCCTCGTCGGCTCAAAAGTACCGGGATAGTCACTTGCTGTTTCTCCGGCGCTTTGACGTCCCCTTTGACAATAACATGAGCGAGCGTGATCTCCGCAAAGTCAAAAACCGCCAGAAGATGTCCGGCGGCTTCAGGGATGAATCCGGTCGTGATATGTTCTGCTCCATCCTCAGCTTTATCGAAACCTGCAAACGTCGTAGCCTTCCTGTCTTTCAGTCTATTTGTGCTTCGCTTAACGGGGATGTGTCGTTGGGATGGTGAATAGTAACCGGAAATTTTGCGGAAACTTGAAAAGAGACGAAAAATCGCTTGACAAGGAGGCAAATATCGTGTATTATCCTGTTTGTCGCCTGCGGGATCGACCTCGACGGGAGATAAGTGCCGGGGTGTAGCGCAGTCTGGTAGCGCACGTGCTTTGGGAGCATGGGGCCGGGGGTTCGAATCCCTTCACCCCGATCTCTTCCATGGTCATCCGGTTATCATGGCCCCGTGGTCAAGAGGCCTAAGACATCGCCCTTTCACGGCGGTAACTCGGGTTCGAATCCCGACGGGGTCACATTCTTCTTTCCCGAAACGGGCCTTTAGCTCAGTTGGTCAGAGCGGCCGGCTCATAACCGGCTGGTCCCGGGTTCGAGTCCCTGAAGGCCCACATTTGGCCCGGTAGCTCAGTTGGTTAGAGCGCCAGCCTGTCACGTTGGAGGTCGAGGGTTCGAGCCCCTTCCGGGTCGCACTTTTATCCGCAGGTTCTACCAGGCAAGCTTGTGCTGGTGTAGCTCAATTGGCAGAGCAGCTGATTTGTAATCAGCAGGTTGCGGGTTCAAGTCCCATCGCCAGCTCCATTCTCCCTTCCGGGAGAAACCAACTTCATATGGGTAGGTTCCCGAGTGGCCAAAGGGAGCAGACTGTAAATCTGCCGTCACTGACTTCGGTGGTTCGAATCCACCCCTGCCCACCAACTTGCGGGAATGGCGGAATTGGCAGACGCGCATGATTCAGGTTCATGTGTACGTACGTACTTGCAGGTTCAAGTCCTGTTTCCCGCAC
>JAFZPI010000044.1 GCA_017552615.1 Clostridia bacterium
GCCTGCGCGCGCATGATGGAATCCGCAACGGGAACGAGGTACTTCTGAACGGCGGCACGGAATGCTTCCACATCTTCCTTGGTGTAGCAGTTACGCTCCATCCGGTAATAGCCGAGCTGCGTATAGCCGCCGTAGCCGAGCTTTTTGCCCATCGCATCGCGCAGTTTTACAAGCTCGTCAAAGATGCTGTCAAGCTTCGCCTGATGGTCCTTATACCACTGGCCCTTGGCTTTCCATGCGGCCAGGCGGCGCTCATCGTCGAGGTCATCCTGGAAGGGCTCCATCTGCGAGAGCGTATAGACTCCGCCCTCGAAGGGGATCTGTGCGGAAGCGATGAGATCATCATATTCGCTGGTGAGCTCATTCTCCCTCTGCAGGTCCTCGATGATCTCGGGAGAGAAGGTCTTCTTCTCCATCTCAGCCTTGACGAACAGAAGGTCGCCGTATTCAGCTTCGAAATCCTTGCGGAAGGGGCTTTCCACGAGTGCCTTGATCCACTCCTGCTCATATTCCTCGATCTCGGGAAGGTTCTCGTCCCAGAACTCCTTTTCAGCGTTGTAAAATGCATCGCGGGTGTCGATCGACTGGCGGATGTAGCAGAGCACGATCATCGTGTCCTCTTTCTTGTATTCTTCTTCATACGCGAGGAATACCGCACGCGCTTCTTCGTAGCTTTGCGCGTTCTTCAGCTTTTCGGTATACTCCGCTGTCCATTTCTTGATCGTTTCGGGATCGGGCCTTACATAGGGCATTTCTGAAAACTTCATAAACATATCTCCTTGTACTGAATCATTTTTGCGCCTCGGCGCGTCGGTCACAGTTTTTTACAGGTTACGCCGTCGATAGTCAGGCAGCCTTCGCCAAAGATGATTTTGGCAAAGCCGCCCTTCCGGCCAAAGGTATTCTTCCCAATGGGATAGAGTTGATAGGTTTTGTCTCCGTCCTCTTTGTATGCAATCTTCGCACAAAGCTTTCCATCCTGCATGAAGACCTCTTCCAGGGGGAAGTCCGGGATGAGCTGTTCGTATTTGCCGCACCAGGATTTCCAGCCCCGTTTGCTCACATCCTCGGTCATTCTTTCTTCCACAGTTTGGAGCAAATCAATGACAACCTTTGTCTGCGCTTCGTCAATAGCCTCATTCGAGCGATTGGTCATGCTGGCCACGCACAGGTCTTCCCGCAGAGAGAACCACCATTCCGTCAGGAAGCCTTCATTCCAGCCCCCATGACAGCCAATGTCGCCCCTGAGATTGTATACACAGAGTCCGTAATTGTCCATAACCGGTGTCAGCATACGCCGGGCAGTCTTCTTTTTGAGGAAGCCGCCCTTGCGATAACTGCGGGAAAGGGCCAGGCCGACCTTCACCAGTTCGGTGGGTGTCGTCCAGAAACCTGCCGCGGCGTGTTCGGGATAATAATGATATCCGTGGGAGGGATCTTCCTTTTCTCCGAGCCTGCCGCCGAACGCTGCGTTCGCAAGCAGTTCCTCGTCCAACGGCTGGAAAAAACCAGACCGTTTCAGCCCAAGGGGTTCGGCACCTTCTTTTGCGAAGGCCTCCCGCAGCGTTGTTCCTATAATACGGGTAAAAGCCAGTTCAGCCAGGGTGATGCCGCCGCCGGAATACATGTACTGTTTGCCGTAAGGTTTGATTCTGCGAATCTTCGGCGTGTTGCCTTTTCCGTTCAGCACATCCTCAAGAGAGAGCGGTGCGTGATCCGCCCGGTAACCGGGGAAACCATGCACATTGTAGCCCGCCGTGTGGCTGAGCAGAGCCGCAAGGGTCATGGGGCCCTTTTTGACGAATTCCGGCACGACGCCGGAGATATCCGCGTCCAGATCGATGAGCCCTTTGTCGACATACCTCAGCAGGGTGAGGGCGAACATTGGCTTCGAAACGGAGCCCGCCTGGAACAGCATGTCCGGGTTCACCGGAAAATCCTCACCATATCTGCCGCTCCCAGAGCAGTAAGTGAGAAAATCACCGTCTCCGTCCTGGACGGCGATACTGACGCCGTAGCCTCTCTTTCCCCTGATCCGCATGGCCTGATTCACATCAACACCGTAAAAGTTTTTGACCATCTTGTTCGGACCCTTCAGCATCCGCATCATGACCGCTTCGTCATCTTCGATGATACCTGTCTCCCGGAAGCCTCCCTTGTGATAGATATGCAGGCCACGCTCGTTCTCCGGCTCGGTGGACAGGAAGAGCCGGTCCGCGCCGTTATCCCTGAAGTATTTGATGATCTCCTGCAACGCTGCCTGGCCATAGCCTTTGTCCTGCTCGTTTTTGTCAATCATAAAGCGCCAGAGCCAGTAGCGGTCATCCTCATCCTCTTCTTCGGGGTCGAAAGCGAACATACAGAAGCCCACAAGCTTTTCATCTGCATAGATGGCAAAGGGCCGGGCCACGCCAGGCTGCTCCGCGTTGGCTTCATCAGCCTGCCTGAGGGAAACATCATTTGGAGCGACAAATGGCTGATCCTCACGCACGGAAAGAGCCAGGACAGCGTCCCGGTTCTGTTCATTGATAGGTTCGAGTCTGATTTTCATATGGTTTTCCTCCAAATTAAGTACGTTGGTATTATTGGTGTATTCAGTTACGCTTTACCTCTCTGTCGCCTGTGGGCGACATCTCCCCTTTACTGTGAAAATGCGAAGCATTTTTCATTCATCGTGAACAATAGTACTTCGTACTATTGATGTGTATTCAGGGGAGATAAGGTTTTACAAGGGTTTGTGACGATTTGCGGGTCATTCTTTGCCTTCCCCTGAAAGGGGAAGGGGGACCACCGCAGCGGTGGATGAGGTTTCTATGCACAAAAATACCACAGGTAAGCAGCTCCCTTCTGTGGCTGCATCCTGCGGTCCCCACTCTCAGAAGTTACTTATAGGCGGCACACCAAACAAGAGGATCACATCCCTCTCCTCATGCTTTGTGCCTGTATTCAATTAGCCTACGATGGCCTCCTGGTTCATCATTGGTATATAAACCTCCTTTCCGGTCTGCTCTCACAGGCCTGTAGTTGAAGTATACTCTACGGATCAGCCCGTGTCAACGGTTTGCCCTGAATTTTCCTTTACATGATTCCTTGATTTGAGCCCTTTCGTGGGGTATAATACCCGTCGGGTAAACCCACCTGACCAACATGAAAAACCTTTATGGTTTTCTAATCTGTTTCTCATGCAATTCCCCGTTGTTTCTCAAGCAAGGATAGGCGAGTCGTGCTATGCTTGACCTGTCACCGGGAGACGGCGACGGAAAAGGAGGAAACAAACCATGGCAAGCTACACCATCGAAGATATCGAATTCATCCGCCGCAAGAGCGGCATCGGCTATCAGGAAGCCATCGCCCTGCTGGACTACCATAACGGCGACGTCATGCGGGCCCTGGTGGACCTGGAGCGCAACGGCAAGCTCGAGGGCAGCGTGGAGGCCGCCCGGGAGCAGCCCAAGGCCCAGCCCCGGCGCAGCATCTTCCAGACGCGCCTTCAGGTCACCAACAAGGAGAACACCATCGCCAACCTGTCCATCCTCTACTTCATCATCGCACTGGTGGTCAGCCCCTGGCTGGTGCTCGGCTCCGTGATCGCAGCCATCTTCTTTGGCTACCGGATCAACATCTCCACTCTCTCGGACGCGAACAACGAGAAGTTCGAGAAGACAGTCCGCAGCGCGGCAGATAACGTGAAGCGCGCCGCCACGAGCATCGCGAAGAACGTCGGCGACGCCATCGAGCGCCGCAACGCCCAGGTCCAGAAGGAAGCCACCCCCGCAGCTAAGAAGACCGTCGAGGACATCGGCCCGAAGGCTGAAGATCCGCACGCCCCGGAAGTCACCCCGGAAGAGATCCTGGAGGAAATGGAGCAGGAGGCGGCCGCCCATGATGTGCCCACCATCCAGGTGCCTGTGAAAGTGGACAGCACTGACGGCAGCGTGGTCTACACCACGGACGCGGAAGGCTTCGGCACCGCAACCATCGAATAACCCCTTCGGGAATGGGGCTTCTCCCCCATTCCCTTTGGCGTTGAACTACGAACGGAGGTCACGAGCATGACACGAATCCTGGTTGTCGAGGACGAGCGCAAGATCGCGCGTTTCCTGGAGCTGGAACTGAAGCACGAGGGCTACGAAGTCGACACGGCTGGCGACGGGCGCACCGGCCTGGACAAGGCTCTTGAGTGGAACCCGGACCTGATCGTGCTGGACCTGATGCTGCCGGAACTCAGCGGCATCGAGGTCTGCCGCCGACTGCGCCATGAGAGCGACGTGCCTATCATCATGCTCACTGCCAAGGACGACGTCTCCGACAAGGTCATGGGGCTGGACATGGGTGCCGACGACTACATGACCAAGCCTTTCGCCATCGAGGAGCTGCTCGCCCGGATCCGTGTTGCCCTCCGCAAGCCGAGGGAGAAAGCCGCAACCCCTGCCGAGGAGGAAAGCCATGCCCTCCACGCGGGAAAGCTCTGCCTTGATCCCGACAGCTATGCCGTCACCTATAACGGAGAACCTGTCACCCTGACGAAGAAAGAATTCGACCTCCTGCATTACCTGATGGAAAATCACGGCAAGGCTGTGACCCGCGACGAGCTCCTGAACAACGTCTGGGGCTACGAATATGCCGGGGACACCAATGTCGTGGACGTTTATATCCGCTACCTGCGGCACAAGCTGGATGACCGTTTCGGCATCCACACCATTCAGACCATCCGCGGCGTAGGCTATTTGTTCAGCCTCTGATCGCCGTTACTGATTCGCATGGAGCATCACCATGAGCAAACACCATCCGCCGGATGAGAAATCCATCCGGGAACCCAAGGCCGTCGAGCGGCTCAACCGCCTCTCCGAGACGGCCCATTCCAACATTGTCCGGGCTCAGTCCCGCGTGCGCCTCTCCCTGGTCTACCGCATCGCCCTGCATTACTGCGGCGAGCTGATCCGTACCCTTTTAGTCTGGGTTCTGCTGCTGGCCGCCGGCTTTGGCGTGGGCGAGAGCATCCGCCTGCGGGGTATCATGCAGCGCGTCGAAGCGACACCCCCGGACGCCGGAACCGCTTATACCCAGATGATCCTGCAGGACAGCCAGGCGGAAGCCGTCTACCTCCCCGCGGAAGAAGTCCCCTCCTTCTGGGAGCGCCTCGGGATTTTCTTTGACGCGGGATTTCCAAAAAAAGCTGCTTTCTATGTCAACGCCTTCGAGGGCGGACAGGCGAAGATCACCCTGAACCTGGAGACGGAGTGGCAGGCCCTGCTTTGGCTCATCGCCGCCGGAGCCGTTGCCGATCTCCTGCGGATGATCCATTTCTGGCGGAAGGCCAAGCGCCTCAACAAAAGTGTGCTCGAACCCATTCGCTCCATCACCTCAATGGCGGAGACTCTTTCGGCCGCCAACCTCTCCAACCGTATCAACGTCGCCAACACCAAGACCGAGTTGCAGGAACTCGCCGTGGTCATCAACTCCATGCTGGACCGTCTGGAGCAGAGCTACAACAGCCAGAAGCAGTTCGTCTCGGACGTATCACATGAGCTGCGCACGCCCATCGCCGTCATCCAGGGCTACGCCGACATGCTCCAGCGCTGGGGAAAGGAGGACCCTGAAGTCCTCAGCGAGAGCCTGACGGCTATCAGTTCCGAGACCGCCGCGATGAAGGACCTGGTCGAAAACCTGCTCTTCCTCGCCCGGCATGACAAAAAAAGCCTCCTGCTGGAGAAGTCGGTCTTCGACCCCTGCGAGGTCGCGGGCGAAGTCCAGCGCGAGGCCGCCATGGTGCACACGAACCATGTCTTTGAGCTTGCGCCGCACGACGCCTGCATGATCAACGCAGACCGAAATATGGTCAAACAGGTCCTGCGTATTCTCGTCGACAACGCGGTGAAATACTCCGGCGAGGGCACCCAGGTCACCCTTGGCGTCAAGCGTGACGACGGGAAGTGCCTGCTCACGGTCAGGGACCAGGGCAGCGGCATTCCGGCGGAAGAGCTGCCAAAGATCTTCGACCGATTTTACCGGGCCGACGCTGCCCGCCACTCCGAGACCGGCGGTCACGGCCTCGGCCTGTCGATTGCCCGGATCATCGTCGTCTCCCACGGCGGCAAACTGCGTGTGCGTTCGAAAGTGGGCGTGGGCACCGTCTTTGAGATCGAACTTCCCTGCGCCGTGACTGAAACTCAGGAAGGTTGATGCTTATGTTTATCGCGGATACCCACTGTGATACCCTTTTTGTCATGGGAATGGACAAGATTTCAGAAGACCGCCTGATGGTCACCCCCGAGCGCATCCGGGAAGGCGGCGTCCGTCTTCAGACGCTCGCGCTGTGGACAGGACCGAAAGGCAACAAAGGCGATGTGGCGGATATCGTCCGAAAAGAGCTGAGCGCCCTCCCCCGCCTGACCGAAAACGGACTGAAGCAGATTGATGATCCCAGGGATGCCGTGAATTCCGATACTCCCTGTGTCATGCTCAGCATCGAAGGCGGCGAGGTTTTCAAAAACGGAGTGGATTGTGTGGACCACTTCCGCGGGCTCGGCGTGCGTATGGCGGCGCTGCTCTGGAACAATGAGAACGCCCTCGGCTTTCCTGCCAAATCCGGTAGTACACAGGGACTGAAGTCCTATGGTTTCGAGGTCGTCGCTCGGATGCAGGCCGTTGGGATGGCGGTCGATACCAGTCACCTGAACGAGGCCGGTTTCTGGGACATCCTTCAAAAGACGGACATCCCGCCCCTGGCCTCCCACTCCTGCTGCAAAGTGCTTTGTGACCACTTCCGCAACCTCTCGGATGACCAGATCCGCGCCATGATCGACAAGGGTGGATACATTGGCGTCAATTTCTATCCCGCCTTCCTGAGTTCAGAAGGAAAGGCGGATGCCGCCCGGGTGGCGGAGCACATCGACCATATCTGCCAGCTCGGAGGCGCAGGCATCGTGGGCTTCGGCTCCGATTTCGATGGTATTGAAACCACCCCATCTGACATCCGCCATGCCGGCGAAGTTCCCAATCTTCTGGAAGCCCTTCGCAATCGTGGTTATGACGGTGAGACGCTGGAGGGGATTGCCGGAATGAACCTTGTCCGGTATTTCGAGCGGATCAGCCCATGCTGAAAACACCATCACAAAATCCGCCTACGCTCTATGTCAGGCGGATTTTGTATGTTGATTCAGTTTTCGTCACTTAACCTCATCCACCGCTGCGGCGGTCCCCCTTCCCCTTTCAGGGGAAGGCAAGGGTTTGCGTAGTTTTCTCCCCTCTCCTGAAAGGAGAGGGGCTAGGGGTGTGGTTTGTTTACGGACGTTCTTTCCCGATGAAGCAGGTTGCCACCGTACCCGGACCGCAGTGGGCGCCGATGACCGGTCCGATCGGATAGATGCGGACCTCGAGTTCCGGGATCTTTGCCTGGACGGCTTCCTTCAGGCGCTCCGCGTCTTCCGGATCATCGGCGTGCAGGACAAACGCCATGCTCTCCTTGGGATCGCCCATGAGTTCGACTGTCTTATCCACGATGAAGTTCAAGGCCTTCTTGCGGCCGCGAACCTTGGCAACGCTGGACAGCTTGCCTTCCCTGTCTTCCATGATGATCGGCTTCAGGTCCAGCATGGTGCCAAGCGTGGCGGCGGTCTGCGAGATGCGTCCGCCGCGGCGGAGGTATTTCAGGTCGTCCACCGTAAAAATGCCCTCGGCGCGCATCTTATTGTTCTCAAGCCAGGAAGCCACTTCCTCGATCGGCGCGCCGCCGCGGTACATCTCGTGCGCCTTGAGGAGGAGGAGCGTCATGGGGCCGGAGATGGACAGAGTGTCCACCACGATGAATTTGCGTTCCGGATACTTCGCCAGCAGTTCCTCACGGGCGGCGTAGACCTCCCGCAGGGTCATGGACAGTTGGCTGGAAAAGGCCACGAAAAGCAGGTCCTTCTCCTTCAGGATCGGCTCAAAGTAGTCCAGGTAAGTTGCCTTATTCAGTGCGCTGGTGACCGGAGTGCTACCCGCTCGCATCGAGTCGAAGTAGGCCTTGTGGTCCAGCGTCTGGCCAAGGTCGTCGAGATATTCCTTGCCGTCCACCGCATAGGGCATATAGACGACGGGGATGTCGTATTTGACTTTCAGCTCATAGGGGAGATCGCTGTCGCTGTCGGTCATGAACACGTAATCCATAGCATGTGTTCCTCCTTTGAATCAAGCGATACCGGGGTGATGAATGGAAATGAACAGATTTATTGTACCCGATTTGCATCCGTTTTGCAAGGTTTGAATGCATTTTGGTTCCGAAGCCCGATTTCACGGCCATCCGCAGTTGACAGTCCGCCGAAATCATGGTAGGATTGGGGCACGTGGAAACAAGTTTCCGCGAGGATTTGTGTGAATATTTCGGAGGAGGGAAATCCATATGGTATGTGAATGCGGAGCGGAGATTCGCGAGGGCTCGCGTTTTTGCGGAAAGTGCGGTCGTCCGGTGCCTGTGGCCGCGGCAGCTGAGATCGCAAACCAGGCGGCTGCCGCTGCCGAGACAGTCGAAAGCGCTGTGACCGAGGATGCCCAGACCGTACAGGAGTTCGCGGAAGAGACGGTTCAGACTGTAGCGCAGGACAATCAGGCGGCGCAGGCGTTCGTCGATCAGGGCGCACAGGCCGTGCAGCAGGTTATCGATCAGGGCGTTCAGGCTGCACAGCCCTATATGCCCTATGGCAACCAGCCCGTACAGCCGTATGCTAACCAGCCCGTGCAGCCCTATGCCGGTCAGAACATGCAGTACGGGTATCAGCCCGCACAGCCGTATGCCAACCAACCCGTGCAGCCTTATCCTAATCAGCCCGCGCAGCCCTATCCCGGCCAGGCTCCCATGACCAATCCCGACGGTACCCCCGTTGTTCCGCCGCCCTATCCTTGGGAGAAAGCCGCCAAGGTCAAGAAGGAAAAGGCCCCCAAGGCCCCGAAGGAACCCAAAGAGCCCAAGGAGAAGAAGCCTCTTAACAAGCGCCTCATCCAGTATGTGGCCATGGGTCTCGGTCTGATTCTGCTCGTTCTGGGCATCATCGGCCTGATCACCAAGACAAGCGGTGGCACTGGTTCCGAGAGCATAAATGTTGTCCAGCAGACCGCGGTAAACCCGCTCCCGAACGGCGGCGCGAAGAATACCGCCAATAAATTCCTCCAGTTGTTCGACAAGGTGACCGATGAAACCGTGGAAGCCGTCGGAACCGTGACCGGCGGAATGCCCGGTGACGTCGGCAAGATCGCGCAGAACCTGACGGATGCCGGCGAAGCCGCGACCGGCGGCGGCAGCGGCGGTTCCTTCCTGAACAAGACGGCCTGGCCCTTCACCATTGCCGGCGGCGTGCTGCTCCTGGGCGGTGCCGCATGGTTCTTCCTCGATTCGAAAAAGAACAAGAAGACGGCTGAAGCTGCCGCGTAATGCGCTATGAAACAAAAGATCTGCACCAATTGCGGCGCGCCCCGGTATCGGGGCGCCCTCTTCTGTAATATCTGCGGGATGGCATACCAGACCCCGGCCTGGATGCCCACGCCGCCGTCGCCCGCGCTCATCTGCCCCAACGGGTGCGCGGTCACCGATCCCGAGGCATGCTTCTGCACCAACTGCGGTGCCCGGCTGATCCAGCCGGTCATCCCGCCTTTTGCCTCTGCGCAGATGCAGCCTCCCGTTCCCCCGCAGCCGCCCGTTCCGCAGGCCCCTCCCGTTCCGCCGGAACCACCTGTCCCGCCGGAACCGCCCGTACCGCAGGCTCCGTCCATTCCCGCGGAGCCGCCTGTTCCCCAGGCTGCCACGATCCCCGTCATCACCCCCGCAGAATCCGATGACACCCCCCAGCCCAAGCTGATCTGCCCGAACGGCTGCGACGTGACCGATCCCGACGCTCTCTTCTGCGAGATGTGCGGTGCTCTGCTGGTCCGCCAGGCAGAAGAAGAATCCCCGATAACACCGGATGAGCCGACCTCCGAGCTCCCGCCCGCCGCTCCGATCACGGAAATCCCCTCCCCCTTCCGCTATATCCCGGTAGCCGCAGTCACGGATGAGAATGAGACTTCGGAACCCTATAAACCGGTTTTTGAAGATGATACGATCCTGATCCGTCCCGCTCCAGAATCTGAGGAGCCGGAAGAGTTCGAAGAGCCTGCGAAACCCGAGGAGTCGGAAGAGCCCGAAAAACCCGAAAAAGCGGAAGAACCCGAAGATCAAGAAAACGTCGTTGAAGAAGTTCAGGAAACAAGTATTCCGGATGCTGAAACCGAAGTATCGCTTCCAGAACCTGAAATCCCGGAAACCGTACCTGAAGTGCCTGAAAAGCCTGAGGAACCTGAGGAGCCCGAGGAACCGGAAGAACTGGAAGAGCCCAAGCAGCCTGACAGGCCCACTTATGTTATGCGTACGCTGACGAATGACGACATGATGAAATGAGGTGCCAGACGTGTCCGTTTACCAGCACAGGCGCTTCAGCTATGATTACGAGGTGGACATCTGCCTGGTCATTGACCGGACCGGCAGCATGCGGCCCATCCTCGACACCGTGAAGAATAACGCCGTGAACCTCCATCGCGACATCAAAACCCGCATGGAGCTGAAGGGCAAGACTGTCTCCGCCCTGCGCGTACGGGTCATCGCCTTCGGGGATTACGCTGCGGACGGGCCGGAAGCCATCGTGGGCAGCGATTTCATGACCTTGCCGGAACAGACCGAAAACCTGGAAGCCTGTGTCGACGGGATCCGCGCCGAGGGCGGCGGGGATATCCCGGAAGACGGACTGGAAGCCCTCGCCTTCGCCATCCGCTCCAAGTGGAACCGCGGGCCTGGGAAACGACGCCACATCATCTGCCTGTTCACCGACGCCCCGGCCCATGACCTCGGCTTCGGCGAACAGGCGGAAGGCTATCCCCTCTCCGCGCCGAAGACCTATGAAGAACTCAGCGCAATGTGGGGCTTTGCCCAGTATCCCGGCGAAATGGACACGTACGCCAAGCGCCTGCTGCTCTTCGCTCCGGACGAGGGCTGGTGGCAGCGCATCCGCACCGAGTGGGAGAACTGCATCCTCCGTCCCGCGGCACGGGATACCGGCCTGCAGGATGTCTCCTACGCCGAGATGCTCGATACCATCGCCAATTCCATCTGAAAGATTCCGCCCCGTCAGGTTCCTGGCGGGGTGTGTCTGTACGGGAGAGACTTGCATGGATTCCCTTCTCGATCGCTTCGATTTTGACCTCCGCGTAACCTGGTCTCCCGACCCGGACCGCGCTGAGGACGCGGGCTGCTGCGACCTCAGCCGCGCGGAAGGCCACCTGCTCGCCGTGTTCGACGGCTGCGGCGGCCTCGGCGCCAAGCGCTACGAGCGGCTGGGTGGCCGCAGCGGCGCGGCCATTGCTTCCCATACAGCGGCAGAGACCACGATGCGCTGGTTCGATGCCTTTGACCCGACCCAGATCTCGTCCTACATGCTGTCGGAAGGTCTGCGCAACAGCCTGGCCCACGCACTGCGCCATGTCCTGGTGACTTCCGGTGAAACCAGTGAGCTTTTCGGGTCCATGGTGCGCTCCCTGCCTACGACAGGCTCCATTGCCATCGTCCTCCCCGGCAGGGACCGGGACTGCCACCTGATGACTGCCCAGGCCGGGGATTCTCGCGTCTATCTGCTGACGCCCGAAGCCGGTCTGCAGCAGATCACCCGCGACGAACTGCGCGGCAATCCGGACGCCCTTGAAAACCTGCAGGCCAGTGCGCCGCTGTCCAATGTCATCCAGGCGGAAAACGATTTCACGCTAACAGTGCGCAGCGGGGATGTATCCACGCCCTTTGCGCTTCTGTGCGCGACGGACGGCGTGTTCGGCTGCTTCCGGTCCCCGATGGGCTTTGAGGTCACGCTGCTGCGTCTGATCCGCGACAGCCATGATCTCGCCGGATTCACCGCTTCCCTGCAGAGCATGCTCTCCGAACATAGCGGAGATGACAGCACGCTGATCGGCTCCTTCTACGGTTGGGGTTCCTATCCCGCGCTGCAGCGATTGACCCGCGGCCGCCTGCGCGAGATGGAAGCCCTCTGCGACGGGATGGACACCGATGAAGCCGTCCGGCACGTCTGGGAGCAATACCGTGTGAACTATTTCTGGAAGGAAGAAACACCATGAGCGAACTCGGGATGATCTACGCCTACTGGCAGTTAACGCCCTTCACCACCCAGGGTTCCGGGACGGCCCAGTGGTGCCAGGGAGAGCGGGACGGGAATCTTTATTTCATCAAGGAGTTCCTCTCCCCCACCCTGCCCCCGGAAGGTGCAGACATGAACCAGCCCATGAACCAGGCGCGGCGCGATGCCTGCATCCGGTTTTACAAGCACATGCGCCGGCTCTACGGCACACTGCAGTCGGTCAACAACGGCTGCCTGATCTGCCCGGACGGGGACGAGGAACTGTTTGTCCACGACGGCCACTATTGCGCTGTCTCCCCCTTCATCACCCCGGATATCCCGCCGGAGTCTATCTGCACGCTGACTCCCTGGGAGCGTATCGTCCTCGCGCGGACGCTTGTGCTTTCTCTCAGCGCGGTACATGACGCAGGCATTGTCCACAGCGACATCAAGCTGGACAACCTGATGGTCACCCGCAATGTCACCGGCGCCTGCAACCTCAAGCTCATCGACTTTGACAGCGGTTTTTTCACGGACGATCCGCCCCTCTCCCCGGAGACCCTGCACGGCGACTTTGCTTACCTTGCCCCGGAGACCCTGATGTTCATGGTGGAAGAACCCGTCCCGCTGACCGCCAAGCTGGACGTCTTTGCCCTGGGCCTGGTCCTTCACCAGATGTGGTGCGGTGCCTTCCCGGCCTACCCAACCCCGGACTTCCGCTGTGTCGGCGAAGCCATCCTGGAAAACGCACCTGTCACTTTGGATGCCAGTCTTCCCGAATCCCTCGCAGACATTATCGTTCAGATGCTGGCCGTTGACCCGAACGCGAGGCCCACCCTCGCGGAGGTTTATCAACAATTGGAAACTGTGATGGCCGAACTGGACGGTACGTCCCTCGCGCCATCATCTCAGGAAGGTTCCGAAGCAATGCCCTATGAGGAACCTTATCAGGAAGCCTATGAAGATCAAGTGCAGGAACAGGTCCCGGTTGCTCCGGCTCCGAGAATTCCGCGAAGAAAAGACCGTTCCGGTTGGGTAATCGGGATCGCCGCTGCGGTGCTGATCCTTTCTGCGCTAGTGATTTCGCTGCTGATTCTCAAGGGATAAACTTTTCTCTTCTGCCATAGAGGGAAAACCAAAACTATGTCGAATAGATAAGAATAGCTATAGTATCCATTGCGAAAAGGAGGATTGCATGATGGATCAGTACGAGTGCCCCTGCGGTTATGTCTATGACCCGGAAGTCGGCGACCCGGACAACGGCGTTGCTCCCGGTACAGCCTGGGAAGACGTGCCCGAGGATTGGGTATGCCCCGTCTGTGGCCTGGGCAAGGAAGAGTTCACGAAGGTGGGCTGAGACTCCTGATCAGACCGTAGAGCCCCTTGCCGCACGGCAATGCCGCTGCGGCGGGGGCTTTCTCTTTGCTTTTTTCGGAGAAACACGGAACAAATCGGTTCTCTGCTCCGTTATGATAAAGGCGGAACACCGGATCGGCTGCCATTTCCCGCTGCTTCTCGTATCAAGAAATGTCAGCCGACCCCTGACCAATCAAAATGAAAAACTCAAAGGAGGATTGATTCATGAAAAAACTGTTGGCTGCGCTGATTGCGCTGGCGCTATGCCTGAGCTGTTTCGCTCTGGCAGGCGCTGAAACCGAACCCACCGTCTATGCACTGGGCAACACGATCGAGGACTTCACCGTGACGACCTTTAATGGCCAGACCGTGACCCTGTCCGAGCTCCTGAAGGAGAAAGATATGGTGTTGCTGAACCTCTGGGCGACCTGGTGCGGACCCTGCGAAAACGAATTCCCGGCCATGGAACAGGCCTATGAGCAGTATCAGGACCGGATCGCGATCGTGGCCCTTTCCGTTGAACCCGAGGATACCGATGAGGTTCTGGCGGACTACGTGGCTGAGCACGGCATGACCTTCTTTGTCGGCCGTGACGAGCCTGATTTCGCGACGAAGTTTGACATCGAAGGCATCCCCACCTCTGTGGTTATCGACCGCAACGGCGTCATCTGCTACATCGAGTGCGGCTCCATGCCTGATCCCGCGAGTTTCGCCATGATCTTCGACATGTTTATCGGCGAAGATTATGCAGAGCCCGTTATCCTCACAGAGGCACCCGGTGTGCTGCCCACCGTAGACCGGGAAGACCCCGCCACCCTGGCCGCCGCCCTTGAGGTGGAGACCGTAGCCAACCCGGAAATCCAGTACATCTGGCCCATGGTCAGCGCCGAAGCCGACGGCCGCTCGGTCGTGAAGCCCTCGAATACCGGCCTGATGGCAGAATCCACTGCTGCGCTGGACATCCCGCTTGAGGTTCCGGACGGCAGCGTCATCGCTGTCACCGCCAAGCTCGACACCGATGCCGGCTATGACACGCTGACCTTTGATATCAACGGCGTGAGGGTGAAAGGTTTCTCGGGCAAAATGGACTGGTTCACATATGCGATCCCCATCGAACACGGCGGTTATGTGACGCTCACGCTCTCCTACCTGCGGATCTCCCGCTATGCCTATGGAGACGAGGTCTTCATCGACAGCGTGGCCGTGCTCACCGGCGATGAAGCCGCGGCCGCCCTTGCCGCGAATCCCGTCTATCCCTACGGCGACACGGTTTCCATCATCCCCGTCGGCGAGAATGTCCGCGAGATCGAGGTCAGTGATCCCGACATGCTCGAATACCTGGTAGGCACAAAGACCTGCTATATCCTCAACGGCGAAGAAGCGACCTATGCCGTGACCATCAACCGGGATGTGGATCCCGACGCCGACACCTTCTACAGTGACAGCGACGGCAGTCTGATCCTCCTCCGCGACGGCCTGACGGAAAATGGCTTTGTGTTCACCGCAGGCACAGACGCCGCCGATACAAACGGTTATCCCTACACCTGTGCGTTCGTACACTGGGACAGCTTTGGCAGCTATCAGGGCATCACGGTTTTTCGGGATGAAGCCAACGCCAACTACTTCTTCTACCGGTTCCTGACGGACTACGGCTATGACGGGCTCTCCTGGTCCTATCCGGACGGCACCGCCCCTGCAAGGGATCTCATGCCGGAAGTCATGCTGGATCCCGGCATGGTCGATACTTCGGAATACACGGTGCGCTATGTGGACCAGGACGGCAACCCGGTGAACGGCGTCACCTTCCAGATCACTGACAACAGCACGACCCTCTTCACCACCCAAGAAGACGGCGCCGTCACCTGGTGGTCCGCGCCTGTCGCCTGTGAGATCCAGACCATGGAACTCCCCGAAGGCTATGAAGGCAATACCCAGACCGTCTACCACATGCCCGAAGAGGGCGGAATGCTCGAAATCCCCCTGACCCGGAAATGAGCCCAATGCAAAACGGAGGCCTGTCATCTCAAGGCAGGTCTCCGTTTTATCATGTCAGTCAAACGCGAGATAAGCGCCTTTCATCGGGGATGTCGCGTGCTCACTGAAGAGCCGCAGTGCGCCGGTCCGGTATTTCAGCGGCTTGGGCACCCAGCTGCGACGGCGGCGCGTCAGGATGCGCTCCATCTCCTGCGGCGTGATCATCTGGCCGTTCACGCCCACCAGGCTCAGGATGCGGTTCGGGACATCGATCAGGATCAGGTCACCTTCCTCTACCAGAGCGATGGGGCCTCCATCCTGGGCCTCGGGGCTGCAGTGCCCGATGACCGGGCCGGTCGAAGCGCCGGAAAAGCGGCCGTCTGTGATCAGGGCAATGCTCCGGCCCAACTCCTTGTCAGAGGAGATGGCCTCGGACGTGTAGAACATCTCCGGCATGCCGCTGCCCTTGGGACCTTCGTAGCGGATGATCACAGCGTCCCCGGGGCTGACGCGGTGGTGCAGGATCGCGTCGATGGCCTCCTCCTCGCTGTCGAAGGGGCGGGCACGCAGCACGGCGCTGAACATCTCCGGCGGGCAGGCGGTATGCTTGATGACCGCCCCGTCCGGCGCCAGGTTCCCGCGCAGGACCGCGACACTGCCATCTGCGCCTAATGGGCTGTCATAGGGATGGATGATATCCTGCCGGGTCAGGCTCAGGCCGCAGCGGGCGTTGGCCTCGTCCAGCCAGGTCTGGCAGCGCCCATAGAAGCCGTTTTGTTTCAGTTCATCCAGGTTTTCGCCGAGCGTTTTGCCGGTGACCGTCATCACGTTCAGGTGCAGGAAGGGACGCAGTTCCTCCATGATGGCCGGCACGCCGCCGGCGTAATAGAAGAACTCCGCGGGCCAGCGGCCGGTCGGCCGGATATCGAGCAGGAAATGCGCGCCCCGGTGCAGCCGGTCAAATGTATCGCCGTCGATCGTGAGCCCCAGTTCATGGGCAATGGCCGGCAGGTGCAGCAGCGTGTTGGTGGATCCCGAAATCGCCGCGTGCACAAGAATGGCGTTCTCCAGGCTTTCCATGGTCACGATGTCGCTGGGTTTCAGGCCGCATTTCGCAAGCGCCACGGCCTGTTTTCCCGCGCGGAAAGCGTAGTCTTCCAAATCGGGGCTGGTGGCAGGCATCAGGGCCGAACCCGGCAGGGCCAGGCCCATGGCTTCCGCCATGATCTGCATCGTGGACGCCGTTCCGATAAAGGAGCACGCGCCGCATGACGGGCATGCATTGCACTTGGCCCAGGTCAGCTTCTCCTCGTCGATCTCCCCGCGTTCGTATTTGGCGCTGTACATGCCGAGCTGCTCGAGTGTCAGGAGCTCCGGACCCGCATTCATCGTGCCGCCGGGGATCACGACCGCCGGGATGTTCAGCCGGCAGAGACCCATGAGGCTCGCGGGCATGCCCTTGTCGCAGCTGGCGATGAATACGCCGCCGTCGAAGGGCGTGGCCCCGCCGTGGATCTCGATCATATCCGCAATGAGCTCGCGGCTGACCAGGGAATAATTGATGCCGTCGGTGCCCTGGCTCTCCCCGTCACACATATCCGTGCAGAAATACCGGGCGCCTTTGCCTCCGGCTTCCGCGATGCCGCGGCAGGCTGCCTCGGCAAGGCGGTCAAGATGGCCGGAGCCGGGATGGGAATCGCCAAAGGTCGATTCCACCAGGATCTGAGGCTTCCCCAGGTCCTCGAGCGTCCAGCCGGTGCCGAGGCGAAGGGGATCCATCTCCGGCGCGAGCCGGCGCATTTTCTGGCTGATCAGTTCGGGCATGGAAAAGCCTCCTTCCTGTCCTGTCGTGTCTGTTTTGATTTTCAGATGCTGAAGAGCAGTTCGGCGTAGGTCGGGAACGGCCAGTCCTTATGGTCGATGATGGTTTCCAGCTCATCCGCGGCAGCACGGAGCGCGGCCATGGCCTGGAGGACCGTGTCCCGCATATAGGCGGCCCTGTCGTAGGCAGACTGTGCCCGCGGGATGTTCACGACCGCGCTGTTCAGGGTCTCAATACCATCGGAGAGACGGCTGGCCGCCAGGTTCACCCGCGCCAGGAGCTTTTCCTGCGGAAGGGTGGAGAAGACCGGCGCATAGTCTTTTACGCGCTTTGCGGACAATGCCAATTCGCCTTCACTGCGGAGCACCGCTGGCAGGATCTCCCGCCGGGCCATGGTCAGCATAGTTTCCGCCTCGATCGTGATGATCTTCGCATAGTGCTCGAGCTGGATTTCGTAGCGGGCATGAAGCTCCGCTTCGTTGAGGACTTTATGCCGCGCAAAGAGTTCGATGTTCTGCGGACGGATCAGCGCGGGCAGGGCGTCGACCGTCGTGGGAAGTTCCAGAAGGCCCCTTGCCTTGGCCTCCTGCCGCCACTGGACAGAATAGCCGTTGCCGTTAAAGATGATACGCCGGTGCGCGCGGATCTCCCGCACGATCAGGTCATGAAGCGCGGCCTGGAAATCCTGTGCCTGCTCCAGCTCGTCCGCGAAACCCATCAGTGCGTCCGCGACCCCCGTGTTGATGACCGTGTTGCAGTCCGCCACGGAAGCGGACGCGCCCAAAGAGCGGAACTCGAACTTGTTCCCGGTAAAGGCAAAGGGCGAGGTACGGTTGCGGTCCGTATTGTCGCGCGGGAACTTCGGCAGGGTATGCACGCCGATCGCCATCTCCTGCTTTTCGTGGCCGGCATAGGCCGCGCCGCTTTCCAACGCGTCGAGGATATCGGTCAGTTCATCGCCGAGGAACATCGAAATGATCGCCGGCGGCGCTTCGAAGCCGCCGAGGCGGTGGTCGTTCCCGGCGCCGGACACGGAGACCCGCAGCAGGTCCTGGTGCTCGTCCACGGCTTTGATGACCGCCACCAGGAACAGCAGGAACTGCGCACTGTCGTAGGGGGAATCCCCGGGCTCGAGCAGGTTGACGCCGGTATCGGTCGTCATGGACCAGTTGTTGTGCTTGCCGGAGCCATTGACCCCCGCGAAAGGCTTTTCCGCCAGGAGGCAGACCAGGCCGTGACGGTCCGCGACCTTCCGCATCATCTCCATCGTGAGCTGGTTATGGTCTGTGGACACATTGACGGGGGCGTAGATCGGGGCCATCTCGTGCTGGGCCGGAGCGGCCTCGTTGTGCTCGGTCTTAGCCAGGATACCCAGTTTCCAGAGCTCCTGGTTCAGTTCCCGCATGAAGGCCAGCACCCGCGGCTTGATGGCACCGAAATAGTGGTCGTCCAGCTCCTGCCCCTTGGGCGGCCGGGCGCCGAAGAGCGTGCGGCCGGTGAAGATCAGGTCCTTGCGCTGCGCCCAGACTTTCTTGTCGATCAGGAAATACTCCTGCTCCGGGCCGACGGTGGCGATCACCCGCCGGGCGTCGCCGCCGAAGAGACGCAGCACGCGCACGGCCTGGCGGGACAGGGCTTCCATGGAACGGAGCAACGGCGTCTTCTTGTCAAGCGCCTCCCCGCCGTAGGAGCAGAACGCCGTCGGGATGCACAGCACGCCGTCCTTGATAAACGCATAGCTCGTCGGGTCCCATGCCGTGTAGCCGCGCGCCTCAAACGTGGAGCGCAGTCCGCCGGACGGGAACGAAGAGGCGTCCGGTTCTCCGCGGACCAGTTCCGACCCGGAGAAAGACTCGATCACACGTCCGCCGGACACCGGCGTGATGAAGGCGTCGTGTTTTTCCGCCGTGGTGCCGGACAGGGGTTGGAACCAATGGGTATAATGCGTTACGCCTTTGCTGATCGCCCATTCCTTCATGGCATGGGCAACCGCCCCCGCAATCGAGGGGTCCAGGTGTCGCCCGTCGTCGATCGTCTTGCGCAAGGCGCGATAAATGTCCTTCGGCAGATGCTGCTGCATCACCGCGTCATTGAACACGTTGCTGCCAAAGATGGCCTCCATGTTCTCCATAAGCGTTCCTCCTGTCGGAATGCGTGATACAAGGCGAATTATAGGCCAGAGCGCACAAGGTTGTCAAGCAAGTCCCGCATCATTCCGGGCTCGCCGCGCTCCAGGCGGCCCTGCGCCATCCCGTTACCGCCACCGCCGCACCCGCCAAAGGCCTCAAAGAGCTCGCAGAGCGCTTTGGACGCGCCAGGCGCGCCGCTTTCGGCGCAGAGGGCGAACTGCCAACCGCTTTCCACGGGCAGCAGCGCCAGTCCGAATTGCGCTCCCTCCGCCAACAGGGACGCCGCCCTGGGCAACCCCGCCCCTTCCAGTCCTGAAACAACAGCCACACGCACGAGTTGTTCCCGCTGGGCCTCCACTTCCCGCTTCAGGCCTTCCATCGCAAACTTCGTGAGTTCCTCACGCAGGCCGTCCCGTTCTTTTTGAAGGTGCAGTACCGCTTCCGCCAGTTCCCCCTGTTTCGCTGAAAGCGCGTGGGATACGGCGCGGTTTTCATCCAACAGTGCGTTTTCATACGCCAGCGCTCGCATCCCGCAAAGGATCGACAGGCGCATACCGCCTTTATAATGAATGGCGCCGATGATCTTGATCTGCCCCACCATCCCGGTGGATGCCACATGTGTCCCGCAGCAGGCGCAGGTATCCGCGCCATCGATTTGCACGATGCGAAGTCCGCCGTCAATTTCCTTTTTGCTGCGATAGGTGATGTCCTTCAGTTCCTCCACCGTAGGAAACCAGGCTTTGACCGGCACGTCCCGCCAGACGCATTCATTTGCCAGTCGTTCCACCCGGCGCAGATCGTCTTCCGTCAGCACTCCGCCCACGTCCACCGTCACCACGTCGCTGCCGATATGAAATCCGACGTTGTTATATCCATAAAGCGAATGAATGATCCCGGAAAGAATATGCTCTCCCGTGTGTTGCTGGCTGTTGGAAAGGCGTCTTTCCGCGTCCACTTCGCCCTGTACTGTCTCGCCCACGGAAAGGGGATTATCGATCGTATGGACGATGACACCGTTCCGATCATGTACATCCAGAACCTTTGTATTCCCTAATGTCCCGTGGTCCGCGCCCTGGCCGCCGCCTTCGGGGAAAAAGGCGGTATGGTCCAGCACAACTTCCCATGCGTTCTTTTTCTGCTCACATGACAGGACCGTAGCATGAAAAGAGAGACACGTCGGATATTCGTCAAAAAGCCGTTTGGTCGGGGGAAGGGTTTTATCGGAAGTCATGATGCTGCTCTCCTTCATCATTTTTCTCAGATCCGCTTCTCGCAGAGGTCATTCAGGCAGCAATGCTCGCAGTCCGGTTTGGTGCGCGCCGTGCACACCGCGCGGCCGTGCAGTACAAGTCGGTGGCAGAAGTCGTTGCTCTCCTCCGGTGGAATCAGCGGAAGCAAAGCTTTTTCAACCTTCGCGGGTTCCTTCTCATCTGTCAGGCCCATGCGGCGGGACAGGCGGATGCAGTGGGTGTCCGTGACAATAGCGGGTTTGCCGAAAACATCGCCCATGACCAGGTTGGCGGATTTCCGGCCGACGCCGGGGAGTTTCAGGAGTTCCTCCATGCTGTCCGGCACATGGCCACTGTATTCGTCGCGCAGCATCCGCATGCAGGCTACGATATCCCGTGCCTTGCTTTTCCCGAGCCCGCAGGGGCGCACGACCGCCTCCACCTCGTCCGGATCTGCATCCGCAAGCGCCAGGGCGTTGGGCCAACGTTCAAAGAGGATCGGCGTGATCTCGTTCACGCGGGCGTCGGTGCACTGGGCCGCCAGGCGCACGCTCACCAGCAGCTTCCAGGCTTCATCGTAATCGAGGGTACAGGTTGCCTCCGGGTATTCCGCTTTCAGCCGTTCTACGATCACCGCCGCCCTGGCCTTCAGTCCGCGTTTTGCCATGCCTCTCCCGCCTTTGTTTCTGTTCTCGCGTTCATGATACCACATTGCGGGAGGAGGCGCAAGAAAAATGGAAGAACATGGTTGATTTAACATTTTTAAGAGTACTATATTCATTCATTGCAATTCAGCCCGATATCCGTTATACTGTTGATGTCAACCGTCTGAATCAAAGAGAAAGGGGTGGGCAGCATGCGCGGTATCAGGGAATGGCTGGAGCGGATGCTGGCACGCAACCGGAATTGGCGTGCCCACAGTGCGCTCCGCGAGAAGTGGCGCGAGTCCGCCCGCAGCGTCCTGCCCATTGCCGGGTTGGTGCTTGTCCTCTGCTTTCTGACCGTCCCCCTGCCCGTGGACGCCCTCGCGGGGTTCGGCCTGGCTACGGCGCTGCTGATCGTCGGCATGGGGCTCTTCAACCAGGGGACGGACCTGGCCATGACCCCTATCGGTGAGGGTGTGGGCCAGTCGATCACCCGTTCCCGCAACGTGAAGCTCCTGCTGATCACCGGCTTTCTCGTGGGCCTGTTCGTGACCATCGCTGAGCCGGACCTCACCGTGCTGGCCAACCAGGTGGCGGCCATCCCCAACCTTGTCATGATCGCCGCCGTGGCGCTCGGCGTCGGCATCTTCCTGGCCATCGCCCTGGCGCGCATCCTGTGGCGGGTCCCGCTGTGGGCGCTGCTCCTGGGCTCCTACGGGTTGATCTTCGGCCTGTCCTTCCTGGTCCCAAAGAGCTTTCTATCCGTGGCATTTGACGCCGGGGGCGTGACCACAGGTCCAATGACAGTGCCCTTCATTCTCGGCCTGGGCGCCGGCGTAGCCGCGAGCCGCGGCGACAAAGGCGCGGAGACTGACTCCTTCGGCCTGGTGGCACTTGCCAGCGTAGGGCCGATCCTGGCGGTCATGATCCTCAGCATCATTTACAACGCAGGGGACAGCGACGCCGCGGTCATTGCCCTGACCGAAGCTTCCACATCCACCCTTCTATTCCGGGCCTTCTACGCCGAAACTCCCGAGTACTGTCTCGAAGTGCTCAAGTCCCTGACCCCCGTCCTGCTCTTCTTCCTGTTTTTCCAGTTTTTCAGTCTGAAGTTGAAGGGTCAAGCTCTGAAGCGTATCGCAACAGGCCTCTTCTGCACCTACATCGGACTGGTGCTCTTCCTGCTCGGGGTCAACGTTGGCTTCATGCCGGTAGGCTCCTTCATCGGCGAGGCTTTCGGCGGATCGTCCGCGCGTTGGCTGCTGGTCCCGCTGGGCATGCTGATCGGCTGGTTTACCGTCAGCGCCGAACCGGCGGTGCAGGTCCTTAACACCCAGGTCTATGAGATGACCGCCGGCGCGATTCCCAAGAAAGCCCTCTCCCTTTCCCTCTCCATCGGCGTATCGATTTCCGTGGGGCTGAGCCTGCTGCGCGTGCTGCTGAGCATCCCGATCCTCTACGTGCTGATCCCGGGCTACGCACTGGCCCTTCTCTTGATGATCTTCAGTCCGCCGATCTTCACCGCCATCGCGTTCGATTCCGGCGGCGTAGCGTCCGGCCCCATGACAGCATCCTTCCTCCTGCCCCTGGCCATCGGTGCCTGCAAGGCTTCCGGCGGCAATGTGGTCTCCGATGCTTTCGGCGTGGTCGCCCTTGTTGCCATGACACCGCTGATCGCTATCCAGATTTTGGGCATCCTCTTCCGCCTGCGCCAGCGGCGTGCCGAACAGGCCAAGGCAATCGTAGAAGAGGTCATCGAGCTGTAACTTCCTTTGGAGGTGCACATGAACAAGCTCTCCCTCTTTACCCTCATCGTGACCCGGGAAGCCGGGGAACGCTGGCACGCCTTCCTGAACAAAGAAGGCCTGACCACGCTGTTTTCCTTCCCCTGCCTGGGTACCGCCGGACGCGGGCTGTTGGAAAAGCTCGGGCTGCAGTCCAATGACAAGACCCTTTTTCTGGCCGCCGCACCGCACAGAAAGGTCAAAAGCCTCCTGCGGGACTGCATCAGCGACATGGGCCTGAACATGGCCGGGACCGGCATCGCCATGGCCATCCCATTTGAATCGGCGGGCGGGCAGTCTTCTCTGAGCACGCTTCTGGGCGGACAGGAATTTGATCCCAGTGAGGTGAATAAAATGGATTTCTCGGTCTATCCCTATTCCCTGGTTGTGGCCATCGCGGAAAAAGGCCATGTGGATGATGTCATGGAAGCTGCCCGGAGCGCCGGTGCGGGCGGAGGAACCGTGGTGCATGCCAAAGGCACGGCTGCGGAAGAAGCCAGGAAATTCATCGGCGTCTCCCTCGCCGCTGAAAAAGAAATGGTCCTGATTCTCCTGCGTCAGGAGACCCGCCGCGCTGTCATGCGCGCCATCATGGACCAGGCCGGTGTCCACACTCCCGCTCACACCATCCTCTTCAGCCTTCCGGTGGAGGATATCGCAGGACTGAAAAGCGTGATGCAGCAGGAAGCATAACTTTACACCAAACCCTCTTTTTCATGCTCCCCAGTTCGCTACGGAGCTGTCACCGTAAAGCGGTGACCGAGGG
This sequence comes from Clostridia bacterium, assembly GCA_017552615.1. Lineage (GTDB taxonomy): Bacteria > Bacillota > Clostridia > Christensenellales > Aristaeellaceae > RUG11272. The sequence continues at coordinate 23,833 of JAFZPI010000044.1, forward strand.
AGTAAAACAAACATAATGAAACAGGCATCAGCCGTTTTACCGCGCCGATGCCTGTTTGATTGTCTTACTGATTGGAATTACTTTGCTGCCGGTGCCTTGAAAACGATACCCTCCGGGTACCATTCAAGGATATAATCCTCTTCCATCAGGATGCAGGCCACCTCACCGTCGGAGAGCAGAGGCCAGAGGTCGTAGAGCTCGTCCCACATCGGTGTCTCCGTGAGCAGCATGGCAACCGCCGTCAGGGCTTCTTCATCGCCTCCCGTGACCGCGACGAAAGCTGTCATGGTCAGGCCGAAGACGAGCGGCGCGTTGTCCGGTTCGCCAAGGATCACGACAAAGGTCACCGGGTCTGTCTCGGCGTCCGTTTCCGTCCAGACCTGAATCAGGCAGCCTGCCACAAAGTACAGGTGATAGAAGCCGTCTTCCCCAGCGTCCTTTGCTTCATCGAGTTCCATCTCCGAGAGTCCGATGAACGGCAGCAGCGCCGCCATGTTTGCCTCAAACTCCGCCCGGGAAACGCTGCCGAACACGATGTCCTCCAGCAAGTCATCTTCACCGGGCTCGGGGATCGTTACCCGCATGGCCGGGACATTGTCCGGGACAATGCTGACCCAGGAATAGGCGAGCTGGGAATCCGGATGGTCCGTGTAGCCCGCAGTGGCCGAACCACCATTCAGCTTCACGGTCACAGGGGTTTCATCCGCATAAAGGTCCGCGAGTTCTTCCTCCCCGCCGAACAGACTCCACGCGCACAGCCGCGCGAAAGCCATCATGTTCGGGCTGCTCCCGCCATCCAGCACGCGCACCTCGCAGATGTCATCGTCCAACTCCGGTCCGTTGGTATAGACCAGCGCCACGCCAATGGAGATGTCCGCCGGATAGATGACGCGCACCCAGCGGTCGCCGGAGTAATAGGCTTCACTGACACCAAGGCTTTCCGTCTGTACCCCCACCCCGAAGCGATCCGGGTCCAAGCCTTCGTTGAGGCCGGTGATCAAGTCGATAAAGGTGAGCGGAGACGTATTGGCCACAGGGGCTTTCGATTCATCCATGGGAAGGTCCGTGGCTGTCGTCGCATTTCCGAGGTCCGTTGCTGTTGCTGTCTTTTCTTCCGGCTGAACCATTTCCTGTGCCGTTTTACCGTTCAGGGCCATCGAAGCCAGAAACGCTTCACCGGTTTCGCTGTCATCCGTCACGATCGACCAGAGGCCACCTTCACCGGCTATCACCCGGCAGCGCAGGAAATGACGGTCACCGTACGCATTTCCCATGGCCATCATGGACGTCTCGGCTTCAAAGTCCAGTTGTAAGGTGCCGTCGGGGAAGCGTGAGAGGACTGGGTTCAGAATTTCGTCTGCGTCAACGGTGGGCAAAAGCACTTTTTCGGCAACGGACTTCATGACCTCTTCATCTTCGCCTTTGATGGCGATGATGAGCGGCTGGTACTGCACATCCATCAGGCACCAGTCCAGCGAGAAGGCAGAGAGGCGCTCCATGCCGTCCTCCAGCGGGATCGCAGTCGGCGCGCAGGGGAAGGTCATGGTCAGACCGTGGACGTTTGCCTGGGTCCGCTCGCTGTGCGATTCGCGGTAAGCCTCAGCAGTCGCTTCGCGAAGGAAGACCATGCTGTCCAGAACCTTCTGCGCATGCGGGCAGTCCTCAAGAATCAGCGATGTGGCCCAAGTGCCCTCCAAAGTTGCCTTTCCATAGTACTGTACATCGGGGGTATCCGGGTAGGTGAAAAAGAACTCCACCAGCACACTCCCGTTGTCAGGATCATAGGAAGCGGTATAGTCGTCGAGTTCCGCGCCATAGCTGACGGGTACCATCGCTGCGTAGCTCATCAGGGCGTTGAGCCTGACATTTTTCTCCGGCTGGTCCGGATAGTCAGCCTGAATCATTTCGATCATGCCGGCAATGTCTCCGCCGCGCAGCTGGAATTCCGCGTCATCATCGTAGCAGTGTCCGAAGAGCTGCCGGGAGTTGGTGAGATAGCCCGGGGTCTCCACGTCATAGAGCAGCACTGGTGTTCCGGGCAGTACAAACTTCACGTTGCCGGAAAGGCCCTGGAAGCACTGCATCAGGGTTTCCGTGGTGCCTCCGTCAGCCTGCGCCAGCAGGGGGCAGAGCATGGCTAAAGCGAGAATCAATGCAAACAGACGTTTCATCTTGAAAACCTCCTTCAAAGGATTAGACGGTCTGTTCCGTTTCTGGTTCCCATCATAACACATCTGAATCTATGTTACAAGGAATTGTTACATCTGCGACAAAACTTGCAAACAGGTTCCCAATCCATTATAATGGGTTTACACAACAAACGGACAAAGGAGTATGCCTTATGAAGAAATGCCTCATGCTCTGTCTTCTTCTCTGTCTCTGTATCGGCCTTGCCATGGCCGAAGACCAGACTGTCCGCTACGAGTGGGAAGACGGCGTTCTCACTGGCAAAGCCAGGGCGTTGGCAACCGGCGGGGTCGGTTGGGTCGAAGGCCTCGGAAGCGAGAGCGACAATGTTACCCTAACTATCGTCTCCCCTGCCGACGGCTTCTATGACCTGACCGTCTGCCAGGCAGGCATCGGCGGGTATAAAGAAAACAACCTCCTGGTGGACGGCGAGAATGTCGGCATCACCATCGCCGAAGGCCTCTCCTACACGGAACACACCCTGTCCCACGTTTGGCTCGATGCAGGCGAGCACGAGGTGTCCATCGGCATCTCCTGGGGATATGTGCGGCTGGACTGGCTGGAAGTGAAGCCCTCCGCCACCCTCGCCGCTGATCTTTATGACGTGGAGCCTGTGCTGTGCAACCCGGATCCCTCGCCCGAAGCCCAAGCGCTGATGGACTGGATGTGCGAAATCTACGGTGAGAAGATGATCTCCGGCCAGTACCTGGATGAATGGCAGTACGGGCAGGAGCTTAATGCCATCGCGTCTGTCACAGACGGAAAGCGCCCGGCGCTGGTGGGCCTGGACCTGCTGAACTACTCCCCCGCGTCCGTCAATCTCGGCACCCACGGCATCTCCGTGGACCAGGCGCTCAACTACTGGAAACAGGGCCATATCATCACCTACTGCTGGCACTGGGTCGCCCCGGAGAAGTACCTGGACACCACCGGCAACAACTGGTGGGGCGGGTTCAACACCGATAAGACCACCATCGACCTCGCGAAGATCATGAACGGCGAGGATCCTGAAGGCTATGACCTGCTCCTGCGGGACATCGACGCGATCGCCGTGCAGCTCATCCGCCTGCGGGACGCAGGCGTACCCGTGCTCTGGCGGCCCCTGCATGAGGCCAGCGGCGGTTGGTTCTGGTGGGGCGCGTCCGGACCGGAAGCTTACCTCAAACTCTACCGTCTGCTGTATGACCGGCTTACGAATGTCCACGACCTCAACAACCTGATCTGGGTCTGGAACGGCCAGGACGCCGCCTGGTATCCGGGGGACGACGTGGTGGACATGATCGGCGTGGACATCTACGCCGGGAACCACGCCCACGATTCCCAGAGCGCGGCTTTCCTCGAATGTGCAAGCTATACAAATACCCGTAAGCTCATCCTGCTCTCCGAATGCGGCTGCGTCCCCTCCCCGATCAAGTGCCAGCGCGACGGCATCATCTGGAGCTCCTGGGCCGTCTGGTGCTATGAGTATGTGCAGGTCAACGGCCAGTACAATGGCGAATTCACCAGCCCGGACATCCTCAAGATGTTTTATGAACAGGATAACGTGGTGACCCTGGCGGACGTTCCGGCTTTCGAGCGGACTTTCGAAAAAGAAGACACGTCTTCTGCTCCGTCCGATGACCTGACCTGGGCATTCTCGAGCGCCAGCGTCACCGGCGCGGCGTCGGTTACAGGCAATGGCGTGGATATCCGCGGCAACGCGGAAACGGATACCGTCACCCTGACCATCTCGGTTCCCGAAGACGGCGACTACCTGCTGACCATCGTCCAGAATGGCATCGGCGGATACAAAGAAAACTATCTGTCTGTCGATGGTGAAGTGTTAGGTAATACCGTTGTTCAGGGAGAAGCTGAAGAGGCCTGTGACTTCGGCGCGGTTTCACTCACCGCAGGTGAGCACGAAGTCAAGATCACCGCATTCTGGGGGTGGGTCACGCTGAAAACGCTGACCCTGATGCCAGTGACAGAGTAAATTGACAATCCCCATGGGTGTGGTATAATCGCGATGGGAACACGGGAGGGAACGCCATGGAAAAAGTCGGTGAAATCACGGGCATCCGGAACGGACAGCTGGAAATCTCCTTCTGCCGGCCCAAGGACTGCGGCCACTGCCACGCCTGCGAGGGCGGGCAGAAGCCCACGGTGATCCGCGTGGACGGCGAAGGCCGCGTCGGCGACTATGCCGCCGTGGAGCTCCCGACCGCCACCGTGGCAAAGGCTTCGCTCCTCGCCTACGCCGTGCCTGTGGGCGGCCTGCTGCTCGGCATGTTGGCTGGACAAGCCATCGGCGGCGGCACCGTGGCCGGAACCGCTATCGGCGGCGGCGCAGGCTTTGCTCTGTGTGTTGCGGCAGTCGCAGTCACCGAGAAAGCGCGCCGCACTTCCCCCAAATGGCAGCCGAAGCTGACCAAAGTATTCCCCAAAGAACTTTATGAGAATGAGAAAGGAGATCAAGAAGATGATCACAGCTCTGACCAATGAAACCTTTGACGCCTTTATCCAGAACGCCGACAAGCCCGTCCTCGTAGACCTGTGGGCTTCCTGGTGCGGCCCCTGCCGGATGCTCTCCCCCCTGGTGGATCAGCTGGCGGAAGACATGGCGGACCAGCTCACCGTCGCGAAGGTCGACGTGGACGCCGCCCCCGAAGTCGCCATGAAATTCGGTGTGAACTCCATCCCCACCCTGCTGCTCTTCAAAGGCGGAAAGCTCGTGAATAAGTCCATCGGCTATGTGCCCATGGAGAGCCTGAAAGCCTTTGTCGCCCAAGCGATCTGACCGACAAGCACAGAAAAACACGATGTCCGTTGATAGGGCATCGTGTTTTCTGTTACATGTCATTCAGCCGTCTCTTGGCTGCCTCTACCACATCTTTCCCAATGCGGCAATTCGCAGCCACAAGCCCATCCAGTGCTGCTTCAACCTCTGATTTCCCCAGGATACCTTGTCGGCAAGCCGATAGCAGAACGCCCACGGTTCCCATGATCGGGATATCCAGCGACTTCGCAACCTTCCGTCCCCGCGCCTCGTCCATCAAAAGGATTGCTGCTTTCAGGTTTTCCGCATACGTGATGGCTTCGCTTTCGCCGATATCCAATCCCGCCGCATTGCGAAGGATCATGACAGTTTTCTTGTCCTGAACCGTTACCCTCTTGATAAAACTACTGTTCCGGATCTGGTCTGCTTCCGATGCATACCGTTCATTTATTGTCAATTCATCATAGACGGCTTCCGGAATACGGATCTCCCCGAACAGCGAATGCAGGATATCCAGAAGCGAGACTTTCATCAGCGAGATCAGCGGTGTCGTATCCGATACAACGATCATTTTTCCGCCCTCGCCTTGAATGACTGGTAAGCCGCCAGTTCATCGTCAATATCCTTGTCTGTGATCCGGATATAGGGCAGGCCCATGCTGCCATAGAAATCGATCAGGTCCAGTTTGTTGATCCCCAGCAATTCCGCCGCCCGTCCATGGGAAATCTCCATGTTCTGAATATGAGGATACAGCATCATCGCGTTGCGCTCGAATTCATGTTTCGGATCATCTTCTCCGATCCAGGGTACCATGGCTTTCGGTACATTGATCCTGACAGAAACCAGTTCCATGCCAGCACCTCCTTTGTCATCCGTTGGTTTTATTATACACTTGGCAGCTCAAAAAGACAAGCTTTGGATCGAATGTGAGACCAACACTCACATTCGTTTTCCTGTGCAAAACTTATTCCACCAGTTCAAACCCCGCCTCCCCCAGCTTCTGCCGGATCTCCGCGATTTGCGCGGCGTCGCGGGTCTCAAGGCCGAGGGTCAGGGTGCAGGAGGTCACGGCCGTCCCGGCGTTGCCGATGTTGTGCACCACCGAGATGACGTTCGCACCGCAGTCGGCCACGATGCGGCTCACGTCCACGAGCTGGCCGGGTTTGTCTTCCAGGGCGATCTGCAGGGTCACACGGCGGCCGGTGGTCATCAGACCGCGGGTCACCACGCGGGAGAGGATGTTCACGTCGATGTTGCCGCCGGAGATCAGGCAGCAGACCTTTTTGCCCTGCGTGTCCAGCTTCTTCGCGAGCACAGCCGCGAGGCCCACGGCCCCGGCGCCCTCGGCGATCATCTTCTGCTTCTCCATCAGGGCCAGGATCGCGGCAGCAATCTCGTCTTCCGTAACGGTCAGGATGCCGTCCGCCCACTGGCGGCACATGGCAAAGGTCCGCTCGCCCGGGTGCCGCACCGCGATGCCGTCGGCAAAGGTCCCGGCGCGCTCCAGGGTCAGGGGTGTGCCCGCCTGTAAACTGCGCTGCATGCTGGCGGCATTCTCGGCCTGCACGCCGAAGACCTTGACCTTCGGGTTCAGGGACTTGATGGCATAGGCTACGCCGCTGAGGAGCCCGCCGCCGCCAACCGGTACCAGGACGATATCCACGTCAGGCAGCTGATCCAGGATTTCCAGGCCAATCGTCCCCTGCCCGGCGATGACCTCATCGTCGTCAAACGGATGGATAAAGGTCATGCCGGTTTCGTTCCGCAGACGGCAGGCGTGGGCGTATGCGTCGTCATAGCCGCCCTTCACCAGCACGACTTCCGCGCCAAAACCCTTGGTGGCCTCCACCTTGGTCATCGGCGCGCCGTCCGGCATGCAGATCACGGCCCGCAGGCCCGCGCGCGACGCCGCCAGGGCCACGCCCTGCGCATGGTTCCCAGCCGAGCAGGCCAGGATCCCGGCCTTGCGCTGCTCTTCCGAGAGCTTGCTGATCTTGTAATACGCGCCGCGCAACTTAAAGGACCCCGTCAGCTGCAGGTTTTCGGTCTTCAGGAAGAGGGAACAGTCCGTCAGCGAACTGAGGGCCGCGGCTTCGATCATGTCGGTTTTCCGCGCCACATCCCGGAGGACGTAGGAAGCATGGTAGATTTGGTCAAGGGTGACCATGGGTGTCACACTCTTTTCGTTTTGGTTTTGCGGTTATTATACCGGTTCATTGTCATAGCGGAGTCCGTTCTCCCGGCAGAAGGTTTCCGCATAACTGCCAGGGACGACGTGGAGGAGCGGGCCGCCGCCACCCTGATCATAGAAGGCATCTTTGGCTATGCTGGTCAGGCTTGCCGGAAGCCAAATGTTCACGTCCGTGCAGTAGGCGAAGGATCTTTCTTCCAGCGTCGTCACACCTTCCGGGACCACGATTTCACAGGGAGAGTCACACTGACCCAGGAAGACCTCAAAACCAATGCTGGTCACGTTCCCCGGAACTGTATACCGGTCGGTACGCAGAGCCCACGGCACATAAACCAGACGGCCTTCCACAGTATTGATGATCGTCTCTTCTATAACTGCGAAATATGGGTTGTCCGGCGATATAATGATCTCTGCAATCTCATCACAGTATTCAAAAGCGGTCGCATCGATCTCCAAAAGGCTCGCGGGCAAGGTCACGCTCTCCATATCACCATTCCCAGAAAATGCTCCTTGGCCGACATGAACCACGCCTTCCTGGAGCGCAAGCGATGTCAGCCCACAGCAGGAAAAGCTGTCCTCGCCAATGGTGCGCAGGGAAGAGGGAAATGTCACTTCGCTTAACGAATAGCAGTCCGCAAAAGCAGATTCCTCAATATCTGTTACACCTTCCGGGATGATAAGGTCTGTAATCCACATTTTATCAAACGCATAAGCCCCGATGACAAGCGTACCCTCGGGAATCTCACAAACAAGAGAGTATTCTTCATCAGACATCTCATCCCATTCTACCTCCTGATCCAGAGGAGAACTGATCAGTCGGCCATCTGACGTGTCGATGAGCATCCCATTCAGGATTTTCAGCCTTGTGTTTTCATCCGCCACATTGATCTGCCGAAGTCTGTCGCACCGTATAAAGGGGTTCACACCCACTTCTGCCAGTGAAGCAGGCAAGGTAATATCAGTCAAATCGCTGTTTCCAAAAGCTGTATCGCCCAAACGCACCAGCGAATCCGGTAAGGCTATGGTTTGAATCGATGTTCCCACAAATGCGTTCTTCTCAATCTCCGTCAGGCTATTTGGCAGGATCACGTTCGTCAGCGAACCGCAACCATAAAAAGCAAAAGTGCCAATGGTCGTTACACCCTCCGGTATAATAACAGAAGTCAAAGTTTTATTCCCACGGAATGCATTTTCACCGATAGCCAATGTGCCGTCTGAAATCGCGCATTCAGTCAGGCCAAGACCATCGGGACAAAGGAACAGGCAGGCGTCCTCCTTGTGATAGAGCAGCCCATCAATGACCTCCCAGTATGGGTTTTCCGGCGATACACTGATTTTCGCGATATTCCGGCCAAAGCAATTTGTGCCTCCCAAATTCACAAGACTCCCCGGTAAGGTAATCTCAGTCAGATTGTTATTTGCAAATGCCCCTTGTCCAATGGAAATAAGTGTTTCCGGCAGTTCTACAGCGTCAAGTTTGCACGCATTAAACGCATTGAAGCCAATGGTTTCAAGCCCGTCCGGCAGTGTAACAGAGGTAATGTTGCATAGCAGAAAGGCATAGTCACCAATGCTCTTGATTCCCTCCGGGAAGGTTACGGAAGTGATATTGCTCATTCTGAAAGCCCGATCCCCGATTGCGGTCACAGCATAACTTTTCACGAAAGCGGGGATCACAATCTCCGTTTCCGTTCCCATATAGCCGGTAATCTCCGCCGTGCCGTCTTCAAGCACATGATACTGCCATTCCCCGAAAGTACCTTCCGCAAGTACCGGAATACACTCAAACAGCATTGTAAGCAAAAGGAATAAAGAAACAGCTTTGGTCAGCATTCTGGTCATGATTCAGACCTCCCATCTTATTTGGTTCTCCAACTATATAATGTCGTGAGAAGCCAAAATGGTACTGTCAGAATGAAACTTTTTTATTTTCTTGACGGTCTGGCCAGGAGAGAAACCGCATAGCAGACCGCTGAACAGATGACAATCGTGGGGCCGGTGGCGGTGCCGAGTTCACAGGAAACGAGGAGGCCCGCGATGCCGCAGAAGAGCGCAATGCAGACACTCCAGACCGCGTGCTGGCGAGCGTTTTTCGCAATATTGCGGGCGGCGGCAGCGGGGAGGATCAGCAGGGCGTTGATCAGCAGGACGCCGATCCACTGGATCGAGAGCATGACCGCAACCGCGACCAGGACGACAAACGCGCCTTCCCACAGCCAGGTGCGGATGCCCCGCGAGCGGGCAAGGGACATGTTGACGCTGGTCAGCAGCAGGCCATTGTAAATCACAGCCCACAGGGCAACGCCCGCGACGAGGGCGAGCAGCAGCCAAAGGAGATCATCATCCCCGATCGTGAGGATGTCGCCAATCAGCAGGCTCGAATACTTCGCGAACCCGCCGCCTTTGGCGAGAATCAGCAAGCCCGCCGCGATGGAAGTCGACGAAAACACACTGATGACCGTGTCCGCCGAAGCGGAACCCGTGCGCTTGATCACGAGGATCAGCAGCGCCCAGATGACGCCGAAGATCAGCATGGCAACCAGGTCACTCCGCAGGCCGAGAATGATGCCCAAGCCCACGCCGGTCAGCGCACTGTGACCAAGGGCGTCGGAGAAGAAGGCCATCTGGTGATTGACCGCCATCGTGCCCAGCAGGCCGAAGAGCGGCGTCAGGAACAGGACCGCCAGCAGCGCGCGCTGGACAAAGCCGAACTGCAGGGACTCCAGCGGGATCGCGCCGAAAAGCTTGTAAACCGCTTCCATGCTCACACCGCCTCCCCGCTGCCGAACACCCGGTCGAATTCCGGGGTCGCATACACATAGTCCGGGGCGCCCTGGGCCAGCACCGTGCGGTCCAGCAGGATCACATGGTCGGCAAACTCGCGCACCAGGCGCAGGTCATGGCTGACCAGGAGGATCGCCATGTGCCGGGTGGAGCGCAGGCGGTTCACGGTCTCAAGGAACATGGCAAGGCCGTTGGAATCCACGCCGGAAACAGGCTCGTCCAGTACGAGCAGGTCCGGGGCGGGATGCAGGCTCAGCGCCAGGAGTACCCGCTGGATCTCGCCGCCGGAGCACCGACCCAGGGGATGGTTGATGATATCGGCGGCGTTAACCTCCGCGAGCGCTTCATGGACTTGATCACGGACCTTTTTGCTCACGCCGGTCCAGACCGGGCGGTGAGTGAATGCTGACGCCATTAAGTCCTGCACGGTCAGGGGCATCTCGCGGTCAAATTCCATGTTCTGGGGAACATAGCCTATCACAAGACGCTGGATCTCGCGGTCGTGTTCATTGATGTGGCGGATGGAACCGGAATAGGGCAGCTGCCGCAGCAACGCCCGGATGAGCGTGGTTTTGCCGGCGCCGTTCTGGCCGATGAGCGCGGTAAGCTGGCCGCAATGGATGTGCATGGACACATCGTGCAGCAGCTCCTGTCCCCCGCGGGTGACAGACACATGCTGCAAATCAATGCGGCAGAGATGACAGAATTGGGTCATGAAAACCTCCGGAGGAGAATGAGACTGGTTAATCGCAATGCCTTCGCAGAAAACCTCTCTGTCGCCTGTGGGCGACATCTCCCCTTTCAGGGGAGATAAGGTTTTATGCGGGTTCCCGCAAAATCCCAAACCTCCCCTGAAAGGGGAGGGGGACCGCCGCAGCGGTGGAGAGGTTATGCACTGATCTTGTTCCCCGTATACAGCTCATAATACTTGCCCTGCTGGGCGATGAGCTGGTCGTGGGTGCCGCGCTCGATGATCTGGCCCTGTTCGAGGACCATGATGCAGTCGGAGTTGCGGACCGTGGAGAGGCGATGCGCGATGACGAAGGTCGTGCGGCCTTGCATCAGGGCGTCCATGCCCTTCTGCACAAGGGCCTCGGTGCGCGTGTCGATGGAGGAGGTCGCCTCGTCGAGGATCAGGCAGGGCGGATCGGCCACAGCTGCTCTCGCGATGGCCAGGAGCTGGCGCTGGCCTTGGGAGAGGTTCGCGCCGTCGCCGGTGAGCATCGTATTGTAGCCATCGGGCAGGCGGCGGATGAAGCCGTCGGCGTTGGCCTTCACGGCGGCCTCGATGCAGGCCTCGTCCGTGGCTTCAAGACGGCCATAGCGGATGTTCTCCATCACCGTGCCGGTGAAGAGATGCGTGTCCTGGAGCACCATGCCGAGCGAGCGCCGCAGGTCGTCCTTCTTGATCTTGTTGATATTGATCTCGTCGTAACGGATCTTGCCGTCCTGGATATCATAGAAGCGGTTGATCAGGTTCGTGATCGTCGTCTTGCCCGCGCCTGTCCCGCCGACGAAGGCGATCTTCTGGCCGGGCTCGGCGTAGAGCGTGATGTTGTGAAGCACGGTCTTCTCATCCGTGTAGCCGAAGTCCACGTCGTTGAAGGTCACACCGCCCATGAGCTTTGTGTAAGTGACGGTGCCGTCCGCGGAATGGGGATGCTTCCAGGCCCACAGGCCGGTGCGCTCCTCCGTCTCGGTGAGGGAGCCGTCGGGCAGTTCCTTCGCGTTCACGAGCTGCACATAGCCCGCGTCGGCTTCCGGCTGCTCGTCCATGAGCTCAAACACGCGCCGCGCGCCCGCCATGGCCATGACGATCGAGTTCATTTGCTGGGTGAACTGGCTGACCGGGCGCGAGAAGTTGCGGTTGAGGGAGAGGAAGGTCACAAGGCCGCCGAGCGCCAGCGGGATCACGCCGGCAATGGAGAGCGTCGCGCCGAGGACCGCACAGATCACGTAGCCGATGTGGCCGAGGTTGGCGTTGATCGGCCACATGACGTTCACGGTGCTGTTCGCGGTGGTCGCCGCGTCGCGGAGTTCCTCATTGTACTGGTCGAAGGCTTCTTTCGCGGCATCTTCATGGTTGAAGACCTTGATGACCTTCTGGCCGCTGGTCATCTCCTCGATATAGCCGTTCAGCGCGCCGAGGGTCTGCTGCTGGCGGACAAAGCCCTTGCCCGCTCGGCCGGCCAGCTTGCCGGAGACCAGCAGGGTGACGCCCAGCAGGGCCAGGGAGAGGATCGTGAGCTGCCAGCTCAGCACGATCATACTGACAAAGGTCATGACCACTGTAACCAGGGAGTCGAGGAAGGACGGGATGCTCTGGCCGATCAGCTGGCGCAGCGTGTCGACGTCATTGGTGTAGATCGACATGATATCGCCGTGGGCATGGGTGTCAAAGTATTTGATCGGGAGCTTCTCCATCTTCCCGAAGAGTTCCTTGCGCAGGTTCCGCATGGTGCCCTGGGAGACATAGGCCATGGTGAGGTTGAAAGTATAGGAGCAGGCCACGCCGACGGCCAGGATGATGGCCAGCCGGACCAGGGCCTCGACCAAACGGGGCATGCCCTCTTCGGGGCTGCGGACCACGGGCAGTTCGGCCTCAGCGTTCGTCTCCCCGTTTGTTTCGGTGGCTTTTTCGCCGTAGATTTCTTCGTCGAGTTCCCCGGCCTGGACCTGGTAGCGCACCATCGGCATGATGTGGTCGTCGATCAGGGCTTTCATGAACAGCGTGCCCTGGAGCGTGCACCAGGTGGCGATGATGATCAGCAGGACGACCGCGATCATCTGGAGGGCATACTTCTTCAGGACGAACCTGAGCACCCGCTTCAGGATGGCGCCCTGGCCCTTCATGGACTGCCTGGGCATGAACTGTCCCCTGCGCGTCATACCTGATCACCTCCGATCTGTTCGGGCTTGTCGAAGTCGCCGCCGCCCTGGGTCTGCGTCTCGTAGATCTCCTGGTAAATGGCGTTGGTCTTCAGCAGTTCGTCATGCGTGCCGAAGCCGTTCACCCGGCCCTCGTCGAGCACCAGGATGCGGTCGGCATCCTGCACCGAAGCGATGCGCTGCGCGATGATTAGTTTCGTCGTGCCGGGGATGACTTCCCGGAAGGCCTGGCGGATCTTCATGTCCGTCGCGGTATCGACAGCGGAGGTCGAGTCGTCGAGGATCAGGACCTTCGGGTCTTTCAGCAGGGCACGGGCGATGCACAGGCGCTGCTTCTGGCCGCCGGAAACATTGTTGCCGCCCTGTTCGATATGGGTTTCATATCCGTCGGGCATCCGGTCGATGAACTCATCGGCGCAGGCAGCACGGCAGGCTTCCATGCACTCCTCGAGGGTCGCGTCCGGTTTGCCCCAGCGCAGGTTGTCGAGGATCGTGCCGGAGAACAGCACGTTCTTCTGGAGGACCACGGCCACCTTGTCGCGCAGGACTTCAAGGTCGTAGCTGCGGACATCCTCGCCGCCGACCCGGACCGCGCCTTCGGTGACTTCGTACAGGCGCGAGATCAGACTGACCAGCGACGACTTGCCGCTGCCGGTGCCGCCGATGATGCCGATGGTTTCGCCGCTCCGGATGTGAAGATCGATGTCCTTCAGCACCGCCTCACCGGAGCCCTGTTTGTAGGAGAAGGTGACATGGTCGAAGTCGATCCGGCCGTCTTTCACTTCGGTCAGGGGCTTCTCGGGATTCACGATGCTGGCCTTTTCATCCAGCACCTCGGCAATGCGCTTGGCGCTGGCGGCGGACATGGTCAGCATGACAAAGATCATGGAGAGCATCATCAGGGACATCAGGACGCTCATCACATAGGAGAACATGGCCGTGAGGTCGCCGGTCGTCAGGGAGCCTTCCACAACGATCAGCTTCGCACCCATCCAGGACAGCATGATGATGCAGGCGTAGATCGTGAGCATCATGACGGGGCTGTTCATGATGACGACCCGCTCCGCCCGCAGGAAGAGGTTGTAGAGCTTTTCGGCCGCCTTGTTGAACTTCGTCTTCTCGTAATCCTCGCGGACAAAGGCCTTCACGACGCGGATGGCCGAGACGTTCTCCTGCACCGAGGCGTTCAGGTCATCATACCGCTCGAAGACCACGGAGAAGCGCTTGGTGGCCATGCGGACAATCAGGCTCAGGCACACGGAAAGGAACACCACGGCCACCAGAAAGATCAGCGACATCCGCGGGCTCGTGACAAAGCACATGATCATCGAAAGGATCAGCGTCAGCGGCGCGCGCACAGCGATGCGCAGGATCATCTGGAAGGCGTTCTGAACATTGCTGACATCGGTGGTCAGGCGGGTGATCAGGCCCGCCGTGGAGAATTTGTCGATGTTCGCGAACGAGAATGTCTGGATGTTGTCGTAGATCCCCTTGCGCAGGTTTGCCGCGAAACCCGCTGACGCCCGCGCACCGAAGAGGCCGCCGCCGATGCCGAAGAGCAGGGAGATGAACGCGCACAGCAGCATCAGCGCGCCGTAGCGCAGGATCGCGCCGGTGTCGCCCTTCTGCACGCCCAGGTCGATCAGGGATGCCATAATATAGGGGATCAGTGTCTCCATCAGCACCTCTCCGATCATACAGGTCGGCGTGAGGATGGACGGGCGCTTGTACTGCCCGATGTAGGAAGCGAGTTTCTTGATCATGTCAGAGGGTCCCTCTTTCTGTGTGTTCTGAACCGTGGTTTGACTTCATGATCATCAGAGAATTTCAGGGGTTGCAGTCGGTTCCGGTGTGGTTTTCGGGATCGGGGTCGAGATACCGGCCGGCTTGGTTGTCGGAGTCGGAGTCGGGGTCGGGGTTGGTGTCGTCACAGGAACCCTCGTCGGGGTTGGCGTGACCGCCGGCATGTCGTCCAGATCGACGATCTGCATGTTGGCAGGTGTCGGTGTTGGCGCGCGGCTCGCCTCGTCCTTCGAACGGAATCCGCCGCTGGCTCCGATGACGATCAGCACGATCCCGATGAGGATCACGAGAAGTGAGGTCAGGAGCACGATCTTGTTTCCCCGGCTCCGGGCGGGTTCCGAAGCAGTTCTGGTCTGGACTGCCGGCACCGCCCGCAGGCTGTTCAGCCAGCGCTCGGTCTCCCCGGCGATCTGCCGCAGCTGGTCCGCCACGGCGGGATCCAGGGACTCGGAGGAGAGCATGCCGTTCAGGCGGGTCAGGGCCGCCTGCGCGGCGGCAGGATCCCTGCGGTTCCGGGCCGCCGCGATCAGCGTCGCGCACTCGCCACACACACGGGCTTCGTCGCCGGACGCATACGTGAACAGCACCTGGTACCGGCCGTTCAGCGTTTTCCCGCAGAGACAGCAGTGGTCCGGGGAGACAAAAAACTGCTGTTTCCAGCGCTTCGCCTGGGTCTGGATGACCCCGCAGAAGGGACAGACCCCCACGCGCTCGTCCACTTGCGCGCCGCAGTTTTCACAGATCATACGCAATCCTCCGGCATTGATGAAAAATCACACTAACAACAGCATCAACGGAATCGTACCGAGCGAGAGCAGCGTGCTCCACGCCACCGTGCGCGCGGCAAACGCCACGTCCGCGTGGTAGAGTTCCGCGAGCATGGAGACCAGCGTTCCCAGGGGCATGGCGGTCAGGATGAAGATCACCACACGGACTTCCCGCCCCACCGGGATCAACAGCAGGATCAAATAGGTCAGCAACGGGAGCGCCAGGTTTCGCAGGAGCACGACCAGGTGCGTGTCCATATCCCGGAGGTCCTTCGGGCGGAAGGTCGTGATCCGCGTGCCGATCAGGATCATGGATAGCGGCGTCGTGAGTCCGCCGACCGTGTTCAGCGCGTTCCCGATGATCCCGAGATCGCCCACATTGAAGCAGAAGAGGACAAAGCCGATCACGCTCGCGATGATGTTCACGTTCAGCAGGGCAGCTTTCAGGTTGATGCGCTTTTCTCCGGCGAAAAGCGAAACGCACAGGCTGAACGCGATCAGCCCGTACGAGATGTTGAACGCCACAGCATAGATCATCCAGTCCGGGTTGATGGCCATGATGACCGGATAGCCCATAAACCCGCAGTTGGACAGTCCGCAGAAGCAGGAGAGGATGACCCGCTTGGACCTTTCGCTCTTCCGGAAGATGAGCCAGCCCAGGCCGATGGACAGGAGGATAAAAACAAACGACAGTCCCAGCGTCAGGAAGAAATCCCGCAGCAGTTCCGGGCTGAACGTGCGCTGGGTCATCGAATAGACCGTCAGGCAGGGCAGCGTGATCTCTGTCACCAGACGGGATGTCCCGTGAATGACGCTGTCGGTCATGATGTTCAGTTTACGGGCGATGGCACCTGCCAGCACCACCAGGAAGAGCACCGCCACCGTTCCGGCTACCTGCACTCCCGTCACCTCCCTGCGAAGAATCATTACCTTATATAGCACAAATTGCCTGAATTGAAAAGACTTCACCATGAAAAAGCGAAACGGAGACAACAGATTCCCGTTCTTTTCTTGACAATCCGCCCCAAGGTTGGTAAAATTGGGCCAACGTCAATCACAAGTGAGGTGAGATCGGGTGGACGGTTATGACAGTATGGGAGACGGCGCGGTCCCTGAACGAAGGCCCGCCCGGTCTCCGCTGGGCTGAGCTGAACAGAGGCTGCTCTGTGTTCCTGCCTGTCACGGGAGACAGTCAGGCGTTTTGCGGTGCGCCGCAGGACGAAACGAAAGGAGCGGAGAACCCATGGATGAAGAGAACAAGCAGGCTGTGATGGAGGAACCGGAAACGGCCTCTCACGAAGAAGAGCCGCACAAAGAGGAAGAAGACGAGCGCGAGGACGAGGTCTTTGAGCACCCGGACTACGCGCAGGAGCTGGAACAGATCATCCGCAGCAACCTCCCCGACGATGAATTGCGGGAAAAGCTCGCGGATTACCATTACAACGACATCGCGGATGTCCTCGGGCTGCTGACGACCGAGGAGCGCAAGCGGCTCTACCGGCTGCTCGGCGCGGAGGAAGTCTCCGAGATCTTCGCCTATCTCGATGACGCCAGCGACTTCATTGAAGAACTGACGCCCGAGACGGCGGCCCACATCGTCCAGGAGATGGACGCGGACGACGCCGTCGACGTGCTCGAAGACCTGAACCAGGAGCAACAGGACGCCATCATCGCTCGCATGGACGAGGAAGCCCGTGCGGACGTCAAACTGATCCGGTCGTACCCCGAGGACGAGATCGGCAGCAAGATGACGACAAACTACATCGTCATCAAACGGGGGATCTCGATCAAAGCCGCCATGCGCTCCCTGGTGGAACAGGCGGCAGACAACGACAACCTGTCCACCATCTATGTGGTGGACGAAGACGATCGCTTCTACGGAGCCGTTACCCTCCAGGACCTGATCATCGCCCGGGAGCACACAGACCTCGAGGACCTGATCACGACCTCCTACCCCTATGTGTACGACCACGAGGACGTGGCCGAGTGCATCGAACAGCTGAAAGACTATTCCGAGGACTCCATCCCGGTCGTGGACAGCGACATGAAGCTCCTCGGCATCATCACGTCCCAGGATCTGGTCGAGGTCGTGGACGAAGAGATGGGCGAAGACTACGCCAAGCTGGCCGGTCTGACCGACGAGGAAGAAATCAACGAGCCCCTGAAGCAGTCCATCAAAAAACGCCTTCCCTGGCTGATCACCCTGATGGGCCTGGGACTGGTCGTCTCGATGGTTTCCGGCAGTTTCACCTGGGTGGTGGCGCTCCTGCCCATTGTGGTGGTCTTCCAATCCATGATCTTCGACATGTCCGGTAACTCCGGCACCCAGTCCCTGGCCGTGACCATCCGCATTCTCACGGATGAGGAACTGACGCCGAAGACCCGTGCCCACATGATCCTGAAGGAAGTCAAAGTCGGCTTCACCAACGGGCTGATCCTCGGCTCCCTGTCCTTCATCGCGGTCGGCTTGTTCATCTTCTTCTTCAAGAAAGGCGACCTGCCGACGGACACCAATTCCAGCCCACTGTTCATGGCCTTCGGCTGCAGCGGATGCATCGGCCTGGCCATGATCATCGCCATGACCCTGTCGAGCTTCAACGGCACGGTCATCCCGATGATTTTCAAAAAGATCGGCATCGACCCCGCCGTCGCCAGCGGCCCGATGATTACCACCCTCAGCGACCTGATCGCAGTGGTGACCTATTATACCTTGGCAGGTGGACTGCTGAAGCTGATTGGGATTGGGTAATAAAGTGAACCTCCTGCTCTCATTGAAAACAGGAGGTTTTTGATGCCCGGATTTACCTCTTGATCTTAAGTTTCGTTTTCCCTGATCCTCCGATGATAGACAGACGGGGAAATCCCGTACTGTTTTTTGAAGGCCTCTGAAAAATAGCTGAGCCCCTGGAAACCGCAGTCAAAAGCCGCGTCGGTGATGCTCGCCCCGTCGCGGATCAGGTCGCAGGCTTTGCCAAGCCGATAGCGCATCACATACTGTTGCGGGGTAATGTGCAGTTTCTCCCGGAAGAGCTTGCAGCATTTGCTCCGGCATACAGCTCCTGCCGCCGCGATGTCCTCCAGCATGAGCTTCTCCTGGTAATGCCCCTGGATATAGCCGACCATCCGGCGGACGATCGCCCAGTCTGCGCCGCTCGTCTGGCTCGTCTCCTCCTGATACCGCTTCATGATCGCATTCAGCAGTGAGGCACAGGCGGAAACCACCGCAAGGGCTTCACGCGGAGTCGCGTGGTCGCAGAGAAAGCGGATCGTCTCGATCATCGGACGGTCCTCTTCTTTTTGCGCGGAAAGCAGCCAGTAACCCGGGCTGCCATCTTCTTCAAGCTTTTCCAGTGCGGAAGCCACCGCCGGGATGATCCCCATCAATTCCGGATGGAAAACCGCGAAGCAATAGTGTCCCTCTGTCATTGATGGAGAATAACCGTAGTGGAGCCTGCGGCTGTTCACAAAAATCGCGTCACCCGGATGCAGGTGAACGCACTGTCCGTTTACACTGTAATCCAGGTCACAGTCCAGCGTGATCAGGGATTCGAAATCCTGGTGCCAATGGCAGTTGGCCGCGTAGCCCGGAAAGATCGAAAGGCATGAATAATCCGTGCTGATCGGATAATCCGGCGCATTATACGTCAGGATCTCGGAGCCATCCTCCCGCAAGCTGAGCACACCCATGTGTCCCACCGCCTCAAAAATACGATTGTTATACTATTGTAGCCTAAGTCGGAAGAAAAAGCAATCCGGATTTGCTATGATGCAGACGATGAAACACGTCGGAGAATCCGCCGGTCATCCACAAAAAGGAGGCAGTAGCCATGAATCAAACCAATTATCTGTACGCAGACAGGATCAGCGAACAGCTCCAAAAGAACCAGCAGGACCTCGAAGGATGGGCCAAGCGGAAGGCATCCCGCAAGGTACGGGTCAACCAGCTGCAGCAGGAACACGAAGCCTTTCGGAAGCTTGTCAACCGAGCCGTTGCCCAGCCCGGGATCAAGATTGAGGATTGAGTCACTTACACAAAACTCTCTTCCCTGTTGAACGCCGGCACAAACTCTGTGTCGGCGCTTGCTTCTTCCTGGGTATACCCGGGAATGCCCAGCGCCAGCATGGCATCGTAAACCCTCTGGTATTCCCGCTTCGTCACCTTCCGGCGCAGGACGGGGATCTGCACATCATTGCAGGGTACGTACTGGCTCATCAGCGAGACAGGGATTCCCTCCGGCAGATTCTCTTTCACCCATTGCAGCAGCGCAATGCTCTCCCCCGTGCATCCGGGGAGCACAAGGTGGCGGATCAGTGTGCCGCGGCGCATGATGCCGTCCTCGCCGATTTCCGGCACGCCGGTCTGACGGACCATCTCCCGGATGGCCTCGCTTGCCGCGTCGAAATAGTCCGGCGCACCGGCACAAAGGCGGCCCATGTTCGGACTGAAGTGCTTCAAGTCAGGGAGATAGATATCAATGATCCCGTCCAACATCTTCAGGGTTTCAACGGTTTCGTAGCCCGAAGTGTTCCATACCAGGGGAACGGGTGGACGGTAGATGTTCAGGGTTTCAAGGATTTGAGGAACATAAGGTGTTGCGGTGATGAAAGAAACCGTGTGGACCCCCATGTCCACCAGTCTTTTCAGGCTTTCGGCAAGTTCTGTCGAGGTAAACATCCTTCCAACCGCGGTGTGGCTGATCTCCGCGTTCTGGCAGTAGACGCAGCGCAGCGTGCAGCCGGAAAAGAACACCGCGCCGGTGCCTTTTGTGCCGCTGATGGGGGGCTCTTCCCAGAGGTGAGGCGCAATGCGTGCGATGCGTAGGGTCTCCGGCAGGCGGCAGAAGCCGTTCCCCCGCTCCGCGTCCCGAAGCGCACCGCATCGGCGCGGACAAAGTGTGCAGATCATCCTGAACTCCTGTTTGCGATTTGTCACATGCATGATAGCATAACGGCTTCCGCCTGTAAACCCTCGCCTCGCCCCCTTGCGCAATTCGGGCAAAACGGCTATAATGGCCCCGATATCATCAGAGGGGAGGGATTGCCTTGCAGGAGAAGCGCGGACGGCGCTCCGGTCCTTATCGCAGCAGTATGCAAAAGGGCAAGCATCCCTTCCGGAGATGGCTGGTGCTGCTTGGGATTGTCGCCCTCGTGGTGGGCGGGTACTTCCTGATCCGCACGGTCACGGCGGAGACCCGTGTTTCTTCACAGGTCCTGCCCTGCCGCGCCAATGACGACGTGACGGTCTTTGGCGAAGACATCCTGTACTACGACAGTTCCGTCATCTACTGCCTTAAGGGCGGAGGCGGCATCAAGTGGAGCTTCCCCGTCGGCGCGAACGCGCGATTCTCCGCCTCCTCTACCAACCTGGTGGTCTGGAACGGTGCACAGCTCTATATCGTGGACCGCAACGGCCACGCCTCCTACAACGAGACCATGGACTCCTCCGTACAGTTCGCGCGGATCGGCAGCAAATACTGCGCCGTGGTCATCGGCGAGGACACCGAACCCACCCTGCTGATCAAGAACCTCGACGGCACCCAGGCCGATTTCGAGCGTGAGGAATACAGCGGCATGTTCCTGCTGGATGCGGGCTTCTACGGCGACTCGGACCAGTACCTGTGGACCCTGGCCTATGACTACTACGGCGTAGCGATCAACACCGTGCTGAATACCTACCAGGTCGGCAAGACCAACACGGGCAAGGTGAACCTCACCAGCTTCCTGGCTTACAAGGTACTCTGGGGCAGCAACAGCCTGCGGGTCCTCACGACCCAGCAGATGTACAAATACGATTACCGCGCCGTCATCGACAACTCCGGCACCCAGCTCATCTACGGCTGGCAGTATGAGGGCTCGGAAGTCGACAAGCGCGGCAACCTGAACATCCTGATGGTGCGCACCGCCGAGATCAACGGTGCGGACCGCCGCCTGACCACCCTGCGCGTCTACCGTGGCGACAACACCCCGGAGCCGTACCATCTGCCGGTCTCGTGCATCGGTGCCGCCATCCACAACGGCACGGTCTACGCCTTCGCGGAGGACCGCCTGTACCACACCGACTCCCCGAGCAAAGCCTTCAAGGCCGAACTGATCCCGGACCTCCCCGACGGCAAGATCCTCTCCTCCCTGATCGGCGTCACCTCCAACGGCCGGGCCGTTGTAACCTGTACCGACGGAAGCGTATTGTCGATTGTGCTGCCAAAGTAATGACCTCATCCGCCCTTCGGGCACCTTCCCCTAAAGGGGAAGGCTTTATGAGTAGAAAAGTAGCCAAAAGCCTTCCCCTTTAGGGGAAGGGGGACCGCCCGCGCAACCTCATACAATACCACGATATGATGGATCGCGGGCGGTGGATGAGGTCCATCCAAGGTATACGCTATTTCCAAAATCAGTAAAACGCTCTCCCGCACAACACCCCGGGAAAGCGTTTTCGTTATCATTCACCTCAGATACCTATGTTTCACCTTCGGGCCCTTCCCGTGCCGGTTGCGGCCGAACAGCAGGAAGCGGATCAAGAAGTACAGTCCCACTGTGGCAGCGAGGATGGCCAGGATCTCCAGAACGAGCTCCACCGAGAGCGGCGGGAAGGGATTGGTGTCCGCGTTGGTCCGCGCCTCGATCTCTTCGATGGTCGGGGGGAGGTTGTCGCGCTCGGCGATTGAACGGTTCGCGACCAGGTTGTAGGTGACAGGCTGGCCGTTGTCCATCAGCCAGGTCACCGTGCCCATGACCTCCCCGGCCGTGATCGGCGCCACGAAATCCTTGGTGTAGTCAATCATCGCAAGCGAGCGGAAGTTGGTCTTCATGTCCTCCACGGATTCCCTGGTGGCGATGATCCGCGCGGAGGCCGCGGCCTCGTCGGCGGGGACAATGCTCAGCGTCAGCGAGCCGCGCTGTGAATCCGTCAGCGAATACCCGCTGGTCGCCCGCTCGATCGGGTTGGCAGCGTAAAGTTCCATCGGGCTGACGGAGACATACTGCGCAAAGCCGTAGTTCAGCAGCTTGATCGTATCGCCCCAGCGTGAATCCTTGCCCGCATACATGACCACCGAGATCAGTTCCACGCCGTCCCGCTCCGCCGCGCCGACAAAACAGTACTGCGCGCGGTTGGTAAAGCCGGTCTTAATGCCGATCGTGTCTTCGTAATAGAAGCGGTTGGCCTTCTCCGAGGTGCCGGGATTGTACATCTCGTTGGTGGTGTTGTATGTGCGCTCGCGGTGCTTGTTTGTGGCCGAGATCGTCACGGACCGCTGCCGCACAATATCGCGGAAGGTCTCGTTTTGCATGGCGACGTTCGCGATGATCGCCATATCTCGGGCCGTGGAGTAGTGGTCGTCGTTATGGAGGCCGTGCGGATTGGCAAAGTGGGTGTTGTAGCACCCGTAGACGGAGGCATACTCGTTCATCAGGTCGACGAAGGCCGGAATGGAGCCCGCCACATGCTCCGCAAGGACACAGGCGCCGTCATTCCCGGAATAGACCATTGTGGCGTAGAGGAGTTCGCGAACGTTGACTTCCTCCCCCACTTCGAGCTTCAGGCGGGTGACGTTTTCCTCGCCGTCCAGGGCAGACAGGGCAGTCTCGGAACAGACGGCAGTCCCGTTCAGCCCTTCCTCCCCAAGTACCGTGAGCACCACGAGCGCCGTCATGATCTTGGTCGTCGACGCCGGATAGCGAAACTCGTCAGCTTCCTTCTCAAAGATGACATCGCCGGACTGGGACTCAATCAGAATGGCGGACCAGCCGTACAGCTGCTCCGGAGACAGGTTTTCGGGCTCATCGGCGTTATAGGGCAGGGCATTGGGGTCGAGGGTCGGAAGCGGGATGGCGTCTTCAGTGAGGACGGGCAGGCAGAAAAGAAGCATCACAAACGCCAACAGCATACAAGCCGTTCGACGGAACCATTGCATTCTTTTCTCCCCCTTCAGAAAACTTCATCTCCCCGATAGGGAAGATGTCGCTCGAAGGAACCTCTCCACCGCTGCGGCGGTCCCCCTCCCCTTTCAGGGGAGGTTAAGGAAAACCGTGTAAGAATGCCTCTTGCCCCGCATTCTCCGCCCGGGAACCCGCATAAAACCTTATCTCCCCTGAAAGGGGAGATGTCGCCCGCAGGCGACAGAGAGGTTCCCGCCCGCAGGCGACAGAGAGGTTCCCGCCCGCAGGCGACAGAGAGGGTCCGTTCTTATTTTCTCTCAATCCTCTTGCTCACATGCGTGATCGCCTGCTGCGGGCAGACCAGGATGCACAGGTGGCAGCCCACACACTTTGCGCCGTTCAGCACCGGATGCCGCTTGTCGTCCAGGCGGATGGCCTGGTGCCCGCCGTCGCTGCAGGAGATGACACAGCGGCCGCAGCCAATGCAGCGATCCCGGATGAACTGCGGGAACAGGACCGTGTCGCGCTCCAGGACATCGGTGGTGCCGCTGAGGCTGTCAAGGCCCAGGCCGATGACATCCCGCACACTGTTGAAGCCCTTCTCCGCCAGGTACAGGTTCAGGCCTTCCTTCAGGTCGTCGATGATACGGTAGCCGTACTGCATCACGGCCGTGGTCACCTGGATGGAATTGCCGCCCAGGAGCAGGAACTCCAACGCGTCCTGCCAGGTCTCCACGCCGCCCATGGCGGAGAGATGCATCCCCTTCAGGGCCGGGTTTTTGGCCAGCTCCGCGATAAAGCGCAGGGCGATCGGCCGGACTGCGTTTCCGCTGTATCCGCCCACCGCGCTCCGGCCGCGCACCGCCGGGGACGAGACATAAGTGTGCATGTCCACGCCCACCACGGATTTGATCGTGTTGATGGCGGCGATGCCGTCCGCGCCGCCCCGCAGGGCTGCTTCCGCCGCTGGGCTCATCTCGGCGACGTTCGGGGTCAGCTTGGCCAGCACGGGGATCCCGCAGGCACGCTTGGCGGCCGCCGTGAAGCGCTCCACCAGCTCCGGCACCTGGCCGATATCCGAGCCCAGGCCGTCTTCCATCATGTTCGGACAGGAGAAGTTCAGTTCCACCGCGTCCGCGCCGTTCTCTTCGCAGAGGCGGGCCAGCTCGCCCCATTCCGCCTCATTCTGCCCCATGATGGAGGCCAGGATGAACTTGGTGGGATAATTCTTTTTCAGTTCCCGGAAGATCGCCATGTTCTCGGCCACGGAGTGATCCGAGAGCTGCTCGATGTTCTTGAAGCCGATGATGCCGCCGTTGTCCCCCTCGATCGCGGAGAACCGGGGCGACGCCTCGCGGATATCCAGGCTGCAGACCGTCTTGAAGCAGGCGCCCGCCCACCCGGCTTCAAAAGCCCGGGCACACATGTCATAAGTGCTGGCCACAACGGAGGAAGACAGCAGGAAGGGATTCTCCAGGGGAATCCCGCAGAACTCGCAGCGCAGGCGGTCCTCATCGGCGGGAACGGGAGTCTCCGTCTCGGGGCAGACCTGGTAGTACAGGCGGTTGATCACGTCCCGGATCGGGACTTCCCCGGGGCGCACGCAGGCCTGCTGGCAGCGGGCACGGCATATCAGGCACGGGTTCTCCTCCGGGAGCTTCGACACCGCGCCCTGTTCGTTGGCAAACCAGACACTCCGCAGGAGCTCCGCGGGTTTCAGCTTCTCACAGGCGCTGTCACAGGGCGCGTCCTGGCACAGGACGCAGCGGATCATGTCAGAACGGCGGATCATGGGGTCGCTCCGCAGCATGGTTCAGTCCTCCTTTGTCCGGTTTATTCGTTGGCGTGTTCGCTGAGGAATTTCTCGAGCTTGCGTTTGACACGCTGGAGTGCGTTGTCGATGGATTTGCTGTGGCGGCCGAGCATCTTGGCGATCTCCTGGTAGCTCTTGCCGTCCAGGTAAGCATACAGGACATCCTGTTCGAGGTCGGAGAGCACCTCGCCGATGCGGAGGTTGATCGTCTGCAGGTTCTCCTGGCTGATCAGCAGGTCCTCCGGGCTGGAGGTCTTGCCCTCGATGATCACGTCCAGCAGGGTGCGGTCCGATTCGTCGTCGTACAGAGGCTTATTCAGGGAGACATAGCTGTTCAGGGGGATGTGCTTCTGGCGGGTCGCTGTCTTGATCGCGGTGATGATCTGCCGGGTGATGCACAGCTCCGCGAATGCCCGGAACGAGGCCAGCTTGTCCGCGCGGAAGTCCCGGATGGCCTTGTAGAGCCCGATCATGCCTTCCTGCACGATGTCCTCGTGGTCCGCGCCGATGAGGAAGTAGCTGCGGGCCTTGGACCGGACGAAGTTCTTGTACTTGTTCAGCAGGAATTCCACAGCGCGGCTGTCCCCTTCGTGGCACAGGGAAACGACATCTTCATCCGTCATCCCGTCATAGGGGGTCTCCGGGCCGTTGACCTCGGGGCGGAGTTCGCTCACAGGCGCACCTCCTCGTCACGCGCCTCCCCGGCGCATTTTTTCCAGGCGTTCCACCAGGGATTCCGGCAGGTGGTCGCCGATATTCTTCCCGGCCTGTACACCGGGACGGTTCTGTTCCTGCAGGCCCTGCTTCCTCGTCTGCCGCAGCTCCCGCAGGAGCTCCCGGCTCGTCAGGCGCGTCGCGCCGGTGGACAGCACCTGGGACTGCTCGAGTCCGTCGGAGGTCGCCACCCGCACCGTCCGGTAGCGGGGTGTTTCCGCGACCATGCGCTCGATGCAGCTGTCGGCGGTCTCGCCGCGGGGTGTGAAGATCTGGGTCACCGGGCCGTAGGTCTCCTCCGTGCGGAGCCGCCGGTCCGACTGGTAGCCGTCAAAGACCAGCACGATGTCCTCGCCGCTGTACCCGCCGTAGTCCTGCAGCGCGTGCAGCAGGCGGTCCCGGCTCTCCTCGACGGACCAGCCCGCGCGTTCCGCCTCGGGCCACGCGCCGATGACATTGTAGCCGTCGACGATCAGCAGGGGTTTCATGCCTTGCGGGAGGACAGGACGCGGTACATGACCACGCCCGCCGCCACGGAGGCGTTCAGGCTGTCGAGCTTCCCGCGCATCGGCAGGGAAACGCGGCGGTCGCAGATCTCTTCCGTCAGCCGGCTGATGCCGCTGCCCTCACTGCCCACGACCAGCGCGACGCCGCCGGAGAAGTCCACGGTCTCGTAGTCGTCGCCCTCCATGGCCAGGCCGTAGATCCACACGCCCTGCTTTTTCAGGCTCTCGATCACGCGGTTCAGGTTCGTGACCCGGGCGACCTTCACGTGCTCAACGGCCCCGGCCGAGGCCTTCACGGCCGCCGGCGTCAGGCCGACGCCCCGGCGCTCGCGCACGATGACGCCGTGCGCGCCGACGCATTCCGCCGTCCGGATGACAGCGCCGAGGTTGTGCGGGTCGGTCACGCCGTCGAGGATGACCAGGAAGGGGGCTTCGCCCTTCCCTTCGGCGTCCGCAAGCATGTCATCCACTGTCGAATAGGCATAGGCGGAGGCAAAGGCGATCATGCCCTGGTGGTTGGGCGTGAGGGCGTCCAGGCGGCTCTTGTCGACCTCCTGCACAGGGATGTGGGCTTCTTTCGCCATCTGCACGAGCTGGCGCGCGGAGCCCGAGAGCTCACCCTTCATGACCAGCAGCTTCTCGATGTCGCGACCGCTCTTCAGCGCCTCGCGGATCGGGTTGCGGCCGGAGAGGATGTTTTCATTCGGCTCGGCCTGCGCGTCCTCATAAATGGGTTCGCGGCTGTGCTCAAAATCGCGATAGGAGCGCATCGGTCTGTCTTCCTCTGGGCGGAACTCGCGCGGGGGACGCGGCGGGCGATCGCCGTCACGGCGGACCGGTGGCCTGCCCTCGGGGCGAGGTCCGCGGACGGGACGGCTGTCCCCCGGGCGCTTCGGGGCATAGCGGTCGCTGAGACGCTCTCCGCTGGGTTTGTCCTTTTTTCCCTTGTTGTACCGGGTGCCCTCCTCCTCCCACTTCTCATCCTGCGGACGGCGGGGCGGGCGCTTTTGATTGGGGGCTTTGCTGTAATAAGCCATGGTGATTCTCCTTGTTTTTGGGTTGGTTTTGGTGTCTGGCAGGAACCTCTCTGTCGCCTGCGGGCGGGAACCTCTCTGTCGCCTGCGGGCGACATCTCCCCTTTCAGGGGAGATCAGGTTTTATGCGGGTTTGTGTGTAGTTTTGGTATCTTCTAGGCTCCCCAGCTTGCTGGGGAGCTGTCATCGCGAAGCGGTGACTGAGGGGTAAACACGTCACCGGGCGACCACATAGGGTCGCCCCTACAGTAATCGCTTTACCTCCCCTGAAAGGGGAGGGGGACCGTCGCAGCGGTGGAGAGGTTCTCCATCAGTTCCTGCCGCTCTCTGCGGATCTCCGCTGCGCGGCCGCAGCTCTTTTCGCCCTCGGGGCAGCGGCCGCGCAGGCAGCCCGGGCCGGCGTCGGCGAAGAGCATCGGCGCGATCTCCAGGCACATGCGGTGCATCTGGGTCGCCACAGCGCGGATCTCCCACTGGGCGCGGGCGCACATCCGCAGGCTGAAGAAGTGGCGCAGCTCCCGGACGTTCATCGTGACAATCAGCCGGGTCTCGCACGCGCCGGGGAGGACGAAGCGGGCGTCCTCGTTGCCGCCCTCGCCCTTCTGCAGTTTCTCCTGCCAACCGATGTACCAGCGGTGCATCTCGGCCATCTGCCGGTCATACTCCGCGACGGCTTCCTCGCCCAGCGCCTCGATCTGCGGGGGGAGGATGTAATTGAAACCCCCGGCGTAGGACACGTAGCGCTGCGACTGTACGGAGAAGCTCGCGAGGCGGTGGCGTGTCAGCTGGGCCAGCAGCACCCGGCTCACGCCCTCCATCGCGAAGGTGAAGCTCGCGTGCTCCAGCACGGACTCGTGGCCCATGCCCATGATGCGCTCGACGAACGCGCTCTGGTCCGCGGCGGCCACCCGCTGGCTCAGGTCGTCGACCGTCGCGCGGGAATAACAGAGCCGCGCGGACAGCGCCACGAGCTCCTCCGGGGACAGGGTGTGGCGGATCAGGGTGACGTGGGGCTTGACCCTCGGCATGGCTCATTCCTCCTGCGTGATTTCAAACAGTTCGCCGATGCGCGCCTCCTGCCCCGTGATGAAGAGATACCCCATCAGGCATTCGAGGGCGGTGGCGTCGGCATAGTCCTGCGGGTTCTGGTTCTTCGGTACTCCGTGGTGCGGATGGGCGTTGCGGCCGCGCATGGCCACGCCTTCTTCATCCTCCGTCAGGTGTCCCCGCAGGGAACGGAAGGCTTCGGCCTGGGCCCCGGCATTCACACGGGCGATGGCTTCGCGGTGCATGTGCTGCACGTTCAGCCCGCGGCGGACAAGCCGGGTACGGACCAGCATGTCCCACACGGTGTCCCCGAGATAGGCCAGCTGCAGCGGCCCCATGAGCCGGGCGCGCCCGGCGTCCATCGGCGTCTCCGATCCCAGCACACCATGACCTCCCGTCCGTAAAGTCAGTTTATTATAGCATAACCCTTGGCGATTGCATAGAGCACAGGGAAAAATTCACACGGCGGTCGTTTTCCGATCCCCCTTATAGATAAACCAACCAACCAACCAACCGACAGATCAATCGCCGGGCTCAGGAGATCTGTGTTTGCTTCCAGCTTACCGTATAACGCAGGATATTTCGCTTCATTTCCTGTTGAAGCGAAAGACCCATCGCTGCCGTGGCCTTGCCGATGCAGAAGGCTATCGTTCTCGGCGACAGACCTTCGGTATTCTCGGGCCGCATGGAGAGTTCCGCGGCGGTCATGCTCCACTCCGGGAGGCTCCGGCCAAGCCGTTCCAGAAACCGCTGGACTTTTTTCGGGCTGGTTTCCGTCTCATCCGGAGGGTTGTCCGCCGTTTCCAGTTCCTCCCGGCTCACATCGCACAGGCCGGAAAAGATTGCGCCGGCGTTCTCCCCGAGCGTGAAGCACAGGCTCTCCCCGAGGGCAGCCCCGTTGGACTTGAAGTGCATCGCACACCGCATGTCCGCCGTGCGGGGATGGCGCACCACCATCATCGCGGATCGGACCGCGTTCACAAAGTCCATGCTCCCGCTGGTCCGCTGCATCGCCGAGCGTCCGACCCCCTTGTTCAGGTGGGCGATCAGCAGGGCCGCGCAGCCTGTCTTTTTGCAGACGCGCCGCAGGGATTCCAGGGCTTTCCGGACGTCCGACATGCTGTTCGCGTCGGCCCCCGACTGCAGGAAAGCCTGCACCGGGTCGATGATCAGCAGCTTTGCGCCGCACTCCTCCACAAGGGAGGTGAGCGTCTGTTCCTCCGTCATCGGCGGCGCGGATTCATTGGGTTTCATCGTAAAGATGTGCTCCGGGTGCTTGCACCCGCAGCCTTCCAGCCGATACCGAAGCTCTTCGGGCTCATCCTCAAAAGAGAGGATCAGCGTGTTCTCGCCTCTCGGGTCACGGAGCTGAAGGAGTCCCGGCATCCCACCCGGCTGGTCTCCGTCCGCCAGCGCCGCTGCAATCATCAGCGCGAGTGTGGTCTTGCCGCTTCCGCCGTCCCCGGACAGCAGGTTCAGGTTGGCCGCCCTCAGGTAGGGATACCAGAGGAAGCGCGGCGGCCGCTTGGGGATCCGGTCAAAGGCGCAGGTGCGGGTGGAAGTCTCCGCCCCGTACAGGATAGGTTCCTGCTTGTTCAGCTCCTCAAGGGACAGGCCCTTCAGGTCTTCAAAGAGTTCATTGTCAGTCAAGATCGTCTTCTCCTTCCATGGTCATGAAAGCTTCTCCCGGATACCTCCAGAAATAAGTTTCCGTCTCCTTTCGTTTCAGCTCTGAGATCTCCCGCGGGAACGCCGCCTGGAGCTCATTCACCATGTGCAGCAAGCATTCCAGCAGGATGTTTGTACCAAGCCTCTTTCTGGCCCCATTGCAAGCATTGTAGAACGCGATCCACTCGGGGTTTGTGACCGGGCTGTGGGGAAACCGCTCGAAGATCTTATACACGGTCCGCCAGACCTCACAGGCGTCAAAGTCGGGCGTCACCGCCCCGGTCCGGTCGGACGCCCGGTTTCGCTGGAACACGTCCAGGATCATGCTCCGCAGCCCCATGTACACCGGGTCCCACTTGTCTTTCCATGCCATCAGTGTCAGGAGCATCCGGTCACTGTCTTCTTTGCTTTTCGGGAAAGGGGCGTACTTCTTATAGACTGTGTACATGTACGCCCAGGCCTTTCTGTGAGGGTCTTCATCGCGGTGCAGGATGATGTCCTGATCCCCGATTCTCTGGTATTCAACCATGGAATTCCTCCTTATTGGATTATTAGGAGAACGATTGTTCCCCTTCGCGGCGCATCATAAAAAGATCGTATGCCCCTTGTCAATGAAAAATCATGCAAACTTGGCATGGAATTTTCTGGATTCGGAAGGGAATGTCGGTTGGTTGGTTGGTTGGTTTATCTATAGGGGGGTGAATGAACGACCGCCATTCTCCGTTATTTCCCTAGATTGGATATGGATTTTGTTTTCTGGGTATGGTATACTCCAAGGGCCAGGCAACGAAAGATTCCGAACTGAGGAACGATCTATGTTTGAATCTTATTACAACCAAGCTGTCCTTCACACTGTCGATGGGATTCCCTGCTTCGGAAGAGAAGAAGACGGGGACTGTTTTGACGAAGAGGATATCGCATCATGGGGGGCAGGCCGTTTTCAAAGCAATTTTGAAACCCGAAAATTCTCAGACAATCCGGTCACCGCTCATCTGCTTGAATCAATGTGCAGTGAAAAGGAAGTCGTGGATTTGGCATGCGGTCCCGGAATGGGCCTGATCCCTTCGTTATTGCAAAGAAACCCCGAAGTGCACTGCCTAGCGACGGACGCCAACATCTCCGTCCTGACAGAATGGAAGCGGTTTCTGGTAGAACAGGGCATCCGCAAAAACATCGGGTTTGCCCAGTTTTCTGCTTTTGATATCCCGTTCCGCGACAACTGTGTAAAAGCCTACAGCAGCAATCTGGGGCTGGGTTCCACCCGGGACGGATCCAGAGGCTATGACAAGGCCGTGTCCGAGGTCCGGCGGACCCTCGTCCCCGGCGGGAAGCTCTATACCATCGAGGTGGAATGGACCCACATCCCGGCCATCCTGGACCTGTTCCGGAAGATGAATCGCGAGCCCTGGCACCTGTTTGTCGAAGCACAGGAAAGCGGTTACAAATCTTGGGAAGACCGGTTCAGGATTGCAGGCTTCAAGATCCTGTATCATGAGATCGAAAAAACGAAACCGCTCGCGGCAGACGACAATGAACTCGGCATGGCGGCGGCCAGGTTCGGGATTGACGCGGAGATGTGTTTCCATGCGTTTATCGCGGAAAAATGAGCCCATGGCTCTGTCGCCTGCGGTGGAGAGGTCACCCGGCACCGCCATTCTCCGTTATTTCCCCGGATTGGATATGGATTTTGCTCATAAGGTATGTTATACTTGCTATCGACCTAAAGGAGTGAGAACCATGAAGGAGATCAAATTCAAATCCTCTTTGTCTCCGCAGGAAATGGAAGACAATTTCACCGGTTTCGATTTCTTTGACGGATTAATGGAAAGCCTAACCGAAGTATTGGCCTATTCCAAGGAAGAACATACTATCCTCGATCAGAATAAACGCTAAGGAGGCCCCTCAAATGACCGCTTTCATGGACAAAGACTTCCTGCTCTCCACCCCCGCCGCCCGCCGTCTCTACCACGAGGCCGCGGCGGACTGCCCGATCATCGACTACCACTGCCACCTGAGCCCGAAGGAGATCTGGGAGAATGTGCGCTATGACAACATCACCCGGGTCTGGCTGGGCGGGGACCATTACAAGTGGCGCCTCATGCGCTGCGCGGGCGTGGACGAGAAATACATCACCGGGGATGCCGGCGACTACGAGAAGTTCTGCAAGTGGGCGGAAGTCCTCGGCAAGGCCATCGGCAACCCGCTCTACCACTGGAGCCATCTGGAGCTGCAGCGCTATTTCGGCTGGCACGGGGCCCTGAGCGCGAAGACCGCCGACGAGGTCTGGAACCTCACGAAAGAGAAGCTGCAGAGCGAGGGCTTCAGCGCCCGCGGGCTCATCATGCGCAGTAATGTGGAGACCGTCTGCACGACGGACGACCCCGTCGACAGCCTCGAGTACCACGAGAAGCTCGCGGCGGACACGTCCTTCCCCGTCACCGTCCTCCCCGCCTGGCGCCCCGACAAGGCCATGAACATCGAGAAGCCGGCCTGGCGCGAGTATATCGCCGCGCTCGGCAAGACCGCGGACGTCGACATTGCCTCGTTCGACACGCTGAAGATCGCCCTGCGCCTGCGCATGGACTTCTTCGCTGCGCACGGCTGCGTGCTCTCCGACCACGCGCTGAACTATGTGATGTATGCCCCCGCTCCCGAAGAAGCCGTCGAAGCGATCATGGAAAAGGGCCTGTCCGGACAGCCCGTCTCCGCACAGGAAGAAGCCGCGTTCAAGTATGCCTTTATGCTGTTTGTCGCCGGGGAGTACACCCGCCGCGGCTGGGCGATGCAGCTGCATTACGGCTGCCGCCGCGACAACAACCTCACCATGTTCGGCAGGCTCGGCCCTGATACCGGCTACGACGCCATCGACAACTACGCGCCTTCGGCCCAGACCGCGGCTTTCCTCGGCGCGCTCGAAAAAGCCGGGAGCCTCCCCCGCACGATCCTCTACTCCCTGAACCCCAACGACAACCAGGCCATCGACACGATCTGCGGGTGCTTCCAGTCCTCTGAGGCCGTCTCCAAGATCCAGCACGGCTCTGCCTGGTGGTTCAACGACCACTTCCAGGGCATGACCGACCAGCTGACGAGCCTCGCGAACCTCGGCTACCTCGCGGGCTTCGTGGGAATGCTGACCGACAGCCGCTCCTTCCTGAGCTATCCGCGGCACGAATACTTCCGCCGCATCCTCTGCCGCCTGCTGGGCGAATGGGTCGAGGACGGCCGCTTCCCGGACGACTTTGAGCTCCTCAGCGAGATCGTCCGCGGCATCAGCTACGAAAACGCGAAGAAATACTTCAACTTCAAGACCAAGGAGCGCCCATGCTGAAATACCCCTGCCTGGTCCTCGACCACGACGACACCGTCGTGAACTCCACCGCCACGATCCATTACCCCGCCTACCTCGAAGCCATGGAGAAGATGCGCGGCGGCAGTGATCTGACACTGGAGGATTATTTTCGCTTCAATTTTGACCCCGGGTTTGTCGAATACATGCGGGACGCCCATCACTTCACCGAAGCGGACTTTGACGAGGAATACCTGATTTGGCAGGACTGCGTCAAGCGGAAAATCCCGAAGGCCTACCCCGGCATCGACCGGATCATCCGGCGCCAGATCGAAGCCGGCGGTCACATCTGCGTGGTCTCGCACTCCGTGGACTTTAACATCCGCCGCGATTTCCGCGCCAACGGCCTCCCGGAACCGGAGCTCATCTACGGCTGGGAGCGCCCCAAGGAAGAGCGCAAACCCAGCCCCTTCCCCCTGCTGGACATCATGAAGAAACTCCATCTCCGCCCCGAAGAGCTCCTGATGGTCGACGACCTCAAGCCCGGCTTCGACATGGCCCAGGCAGCCGGCGTCCCCTTCGCCGCCGCCCTCTGGGCGCATCAGATCCCCGAGATCCATGCGTTTATGCGGCAGTATAGTGAGAACTGCTTTGAGGCGGTCGAAGAGTTAGAAAAATGGCTGTTTTCTTGAAGAACCTCATCCGCCCTTCGGGCACCTTCCCCTAAAGGGGAAGGCTTTACGAGTCAAAACGTAACCAAAAGCCTTCCCCTTTAGGGGAAGGGGGACCGCCCGCGCAACATCTGATATGAATACGACATCATTGATCGCGGGCGGTGGATGAGGTCCTCTCGAAGAGGATTTTCAAATGAAAGAGATAACTTGTGTTCTCTTTGATCTTTACGGGACATTAGTCGATATCCATACCGATGAGGAAGACCCGGGCTTATGGAGAACCATGGCCTGGTGTCTTGGTTTGCGCGGAAAGCGCTGGGAACCCGATGAACTGAAACAGGCTTATCGTGAAACCTGTTTTCAGGCTGAAGAAGAGCTTCGGAAACAGCGTGAGTACCCCGAAATCGACATCCTCCCCGTCTGGGAAAAGCTCGCGGATACCGATGAAGCCGGGGCCCGGGAACTGGCGGTATTCTTCCGGGCGCTTTCGATGCGCAAACTCCGGCTTTTCCCCGGCGCGAAGGAAGTGTTGGACGGATTGCATGCCCTGGGCAAAACCGTGGTTCTCCTATCCAACGCCCAGGCGGCTTTTACGCGTCCTGAGTTAAGGCTTCTCGGGATCGAAGCCTGTTTCGACCATATTTTCCTGTCCAGTGAAGCGGGCATCAAAAAACCCGCCCCGGCGTTTTTCCGCCTGCCGGAGCGGGAAGGGATCGACCTTCAATCCTGTATCATGGTCGGGAATGACCATATATGCGATTGTACAGGCGCGGCATCCGTGGGGATGAAGAGTCTTTACATTCACACGGAGCAGTCCCCGGCGAGGCCGGAAAGCCTCCCGAAAGGGTGCTGGGAAATCCGGGATATCCGCGATGTCCTGCGCCTTATCGGTTGAGCAAGGCGGCGCTCCACTCGGCTTCTTTGAAGCCCACCAGCACCGTGTCCCCGTTTACGAGGATCGGGCGTTTGACCAGCATACCGTCGGAAGCCAGGAGAGCAATCTGCTCGTCCTCACCCATCTTCGGCAGGCGCTCGGTGAGCTTCAGTTCGCGATACAGCATTCCGCTGGTATTGAAGAAGCGGCGCAGCGGCAGGCCGCTTTTTTGCTGCCAGGCTTTCAGTTCGTCCGCCGTCGGGTTCTGTTCCTTGATGGGGCGCTCCTCAAAGGGTATCTGGTGATCTTCGAGCCACTTCCGGGCTTTCTGGCAGGTCGTGCACTTGGCGTAACAAATGAACTGCATGGAAGTCTCTCCTTTGTCAGGCGTTGGTTTCCGGGCTATCTCCCCGGATGGCCGCGATCCGCTGGCTCAGCGTGGGGTGCGAATAGTCCAGCTTGATCAGCAGGGGCGAAGGTGAAAGATCCGCGAGGTTTTCCTTGTGGAGCTTCTTCAGCGCGCTGATCAGGGATTCGCCGTAGCCCTCCTTCACCGCCTGGGCATCCGCAGCGTACTCGGCGCGGCGGGAATACCAGTTGGTCAGCAGGCTCCACAGCGGCATGAGGAAGGCCATGCCCACCTGCAGGATGAGCAGCACGGCAAAGCCGTAGTTCGTGCCTTTGAAGCCGAAATCGGTGAAGAATTCGGGCGTCCGCAGGACCAGCCAAGCCATAACCGCGATGATCGCCAGCTGAATAAAGGTGAGGATCTGGTTTTTCAGGGTGTCCTTGTGCAGGCCGTGGCCCATCTCATGGGCAAAGACCGCGCAGATCTCGTCAGGCGTCATGGACTCGACCAGGGTATCGAAGAGGACGATCGTCTTAGTCTTGCCGAAACCGGCGAAGTAAGCGTTGCTTTTCGTCGTGCGGCGGGAAGCGTCCATGACCTGGACCGCCCGCACCTTGAAGCCGTGGCTCTCCAGCAGGGCGATGAGCTTCTCCTTCAGTTCCCCGTCTTCCAGGGGCGTGAACTTGTTGAAGATCCGGCTGAGGTAGGGGAAGAGGAAACTGATGAGCAGAATCATCACAAACAGGGCAGCGGCAAAGGCCACGATGACCCAGTCGCCCAGCCACAGATGCAGGCCGCCAAGCGTGGAAGCAACGGCAATCATGATCACCATGCCGATGATGAACTCCTTGACCTGATCGGCCCAGAAGGTCTTGATTGAGGCCTTGTTGAAGCCGTACTTCTCCTCAATGCGCATGGTGTTGTAAAAGCTGAAGGGGATCATCAGCAGGCCGGAGACCGCTTCCAGCAGCACCACGGCGAACATCTGCATCCACCAGTTGTCCGGGAAAAGCCCGGCAAACGCCGCATGGAGGTTGAAGGCGAGCAGGACCAGTTCGATTACAAAAGTCACCGTATGCGTGACAAACGCAAAACGTACCTTCTCCGATTGGTAGGCCTTCCACTTTTTGTACGTCTCCTCGTCGTACACATCCGCCACATTTTCAGGGATCGGATTGTTCTTGGAGCGCGCCTTCAGCAGGGTCAGACCCATCTGCCAGGCATAGCTGCACGCGAACAGGATCAGGACTAGGATTTTCATGGTGTATTCTCCTCTCAGTCTTCAAACGGCACGCTGGATCGATCTGCGTTCAACAGAGCCTTCTCCGCGTTGAACCGGAAGCCGTTCTCTTCCCGCTGTTTCATCTGCAATTGCTTGGTATGGATGTAGGCCACATTCGGCGGCGTGGCTTTGGCCGTGGAAACCGAGAGGATTACCCGGCCGGACTGGGAAGCCCGGAGGCGCAGCCGCGCCAGGATGTTCCCGTGCTGGCGGCATTTGGCCAGGCCGATGTATTTGTCCGGGGCCTGGGGCACATAGCCTGCGGCCTCCAGTTCACAAGCCCGTCCGCAGGTGGGGCACTTGGGTTTGTTGGCCAGCTCGCTTTCCATCGCATCCTTCAGAGAATCGAACAGCTCGCCCTTGGTCTTACCCTTGTTGTGATCCGGATGAATCAGCGGCTTGGGCTGACGGGCATACTGGATCGTGTTGGAAGCGTCCTCCACCTTCTGCCAGACCAGTGCGGTATAGTAGGCGTCGTTCAGCGCGTTGTGGAAGTCCCGGCCCTCTTCCGGCTCGATCTGCATCAGCTCCATGGCGGGCTGCAGGCCCATCCGGTTCTGGAGTTTGAAGGCGTCTGAAAACTGGTGCTGAATGTCGCACATCGGCGGCAGCGCCGGATGGCAATCGAAGAAATCCAGATTCTGCTGCAAGACGCTCACGTCGTCGCTGCCCCAGGTCAGGAGCAGATAGTCGTCCCCGTCCTTTTCGCACCAGGTCACGAATTCGTCGATGGCCTCCCCGAACAGCGGCGCATCCTCGAGTTCGTCCGGCCCGAGATGGGTCATGCGCTGGATACGCGGATGGATGCGGAGGTAGCAGCTCGGATGGATCAGCACGGAAATGCTGTCCACGATGCGGCGATCACTGTCGAGCTTCACCGCGCCGATCTGGATCATCTCAAAGATCAGCCGGTCCCCCACCTCACGGTACACCCGGTTCTGGTGGTTCAGCGGCTGGTTCCATTCAAGGTCGATGACAATATAGTGCATGGGATTTCATTCCTTATATGTTCATATGGCAGGTACCAAACCTCATCCGGCGCTTCGCGCCACCTTCCCCTGAAGGGGAAGGCTTTTTGATTGGTTAACTTTCTAAGAGCCTTCCCCTTTAGGGGAAGGGGGACCGCCGCCGCAGGCGGTGGTGGATGAGGTTCGGTTTGTGGATGAGGTCATATTGCCGCGCTCACACCCGCCAGATGTCCCGTGGCAAAAGCAATCTGCAGATTATACCCTCCGGTATGGGCATCCACATCAAGCAATTCGCCCGCAACATACAGCCCGGGTAGTACCTTCGACGCCATCGTGCCCGGATCAACTTCCCGGACGCTCACGCCGCCTCGGGTGATGATCGCTTCGTCAAAGCCGCGCAACTTGCGAACGGTGACAGGCAGGTTCTGGAGCTTTTCGCACAGCGCCCTGCGCTCTTCCCGGCTGACCTGTGCGCAGATTTTCTGGCTGTCGATCCCACAGAGTCCGGGGAAAATCGCCGCAAAGGAGGCCGGTAGCAGCGACGGCATAATGCTCGCCAGATGCTTTCTCGGGGCCTCAGCCAACTCCCGCTGCAGCCGTGCGTCGAGCTGTTCCGGGGTCAGGCCGGGTTTCAGGTTCAGGGTCACGCTGCAATCGCTGAAGTCCTCCGGCAGGTGGCAGCTCATTTCCAGCGTCAGCGGACCGGAGATGCCGAAGTGGGTGAAGAGCAGTTCGCCAAGTTCCGTGTACAGTGTTTTCTTTCCCTGCTTCAGGGTCAAACGGACATTCTTCAGGGAAAGGCCCTGCAGCTGCGTCGGCCAGCCCTCTTCGGTCTCAATCGCGGACAGAGACGGACGGCAGTCTGTAACCGTGTGGCCGGTCTCCCCCGCCATGCGGTGGCCATCTCCTGATGACCCGGTGGCCGGGACAGATAACCCGCCGGTCGCGAGGATCACGGCATCGGCGCGGATCTCCTCTCCGGAGTCGGTGATGACTCCGATGCATCGGTTTTCTTCCGTCCATAACCCGCGCACACGGGTATTCAGCCGAATCCTTACCCCGCTCTCATTCATGGCTCGGGTCAGGGCTTTGGTGACATCGCTCGCCTTTTCGCTGGACGGGAAGACCCTTCTCCCCCGCTGGACCGTCACCGGGCATCCCTCCTGCTCCAGAAAGGCCATCATGTCCTGCGGCCCGAACGCCGTCAGCGCGGCGTAGAGAAATCTTGAGTTGCGCGGGACTTCGCGCAGGAACTCATCCCGGGTGCAGTCGTTGGTCACATTGCAGCGGCCTTTGCCGGTGATATAGATTTTCTTCCCGAGCTTCTCATTGCGCTCCAGGAGCGTCACGGAGGCCCCGGCGCGCGCAGCGGCGATCGCGGCTATCATCCCCGCGGCGCCTCCGCCGATGACCAACACCTCACACATTGGGCTTGTCCTCCGGCAGGTAGACGGCATAAGTGTCCCAAATCGCTTCCAGCTGGCGGAAGTGCTCGGCCAGGGCTTCACGGCGGCGCAAGCCCAGGGCCACCAGCAGGGCGTTGATCACCGCCATCGGCGCGATCAGGGAGTCCACAAACGATGCCATCTCAGTCCGGGCCGTCAGGGAAGCGTCCGCGACCGCACAGAGCGGGGACATTGGGCCGTCGGTGATGGCCACAACCTGCGCGCCGGTCCGCTTGGCAAAGCGCATAGCCTCAAGCGTACGGGTCGAGTAGCGCGGGAACGAGATGCCCACGATCAGGTCCCCGGCCTTCATCCGGGAGATGTCCTCGAACACGTCAGAAGAGCCGGAGGAAACCAGGTGCACGTCCTCAAAGATGTAGTTGAGGTAGTAGCCCATGAACTCAGCCAGGGGCGCGGCGGAGCGCAAACCCATGACGTAGATCGAACAGGCGGAGAGCAGCCGGTCCACCACGTCGGCAAAAGTGGCGGGATCCAGTTCGTCGCGGGTAGCGCGCAGGTTCTGGATATCACTCTTCATCACAGCCTGCAGGGCTTCCTCGGGCTGCAGATCCGCGGCCATCTCGATGCGCTGGCCCGCGGTGAGCCGGTGGCTGACCAGTTCCTGCATGGCCCGCTGCAGCTGCGGATAACCTTCATAGCCCAGGGCCGTGGCAAAGCGCACCACCGTGGACTCGCTGACCCCGACGCTCTCCCCAAGGCGGCTCGCCGTCATGCGGATCGCCTTGTCAGGGTGCTCCTCGATGTATTCCGCGAGCTTCCGGTGGCTCTTGCTGAGCCGGTGTCCGGTGCGGTTGAGCTGCTGAATCAGAATCGCCATGGCTCCTGCTCCCTTTCCCTGCCGCTTCGTGCGGCGGCCACAAGGTTGTATTATAGTGAAAGAATCCGAATTTGCAAGTGAAAAGAAGGAAATTGCAGTTTTTTGCAATTTCCCCTTGAATATGGATTCAGTTCCTCAGATGAAACCGCATCCACCGCTGCGGCGGTCCCCCTTCCCCTTTCAGGGGAAGGCAAGGTTTTGCGCCACTTTGCAACTCCCCTCTCCTGAAAGGAGAGGGGCTGGGGGTGAGATTTCAAGGGTTCAGCGTAAAACCGCGCTCGTCTGCCCTTCCAGCGTCAAAACCGTTCCTTCGAGCGTCACCGTACCAAAACCCACAAACGCGCTGATTTCCGTGAAAGACAGGCCCGTCACATCCGCAAGGTCCACGGAGATCGTGCGCTGGGTGGTGTTGTGGATCACGGCAACCGAACTGCCGTTCCAAGTGGAAACAAAGCCGCCCACCTTCACGCCCGCAAAGGTCAGGGCCGTGAACTCACCGCGTGCGATCTCGGGATTTGCCCGGCGGATCATCAGCAGCTTCTTGTAGTAGTTGTACAGGCTGCTGGGGGTGTCTTTGAGGTCTGCTACGGAATAGGGCGTCTGGCGGGTGGGATCATAATCCGTGCCGATCGGGTCGGAAACCGTATCGCCGTCGCCCCAAAGCATGGCCAGGCGGCGGTTGGCGTCGGTGTTCGAGCCGCCACGGGAGCCACGCAGGCCGATCTCTTCTCCGTAATAGATGAAGGGCGCGCCCGGGGAGAGGATGTACAGGTTCGCGGCCATCTGCATCTGGCCGGACGCAACAGTCAGGTATCCCGCGGCCCGGTCGGTATCATGGTTGGCGATGAACGGCACGTTGCGGGCGTCCGGGCCGATGGCAGTCAGCGCATCCATCCGGTTCTGGAGGTAGGCAGTCCAGCGGTTCACATCCCCGGCCTTGGCTGTCTCGGCGATGAGGCCGCTGGCTTGGCTGGTCGTGAAGTTGAAGCAGCTCACCGCCGCCGCATACTGGTCCGTGATGCGGTCGCTGTCCCAGACCTCCGCCACGGCGATCATGTCCGGGAATTCTTCGCGCAGCGCGCCGAGGTACCAGGTCCAGAAGTCCACGCTCGCGGCGTTGTCGTTCAGATAGATATACTTGGCTGCGTCGAACCGGAAACCGTCCACACCGAGGCGCAAGTAGGTCAGGGCCACGTCGAGGACGGTCTCGCGGACAAATTCGTTGTCGAAGTTCAGTTCCGGCATCGTGTCGGCGAAATTGGCCTCGACCAGCATATCCCCGATCCCCGTGCGCATGAAATGCCGCCCGGCAGGGATGGAATCACCTGCGCCGATCCAGGTGTAGAAGTCATAGTAAGCGTTGTCGGGATTCTTCATCAGGTGTGCGTTGGTGAAGTTCTTGTACCAGCGGCACTGGTTGCCGGTGTGGTTGATCGGCAGGTCGAGAATCAGCTTCACGCCGCGCTCGTGACACAGCTCAGCGAGCTCCTGTAAGTCCTCTTTTGTCCCGAACTGGGGATCGACGGTATAATAGTCCGTCACATCGTATTTATGGTAGGAAGGCGAGCGGAAGATCGGCGTCAGCCAGAGGCCTTCCACGCCGAGGCTCAGGCCCGACTGCGGGTCGCCGTCATTCAGGTAATCCATGCGGTTGATAATGCCCCGCAGGTCACCGATGCCATCCCCGTCGGAATCGGAAAAGGAACCCACAAAGATTTCATAGAACACAATGTTCGCGTCGTAAACCTCCCAACCTTCGTGGAAGGTCACGCCCTCTACGGCTGTTTCCGCATAAGCGGCGCCGAGCAGGAGCATCACGCATAAAAGCGCACAGACAAACCGTTTCAGCATTTTCATCATCCCATCCTTCTGTCCGCCGGTGGCCGGCGTTTTTCCGCTGCCAACATCATCCCACGATTACGCCCGCTTGTCAAGCACTGAAAAGGATGGTATAATTCAATCAGTTGCAGAATGCCTTTCATGTTGTCTTCTTGATTACGCGTAGAAGAAAAGGCCAAACTGCGATCAACAAGTCATTCAGCAAATCGGGGGTGAGAACAGATTGAACGAACCTATTGTCCGAATGTTTGTTGACGAAAACGGCCATCAGTCACTGAAAGGTGATCTGACCCAAAGTGATAAAAGGTTCCTCTGCATGACAGGCGTTATCATGCAGATCCGTGAGCACGATACAATGCTCACCCCCATGTTGAACGATCTGAAAGAAAAGTATTTCGGTAACGCACAGATCGTACTGCACAGGCGTGAATTGATTCCTGCAAAACCGCCGTTTGAAGTCCTGAAAGATGACTTCACAAGGGAAGAATTCAATCACGATCTTCTCCAGATCGTGGAAAAGGTCCAGTACCGCGTGATTTCCGTCGTGATCGATAAGCTTCTTCTGGTTCAAAAGTACGGCTTAATCAGAGCACAGGATCCATATGCCCTCGCATTAGAATTCCTGATGCAGCGTTACCAATACTGGATGCAGGACTATAAAGCCCTTTATGGATCCTGCATGGGTGATATTCTGGCGGAAGCGCGCGGCGGAGGCGAAGACCGGATTACGAAAACCGCCTATCATGAAATCTACTCCGGGAAAGGTTATAACTCGTTGAAAAACGCAGGCGAGGTGTTTTCATCCTCACAGATCAAGTTGAAGCCAAAGGTAAGTAATATCGCAGGATTGCAATTTGCCGATCTGCTGTCGCATCCGGCCCGGCGTTACATCCTGTCTCAGAACGGACTGTCCTCCGACATCAAAGCCAGTTCGTATGAACAGAAAATCGTGGATATCCTGGTTGCTTCAAAGTTCAGGAGAACAGAGAAAGGGATCATTGACGGTCCCGGAGTGGTCCTCTATCCAAGATAAAGAAAATGACCCGCGAGGCGGGCCATTCCGAGTGCAAGCACTCCCACTCCAAGTCTCCTTGGATCAATTGCAGTTTACCATAACGGGATCCTGTTTGTCAATATGTGGTGATGGCATTTTCCACAATCCAAAGCGAAAAGAAAAGCAGTATCACCCATAAACCGTTTGCGAAGGGAGGGGCCAGCACGCAAAACCCCAGCCAAACCATCATTCTGTATACCCCGGAGGAAGCCGCAGCCATCCGTGTGAAGGCCAAAAGATTGAGAACCTGGATGCTCGCCCTGGTGATGGCAGGCCTGGCTATCTGTGTCCTGCTCTGCTGCCTGATCAACACCGCCAACGAGACCGCAGTCCGGATCGCGGTGATCAGCGTTTCGACTGTTTTCGGGTGGGCCGTGATCCTGCTGTGGGCGCTCGGTTACGCCCCTGCAAAAGCTGCCTACACCCACATGGAGGGCGTGCTCGACGGGGAAAGGGAAACCTTCAGTGGAACCTTGTCTCTCGAAGATGGCGTCCGTCACATCCCGAAGAGCATCTGGATCCGCCGCGTGACCCTGACAGACGATAATGGAAATACCCACATCCTGAGTGTCCTCGCGGACAAAGCAGGTTCCCTACCGCCGGAAGGGACCAAAGTTTGTGCGGAAACTGTCCGCAAGTATATCGTGGCTGTGGAGGTGCTGCATGAAGAAGCGTAAGATCATCTCCCGCCAGATCCCGCTGCTGATCCTCTGGCTCATGGCCAGCGCCTTGCTGTGGAGCTTCATCCTTAACATCATCACCGACACCGACGCCGCTCACAAGCTGGTCGTCTATGCGGACACACAGGTCACCAACGCCACGGAACTGGCAGTGAAGCTTGAAGAAAATAAACCGGAAGCCATTCGCATGGTCCGTGTCCGCCCCTTCACCTACGCGATGATGGGCGCCGACGAGCTTGCGCATGCCGACCTCCTGCTGGTCCCCGAAGCTGATTTTGAGAATTACCCCGACTGGTTCGCGTCGGTGCCGGATTCGCTGCGCACGGCAGGCACGCTCTATGAGCAGGACGGCGAGCCCCTCGGTATGCTGGTCTTCGACCCGGAGACGGATAGCCCCGACAAACAACACTGGTTCGCCTTGGATGCCCAGCGCTATTACCTTGCCTTCGGACTTCATTCGCTGCATGTACCGGGTGTCGAGGACGCGGTCGATGACGCGGCCGTGGACTGTGCGTCGCGTCTGCTGACATTATTGAACGGAACTGAATAATCAGAGATTTATGAGAAGGAGAACCATCATGTTTAAAAGACTCTTCCCCATTATCCTCCTGCTGTTGTTCGGCTTTTG
The DNA here is from genome assembly GCA_017552615.1 of Clostridia bacterium. Taxonomy (GTDB): domain Bacteria; phylum Bacillota; class Clostridia; order Christensenellales; family Aristaeellaceae; genus RUG11272. The sequence continues at coordinate 67,783 of JAFZPI010000044.1, forward strand.
CGTGAACAGCCTCGCCGAGAGTGATCTCTATGTGAAAAAGGTGGACAATCTCCCCGAGGATTTCATTTTCGGCATGGACGCGTCCATCGTCCCGGCCAACGAGGCCAGCGGAGTGAAATACTATGACTTTGAAGGCAACGAGACCGACGTGTTTCAGCTGATGGCGGACTGTGGGATCAACACGATCCGCGTTCGCGTGTGGAACGATCCCTATGATTCGGAAGGCCACGGTTACGGCGGCGGCAACTGCGACATTGCCAACGCGGTCGCCATCGGAAAGCGCGCCACGGCGGTGGGAATGGGCCTGCTGGTGGATTTCCACTACTCCGATTTCTGGGCCGACCCGGGTAAGCAGATGGTTCCGAAGGCCTGGGAGGGCATGAGAAGCGAAGAAAAGGCCGAGGCATGCTATCAATTTACCCTCGACTGCCTGAACCAGCTGAAAGAAGCCGGCGTGAAGGTTACGATGGTGCAGGTGGGCAACGAGACCAACGGTCGGATGGCTGGCGAGCACCTCTGGGGCAACATCCGCAAGCTGATGGAGGCCGGCGCCCGGGCGACCCGGGAAGTCTACCCCGAAGCCTTAGTCGCGGTGCACTTCGCCAATCCGGAGAATGCCGAATCCTATGCCACATATGCCGAAAAACTTGCCAAGTATGACTTGGATTACGACGTTTTCGGCTCCTCGTATTACCCCTACTGGCACGGGTCACTCGAGAATCTCGCCGCCGTACTGGACAACATCGCAACGACTTATGGCAAGAAGGTCATGGTGCTCGAGACTTCTTACGCCTATTCAGGAGATGATTTCGACTTCTCCGGCAACACGATCTCCGACAGCGGGACAATCGTCAAAGACTATCCCTTTTCTGTGCAGGGACAGGCTAACAACATCCGGGAAATCACCGACACGCTCGTGAACCGCACCTCCGCCGGCATCGGCATCTGCTACTGGGAAGGCTGCTGGATCCCTGTGGGGACCTCCTCCTGGGAGGAGAACCACGTCCTGTGGGAAACCTATGGCTCCGGCTGGGCATCCAGCTACGCGGCAGAGTATGATCCCGACGACGCAGGCAAGTACTATGGCGGCAGCGCCGTGGACAACCAGGCGCTGTTTGACGCCACCGGACATCCCCTCGAATCCCTGAAGGTCTTCGGGCTGCTGCGCAACGGCAACGAGATCGAGCTGAAAGTCGACGCTCTCGAAGACGTGACGGTCATCTGCGACCTGAATCTCCCGCTGAAACTCCCGGAAACCGTTAACGCGGTGATGACCGACAACAGCCGCCAGCCCGTGCCGGTCACCTGGGAATTGACGGAAGAGAAGGACGCGCAGATGCACGCGAACGGCCCGGCACAGTACGAGATCACCGGCACGGCAGGCAGCATGCAGGCCAAGTGCTTTGTGTCCATGGTGGAATACAACTTCCTGACGGACTACAGCTTTGAGGAAAGCGGCGTGAACTGGATCACCACCGACCTGGCAAACGCGGAACAGCTCTATGTCGAGGACAAGGTCACGGATTCCCTGACCGGCCCGAAACACATGCACTTCTGGTCCGCAGCGAAGAACAGCGTGGAATTCACCTGCGAGCAGACCGTAACCGACCTCCCGGAAGGAAAATACAAGTTCTCGATCTCCATTATGGGCGGCGACGCCGGAAGCCACGAGGTCTATGCCTACGTGAAGATCAACGGTGAAACCATCGGCACCGCGCCGATGAAGATCACTTCCTACGGGAATTGGGACACAGGCGTGATCCCCGAATTCCAGGTAACCGAAGGCGATGCGGTCACCGTCGGCATCTACGTCCGCTGCGAAGGCGCGGGCAACGGCGCCTGGGGCAAGATCGACGACGCACTGCTGAACTCGGTGAAATGATCGAAGATGCGAAAAGGCCCCGGGCAGGATTGTCCGGGGTTTTCGCGTGAAATCAATCCTAGTTTTCCCTGTACATCTGTTTCCGCAGTCGCGTCAGGCTCAGGATGATACCCAGAATGCCCACAACAAAGAAGATCAGGGCAATCCCGGAGCCTTTTCCATCGCCAAAGAAAGGAACCAGGAAACGCTGCAGCGGTGAATCGTTCGCCATAAAGGGCTCGGCAACATGATCGGCCAGAAACCCGCCGAGAAGTAACCCCAATGGAATCGAACCGTTCTTGAGCGTGCTTTCCGCAGAGAAGACACGCCCCTGCATTTCAATGGGGACACGCTCCCGCATCAAGACCGTCATGTTGGCATTCATCACGGCGGCCATGGCATACGAGCCGAAGGAAGAGACGCACCATACCCAGGGCTGCAGGGAAAGGCTCAGGAAGAGATTGCCGGAGAAAACGACGGCTGTCGTCCAGAAGATCTGTTTGAGCCTGTTCCTGACGGGTTTCATCCCGGTGACGAGGAGGCTTCCGACCAGGATGCCGCAAGCGATGGCGCTCTCCACCGCCCCGAGGATTCGCTGGTCGCCCCCTGTCCTCCCGAGGACAAAGGGCGCGAGCATCCCGTCGTTGCCCAGCTTGGCCAGGAAGTTCACGCAGGTCATGAAGAGGATCAGGTGCAGGAGGACAGGCTGGCTGCGCAGATAGCGGATGCCTTCCGTGCAGGTCTTCCGAAAATGTTCTTTCTGCTCCTGTTGCTGTTTTTCGATCTTGGGGATCCGGATCAAGAACAGAAGAACGCAGAAAGCAACGAAAAAGCTGCCGAGATCGCAAAGCAGGACAAGGCGCAGGCCGCCAAAAGCGAGCAGCACAGAACCCAGCGCCGGGGACAGGATAGAAATCACAGCGCCGGAGACGCCCTGGAGACCACTGGCTTTGGTATAATGCTCCTTTGGAACCAGGAGGCTGGTCGCCACAAACGCGGCCGGCTCCTGAAAGGCGTTCATGAGGCTGAGCAGAATGTTGATCAGGTAGATGTGCCAGGTCTGCAGCGCAGAAAAGGCATCCAGCAGAAAGATGCTTGCCGTGCCGCACGCGGCAAACAGATCGGCAATCAGCATAATGCGCTTCTTGTCCCAGCGATCTGCGATCGCACCGGCCGCGAAGCGAAACAGGATCGTCGGCGCAAACGAACAGAGCGTCAGGAGCGTGATGCTGGACGCCGTTCCCTCCCGTCCGTAGGCCCATACGATCAGGGCATATTCCGTCATGGCGGTACCCAGGGTGGATACCGCCTGCGAGCTCCACAGGAGAAGAAAAGATTTCAGTTGTCTGAGAGTCGAAAAGTGTTTCATGGCTTTGCTCCTTAATAATCATTGAGTGGTCAATGAAAATGGCGCAAAGCCCGTTCGGACGATCAATCGGGAATCAGGGTGCTCCGTGCAGGGATCGTCCCGTTCAGGCCTTGCGCGGAGCAGAGACATCTGCAGCGTAGGATACGCCCATCCTGTCATGCTTCATGTGAGTACCTCCGTTTTCAAATCAGAATCCCAAATCCTCCCCGCAAAGCACCACATGGATGCGGTCCTTGTGCCGGGAGAAACGGGTGATCAGAAACTGGCAGCAGATGGTGTCCGGAGACTTGCAGTCCATACACGTTCCGGTCCTGGTGCATGGGGTATCAGTGCCGATGCGCACGGCGTTGATCGGGGCGGCCACGTTGCGGGCGCGCTTCATGGCGGTGTCGAGGTCGGGCGTGACTTTGTTCATGCCGACGATGAAGACCACCTTCCGGGGTCCCTGCGCGATAGCGGAGACGCGGTTGGCGTTGCCGTCGATGTTGACGAGGATGCCGTCTTCTGTCATGGCATTGGCGCTGGAGAGGAAGACGTCGGCGTCATAGGCCGCAAGCATCGCGGCGCGCTTGTCCTCGTAGGCATCGCGGTCAATAAAGTTGTAGTTTCCGTCCTTGAGGGCCTGGACCAGGCCGATCTCGTGGGCGCTCATCGCACCGCCCATAGTGACGCTGCTGCCCTCAGGGATCAGGCTCAGGGCGATGCGCAGGGCTTCGGCCTTGTCAGCGGCATAATAGCCGGTCATGTTGCGGGAGGCAAGGCCCTTGATGACTTTTGCGCCGAGAAGTCCGTTCCGCTTGGCGATGTTGGGATTCATGACTTCATCTCCGTTCTAACCTTTTTTATGTACTATTTTGTATTTTTCACTTCACGGCCTCAGCGGTTTCCGCCTTCCGCTTCGGCTTTCTGGCTTTGTTGTAGACAGCCAGCACGATCATCATCAGGATGGTACCGGCGTAGGGGAAGGCTGCGGTCAGGTTGCTGTCGACCACGCCAAACACCTGCAGCCGCTGGCCGACGGTATCGACCAGGCCGAAGAAGAGGGCAGCCAGCGTCACCAGCAGCGGGTTGGACCGGCCGAAGATCACGCAGGCGACCGCGATATAGCCGCGGGAGGCCGAAAAGCCCTCGGAGAAGCCGTCCACATAGTTGAGGAGGTAAGCGCCTGCCATACCGCAGAAAGCGCCGCAAGCCAAGGAAGCCATATACTTCATCTTCGCCGGGCTGCGGCCGACGGACTGGAGCGACTCCGGGTGCTCCCCGGCAGCGCGGAGCCAGAAACCGTGGCGGGTCCGGTAGAGGAAGACCTGGCAGACCGCTACCAGGATCAGGGCGACCGGCACAAGGATCGAGATGTTGATCGGGTTTGAACTCCCCATGGAGAGGGAGATCTTGGGGATCGGCATACCCGTGCCCTCGGTCACGTGGAGGCCGTTGGCCTCGGCGGGAAGACTCCGGTACAGGAAGGTGGAGAGGGCGATCAGGAACATGTTCAGGGTCACGCCGATGACGAATTCGTCACTCTTCAGGCGGATGACCATGACCCCGTAGAACAGGCCGAGAATCAGGCCGGTAGCCAGGGCGGCCAGCAAGCCCAGCGCCCAGGAATCGGCGGCCCAGGAAACCACGGCCGCCACAAAGCCGGAGCCGGTGATGATGCCGTCCAGGCCGATATTCATCATGCCGGCTTTTTCGGTCATCAGGCAGCCGAGGCCCGCCAGAATGACGATGGTCGCAGTGCCGAGCGTGCTCATCAGACTGGAGAAACTGATCAGGTCCGAAAACTGAAATGCGTTCATGCGCTGATCACCTCCTCATGCTGGGGATGGCGGCGCGCACGCCAGGTCCGGAAGCGCAGGATCATGCCCTGTTCCGCGGCCATGAAGAAGATAATGATCGCCTGGATGACCTGGATCAGTTCGGGAGAAATACCAGTGGAGGACTGCATCCGGATCGCGCCGCTCTTCAGGATGCCGAAGAAGAAGCTCATCAGGATAATCCCGAGCGGCTTGTATCGCATGATCATCGCCACGAGCATACCATCCCAGTAGAAATCCGTGGAGAGATCGACCGCGTAGCGGTGCTTCCAGCCGAAGACCTCCAGCATGCCGAGCGCGCCGCACAGCGCGCCGGAAATCACCATGCCGGTAACAGCCAGCGTCGAGGCCTTGAGCCCACTGAACTTTGCGAAGCGGCTGTTCCGGCCGGCCATTCGCATCTCATAGCCGAAGGTGGTCCGGCTCATCAGATACCAGACGACCAGAGCCATGCCTGCCGCGATAAACACGGCCTGGGAGAGATTGCTCGGCTTGAAAAACCGGGTGAACTCCAGGTCCTTCAGGATCGCGGCGGTCTGGGTTCCTTTCCCCTGCGCTTTCAGCGGACCGTTGGACATATAGGTGCAGAAGGTCAGGGCGACCGAGTTCAGGAGGATGGTCGAGACCACCTCGCTGATGTTCAGCCGCACCTTCATCAGCGCCGGGATCAGGGCATAGATCGCGCCGGCCAGCGTGGCGGCCAGAAAACAGACCACGATCAGAAGCCAGACCGGCCAACCCGCCGTAAACGGCAGGATCGTCGTCAGCTCCGCCCCGAGATACGCGCCGACCAACGCGCCGAGGCACATCTGGCCCTGTCCGCCGACGTTGAAAAGCCCGGCGTCGGATGCGACGGCTGTGGCCAGGCCGGTGATGATCAGCAGGGTGGACCGGTACAGGGTATTCCCCAGTTCAGAGTTCTTCAGGATCGTATCCGCGTCCCACTTCGACCCCAGGGCTCCGTTCACCATCGCCGTGTAGCCCTCGATCGGGTCGTGGCCCGTCGCCAGCATCAGCAGGGCGCCCACGCCCAGGCCCAGCACAATGCTGATCAGCAGGCTTAGGAGATAAATCCCCCGTTCCTTCCACTTCATCCGTCACTCGCCTCATTTACCGTTGTTTTGGAATCCTGCGCCTGATCCGCGCCCATCATGCACCGGCCCACTTCCTCGCGTGGGGCCGTGGCCGGGTCAAACTCACCGGTGATCCGGCCCTCATAGACCGTCAGCATCCGGTCCGAGAGGCGGTAGAGCTCGTCCAGGTCCGCGCTGACCAGGAGGATCGCACAGCCCTGGTTCCGCTTATCCATGATCCGCTGGTGGAAAAAGTCGGTCGCGCCAATGTCCACACCGCGGGTGGGCTGGGCGATGACCAGCGCCTGCGTGTCGAAGGAGAACTCCCGGGCGACAACCACCTTCTGCATATTGCCGCCGGAGAGGGAGCCGACCTCCGTGCCGACGCCCGCGCTGCGGATGTCGAACTCACCCGAAAGCTTCCGGGCATACCGGCGGGCCGGTCCGCCCCGCATATGGACGCGCAGGACAGAGAAAGGCCAGCGGCGATGCTTGCCGATGACCAGGTTCTCTGTGATGTCCGCCTGGGCCGCGACGCCGGTGGCGAGACGGTCCTCCGGGACGTGGGACAGACCCAGTTTCCGGATTTTGCCCGGAGACAGCCTGTTGATCTTTTTTCCGAAGACATAGACCTCGCCGTCACGGATCGCCCGCATGCCGGTGACAGCCTCGACCAGTTCGCTCTGGCCGTTGCCCTCGACGCCGGCGATGCCAACGATCTCGCCGCGGTGCACATCGAAGCTCATGCCCCGCACAGCCTCCAGCCCGCGGTTGTCGCGGACAGTGAGGTTGCGCACGGAGATGGCGGGTTCTTCCGGGATGGGCTGCTCGCGCTGGTTTCGTTCCAGCAGACCGAGAAGAACATCCTTGCCGACCATCAGGGAAGCCAGTTTGCGCTCGTCCACGTCCGCCGTCTCATAGACGCCAGCCAGGCGGCCGTGGCGCAGGACGCCCACGCGGTTGGAAATCGCCATGACTTCCCCGAGCTTGTGCGTGATGATGATCACGGTCATGCCCCGGTCCCGGACGATCCCCCGGATGACATCGAAGAGTTCGTCGGTCTCCTGGGGCGTCAGCACGGCGGTTGGCTCGTCGAGGATCAGGATCTCCGCGCCGCGGTGCAGAGTCTTGAGGATCTCCACCCGCTGCTGCAGGCCCACGCTCAGGTTTTTGACCGGCTCGTCCGGCGGGACCTCGAGGCCGTATTCCGCCACCAGCTTCTCCGTGATGCGTTTCGCCTCGCGGAGGTCATAGAGGATCCCGCGCTGCGGCTCATCCCCGAGGACGATGTTCTGCGCGACCGAAAACGAAGGCACCAGCATGAAGTGCTGATGCACCATGCCGATGCCCAGTCCGATGGCCTGCGCGCTGGTGAGCGACTTATAAGTCTTTCCCTTGACCGTGATCGTTCCCGCCGAGGGGGTATTGATGCCAAAGAGGATGTTCATCAGAGTGGATTTTCCCGCACCGTTTTCGCCGACCAGCGCAAAAACCTCACCGGGCATGATGGACAGCGACACGTCATCGTTGGCCAGCACACCCGGGAACTGCATGGAGATATGCGAGAATTCCACGATCGGTTGAATCGGTTGATTCGACATGTTGAGAACCGCCCTTGCCTGTCATAAACCGCGGGGCCCCGGGAGAAAAACCCCCGGAGCCCCGTGACTGAAATGTGTTTTTACTCGCCGAAAGCGGTCGGAACCACGATGGACCCGTCAATGATCTGCTGACGGATGACCTCAAGCTCCGCCTTCAGCTCATCGGAAACCTGCTGCGGCATGTCGTCGGTGCCGTAGGCGAGGCCGATATAGCCGCTCTCCATGGTGGCCACGAAGACCTGGCCGCCGCACCAGTAGGTTTCGGGATCGGACACCATGTCATAGATGGACTGGCCGACGCGCTTGACCATGGAGCAGACGATACGGTCGGGGTCGATGTACTTCTGGTCGCCGTCCACGCCGATCGCCAGGCGGTTGACTTCGCGCGCCGCGGAGAACACGCCCTCGCCGGTCCGGCCGGCCACGGCAAAGACCACGTCGGCGCCCATGTCATACAATGCACGTGCGCATTCCTTGCCCTTGGCGGGGTCTTCGTAAGTGCCCGCATACTGGCGCAGGACGCGGACCTCCGCGTTCTTGTACTGCGCGCCGGCCTCATAGCCGACGATGAAGTCGTTGATCGTGTCTTCGTCCATGCCGCCTACCACGCCGATGATGCCGGTCTGGCTCAGCGAAGCCGCGACATAGCCCGCGAGGAAGGAGCCCTCGTTCTGCGTGTAGGTGATGCAGACCAGGTTCTCGGGGATAGTCTCCAGCGCGTTGTCGATGAAAAGGAAGCGTGTATCCGGATAATCGGCCAGCACGCCGTCCTCTTTGTCGAGGGCGTCATAGAACTGCCAGCCCACCGCGGCCACATAGTCATAGCTGTCCGCCGCGTCATAGAGGGCCTGCTCATACAGGGAAGAGTCTTCATAGCACTCGATGCAGTTGACGTTCGCGCCGTAGTCCGCAGCCAGCTTCTGGATGCCTTCATAGGCGGAGTCATAGAAGGAGCGGTCGCCGAGGGAGCCCGCCACCACAATGCAGATGGACGGGGTTCCGTCCGCCAGCGCGCTCACCGTACCGAGGAGAAGAGCCAGGGCAAATACGAGAGAAAGAATGCGTTTCATGAAGCAACACCTCCAATGCGATGTCAGCCTTTCGGCCAAATGTTCTTATTCGATGAATGCGACGCGATTCCTGCATCCAAAAGCAGGAATCCCGGTAAAAAAGATGAATATTCAAGCTGAAGTCCCATATTTTGCAAGAAATCCGGAGGAAGATTCCTTGGAACTTCTGTTTGTAAACGCCTGCCCCCGCGGGAAAGATTCCCGCACTTTAGCTCTGGCGGAGCATTTGCTCCGTCACCTGCAGCAAAAGCTGCCGGAACTGATCATCACCCGCCACGATCTCCCGACCATGCGCCTACAGCCGGTCAACGCCCGTCGTCTGAAGCGAAAAGAAGCCCTCTGCGACCAGCGGAATTGGGATGACCCTCTGACAGCAATTGGAGCCGACTTTCAGCGGGCGAACGCCGTGATCATCGCCGCGCCGTACTGGGACTTATCTTTCCCGTCCATCCTGAAAACCTGGGTTGAAAACATTTGGGTGCGCAACCTGACCTTTTTCTACCGGGATGACAAACCCGTAGGATTGGCAAAAGGGAAAGCAGCTGTTTATGTCACCACAGCAGGAAGCTATACGGCTAAACACGACTGGGGCACTCTGTACATCGAAGACGTGATGAAAACCCTCGGCATTCCCGCTTTCAGGGCCGTCAAAGCCGAAGCACTCGATTTGTTGAGCAGCGACCCGGAAACCATCCTGACCATTGCCCGCACGGAAGCCGAAAGCGCCGCCGACTGGCTGCGGAAACGCCTCACGGAGGAATGAACATGAAAATCAGTGAATACCTGAAAAAGGACGAATTCTCCCTGTCCTTCGAAGTCTTCCCACCGAAGACCGACGCCAGCCTGGAAAGCGTCCGGGCCGCGACAGTAGCTGTTGCGAAACTGGGGCCGGACTTTGTGTCCGTGACCTGCGGGGCCGGAGGCGGCGGCGGGCGCCTGACGCTCGACATTGCCCAGACCATCCGCCGGGAAACCGGCGTGGAGACCCTTGAGCACCTGACCTGCGTCGGGGCGAAGCGCGAAGCCATCCAAAGCCATCTGGAAACGCTGAAGGCCGAGGGCATGGAGAATATCATGGCCCTGCGCGGCGACCTGCCTGCCGGGGTCACTCAGTCCGATCTGGACACCACGCCTTACCCCCACGCCGTGAACCTGGTCCGCGAGATTAAGGCAAGCGGGGATTTCTGCGTCGGTGCAGCCTGCTATCCGGAAGTGCACCCCGAGAGCCGTGACCAGCGCGATGACCTGTGCCACCTGAAAGAAAAGGTGGATGCTGGGGTCGATTTCCTGACCACACAGATGTTTTTCGACAACAACCTTCTGTACAATTTTCTCTATAAACTGCGCGAAACCGGTGTGACCGTCCCGGTGCTCCCGGGCATCATGCCGATCACCGGCGCGAACCAGGTGGAACGTGCGCGGAAGCTCTCGGGCAGCTTTATGCCTCGGCGCTTCACCAGCCTCGTGGACCGGTTCGGCTCCGATCCCGCGGCCATGAAGCAGGCGGGCATCATCTATGCCACGGACCAGATCATTGACCTCTTCGCCAACGGCATCCGCCACGTCCATGTCTACACGATGAATAAGCCGGATGTGGCCGCGGCGATCCAGCAAAACCTCTCCGCCATGCTTGGGAGCCGCCTGTGAGCGCCCTGCACGAGGCAGCCTTCCCGCCTGCACCGATTCAAAGAGAAGAGGCCCTGCGGTACGCCATGCAGCCCCGCTCAGCCGACGGAAGCGGCATCCCGCAGATGGATGAGTGCATCCGCATGGCAGAAGGCAGGATTAGCTGCCGCGCGGTCTGGCGGGAATACCCTTTGATTTGGGGTAAAAACTCCCTTGATCTCGGCTTTGCGAAAACAGATTCCAAAGCGCTGATCCGACATCTTGCAGGCTGCGACTGCATCGTTCTCTTTGCCGCCACTGCCGGAATGGAGATGGAACGCCTGATCCTGCGGGCCAAAGCCATCTCTCCCCTCCACGGTCTGTGCATGCACGCCATCGGCGCGGCAATCATCGAAGAAGCCTGCGACCGCCTGTGTAGGCAGCTCGCGGAAAAATATCCGAATGCCGTGCTTCGTTCCCGTTTCAGCCCTGGATACGGGGATCTGCCCCTCGCTATGCAAAAGGATGTATTTGCAGCGTTAGATTGTGAAAAGCGTCTGGGGCTCACCTTAACTGATACCCTTCTGATGCAGCCATCCAAAAGTGTGACGGCAATTGTGGGGATCGAAACTCGACAGACATAATGCTTCTATAAGGATGATAGATATGACAGATGTCCGCACTTTGCTCCGATCCGGCTTGGTTTACCTCGATGGCGGAATGGGTACCCTGCTGCAGAAGCAAGGGATGAAACCCGGCGAAGCCCCTGAGCGATGGGGATTGGCGCACCGGGAGACCATCCGTGCGATTCACAAGGCCTATTTTGACGCGGGCAGCCATATTGTCATGGCCAATACGTTCGGCGTCAATCCAGTGCGCTATAACGCGGACACGATGGCGATCATGGTAAAGACAGCCGTGGAAGACGCGCAGGAAGCCAGCAAGGCAAGCACTGCGCCGCAGAAGAAGTTTATTGCCCTGGACCTCGGTCCGACCGGACAGCTGCTGAAACCCTTCGGACCGCTTGGTTTCGAGGTTGCCGTGAGTTCCTTTGCACAGGTCGTGAAGCTGGCAGTCAAAGCCGGCGTGGACTGCGTAGCGATCGAGACCATGAACGACAGCCAGGAAACCCGCGCCGCCCTGCTCGCGGTGAAAGAGAATTCAGACTTGCCGGTACTGATCTGTAATGCCTACGGCTCCGACGGCAAGCTGATGAGCGGCGCGACACCCGAAGCCATGGTCGCCATGCTGGAAGGTCTCGGAGCAGATGCCATCGGCGTGAACTGTTCCTACGGGCCGGAGACCATGGCCCCGGTCGTGGCGCGGTACATCGCATGCGCCTCCGTTCCGGTGATCTGCAAACCCAATGCAGGACTTCCATCAGTTGTGGACGGGAAAACCATGTATGACGTGGATACGGCGTCTTTCGCGGCCTCCATGCGGGGGATCGCGGAATCGGGTGTGCGCATCCTCGGCGGATGCTGCGGAACCGATCCCACCTATATTGAATCATTGGTTCAGCAAACGCACGATATAACCCCCTCCCCTATCCAAGCCAAACATACCATGGTCATCGCCTCCCGCAGCCATGCGCTTGTCCTGGGCGAAAAGCCCGTCATAATTGGCGAGCGGATCAATCCCACGGGAAAGAAGCGCTTCCGGCAGGCCCTGGTGGAAAATGACATGGGTTACATCCTCGCGGAAGGGATTGCGCAGGAGGAACGCGGTGCGGACGCGCTGGACGTAAATGTCGGCGCACCGGGCATCGACGAAACCGCCATGCTGCCACGGGTGACCGAAGAACTGCAGGCGGTCACCGACCTGCCCCTGCAGCTGGACACCGCCAATCCCGCCGCGATGGAAGCCGCCCTGCGTGTCTACAACGGCAAGGCCATGATCAACTCCGTCAACGGCAGCGAAGCCAGCATGAGCGCCGTCTTCCCGCTGATGAAAAAGTACGGCGGCGTGGCTGTCGCCCTGACGCTTGACGAAGCGGGAATCCCCGCCACTGCGGAGGGCCGCCTGGCCATCGCCGAGCGCATCCTGGCGCGCGCGGAGGCCGAGGGCATCGACCGCCGCGACCTGGTCTTCGATCCCCTGACCATGACCGTCAGCGCCGACACACAGGCTGCGCGAATCACCCTCGAAGCCCTCAGGCTGATCCATGAAAAGACCGGCTGCGGTACAGTGCTCGGCGTGTCCAATGTGTCCTTTGGACTCCCGGCCCGGGAAGTCATCGGCAGCGCCTTCCTCACGATGGCCCTCGAGCACGGGCTCTCCGCAGCTATCATGAACCCGAAGTCCGACGCCATGCTCGGGGCGTTCCGGAGTTTCCTCACGCTGAATGGGATGGACCCGAACTGCGGGGAATATATCAGTTTTGCGACGAATCTACCCGCTCCTCAGGCAACGGCAGCTCAAGTCCAAGCAAGCACCCCGAAAGAAGCTGCCTCACAGGGAAAAGGCCTCCGTTACGCCGTTTCCAAAGGTCTTTGCGCCGAGGCAGGCAGGCTTGCTGCCGCGGACCTTGACGCGGGAAGGGATCCGCTGGCACTTGTGCAAGAGGAGATCATTCCTGCATTGGATGATGTGGGCAAGGGATTTGAAGCCAAAACCCTCTTCCTCCCCCAGCTGATGATGAGCGCTGAGGCCGCAGAAGCCGCCTTCCGGGAAGTAAAGGCACGGGCGGCTGCAAACCCCGCTATGCAGCGGTGCGCTGTGGTACTGGCAACCGTCAAAGGCGACGTGCACGACATCGGGAAGAATATTGTAAAACTACTGTTGGAAAACTACGGCTACCAGGTCACGGATTTGGGACGGGATGTTTCCCCGGAAGCGGTTCTGGATGCAGTTGTGCGGCTCCATGCGCCGCTGTGCGGACTCAGCGCGCTGATGACCACCACCGTTCCCGCCATGCGCGACACGATCGAGCTGATCCACCGGGAAGCCCCGTGGTGCAAAGTGATGGTGGGCGGTGCAGTGCTGACCGAAGCTTACGCACAGGAGATCGGGGCCGACGCCTACGCCAAGGACGCCATGGCAGCAGTGCGGTGCGCGGAAGCGCTGACGGGCTGAAAACATAAGTAGAGAACAGTTAATCGTTGAACCTTCCATAGCTTACCTCATCTGCCTCTGCGGAGGCACCTTCCCCTAAAGGGGAAGGCAAAAGGGTAAAAAAGAATCCAAAAGCCTTCCCCTTCAGGGGAAGGGGGACCGCCCGGAGACTATTTGAAGGTTATTTGCAAGAAGATATCGGGCGGTGGATGAGGTCAAACGGAAGCGACTGGACTGTTATCAAATGGTAATCATCGCAAAACCACAAATGTAAATCCTTTCAAAAGGCGTGACAAATCCGTATTTCTGTGTTATGATAAGAAAGCGGTTTTGTCACGTTGTTTTGCTGTGCGGCCGCGCACCGATTGAACAGAGGTGAATCAGCATGAAAGTGATCCTGCTCCAGGACGTCAAGGGTCAGGGCAAGCGTGATGACATCATCACCGTGTCCGACGGATACGCCCGGAATTTCCTCTTCCCCAAGAAGCTGGCCGTGGAAGCCAGCGCAGGCGCGACCAAAGAGATCATGCGCAAGCGCGCCGCCGAGGATGCCCGTGAAGCCGAGCGCCGCCGGGAAGCCATCGAAAAGGCCGACCAGCTGAAGGGCAAGGTCGTCGAGCTCCCGGTCAAGTGCGGCGAGAAGGGCCGTCTCTACGGTTCCGTCACCACGGCGGAAGTGGCCGATGCCCTGAAGGCCCAGCACGGCATCACCGTGGACAAGAAGAAAATTGAACTCAGCGAGACCGTCAAGCAGGTCGGGGATGTTCCGGTGAAAGTGTGGCTCTACAGCGGCATCACCACCGAGATGACCCTCCGCGTGGTGCCCCTGAGCAAATAAACTGTGCCCGGTATGGGGAGGTGAGAAGCATTGAGCGAGGTTCGTCCGTCCGTGATGCCCAACAGCATCGAAGCGGAACGTTCTGTTTTGGGCGCCATGCTTCTCGATCCGACCGCGGTGCTGAAAGCGGCCGAGGAACTGGGGTCTGAAGACTTCTATGACCCCGGACACCGCGAGATCTATGACGCGATGCTCGCGCTTTCCCGCAGCCACCGTCCGGTCGACATGACCACCGTGGACGCGGAACTGACCCGGCGCGGGAGCCTGGACGGTATCGGTGGGAGCGGCTACCTGGTGGATCTCACGCAGATGGTGCCCACGACCGCCAACGTCGCGGCCTATATCCAGATCGTCTCGGAGATGAGCACGCGACGCAGGCTGATTGCTGCCTCCGGCGATATCAGCCAGGAGAGCTACAGCCAGCACAATTCCCTTCCGGAAACCCTGGCCCACGCGGAGAAAGCCATCTTCGACATCGTGATGAAGCGCTCAAGCAGCGAAGCGCTGATGCCGATCCGCGAGGTGCTCTTCAACACATACGCCAACATCGAGGAACTGAGCCGCCTGAACGGCGGGATCTCCGGCGTGCCAAGCGGCTTCCGGGACCTGGACAGCCTGCTGACCGGCCTCCACCCGGGCGAACTGATCCTCGTCGGCGCGCGCCCCTCCATGGGCAAGACATCGTTTGCCATCAATATCGCGTCCTACGCGGCGCAGGTCGCGCGGAAGAAAGTGGCCTTCTTCAGCCTGGAAATGCCCCGCGAGCAGATCGCACTCCGCATGCTGTGCTCCCACGCCCGCGTGAACATGCAGCTCGTGCGCAAGGGCAGCCTTTCCAGCGACGACTGGATCCGTATCTCGAAGGCTATCAATCCGTTGTCCGACGCGCCGATCTATATCGACGACACGGCCGGTATCACGCCCTCGCAGTTGCGCTCACGCTGCCGGAGGCTGATGATGGACACCGGACTGGACCTGATCGTCCTGGACTACCTGGGCTTGATGCACGTCGATGGGCGGGTCGAGAACCGCCAGCTGGAGGTCAGCGAGATCTCCCGCTCGCTCAAGGCCATCGCCCTGGAGCTGAAGGTGCCGCTCATCGCCTGCGCCCAGCTCTCGCGCGCGGCTGTCAGCCGGGCCGACAAACGCCCGGTGCTCTCGGACCTGCGTGATTCCGGCTCCATCGAACAGGATGCCGACGTCGTGATGTTCCTCCACCGGGAAGCCTATTACAACGAAGATACCGAAGACAAGAACATAGGCGAGGTCATCGTCTCCAAGCAGCGCAACGGCCCGCTCGGGACCGTGCGGCTGGCCTGGCTGAGCGAATGCGCCACCTACGCGAACCTCGCGCCCGGCCAGGATGGCGGAGACACGCCCTTCTGATTTTGACGAGACTGAGAGATGATCGAATCCCATGGAACCCGTAACCGTCAGTAAACTGACACCCGGCATGACTTTCACCGGCGACCTGCTGGTTCGCTCTGTCGAGAGGCGCACCGGCAAGACCGGCAAGGAATACCTGGACCTGAACCTGTGTGACCGCACGGGCGAAATCAACGCCAAGCTCTGGAACCTGGACGGCCTGCCCGGTCTCCCCGTGGCCAGCGGCGTCGTCACCGTGGACGCCCTGGTGGAAACCTTCAACGGGCGGATCCAGATGCGGATCAACAAACTGAAACCTGCCACGAGCCCGGACCTGCGCCAGCTAATCCCTGCCGCTCCGCAGCCCCCGGAGGAAATGCTCCAAAAGATCGAGGAGTCGATCGACTCCTTCCCCACGAAAGAGCTGCGTGACCTGGTGCGGGAACTGTTGAAGAGCATCGGCGACAAGCTGATGTACTATCCGGCAGCCCAGCGCATGCACCACGCCGAGCGCGGAGGCCTGCTCCACCACATGACCGGCATGCTGGAGCTCGCGGAATGTGTCTGCCGTTGCTACCCGGGCCTGAACCGGGAGCTGCTTCTGGCCGGTGTCCTGATCCATGACCTCGGCAAGACCTACGAAATGCAGAGCGACAAACTCGGCAATGTGAACGACTACACCCCGGACGGCATCCTGCTGGGGCACCTGGTCCGCGGAGTCGTGGAGGTCGAGAAAGCCGCCGAGCGCCTGGGGATCTCCGGCGAGATGGTCCTGCTCCTTGAGCACATGGTCATCAGCCACCACGGAGAACCCGAGTACGGCAGCCCGCGCTATCCGGACTTCCCCGAAGCCGAGGCCCTGCACTGGATCGACGCCTTCGACGCGAAGATGAACCAGATGCAGTCGATCGTCGAGCGCTTGCCGGTCGGCGCGTTCTCCGAGCGCATCGCCTTCCTGGACGACCGCCGGATCTATCACGCAGCCTTCACCTCGCCCGAGGCGGAAAAGCCCACAGACGATATCGATTTGCCATCCTGATAACAGGCAGTATGGAGGGATCTACCATGAAGAAAGTCATCCTGGCCGTCTTGCTGGCGCTGTGCGCCTTTGTGTTCGCCGCGTGCGGATCCTCGCAGGAGCACTTCGACAGCCCCGAGAACGCCGACGCCCTCAAGGCGACCGCGCCGGCCCAGAGCGCCACGGCGACGCCCACGCCCTACGTGACGCCCTATGACTACGACACGGGCGATTATGACCCCACCCAGGAAGAGGGGATCTCCGGTCTCCCGGACGATGAGGAGGAGCCTGTCGAGGTCATCATCCCGGCGGCCACGCCGGTCTCCGTGAACAGTGAGTTCGCGGGCCAGCCTCCGCTGCAGATCGACCCGATCAACAAGCCCACCCCGACGCCCGTCCCGACGGTGGAGTACGCCGAATCGGACTTCACGGTCTATGACGCCACGCGCCTGCGCATCTCGTTTGAAGCTCCGGCAGGCTGGGATGTGGATGAATCCATCGCCGATTCCTACATCATCACCAATCCGGATGAACGGCTAAGCTACAAGCCACAGCTGATGCTGACCGCCCGCGGCGTCTCCAGCAGCTACAACCAGAACGCCCTTCAGCGCGAAGTCAACGCCGTGCTCGAGGCGCTCAAGAGCGATTACACCAATTTCTCGCCCTCCAGTTTTGGCAGCCGCACCCTGATGAGTGCCAGCGGCGCATACAAGGACTTCACCGCCACGATCAAGGGCACAGACATCCAGATCTGGGGCCGCGTCCAGGCTGTGTACCACGCGAACTCCAAGACACTCATCGTGCTGCGTCTCACCGCCCCCCTGGAGTACAAGGCCCTGTACAAGGATACGGTCTATCCCCGTTTCCGCAAGACCCTGAAGTTCACACGCTGAGACCAGGAGGACGCACGCATGCCCACTGACATCGAGATCGCACAGTCCTGTACACCCAAGCCCATTACACAGATCGCGGCCAAAGCCGGGATCCCGGAAGAAGCCATCTCCCCCTATGGCCGGATCGTGGCCAAGGTTGACCCGCAGGCCCTTTCCAAAGACAAACAGGGCCGCCTGGTTCTGGTCACCGCCATCACCCCCACCCCTGCCGGAGAGGGCAAGACTACGGTCTCCGTGGCCCTGGCCGACGGCATGACCAAACTCGGCAAGAACGCCATGCTGGCCCTGCGCGAGCCCTCCCTGGGCCCGGTCTTCGGCATGAAGGGCGGCGCGACCGGCGGCGGCTGGGCGCAGGTCCTCCCGATGGAAGCCATCAACCTGCACTTTACCGGCGACCTCCACGCCATCACAGCGGCGAACAACCTGCTCGCGGCCATGGTGGACAACCACATCCAGCAGGGGAATCTCCTCGGCATCGATCCCCGCAAGGTCACCTGGCGGCGCTGCCTGGACGTGAACGACCGCCAGCTGCGGCAGATCGTCTCCGGCCTCGGCGGCAAGGGCAACGGTATGCCCCGCGAGGACGGTTTCGACATCACCGCGGCCAGCGAGGTTATGGCAGTCTTCTGCCTCGCCTCTTCCCTGCAGGACCTGAAAGCACGCCTCGCGCGCCTGCAAGTCGCCCGCACCTATGACAACCGCCCCGTCACCGCCGGTGACCTCCACGCGGAAGGCGCGATGGCAGCCCTGCTGCGAGATGCCCTGCAGCCCAACCTGGTTCAGACCATTGACGGTACGCCCTGCCTGATCCACGGCGGGCCCTTCGCCAACATCGCCCACGGCTGCAACAGCGTCATCGCCACCCGCACGGCCCTGCGGCTCGCGGACTATGTGGTCACCGAGGCCGGTTTCGGCGCGGACCTCGGCGCGGAAAAGTTCCTGGACATCAAGTGCCGCCAGGCCGGTCTATGGCCCAACGCGGTTGTCCTCGTCGCCACCATCCGGGCTCTCAAGCATCACGGCGGCTGCCCCAAGGATGGCCTTGGCCAGGAAAACCTCGAAGCCCTGTGCAAGGGCCTCCCCAACCTGGTCCAGCACATCGAAAACCTTCGCAATGTATATCAACTGCCGGTCATTGTCGCTATCAACCATTTCGTCAGCGACACCGAAGCCGAAATTGCGATGGTCCGTGAAGCCTGCGCCAATGCAGGCGCGCCTTGCGCCTTCTGCGACGGCTGGGCCAAAGGCGGCGCGGGTGCGACGGAATTGGCAGAACTCGTCTGCAAGACCGTTGATGCCCAGACCGGGAAGAATCCGTCCTTCTGCTATGAAGACTCGGCTTCCCTCAAGGACAAAATCACCGCCGTGGCGACGAAAATTTACCACGCGGACAGCGTAAACTTCGCCGCGGGTGTGCTCAAACAGCTGGCTGATTTCGAGGCTGAAGGCTGGGGCAGTGCCCCGGTCTGCATCGCGAAAACGCAATACTCCTTCTCCGATGATCCCAAGAAGCTCGGTGCGCCTTCCGGCTATACCCTGACCATCCGCCAGGTGCGCCTCAGCGCCGGCGCAGGCTTCATCGTCGCGTTCGCGGGCGACATCATCGCCATGCCCGGCCTGCCCAAGACCCCGGCCGCGCTGAACATCGACGTCGCCGATGATGGAAGGATCGTAGGGCTTTTCTAAGGCACAGGGCATAAGGCATAGGGCATAGTGAAGAAACACAGAAGCATGCCTTATGCCTTTTTCTTATGCCCTATGCCCTGTGCCCTATGCCTTTTTTGCTCTTGCCTTCCCTCAACCCATATGTTACAATAGCCCTCGCCTGCGACTGTATTCGCTGTGCAACGAACTGAAAGGGGGCATCTCTGTGTTCAAGAGAATGTTCAACACCCGTTCCCTGTGTCTCGGGGGGATCATCGCGGCGCTGTATGTGGCGCTGACGCTTGCCCTCCGACCGCTGGCTTTCGGCGAACTCGGCTTTGAATGCCGCGTTTCCGAGGCCATGACCCTGCTTCCGGTCATCTTTGTCGAGGCTATTCCCGGCCTGACCATCGGCTGCCTGATCTCTAACCTGTTCAGCCCGGTCGGCGTGCTGGACATCGTCCTGGGCACGCTGGCGACCCTGATGGCCTCTGTCCTGAGCTGGCTGACCCGCAACCTGCGCATCGGCGGCTGGCGGCTCCCGGTTGTCTCCGCCATCTGGCCAGTGCTCTTCAACGGCTACATTGTGGGCGGAGTCCTCACCGTGGAAGGCTTCTTTGCCAGCTTTCCCCTCGCCTTCCTGGTCATCTCCGTCGGTGAGGCTGTCGCGCTGATCATCGGCCTGCTGGTGTTCCCCGGGGTCGAGGAAAGCCTTGTCACCATCAGTAAGCGGAACCAGAACACGATGAGATGAATCACAAACCAAACCAATGAAAATGCCGCCGGCAAAGGCGGCTTTTTGAAATGTTGATTGCATACCATTGTAATACTGGTTTTGTGCTTAATCTCCGTTGCCTTCTGCGGTGAAAAGATCAAAGCAGCGGTCTGTGCAGACGCCTTCAAGCCAGAAAGCCATCGCTTTCAGGGCAGCAGCAGATCCCACGCCGTAGACATCGTTCAGGTCCGGCTCCACCTCAGCCCAGGCCTCCTCGAAGACATCAAGCTGGTCATAGGCGGTTTCGGGGTCTATCTCAGCCCACTCGTCATAGAGCGCGTAGATGTTCTCGAGCCAAATGTCAACGGCGCGTTCGGCTACTTCCGCGATCGCCTTATCCGGCAGGTTCGGCTTGAGCATGAGCGCCGTCAGGTAGCCGGCTTCCTGGTGCCGCCAGCAGTAATCCACCTCGCCCGCCTCGTCACCGGTACGGCTGCAGCCGGCGGGATAGATCTCCTTCAGTTCTTCCGGGTCGAGGCCGTCGCCCTCCATGGCGCCGGTGACATCATAGTAGAGGAACATCAGCTGTTCCTGCTGTTCGTCGGTCAGCTTGCCGTCCTGTTTGACGCCAATGGTCTTCTGGAAGGCTTTGACGGCTGCCTCGGTCTTCTTGCCGAACTTCCCGTCCACCACATCATTGAGATACCCGAGATCGGTCAGCCACTCCTGGATTTGTTCTACGTCTTCACCCGAGCTTCCCCGCTTCAGGGTGTCCGCAAGGGCAGCAAACGGCAGCGCAAGCAGACAAACCGCTACGAACACCGCGATCCAACGCATGGTCCACTTCATATCATTCAGCTCCTTCCGGTTGCAGTTTTCTATGCTGAGTTGATTATACCACATTCTCAACGGATTGCCAACCACAGAACAACTGAAAAACATCCCAGTATTCCTGTCGAATCATCCATCAATGAGCACGTGTCAGGCTTGACTTCCATTCCCTACGTGCTATAATTGGGGTCAAGAGAGACCGATGACAACTTGTTGGGGAAACCCGGCGGAAAGGCGGATGGAACATGGCAGAGATTCAATACAAACAGGGCGATGTAGTCTACCGTGAAGGAGACAGAGGCGAGGTCTTCTATCGCGTGCTCGAAGGCGCGGTCGATGTTGTCGTGGACTGGGGCAAGGACAGCGCCACCACGCTGACGACCCTTCTTCCCGGACAATTCTTCGGCGAGATGTCCGCGATGGGCGGTTATCGCCGGAGCGCCACCGTTGTGGCCGCCGCGGATGACACCAAGCTCATGGAGCTCAACAAGAAGGACATGGATGCCATGTTCAGAGAAAACCCGGATACGATCCTGGATCTGATGAAATATCTCGGCGGCCGTATCCGCACCCTCTCCCATGACACCGAGCAGGCACGAAATGTGCTCGAGGAAATGAAGGCTTCGGATGGCAAGCCCTGCAGCGAAAGCTTCAGGGACAAGGCCCGGCAAGTCGTCCTTTACTACCACAGCCCGGACCGCCAAATGAAAAAGCCAAGTGTGGAAGCCAAGGAAGAAAAAGCCCACCCGGAAGGACTCTCCGGACGGGTCTCGGCTTACAGCGCGGGCACCATTCTCTACAAAGAAGGTGAACCCGGCCGCTGCATGTACGATATTCACTGGGGCCGTGTCGGCATCTTCTCCGCGTACGGCACTTCCGACCAGCGGAAGCTCACGGAACTCTCGGTCAATCAGTTCTTCGGTGAAATGGGCATGCTGTGCGGTGATCCGAGGAGCGCCACCGCTGTGATCCTCGACAACGACACCACCGTGGAGAGCATCTATCCGGAAGACATGCGCGAACTGTTCGAAAAGAACCCGCCCAAGGTATGGATGGTCTTCGAGCATATTGCCCTGCGGCTGCGGCACCTCACCGATGAGTATGCCGGGATCTGCCGGGAGATCTGTGAACGGCAGTAACCGAATGAAAGAATCACCACATGTCCGCCTGCTCCAGCGCCAGCAGGCGGGCTTTTCTGTCCGTTCCGCCCGCATACCCCGTCAGGCTACCATTCGTCCCGACCACCCGGTGGCAAGGAATGATCAGTGAAATCGGATTGTGACCCACCGCTCCGCCGACAGCCTGCGCAGACATTTTCGGCACGCCCATCCGCGATGCAACACGCCCCGCGATCTCCCCATAGGTCATGGTCTGCCCATACGGAATCATGAGCATGATTTCCGCAACCATCCTGCGGAATTCCGTTGTCCTCAAATACAGTTTCGGTGTAAAGCCGGGTTCTTTTCCGCGGAAATACACATCCAGCCAATGCTTTGTCTTCTCAAGAACCGGAAGCATGCCTTCTTTGTGTTCCGGAGAAAGTGTATCAGCGTAATACTTCTGCCCCTCAAGCCAAAGCCCGATCAGGGCTTCCCCGTCACTGGCCAGGGTCATTCTGCCCAAAGGCGAATCATAGTGCTGTATCCAATCCATTCGGTGGTTCCTGCCTTTCGGGTGAATCATATCACAGTGGTATGTGTAACGCAAGATTCATGGGAGCCTGAACAAATGCATTTGGCAGGAAGTTTTGTCTGAATGGCGAATAGAAATTTCATGAAACACACAATCGGAGGCCCGACGATGTGGTACACGAATGCAAGAATCTTCACCCCCACCGGATACATGCACGGCTCATTTGAGGTTCAGGACGGCCGATTTGTAACGATTATCCCCGAAAAAACCGATGACCGTCATGCCATTGATCTGTGCGGCGCAAAGGTGATCCCCGGTTTGGTGGATATCCACACCCACGGGAATTCCGGCGCCGATTTCTCGGACGGCGACCTGCCCGGACTGCAACGCATGGCACGATATCTGGCGCGACAGGGTGTGACGTCCTTTGCCCCCACTTCCATGACCCTGCCTTATGAAACGCTCGCAAAAGCGTTTGAAACCGCAAGAGAGCTGCACGAAAAGCGTCCCACGGATTGCGCAAGGGTCATGGGGATCCACATGGAAGGCCCCTTCTTCTCGGAAGCCAAAAAAGGCGCGCAGAACGCGGCCTATCTGCAAAAACCGGATTTTGATGCCTTCGAAACCCTGCAGAACGGATGCGGAGATCTGATCCGTATCGCGGATGTCGCGCCGGAGCTGGAAGGTGCCATACAGTTTACGGAGAAAGCAAAAACGCTGTGCCGGGTGTCTGTCGCTCACACGGACGCAAACTATGACCAGGCGAAGGCGGTCTTCGAGGCCGGAGCCACCCATATCACGCACCTGTTCAACGGCATGCCGCCGATCCACCACCGCAAGCCGGGTGTCATCGGCGCGGGAAGCGAGCGGGAAGATGTCACCGCGGAACTGATCTGCGACGGCCTGCATGTCCATCCGAGCGCCGTCCGCATGGCATTCAGGCTATTCCCTGGGAGGATCTGCCTGATCTCCGACGCGCTCCGCTGCTGCGGGATGCCGGAAGGCACCTATTCACTGGGCGGACAGACCGTAACACTGAAAGACCGCGCCGCAAGGCTTCCGGACGGCACTCTCGCGGGCTCTGTCGTGAGCCTCGCCGACTGCCTGCGCAACGCCGTAGCCTTTGGAATCCCCGAAGCGGATGCGATTCAATCAGCTACGATGATCCCCGCCAAAGAAATCAACGCCGGTGATCAAATTGGCGCCATTAAGCCGGGAAAACTGGCGGACTTTATCGTTTGTGACGATGATCTGAAGCCGGTACGGGTGTTTATCGACGGTGAAGAAGTTTTGCTCCAGGACTAAACCGTTACCAATTCTGCGATACCACTTTCATCTCGAAACCAGTTCCGTAAACAGCGCATCCTTGTCATACTTGCCTTCCGCAAGGCCCGGGATTTCCTTGTAAGCCTTGCAAAGAGACAGGCTGATCTCTGCCCCGATGTCGAGGATTTCCTCCTCCGTGTTGGGGCAGCTGTCTGTCACAATCAAGGTTGCGAAGCTGAAGGCCACCAGCCAGATGTTGCGGAAATAGCAGTCCGCTGTGTGAGCGTCCATATGATAGATCCTCATGATCGAGTCCCTGACGAGGTCCTGCGACATCTTCAGCGTCTCCATCGCGCCGCCGTCCACGCCCTCCAGCTTTGTCAAGAACAGGAGTCTGTATAGCTCCGGCTCTTCCTTCGCGAAGCGCAGGTACTGCCGCCATACGCCCAGAAACGGGATCGACCCTTCCAGACCGCGCTGCACATAGACCTTATAGTGTTCTTTCGCCAGTTCATACACATCGTGCCGGAGCTGGTCCATTGACTCATAGTAGGTGAAGATCGGCCGGGTCGAAACGCCCAGTTCCAGCGCGACTTCCCTTGCCGTCACCGCGTTGATTCCCTTTTTCCTGGCTACTTTCAGCGCTGCCTCGATGATTTCTTCCTTCTGGAACTTGACTTTCGGGGCCATCACACACCCGCCCTTTCGGTTCAATGCCTGTTGTGCATTGTGCATTGCGTAACACGTGTTATTATACTAGTAGGGACAAGGTTTGTCAAGGAGTCGAAAGCTCCGGGACATCCGGCCGGAAGAAAAGGGCATCATATAGAACACGTATCCCAGCAATGAAAAGAGACCCCGCAAAGCAGGATCTCCGTGTCGAAGTGGTGGGACTCGAACCCACGGCCTCCTAGTCCCGAACCAGGCGCGCTACCAAACTGCGCTACACCTCGCTGCAGAGCCGATGATGGGACTCGAACCCATGACCTACTGATTACGAATCAATCGCTCTACCAACTGAGCTACATCGGCAAGGCACGTCGGTGATTATAACAGAAAGAAAGATGTTTGTCCATACCTTTATGCAAATTTCGCGAAACTCTACTCTCGTGCTGAATGAAAAGGAGGCTAACCCATGGATGAATCCGTATTCTTTCTGTCAAAAGAAGAGAAAGTCGCCCGCTACCGCGAACTGAACCGCACTGCTTTTCCCGGACAGACCGTCTTCGCGGGATCCTCGCTGATGGAAATGTTCCCCGTCGAGGAACTGGTCGCCGAAACGCACCCGGAAAAGACCGTCTACAACCGTGGGATCAGCGGCTATGTCACCGATGAACTGATGGCTGTCCTGGACGTGTGCATCCTCGACCTGAAGCCGTCCAAGCTCTTTATCAACATCGGGACCAACGACCTGAGTAATCCCGATGTTACGGTTCCCAGCCTGATGGAGAAATACGACCGCCTCCTGACGCGGGTACAGGAAGCCCTGCCGGACCTGCAGTTGTTCCTGCTGGCCTACTATCCCATCAACGAATTGGCCGCCCCTGATGACGAAATGCGCCGAGTGCTGTCCATCCGCACGAATGCCCGTCTCGACGAAGCCAACGAAGCCGTCCAGGTCCTCGCCTCAAAACACGGTGCCACGTACCTGGACCTGAACGCTCCGCTCCGCGACAAGACCGGACGGCTCAAAGCCGAGTGGACCTACGAGGGCATGCACATCAAGGAAGAAGGCTACCGCGCCATCTTCCCTCTCCTGGAACCTTATCTGTAAGAAGAAGTATCATCTATCCATCGCAAAAGCGGCAGGTTACCCCACCGCTTTATTGCGTTTAGTATCATGCAACCGAAGTTTCGTTCTTTCCTTCGAAGTCCACGCCAAGTGCCTTCTCTGTTTCTCCATCAAAGAGATAGACGCTGTCCATGGGGATCCAGAAGGTCAGCGGGGCGTCCATCTCCGGGGTATCGTGGCTGTCCACTTTCAGGATCGCAGTGTTCTCACCGGATTTGACATAGATGTTGCTGTTGTCGCCGAGGAGCTCGGTCAGTTCCACGAACGAATCGACCTTCAGGGCGTTGGGGATCTCCTTCAGGGAAATGGCCTCGGGGCGGAAGCCCAGGACCACATTCCGGCCTTCCCATTCGTTGACGCCGCTGCGCCAGTTCGTCAGGTCCAGCTTGTTCTCGCCGAACGTCATGCAGCCTTTCTCAAGCGTTCCGCGGACAAAGTTCATCGGCGGTTCCCCGATGAAACCGGCAACAAAGACGTTTACCGGCTTGTAGTAGAGCTCATAGGGTGTGCCCACCTGCTGGATGTAGCCGTCCTTCATCACCACAATGCGGTCCGCAAGCGTCATGGCCTCGGTCTGGTCGTGCGTGACATAGACCGTCGTCGCGCCGGTCTCCTTGTGGATCTGCGCGATCTCATAGCGCATGGTGACGCGCTGCTTGGCATCGAGGTTGGAGAGGGGTTCGTCCATCAGGAAGATGTTTACCTTGCGGATGATGGCGCGGCCGATGGCCACGCGCTGGCGCTGGCCGCCGGAAAGCGCACGCGGCAGGCGGTCCAGATAATCCGTCAGGCCGAGGATCCGTGCGGTGTTCCGCACCCGCCGGTCGATCTCATCCTCGTCCACGCCCTGCAGCGTCAGGCCGAAGGCGATGTTGTCGAACACCGTCATCTGCGGGTATAGCGCGTAGCTCTGGAAGACCATGGCGATGCCACGCTCGCGGGGGCCCTGCTCGTTGGCCCGCACACCGTTGAGGAGAAACTCGCCGTCCGAGATGTCCTCCAGGCCCGCGATCATGCGCAGGGTCGTCGATTTCCCGCAGCCGGAGGGCCCGACGAAAACAACAAACTCTCCCTTTTCAATGTCAAGATTGAAATTGTGGACGGCATGGAAGCCGTTGGGATAGATTTTGTTGATGTTGCGGAGCGAGATGAACGCCATGGCACACCCTCCTCTGTTGATTGCACCGATGTTCTTTTCGTCCGAGTATGGACAAAACGGATATTCTATGGTATGATCCGGTCATCCTCCTGATCAGGGAAAGGAGACTCTGTATGAATGACATCATGTACGTGGGCCGGCACGCGCTGGTGAGCTCCGTGTCGCGCCACCGGCACGAGAGCTGGGAATATGTTTATTGCACCCACGGCACCGGCGTGTTCCGCTTCGCGGACAGCGAACTGCGCTACAGCGAAGGCGACATCGTCGTCATCCCGCCGCTGCTCGTCCACTCCAACAGCAGCGAAGCCGGGATGCGGAACATTTACGTGCACATGGCCTCCCCCGCCTTTGCGGTCAAAGAGCCCATTGTCATCCCGGACGACGGCAACCGCTTCCTGCTCAACGCCTTTACCGCTGCTTTCTATCACTACTGCTCCGAGCGGCCCGAGCGGGAGACCCTGCTGCCCCTTTACGGCGGACTGATCTGCGCCTACCTCTCCGCCTACCAGACGGTCCGCGACCGTCCGCATGTGGTAGAAGAGATCGAGCACACGATTTCCGCCAATTACGCCAACTGCGACTGGGAACTGGACGCCTATCTGCGCACCCTGCCCTTCAGCTACGACTATCTGCGCAAGCTCTTCCAGAAGGAGATGGGCGTCACGCCGCACCACTATCTGAGCGACCGGCGGCTGCAGGCGTCCGCGGAACTCCTGGCCGGTCAGAGCACTTCCAACGTCGCGGACATCGCCCGGCAGTGCGGTTTCCGCGAACCGCTGTACTTCTCCAAGATGTTCAAGAAGAAATACGGTGTGGCCCCGAGTTACTACCAGCGCCGGGCCAAGAGTTGACCCGTCCGTGCTGTCTTTCGACCCAATGCTCCGCGCCGGTCATCCGGCGTTTTTCTTTGCGTCCTCGATGATCCGTAGCATCAGGCGCTTGAACCCAAGGAAGATCAGGTCCCACACACCTACGAAGATCCCGTAAAGGATCGGTCCGACCGCGTGGTTGAGCCCGATGACCGCATAGGTCATGAAGGCAAAGAAGGACAGCACCGCCCCGTAAATCGCGTTGGCAGCCAGCCATGGGATCCCGGGCTTCGGGAACATCATCCAGCGGGTGTTGAGGACGGGATCTTCGGTCTTCATGCGGATGTAGCTGTTCGCGATCAGGTGCATCAGGACCCCCGTAGCCAGTCCCGTGCCGAAAACCATCAGTTCCCAGTTCCCCATCTCCTGGACCGGCAGCCAGACAAAGTAGCAGATAACTCCGGCGATCCACCACTTGACGAGGAAGAATTTCAGCGGTTCCGGGATCGCAAACCTGCCGTGCTTCCGGTATTTGCGCAGTTCTGCGTCGCTGACTTCCGGAGCATTCGTGACATTGGCATTCACCAAGTCATCGACCGCACCGGTTTTCAGCTCATAATACTCCGCCGCGGCCTTCTTTTCGGCCCCGGTGTTGTCTTTGCGGGGCGCCATATCACTCGCCTGCGATGTCGATGGCCGCCATGTCCTCGTTGCCCTCGACACTGATGGATGTCTTGATCTTGCGGATAAGTTTGGCGTACAGCGGGAGCGTCGCCGCCAGCAGCGCGCCGAAGGCCACCATCAGGGCGTGGAGCTTCACCACGTTGCGGGCCGTCAGGACGTACATGCGCTCGTTGCTGATCTGCAGCCGTTCCAGGTGAACCGTGTCAAGGAAGGCTGTCAGGTCAGCCGCAGCAGGCGTCCGGACTTTCGTCACGGTCGAAGTGAACTGTTCCGTCAGCTTCTCCGCGATCTCCCCGGCGATGACCGAAGGCTTCTGGTCAGAAGCGGCAAAGTAACCCTTGAAAGAAGCTGCCAGCGTCGACTTGTTCTCGGCGATCACCTGGGCTCTGGCGCTGTCCGTGGGTTCGGTAATAGCGGACGTGATCCGCGAGAAATAGTAATAGTCGCAGTAGAGCACCACGCCCACGAGCACGAACATGATGACCAGCATGGGGATGTTGGTCTTTTTTCGGTAGGGGAAGGCGTTCAGGCAGCACACCAGCATCAGCACGGAACAGAGCATGGTAGCAAAGCCGGTCAGGCCGATGTTGGCGCCCTGGATCAGCGCGGTGGTGTTGGAGATGTGCGTCAGGTTGAACGAATAGAGCATGAAGGCCAGCACCATCACGACCATGGGGATGTTCTGCGGCTTGCGCTTCAGGGCGACGAAAAAGCGCCGCCGGGGTTCCCGCAGGACAAAGACCAGGATGATGGCTGCCACGACCAGCCCCGTCACCGCGAGGGTGATAATAGACGAGATCTCGCCCTCCTTCACCCCTTCAAACGTGCTCTCAAAGCTGTCTGAGATGAACTGGAACGGGTGGTTGAGCATTCTCTGCAGCATGGTTACACCCCTTCCCCGTGGATCGCGTCGGTGGTTTGCTTGTCAAAGAAGTGCTTGCGGTTTAAGCGGACCCGGACGATGTCGCCGTCGCGGTAGTCCTTCCAGCCGCGCAGCTTGCTCGTGATTGAGACATGGTTGCCCACATGGCCGTGGATCAGAGTGTTCATGCCCAGGTTCTCGTTGGAAAAGACCTCGATCGGCAAATCGCCGCCCTCCTCCATGTCCTCGGGCCGTACGCCGAGCACGATCTCGGCGCCTTCGTAGCCCGCCAGGATGGCCTTGTCCTCTTCCGTCATCGGGACTTCGAAACCGTTCCCGCGGAGCGTTCCGTCCTGCACCCGCACGTCGAAGAAGTTCATGGGCGGCAGGCCGATAAAACCGGCCACGAACTGGTTTACCGGCCGATCGTAGAGCTCCATCGGCGTGCCGATCTGCTGCACATGGCCCATCGACATACACACGATCCGGTCCGCCAGGGTCAGGGCTTCGGTCTGGTCATGGGTGACATAGAGCATGGTGGCCTTGAGCCGCTTGTGCAGGAGCAGGATCTCGCGGCGGGTCGCGCCTCGCAGCTTGGCATCGAGATTGGAGAGGGGCTCGTCAAACAGGAAGACCTTCGGGCTGCGGACGATCGAGCGGCCCATGGCCACGCGCTGGCGCTGGCCGCCGGAGAGCTGGCTGGGCTTCTTGTTCAGCTGGGAGGTCAGGTCCAGGATCTCCGCCGCCGCCATGACCTTTTTGTGGATAACGTTCTTGTCTTCCTTGCGCAGGGTCAGCGAGAAGGCCATGTTCTCGTAGATCGTCATGTGTCCGTACAGCGCATAGTTCTGGAAGACCATGGCCATGTCGCGGTCCTTGGCGGGCTTCTTGGTGATATCCCGTCCGTCGAGCAGGAGTTTGCCGCGCGAAATGTCCTCCAGGCCGGCGACCATGCGCAGGGTTGTGGACTTTCCGCAGCCGGAGGGGCCTACCAGCACGATCAGCTCGCCGTCTTTGACATCCATGTTGAAGTCAAAGACCGCCTGCACCTTGTTGTCATAGATCTTGTCCAGGTGCTGCAGTGACAGTTCTGCCATGTTTCCGCCTCCTTATGCCTGCATGGACTCGAGGTTCTCGATGTGGGCCGCAAGCGCGTTGCTTTTCCTGATGTTGATCACCGCGCCGACGAACAGGCACACGGCGGAAGTGATCAGGTACAGGCAAACCCGGATAAACTGCCCGTCCTGCATGAAAGTGACCCGGCGGCTGGCCAGATAATTCAGGAAAGCGACTCGCACGTTTTCCTCCATCTGCAGATTCTCTTTGGTGAACAGGAAGGTTTCATGGAGGATAAGCGGGAAGATGAAGATCCGGCAGATCTGTACGATCGCCAACTCGATCATGACGCGGGAAAAGCGCTTCTGGTAATTCTTCACGCCTTCGGAAGCGAGGAAAGCCATGAGCATGAAAACCAGGTTGAGGATAATGGACAACCCAAGCATGCCAGTATAGTAGACGTCAAACATGCCCGTGGTATCCGAAGTGATCCGGGGCTCATAGAGATCTAATTTATAGATACTGACAAAGTACAGCACATTGAAGAGGATAGCGAGCAGAGCCAAACGGGACGAGGCTGTGTTCTTCGTATACCTCATGCGGTCGACCTGGATCCGGTCATCGTTCATACGGACACCGCCTTTCCATTGCCGTTCAGCAGTTCGCGCTCCTGTTTCATGAGCGACTTTTTCCAGAACAGATTCAAAATCAGAAGGATGGAGACCAACAGGGCATAGCCGAACACCGCCCAGTACAGGTCAAACCAGAAGGTGGACCGGGACACAAGGTCCGGGGTGCCCGCGTCCGCGTGAAACGCCTCAATGGCGCCGAAATCAAGATCCACAAAGCGCTGACGGTATGGCATAAGCTTCAGGTGTGCCCAGACCGCCGCGGCCACATTGCAGCCAAACACCAGGAGGGTGCTGACGATATTGCTGATATAGTATTTTCTCCGGCTCTGCGTGTTGGTAATGAAGAGCGTGCAGGACACCAGGATCAGCCCGATGCCCATGATTTCCAACTGCCGTACAAAGCTCTGCATATCATAGTACAGGGAAACGTCCACGTCGGTCTTGCCATCCGTGATGGGATAGAGCATGTCGTACAGGTCCGTCAGGATCCCCAGCGAATAGGCAAAAACCAGTGCACTCGCGATGACCGACAGGATGCACAGGATCCGCTGGGCGTTCATTTGCTTCTTGTACATGACAGCACTCCTCCCCCGATTCTGCCACCCCGCCCCCGCGCAAACAGCAGGGGCGGGGTGGCCATGGATTCATCCGGGACCGGTCTTACTCGGTGATGTCGTAGTAGTAGTCGATCAGGCGTTCGAAGGCCGCATTCTTGAGCTGGAGGTACTGCTTGCCGAACCATTCTTCGTTCACGGTCTTGGCAGCGGCCTCGGCGTCGGCATAGCCGCAGCCCTCAAGGCCCTTGACGATCACATCCACAAACAGGTTCTCGCCGCCCTTGGAAGCAGAGAAGTTGCCGTTGGAGGTCAGCGCGGTGAAGCTGTTCAGGCGTTCGGTCTCCACGGAGGTGTTGGGCAGGACGGTGGGCACGGAGGTGTACCACCAGGCATCCTCCACCAGCGCCAGTTCGGGGTGCTTGATGGTCCCGAGGGCGATCGCGGTGGAGATGCGGCCGGCGCCTTCCTTGCCGACCTCATGCGTGCACTGGTACTCGAAGGCCTGGCTCTTCGCGAAGGACAGGGTGGAGCCCAGGTACATACGCGCATAGTTGGTGTAGTTGCCGGAAGCCTTGGCCCACAGTTCTTCATAGGTGGCGTCCGCGATCACGGGCATATCCTTGCCGTTGAAGGAGAAGGTCACATAGCTGCCGTCGTCGTTGGTCTTGATGAAAGCGTCGGGGCCGTAGCTCATGCGGATCTGGCCCGCTTCGGAGTAAGCGTAGTCGATGAGGGACAGGGCAGCCTTCAGCTTGGCGTCGTCCCCGGCCACACCGGCCGCGGAGATGGCCCAGCCGTCGGTCTTGACGGAACGCCAGGACTCGGTAAAGCGCATGAAGACGCCGTCTTCGCTGGAGCCGTCGTACCACTTGGCGACGGGCACCATCACGGCCATGTACTTCTCGCCTTCCTGGAGCTTGGTGGCGTTCATGACGGTCTGGGTCTGGTTGTAGTCATAGGACATGAAGCCCAGGTCGCCTTCCAGGTACTTGGAGCTGTTCACTTCATCGCCCTGCAGGTATGCCAGGGAGATCAGGCCTTCCTCGGCCATGTCATGCATCCGCTCGAGGGCTTCGTAGGCGACGGCATCCTGACGAGCATCCTTCAGCTGGCCGTCCACATCCACATAGAGGAAATCCTGGCGGGACTCCATGCCGCGCACGCCGAAGAGGTGGCCCGCAAAGCGGAACAGGTCGATCCGGCGCTGATTGTTGTTGTCCTCGCGGGAGAAGAGGCCCTGCACAGTGTCGGTGCCGTTCAGGGTGTAAGCGTTGGCCACGACGCAGCGGAGCAGAGCCACCAGTTCGTCGGCATCCCATGCGGCGTTCTGGCCGATGAAGAGGTTGGAGCGCTCGGTGCCGTAGTATCCGTTGTACGCGACATCGATGTATTCGCGCAGCATGTTGACCGCGTCCACGCCGCTCACGGGGCCGGCCGCGTTCATCTTGGCAACGATGTTGCCGGCCGCGTCGTAATCCTTGGTGACGGTCTCAACCGCGGTGCCCTCAAGGTTCACCACGTCGATCTCGACCTTGCCCTCGGTGGGCATGTAGGGCTCATAGACGGCCGCGGCCGTGGTGCCGCAGGTCTCTGCCGCAAAGGCGCCCTCGCCGTCGAGGAGCTTCACGACCCAGTCCACACGCATCAGGGGCATACGCTCGATGTCGTTGACACCGTCAAAGTAGGGGCTGAAGTAGATGGCACCCGTGTTGGTGTTGCCGGTGATGGAGAGGAGCACGATGGGGTTGGCTTCCAGATAAGCCTTGAAGTTGGGCATTTCGTCAAGGTGATCGGCCAGGTTCACGACCAGGCCCTTCTCACCGGCCTCGGACAGGGTAGAAGCGGTGCCGCTGACCATGTCCACTTCATTGAGGCGGTCTTTCCAGTAGTCCCATTCCTTCCCGGCATTGTTGCCCTGGTACTTGCTCTCAAACGTGATGCCGAGCAGCTCGCCGATGGCGACCCAGGTGGGCTTGAGATCGCCTGTGTGGTAGGTCTTCCCGTCAGCAAGGGTAATGCCTTCGCCCGCGGTTTCCGCGTCGAAGACCAGGCCGGTCTTGGCACTGTTGTAGCCGACAGCCATGCGCAGGGTGGTTTCCGCCAGCGCACCGCCCGCCATGCAGAGCACCAGCAAGCAGGCAATCACAGCAAGGATACGTTTCATGTAGGGTTCCTCCTTTTTATTATTCCTTCACACCGCCGGCGTTTGTGCCTTTGGCGAAGTACTTCTGGATGAAGGGGTAGATGACCAGGATCGGGATGATCGAGCACACGATCAGCGAATAGATCACCGAATCCGGCGCGTAATCGTGATTGAGCTCAAAGATCTGGATCTGTTCCAGCTCACTTAATTCGTTTAATTTATTTCGGATAAAGACCTGCAGCGGTTTCTCGTTCTCGCTCGAGATCATCTGCGCGGCCCAGAAGTAGCCGTTCCAGCGGGATACCGCGAAGAACAGGGCGACTGTCGCGATCGTCGATTTGGACATCGGGATATAGACCTGGCGCAGGACCTGCATCTCGGTCGCGCCGTCCACGATGGCGGCCTCCTCGATCTCGCTGGGCACGTTTTCGAACGTGTTGCGCAGCAGGATGATGTTCATGGCCGCCATGCCCATCGCGATGACCACGAGCCACTTGTCATCCATGATGCCGATGCCGTTGAAGACTTCTTTGGTGTGCACGTAGTTCAGGTACTGCGGCACGATGCCGGCGGAGAACCACATCGTAAAAACAAGGAAGAAATTGAAGAACTTGCGAAACAACAAGCGTTTTTTGCTCAGGGCGTAGGCACCGAGGATGGCCACGACCAGCGACCACACCGTGCCGAACACCGTCAGGAACAGGGTGTTCGAATACGAGTTCCAGAACACGTCATTCTTGAACATGTCCGAGAATGCCGCCAGCTGGACATCCTTGGGCAGAAGGATCAGACGGGCGCGCTCTTTGACGATGACAGTCTCCATCACGGGATTGCCGTCTGCGTCCAGCACTTTGTTGCCCTGTTCGTCAGTCCGCTCCCGGGTCACTTCCGTCTCGATCAAGCCGTTCTCGACATAGGCGCGTCCGCTGATGGAAGCGGAGACCGCGTAGAGGAAAGGATACAGGCAGCACAGGGCAAAGACCGTCAGCAGCAGATAGCTGATGACCCTGAAGATAAGCTCGGAAACCTCAAGCTTTCGTTTCATCCTCCGGACCTCCTTTCCCGTCAGTAGAGGGAGACGTTGGATGCCTTGCGGGCAATGGTGTTGGCGCCGATGACCAGGAGCATGCCGACCACGTTGTTCAGCATTTCAGCAGCCGAGGCGATACCGGGCTTGTCGGCTTTCTTCGTCCAGGAATAGGTCGAGATGACCTGTGCGGTTTTCAGAAGATTGCTGCCCTGGTTTTCAGTCAGGAGGATGACTTTCTCATAGCCGATCGACAGCATGTTGCCGATCCGGGTGATCAGCATGATAACGATCGTGGACAGGATGCTGGGCAGGACCACGTAACGCATCTGGGCCCATTTGTTCGCGCCGTCGATCTGCGCCGCTTCGTAACTGGTCGGCGCGATGGCGATAATCGCCGCGAAGAACACGATGCTGTCATAGCCCGCCGTCTCCCAGATGCCGGTGACCTGGTAGATGGCGCGGAAGTAGTTGGGATCCCGCAGGATACCAGCGTTGGCCGATTCCTCCGTGATGAGCCCCAGCCGCTGCAGCAGCTGCGCGAGGATGCCGGGTTCCGTCTCCAACACGCTGTTGGCGCCCTTGATCAGCATGATGATCAGTGACGTCATGATGACCGTGGACATGAACTTCGGCAGGTAGGTGAGTACCTGCAGGATGCTTCTCGAGATGTTACCGCGGATCTCGTTAAAGAACAGGGCCAGGAGGATCGGCATCGGGAAGCCGAAGCACAGCCCATAAAAGCTCAGCAGGAAGGTGTTGCGCATCGCCTGCCAGAACTCCGTCGAGTACTGGGAGAAGGTACCGGAACCCGTCAGCAGCGCCTTGAAGTTGGAGAACCCGAGGAACAGGCGCTCCGCCACCGGCTTGACGTTGTCCTCTACCTTGAACGAGCCCAGCAGCTCATACATCGGAAAATAGCGCCAGAAAAGGAAGACCAGGATCATCGGAACCAGCATCAGGTACAGACGCCAGTCCTTGAGGACGGTCACCGCCACATGTTTCCAGTGGTGCTTTTCGACCTCGTCGCGGACGATCTGCTCCGGATTCTGCCGCCACACACCGGCCTCGGTGTCAAAGACCAGATAGTCCGATCCTTTGGCTTTCATTCGGATCCCCCTTCTTCCTCGCTTTGCATCTCCCGATGAACGCGCTTCAGGTAATGAAGCTGGTTTTCAAACATGCCGTCGAGCCGCCGCACGATCCACAGAGCCACCAGCGTGAAGAGCGCGGTCACGACTTCCGGCGTATAAAAGAGTATCAGGGTCTTCGGCAGAGCACCCAGGATCCAGGCGATCAGCGCGCGGCCAGTCATCATCCCCAGCAGGACCACAGCCCCGTACGCGAGCGTCAGCCAGGCGCTGTCCCGGACAGCTTTCCAACTGGGCTTTTTCAGCATGGCCAGGCCCGCCAGCCCACCGAGATTCCCGATCCCGTAAATCAGATAGTTTTCCCATCCGGCGCCGAGGCTCATGCCGTAGAAGACGACCCACAGTACTCCGCCGAGGAGCGCATGGATCCCGCCCCACACGCCCCAGCGCATCATCACCACGGCGGTGAAGAGCGGGGTCAGCGAGATCACATACGCCTCCCGGCTGTACCAGACGGTTCCCGCCTTGCAGAGCACAAATTCAAAGAGCGCCAGCAATGCGGCAAAGATCACAAGGTCGATGGCGCGGTACTGCGCAACGGTACGCTGCCTGCGCAAGCGCTCACCTCCCGGCAGCAAAGAGACTTCCTCTTATCACTGCTTCCATTATAGGTTTTCGCATCCGAATTGTACATATCCAAAACGTGCCGGATTATAGACAAAACAGACATCCCGGCCGTCCGGCACAGCCCTGTCTGTTCCGAAGGAAAACCCGCGCCCAATCAAGCACAGGCGCGGGTGAAAACACATTACTGCGTGGGTCCGTTTGGGGTGGAGTTGTCCGGGCTGCCGTTCTTCAGCCGTTCGGGGATCCAGGTGGATTCATCGGAGGTCTGAACCGGTTCCTGGCGGTTGCGGCGGCGACGCGCGGCGGCTTCCACGGCCTTCTCGAAATCGTCATCCGGCTGGGGAACAGGCTGTTCCGGAACGGGTTCGGGCTGCTGCGGATACTCCGGCTGGTCAGTCTCCGCCTCATAGTCGCGGATGGACCTCACCTGGAGGTGGTCCAGGGCGGCGCGATGGTCGGCGGCTTTCTTCGCGCGGGCGATGATACCGATGATCAGCAGGATCAGGCCGATCAGCGCAGGCACCAGCAGGACAATGCCGGCGATCTGGAGGGTGCTCAGGCCGCTCCCGGTGCCGCTCTGGCTCTTTCCGCGGTTGAAGCTCTCGCGGAGAGGTTCGGTGGGACGCGGGATCGGGGTGGGCTCTTTCGGCTGCTGGATGACCCGGCTCGTCGGCGCCGGTGTGGCGCTCGCCTGTTTGATCGAAAGGATATTGCTCTTGAACTCGTGGGCCTCGCCGATCTGGTCCACCGCCTTGACCATGAACTGGTAATCACCGACCATGGAGACGTTCAGGTCGCGGGTATAGGTGCGGGTCTCCCCGGGCAGGATGGACGGGAAGACCGTCAGGCGCTCGCTGAAGTTGGCGCCGGATGTATAAAGGGATACGTCGGTCAGTTCGGCGGCGGAATTGTTTGTCACCTTGGCGGTGAAGACAACAATTCCCGGGAATTCCTGGACGGAATCGCGGTCCGCGGTGATCTCCAGCTCGAGGTCGACCACATCATCCGGGCTGATGGCAGTGATGGTCAGCTGGTTGGTAGCCATATCAACCTGGACACCCTCGGTATCGCGGCCGGAGACATAGAACTGGTAGTTGCGGGTCTCGTCGATGTCCACGGTCAGGGTCTGGGTCTCCTTCTGGCCTGCTTTCACGGTCAGGTCGGAGAAGAGGTCGCCCTGGACGGGATCGGAGATCGTGATATGCTCGTAGTCGGTCTTGCCCTTATTGGTCAGGGTGATGGTCAGGGTCGCCTGTGTTCCCATGACACCGCCCTTTTTATCGGCGCTGATGGCCGCAGTCAGGTTGACCTCGCCGTAACGGATGGAGGCGATTTCGCTCTGGTGGCTGTAAGTCAGGCCGTTGCCCGTATAGGAAACGGTCGCGCCGGAAAGCATGTCGCTCTTGTCCATCGTAACCGTAAAGGTATGGCTCGCTTTCTCCCCCGGCTGAATGGTCCCGACGCTCGCAGCCTGGAGGTTCATGGAGGCGTGCTCCGTGATCGTCACGTTCTCCACCGGGACTTCGCCCGTGTTTGCGATCTCATAGGTCACAGTGATCTTCTGTCCCTGGGCCGCCATGGTCGGTGTGATCGTGCGTGACATCTCCACCGAGGGCTCCGCGTCCACGCGGCGGATGGGTTTCCGGTAAGCGACACTCTTTTCGTCGACGGTACCGTCTTCAAGATAATAGAAGTAGTGAAGGACAAAGGCCAGTTTCCCTTCATCCAGCATCTCCTCGGTGACCATCCAGGTGCCTTCCCAGGCTTTGGATGCGCCAACTTCCAGCACGGGAGCGCCGAAGCTCTCCACCGGCTTGCTGGAGGGATCGTACAGGGTCACAGGTCCCGGCAGGGCACGGTCACTGATATTCTTCACGGTGATGGTAACCCTTACTTCACCGGCACCGTCAAAGGCAGATTTGGGATTATCCGGGAATTCAAGCTTGACCTTGATCGGGTCTTCCTCCGCATACGCGCAGCAAATAAGCGCCAGGAGCGCTGCTAGGATCAGCAACAGAACCGTCAGTTTGCGTTTCATCTCTGCTCGGGACAGCCGCGGCTGCCCTTCCTCCTTCCACTTGCCCCGCCAAAGGAGCAAGCCAAAGAATCGGTCATAGACAGAACCGATTGTATTGTACTCGTTCCCACGGCTTCCTGTCAAGGCTTTTGCGCAAAAACGGCTGACGCATGAGATGATTTTTCATTTGTAACATTCGTTTCATGTCGTTACTTTGTACGAACGATTTCATTTTAGATATTCCTGCAAGCATGCCGATGGTATTGTTTTCCTTGTGAACATTCTTTGAATATTCAGGGATTTTGTTCGTAATTCTGGCATCTCCACCTTGTGGATACCCAGTGGAGAGTTTTGCCTGTGTTTGCGTTCCTGTTCGCCGGACAACGTCATTTCTGTGGATAAGTCTGTGTATAAGTTTCTTTCAAGCATCATTTGTATCCGTTGTGTACTTTTATGTCATCCTGCTTGTTATATGGGTTCTCGATATGAAGATGCTTCGTCCGAAATTATCCACAGCCTTTTCACAGGGAATGCACGTCCGTGCCGGACGAGGTTGTGGATTCTTTGGATTTGTAAAAGCCGAATGTTCAAGATTTGCGAACATTTCATCGTTTTCCACAATCTGTCAACCCATGTATCTTCAAGGCCTGAGGACATCTTTTTGTCGCCGATTCAAGTCATTACGCCCCTTCTTCTGTCCTCTTCGAAGTCAAAATCCAATTCTTTCAATCCCTTTCCCTTCTCCGCAACTTATGCTATAATCGTTTTTGATTTCGGAGGTGATGGCGTGCTGGCAGTCCTGTATCTCCTGCCGTTTCTGAGCTGTGGCTGTGTGATGGCCCGCTGCCTTTTGCCGACCCATCGTCCCCTGAACCGTCTCTGGCTCGGATGCTCGCTCGGCCTGCTCTCCATGATGTGGATGCCGGCGCTGTGCGCCTTCGCGCTGGGCTTCACGGTCGAAGCTCACCTCGCGGCGCTGGGTCTCCTGGGCCTGGCGACCCTTCTGTGCTTCATTTTCAGGGATCGTCGTGCACCTGCCGAATGGAACGTGAAAGAACGGAGGCACCTGTGGATCTCCCTGGCGGTCGTCCTGCCCCTGACCGCGCTGTTCGCCTACCTGCAATACACCCATGTCTACCGCGTGGACGCGGACGGCAACTGGTGGGTCGGCCAGTCCACCTATGGCGATCTGCCGATGCACACCGCCTTCATCACCGGACTGAAGAACGCTTCCTTCCCGCCGGAATACCCGTTCTATCCCGGGCACAGGCTGAGCTATCCCTTCCTGACGGACAGCCTGTCCACCACCTTCTATCTTTTCGATATGTCCCTGCAGGCAGCCACGATCGTTCCGGCTGTGCTGATGTTCCTGCTCCTGGCCTTTGGCGTCATGGTCCTGGGCCGGGAACTCTCCGCGACCAAGGCCGCGACGGTGCTCGCAGCGCTGCTGTTCTTCCTCAATGGCGGTCTCGGCTTCATTTACGATATAGACAACGCCGGCGGAACCGCCTACGAAGGCCGTACAGAAACCCTGCAAAAGCTGGATAGCCTGATGGATGATTATCTTACCAAGGTTGACTGGTACCAGTCTGTTGACAGTGATGCGCGTCAGGACTTCATTGAGGAACTCGATAAGATCGTCTCTAATTACGCTTGGTCCATCGGCCGCCATGGAAATGCAGAGATTCAGCCGGAGATCCTGAACCGTCTCGACACGATCATGGAGGGCTACTATACGACCCCCACCAACCAGCCGGACCCCAACAACCTGCGGTGGAGCAATGTCATTGCGGATATGTTTGTCCCGCAGCGGACCTTCCTGGGCGGTTATTGCATGGTGCTGCCCTGTCTCTACCTTCTCTGGACCGGTTTTGGGGGATCGCTGAAACGAAAAAGCGCCGACATGCGCCATATCGCGCTGCTGGGCGTCTGGGCAGGCGCCCTGCCGCTGATTCACACCCATTCTTTCCTGGCGCTGGCCCTGTGTTCCGCGGGATTCCTGCTGTACGACATGATCCACGGGCCGGATCGGTTATACTGGCTCAAACAGTATGCGATTTACGCCGGCATCACCGCGATGCTGGCCCTGCCGCAGCTGTTCGGCTTCACCTTCCACCAGGCCTTCGGACAGGGGGAAAACGCGGGCAGCAGCTTCCTGACCTTCCAGTTCAACTGGGTCAACAACCGCGGCGGCGAAGGCATGCGGGACTTGTATATCTGGTTCTATCTCAAGAATATCGGACTGCCCTTCCTGATCGTCCTGATGGCCGTTCTCGAGAAGAACCCGAGGCACCGGCGCATCCTGTACGGGGCCGGACTGATCTGGCTGGCGGCGGAACTCATCCGTTTCCAGCCCAATGAGTACGACAACAACAAGCTCTTTTATCTGGCCTGGCTCCTGTGCTGCTTTGTCGCAGCGGACTGGTGCGTGACCGTCTTCCGGAGGCTGCGCGGGATGCGGAGCCGCTGGGCACTGGCCGTGCTCTGTGCGGTGGCATTCTTCCTCTCGGCGGGGCTCACCCTGGCCCGGGAAGTCGTCTCCAACTACGAGGTATACCGCAAGGAAGACGTCGCCATGGCGGAATGGATCAAGGAGAACACCGACGAGGATGCCGTCTTCCTCACGGGCTGGGAGGAACACCTGAACCCGGTGGATTCGATCGCAGGCCGCACGATCGTCTGCGGGCCGGACCTGTGGCTCTACTGGCACGGGTTTGACACCCGGCAGACGCATGCGGACATCCGCCGATTCTACGAGGACCCGACGAACAACCTCGATGTGCTGAGCAAGTACGGGGTAGACTATATCTCGCTCTCTTCGACCTTCGGAGGCGAAGCCACGAAATTCGATGTGGATACCAACGCCTTTGACGAACTGTTCGAAAAAGTGTACGATGAGAGCGGGCGCTGCATCTACCGGGTCCCGGAGGGCTGAGACATGGAGCGATTCCTGCGGTATTCCCTGGAGCGGGATAAGGCGATCCGGGTGATTTATCTCGATCCCGAAGGGAGGATGCGACAGGCCAACGCCGTGGTCGAAGCCATGGCGGACGGCAAGGTCACGCTTTATATCGTGCGGCCCCCGGCCCGCGTGACCCTCCCGGTGACGGACATTCTGGGGGCTTCTTATACGCCGAAGGACGAGGGGTGAACGAAGCGATGCCATTGGACCCGATCCTGGACACGGGAGATGTGTCGCCGCTGCTCCTCCCCTGGCAGCGCGATCCTTTCGGCATTCTCCGTCCCCCGCCGGACAGCAGGGTATTCCGCCTCGCCGCCGCCATGGCCTCCGCGGTCTATGCGCTGGAGCTGGAACCCTTCCTCGCAACGGGCTGGCAGGACGCCTGCGCACAGCTCGGACCGGATATCACCGACGGGCTGAACCTCTCCGGCGAGTACGGGAGCCTGAACGGCCTGCGGCAAGCCCGAAAAAAACTACAGAGCCATCCGCTCCGCCGCGGACTGGCCTCCGGCATCCGCGAGTGGCGGAACGGCAGCGGAGTCAAGACCCTGGCCATGCTCCGCAGGATCCCGGACGGCCGCTTCATCGTAGCCGTCAGCTTTATGGGTTCTGTCCGGCTGGAAGACTGGATGGCCAACTTCGACATGATGAACGAAGACGGCCTGCACCGCGGTTTCCTCCGGCGCACCCTGGCCTTTGAAGAAGCGGAGGACGCTATTGACTTCCCACAAGCGGCGGAACAGCTGGGCCTCAAGCGCCTGACGCTCCGCACAGTCATCGAAGCCTGCGCCCGCCCGGACAGTCCTTTCCGACTTTTCCTCACCGGCCACAGTCTCGGTGCGGCGGTCATGCAGATCTATGTACATCGGCTCCTGACCCGCAGGAATGTGCTTCCGGAACTGGTGCAGGGCGTAGGATTTGCCTCCCCGAAGGTCGCCTGCGGCGATGCCATCGAGCATCCCGGTGACTGGCCAATGTGCCATATCCTCAACGGCGACGACTGTATCCCTCGTATCGGCTCGGAGGTCCACCTCGGCTTGTGCCTGCGTTACCCCTCGGACGACAACCTGCGCGAACTCTGCTATGCCTTCACGGCCGATGAGGCGGCTCGGAACGCACGGACCCTGGTCCTCCCGGTTTTCCGGCTGATGCGGGACACTCCGTCGGCGATCGCGGCCTGCTGCGGCATCCTGCAGGTTTACATGGACGCGACACCGGTCGATATCCTGCCGGCGCTGAACCGCCTCAACAGCGAGTGGGCGCTGGTCCAGCGGCTTCTCAGCGCAGGGGACAGCCAGGCCGACCGCCTGATCCGCTTCATCATCCGACACGCTGAAGCCTTCTGCGTCTCTGTCTCGGGCCACGGGACCGACCCGGCCATCGCGCAGGAAGCCAAATCGGGCTTCGCCGCAGCTGCCGAAGTCCTCGGCCTGCAGGGCGCCATGAACGCCCTGATGCAGCTCGAAGCCGCGGCGCACACCATGCGGACCGAGAATGGCCAGGCGGTCTACCCATGGCTGGCGCAGCGCGCTCTGACGAGCTTCGCGCCTTTTATCTGGGAACCGGGACGTCCGCCGACGGAGCAGATCGGGAGGTGGAGCGAATGAAGAGACTTACCGGGCAGGCACGCATCCGGAAAGCAGCTTCCCTGGTCATCGTCGTCAACGCCTTACAGATCGCGGCGATGGCGCTGGTTGTCATCCTGCAGTTCTGGGTGCCGGACTCCATCCGGATGCATCCGCAGGCTTTGCGTCTGGTTGCCCTCGGAGCCGCGGCGGTGGTCACCGTCAGCGCCTGCCTGAACATCCGGGACGCCCTGAACACACGCCGCCTTTACGAGGACGCCGACGGAATGTCCTCCGCCCTGCAGAACATGGCGGAGCTGAACAACACCCTGCGCGCCCAGCGGCACGACTTCCTTAACCATCTGCAGGTCGTCTACAGCCTGACGGAGATGGGCGAGCATGAAGAGGCCAACCGTTACATCGAGAAGGTCTACGGCCAGATCACGGCCGTCAGCCGGGCCATGAAGACCGCCGTCCCCGCCGTCAATGCGCTTCTCCAGGTGAAGCTGGCTGCCTGCGAGCGCGAAGGCATCCCCGTCGAGCTCGAGATCCGGAGCGACTGGAGCGCGCTGCCCATCGAGGGCTGGGAGATGTGCAAAGTCCTCTCCAACCTGATCGACAACGCGATGGACGCCGTGCGGGAAAACGGGGAAGGCAGCCTGCGCATCTGCCTCGAGGAAGACCTGCACGCCCTGCGCTTCGCGGTCGCAGACACCGGCGCGCCTATCCCGGATGCGATCCGCGAACATCTCTTCGACGCCGGCGTCACCGGCAAGGCCGACGGCCACGGCATGGGCCTGTACATCGCCCGTCGGACCCTCGAGCGCGCCGGCGGCGGGATCGAGGCCCGCTCTGACGGGGACGAAACCGTGTTCAGCGGCTGGGTCCCGAAGAATGCCGTTGTTTCCTCCGATCTGTCCCCTGCCGATCAACCATCGGCAACCCATCCATCCACCAACGCTTAAGGAGGCCTGACCATGAAAAAGCTGCTCTTACTCCTCGGGATCACCATGCTGTTCTGCCTTGCGCTCGGTGCGGCCTGCGCCGACCAGACCTTTGAGGGCGTGACTGTACCCGATGACGCCACTTATGTCGATTTCGGCGACACAAAGGTACAGGACCTGAACGGACTGGCGGATTTCCTGGCCAAGCTGCCGAATCTCCAGCAGGTGGATATGTTCGCCAACGAAATGATGAAAGCCGACTGCGACGCGCTCGCCGAGCGCTTCCCGAACGTGCGCTGGGGATGGACCCTGGTCATCAAGGCCCGCGACCACAAGCACCTGATCCGCACCGACGCCAGCGCGTTCTCGACCCTGCACAACAACAAGAGCACGCACCATACCAGCGAAGACTTCGAGATCCTGAAGTACTGCTGGTGCCTGAAGGCCCTGGACGTAGGCCACAACGAGGTCAAGAGCCTTGAGTTCCTGCGGGACCTGCCGGAGATCCGCGTGCTGATCGTCGCGTGCAACTACGTCACCGATATCTCCCCCCTCGCGGACCTGAAGAAGCTCGAATACCTCGAGATCTTTAAGAATCGCATCGAGGACCTGACACCCCTCTCCGGGCTGGACCACCTGCTGGATCTGAACATCTGCTTCAACCGCGTCCATGACTGGACACCCCTGACCTCCCTGACCCAGCTGAAGCGGCTGTGGTGCTACCGGAGCGGCTGGTACTACAAGAACGCGGAGATCCCGAAGGATGTCGTGAAAATGCTGAAGGAAGCCCTCCCGGACACGGAGGTGGACTCCACGCATTACTCCACGGCGGGCACCTGGCGCAACCTGACCTCCAAAAAGCTGCACCCGCATTACGAAGTCATCACCCACATTTTCGGCGCGGACAGCAAGCATCCCGGCACGGGATACGAACCCTTTGAGGACAGCTTCCCGGACGAGGAGCCGGAGGCAGCGCAATGAGTGAGCTTGCATTGCCGCGCTCAGC
The DNA here is from genome assembly GCA_017552615.1 of Clostridia bacterium. GTDB lineage: Bacteria > Bacillota > Clostridia > Christensenellales > Aristaeellaceae > RUG11272. The sequence goes on from JAFZPI010000044.1 coordinate 112,368, forward strand.
AAAGCGCCCCATCGCCGGCAACACGGCCACCGGCTTCCTGAAGCTGCTGGCCCTGATTTTCATGTGCTGCGACCATGTCGGCGCCACCCTGCTGCCGAAGGTAATCGAGCTCCGCATCTTCGGGCGCATCGCTTTCCCGCTCTACTGCTGGTGCCTGGTCGTTGGCTTCCACTACTCCAAGAGCATCCCGAAGTACCTCTTTCGCCTGCTGCTGGTCGGTGTGATCTCCCAGCCCATCTATGCCCTGGCCATGCATCACGAGTGGCTCGACCTGAACATCTTCTTTGAGCTGATGTTCGCCCTGCTGGGCCTATGGTGCATGCGGACGAAAGTGTGGGGCTTCTCCGTGATCGGTCCTGCCATCATGCTGGTGCTGGGTGAGTGCTGCTGCGGAAAATTCTCCTACGGATGGAAGGGCATCCTCCTGGTCTACTGCCTGTACGCGGTCCAGGACCGCCGCCGCGGCATCGCGGCCGTCATGATCGCCTTCTGCCTGTTCTGGGGCTCGACTTCCTCCGCGCTGACAAAGGTCTTCGGGTTCACGTTCACCTCCATCACAGCCAACGCCCCCTGGAAGTCGATCCTGTCACCGTGGCTCAAACTACAGCCCATGGCGATCCTCTCCCTCCCGCTGATGCTGGTACGCCTTCCGGAAAGCTGCCAGCTCCCCGAATGGCTCGCGGATGTCCTCACTTCTGTGAAGCTTTACCGGATTCGCTTCATGCGCTTCCTCCGTTGCCCGGAATGGCTTGTCCATTCCCTCTGGCCCATCCCGGTGGACCGCTGCCGCCATCCCCGGAGCTTCCACCTTCCCAAATGGCTCGGCTACAGCTTCTACCCTCTACACTTAGCAATCATCCTGATCATCCAGCTGTTCATGGGAACTGTCAAGCTCTGATCTTCACTACGCAAAAGAGGAGCCCGCGCAGGACTCCTCTTTTCAGTTTGCGTTATACTTGCACTATGCCTTATTCTTTGGCATTCTCCCCGCCCTCGGCGGCCTCTTTCTTCTCCGGCACGCCGGCGATGGCGATGGTCTTCGCGCCTTTCGGGGCAACAGGGGCCATCTTGGGCAGGTCGATCTTCAGCACGCCGTTCTCGTAGGAAGCACTGATCTTCTCCTGATCAACGCCCTCCAGGGAGAAGGAACGGCTCATGCGGCCGGTGCGGCGCTCAGTGTACACATAGTGATGACGCTCTTCACTGCGCTCGCTGTTCACATCGGCAGAGACAGTCAGTACGTCGTTCTCGGCCTTCAGGCTGATGTCCTCAGGCTTCACGCCAGGCAGTTCCACAGAGAGTTCCCACTCCTCCGGGGTGTCCTTCACGTCCACGCGGAAGGTCTGGGGAGCCGAGTGGTTCATGTCGAAGAAGGGCCTCATGAAGTTCTCGGCAAAGTTGGCCATTGGGGCAAAGAAGGGATCAAACGCAGGGGTCGGATGATTGTGATGACGATTGTACGGTACAACAGTATACATAAGATTGCCTCCTTTTAATTTGTCCTCCCCTTTCCCTGAATCTTCTGCATTTCTGCTGATTCTTGGTATTCGGGAAGGCTTGCATTCTTTTTCCGGTGTTCCCGGTACAGTCTTTCCTGACTGCGCCTAAAGAATACATCATTGGTCAAAGAAAGTCAATCTTCGTGTTTGGTCAAAGTTGGTCAGGATATGGTAATTTTGTATGTTTCTTTTTAATAATCTCTTGTTTTTGAGTTTATTTGCTGTTTTTCGCTCTATTCCATGCAATCTATTCCTTTGTTTCGCCCCTTTGTCGCCTTCGGGCGACATCTCCCCAGAAAGCTGGGGAGATAAGGATCATGCGAGGAAAAGCGCGTTTATGCGGAAAATGTCATCTGCTTCAACCATTTTCTTTCCTCCCCGGCTCGCCGGGGAGGGGGACCGCCGTAGCGGTGGTGGGGCTTCGCTCTGAAACTGATTCCACTTCAAAATCCCCCGGCCATGCCGGGGGACGTCATATACGCTGGAAAGATCAGATCTGTTTCGATCAATAGTTCTCCGCCCTGAGCATGAAATAACTCTGCGGATGGTCACAGACCGGGCAGACTTCCGGGGCCTTGGGACCGATGACGATGTGGCCGCAGTTGGAGCACTCCCAGACGCAGTCTCCGTCGCGGCTGAACACCAGGTCGCCCTCAATGTTCGCCAGGAGCTTGCGGTACCGCTCCTCATGCGCGCGCTCGATGGCGGCAACCATCTCAAACTTTGCCGCGATCTCGTCAAAGCCTTCCTCACGGGCTTCTTTCGCCATCCGGGCATACATGTCGGTCCACTCGAAATGCTCACCCTCGGCCGCGGCCAGGAGATTGCTGGCGGTGTCCTTCACAGAGCCGCCCTCGAGGAGCTTGAACCAGATCTTGGCGTGCTCCTTCTCGTTGTCGGCGGTCTCCTCAAAGAGCTTCGCAATCTGGACATAGCCGTCCTTCTTCGCTTTCGAGGCAAAATAGGTGTATTTGTTCCGTGCCTGGCTCTCACCCGCAAAAGCTTCCATCAGATTCTGCTCGGTCTTGGTGCCTTTCAGTTCTTTCATCAAATTGTTCCTCCTTCCGGCCTGGCTTTTCGCGCTGCCTTCTGCCGCTATTGTGGCATGAGACCGCCGGGTTGTCAAGTATCACTGTGTCTTTTCTTTCTGCGATGGATTGCCAGCGGCGGGAAATGATGCTATAATGCGCTCAGTTGCACAGGAAACTCGGCCTTCACAGAGAGGTAGACCTGCCATGACCAATGAAATCACCGTTCTGGCAACCCTGGAGAACATTTCCAAGGTGACCGGCTTTGTCGATCAGCACCTCATCGCATTCAACTGTCCCTTGCGCACCCGCATCCAACTGAAAGTTGCCGTTGACGAGCTCCTCGGAAACATCGCCAACTACGCCTATTACCCAAACCACGGCCATGCCACCATCCGGGTGGATGTGGAGAAGGAACCCACGCGGGTGATCCTCACCTTCATCGACAGCGGCGTGCCTTATGATCCGCTGTCCAGGGAAGCGCCCGATATCAGCCTCCCCGCCCGGCAGCGCCAGATCGGCGGCCTGGGGATCTTCATGGTCCGGAAGACCATGGACTCTATCTCCTATGAGTATAAGAACGGGCAGAACATCCTGACCGTCCTGAAAAATGTGGAGCCGTCATTATCCGAAACGAAAGGATCCGATCAGAACCTATGAGCACCGAAAAGAGCATCCTGGACCGGGCCATCGCCCTGGCTGTCGCCGCGCACAACGGGATGCGGCGGAAGCGGGTCTCCCTCCCCTATATCCTCCACCCGATGGAGGTGACCGTGATCGCCAGCACCCTGACCACTGACGAAGAGGTCCTCGCGGCCACCATGCTCCACGATACCGTGGAGGACGCCGGGATCACCCCCGCGCAGATCGCCGTCGTGTGCGGAGAGCGCGTTGCGCGGCTGGTCATGTCCGAGACGGAAGAAGCGCACCCGGAGATGTCGCGGTGCGACAGCTGGAAGGTCCGCAAGGAAGAAAGCCTGAACCTGCTGCGCCACGCTGAGGACCCGGGTACGAGAATCATGTGGCTCTCGGACAAGCTCGCCAACATGCGCTCCTATCTCCGGATGTGGGAAGCCCAGGGAGACGCGATGTGGGAAAGCTTCCACCAGCCGAGTCCCACCGAACAGGCCTGGTATTACAGGTCGATCGCATACATCCTCTCCGATATGTGTGACACATCGGCCTGGAAAGAATTCAGGCAGCTGGTTGACCGGGTCTTTGGAGGTATTGAGTAATGAATTCGACAGCCCCCCGCACGGACGGCCCCGTCCTTATGATCCCTCTTACCGGCAGCATTGATTCCACCAACGCGCCGGAAACCGAGCGCTTGATCCGCAGCGCGATCGCCGGTCACCCCGACGAGACGGTCGTCCTGGACTGCGACAAGCTGGATTACATCACCAGCGCGGGCCTGCGCGTTATCCTGCGGCTGAAGCAGGATTACGACAGCACCTGCCTTGTCAACGTTCACAGCCAGGTTTATGAAGTCCTGGAAATGACCGGCTTCACCGAGTTGATGCATGTGCAGAAAGCGTACCGCGTGATCTCCGTGGAAGGCTGCGAGGTCATCGGCCATGGCGCGAACGGCAAAGTCTACCGCATCGACCAGGATACCATCGTCAAGGTCTACCGGCACGCGGACGCCCTGCCGGAGATTCACCGGGAGCGTGAGCTGGCCCGCACCGCCTTTATCGCCGGGATTCCGACCGCCATCCCCTACGATGTGGTGCGCATCGAAGGCGGCGCCTACGGCTCCGTGTTCGAGCTCCTGAACGCGACCAGCTTCGCCAAGCTTCTGATCAACAAAGAAAAATCCATCGACGAAGTCGCGCGGATGAACATTGACCTGCTGAAGCTGATCCATTCCAAAATCGTCAAGTCTTCCCTGATCCCGAGCATGAAAGCCGTTGCGCTGAAATGGGCCGACTTCGACCGGGATTATCTCCCGGCTGATCAGGGCGACAAACTTCACGCGCTGATCGACGCGGTGCCGGAAGACGCGCACATCGTCCACGGCGACTATCACGTGAAAAACATCATGCTCCAGAATGGTGAAGCGCTGCTCATCGATATGGACACCCTCAGTCACGGCCACCCGGTCTTTGAGCTCGGCAGCATGTACAACGCCTATGAAGGGTTCGGCTGTGTGGACCACGGGGTGGTCGAGCGCTTCCTCGGGATCGACTGGGATACGGCCGGCGCATTCTGGCGCAAAAGCCTCGCGCTGTACCTCGGCACCGACGATGAGGCCGTGTTAAACAGCGTGGAAAACAAGGCCAAGATCATCAGCTTCACCCGCGTCCTGCGCCGCGCCATCCGCCGTGGCGGGATGGATTCCCCGGAGGAACGCCCGGTCATTGACTACAGCAAGGCCATGCTAGCCGATCTCCTCGCCCGGACGGATACGCTGCTTTTCTGAAAACAAGCCGCATCAACCTGATGCAAGCATAACAGGAGGTGAGCGCACACCATGTCAGAGACAAAAGCCAAAAAGACACTGACGGTAAAGAGGCCGTATATATCTCTTGCCGTCAAACTCAATCTTCTTGTCGTGGCGCTGATCTTTACGATCGCCACCGTCCTGATCATCATCAGCTATAACGTTTATACCAAGAATGTCTATGACCCTGTGCTCAACGATCTGACAGAATGGATCAACGATTTCGACTGCTCCATCGAAGGCATCGACGATGCTTCTGACGAAGTCGATTCCCCGTCGGATGTGAATTACCCGGCAATGCTTGAACGTCTTCTGGTCATCGCGCATTCGGAGGAACTGCAGGAGATCCGGAATTCTTCATCCGATTCGCAGGAGGTCAATAATCAGGTTGGTCACTATCTTGAATCGCTGTCTGCGTACACGTCTGCCAGTACACTTGAGACAGGCTCGCCAGCCTCGGATTATCTCCAGGTATGGTACATGCTCAACCGGGAGAGAAGACTTCAGTCCGACGAGCAGGACCACGATCTCAATGCCATCTGGATCGAAGGCGACGTGAACGGTACACGGTACCTGCTCGCCATCGACCGGTCCGAAACGTCCAAGGCGACGGCTTCCGTATCGACGCACGACGAATACTTCGGCGCCATCTTGGAGATCGATCCGGCGTTCGCCGGTTACGCCCTCGACGAGGCCATTTCCCCGACCCTGGTCCGGAATGCTGACGGTCAGGCCCTGACTGCCGTGCAGCCGATCCGGAACGCAGACGGGAAAGTTATCGCGCGGCTCTGGGCGCAGATGGATGTGAACGAAATCATGAACGCCCGGCATAGTTTCATGCTGACCTGCATCCTGATGACCGTCGGTCTGGCGCTGTTTGCCTGTTTTGTGACCATGCTGCAGCTCAAGCACATCGTGCTGCGACCCATCCGGGACCTTTCGAAAGCCGCAAGAGACTTTGCCGCCGAAGAGAAAGGGCAAACCCGGACCGATGTGGCTCAGCTGAGAATCCGCTCGAACGACGAGATCGGAGACCTTTACCGCGAGATCCAGTCCATGGAAACCCGTATCATCGATTATACGGAAGAGAAAACACGCAACGCTGCTGAGCAGGAACGCATCCAGACCGAGCTGGATCTGGCCGCCCGCATCCAGAATTCCCGCCTCCCCCACACCTTCCCTCCCTTCCCGGACCGTAATGAGTTCGAGATCTTCGCCTCAATGAATCCCGCGAAAGAGGTCGCCGGAGACTTCTACGACTTCTTCTTCATCGATCCCGACCACCTGTGCCTGCTGATTGCGGACGTCTCCGGCAAAGGCGTCCCCGCCTCATTGTACATGATGATCTCCAAGGTCATCCTGAAGTCCTGCGCCCTGCAGAACCTGCCGCCGGACGAGATCATGCGGAAGGCCAACGAAGCGCTGTCCACCGATAACCCGGAAAAGATGTTTGTCACCGTATGGCTGGGTGTGCTGGAAGTCTCGACCGGAAAACTCACGGCCGTCAACGCCGGGCACGAATATCCCGCGCTGATGCGGGCGGGAAGCGGCTTTGAGATCCTGAAAGACAAACATGGGCTGTTTGTGGGCGCCGTCCCCTCGTATCCCTACAAATCCTATGATCTGCAGCTGGAGGCAGGCGACAAGCTCTTCGTCTATACGGACGGTGTGCCGGAGGCCACGGACCGCAGCAATGCCATGTTCGGTATGAAGCGCCTGGACGACACCCTGAACCAGCTGACCGCAGAAAGCCCGGAAGGCATCCTCCGGGGTGTCCGGGAATCCGTGGACCGCTTCGTGGACGGCGCGCCGCAGTTCGATGACCTGACCATGCTGTGCATTGAATACAAAGGCCCGCAAAGCGATCCGGCCGTGTCGGAATCCCAAATCTGAAATTTCGGTGAAAACAGTTGCGCATCAGCCTCTGGCTATGCTATAATGAGTTGTCTGTCCAACAGAATCATCTGAACAGGAGGTAGTGGTACATGCAATACACCAAGGAAGTCGAAGACATGGTTTGTGTCGCGAAAGGCCCGAACCATGGCCCCGCACCCATCCCGGAAGAAGGCAAATGGATCCAGGCCAAGGAGATCAAGGACATCTCCGGTTACACCCACGGCATCGGCTGGTGCGCTCCCCAGCAGGGCGCCTGCAAGCTGAGCCTGAACGTCAAGAACGGTATCATCGAAGAGGCGCTGGTGGAGACCATCGGCTGCTCCGGCATGACCCACTCCGCCGCCATGGCCAGTGAGATCCTGCCCGGCAAGACCCTCCTCGAAGCCCTGAACACCGACCTGGTATGCGACGCCATCAACACCGCCATGCGCGAGCTGTTCCTGCAGATCGTCTATGGCCGCACCCAGTCCGCTTTCTCCGACGACGGCCTCCGCGTGGGCGCCGGTCTGGAGGACCTGGGCAAGGGCCTGCGCTCCATGGTCGGCACCATGTACGGCACCAAGGCCAAGGGCACCCGTTATCTCGAGATGACCGAAGGCTATGTGGTCAAGATGGCCCTGGACAAGGATGACCAGGTCTGCGGCTACCAGTTCCTGAGCCTCGGCAAGATGATGGATGCCATCAAGAAGGGCATGGCCCCCAATGAGGCCTATGAGAAGAACCTTGGCACTTACGGCCGCTTCAAAGCTGAAGACGGCGCCGTGAAGTGGATCGACCCGCGCAAAGAGTAATGGGAGGTGCGACAAATGGCTCTGTTTGAGAATTATGAAGGCCGCATGCCCCAGCTGCAGCCTGTTCTGGACAAGTACGGATTCAAAAACTTCGACGAGGTGAAGGCTTTCACCAACGGCAAGGGCGTCGACGCCTACTCCATCGTGGAGAGCACGCAGCCCATCTGCTTCGAGAACGTCAAGTGGGCTTATGAGCTCGGCGCCGCCATCGCCATGAAAGAAGGCGCGAAGAACGCCGCCGAGGCCGCCAAGTGGATCGGCGTCGGCCTGCAGGCCTTCTGCATCCCCGGCTCCGTGGCAGACCAGCGCCAGGTCGGCATCGGCCACGGCAACCTGGGCGCCATGCTCCTGGATGAAGAGACCGAGTGCTTCGCTTTCCTGGCTGGCCACGAGTCCTTCGCCGCCGCCGAGGGCGCCATCAAGATCGCCCTGAACGCCAACAAAGTGCGTACGAAGCCCCTGCGGGTCATCCTCAACGGCCTGGGCAAGGACGCCGCCATGATCATCAGCCGCATCAACGGCTTCACCTACGTGCAGACCAAGTACGACTATCTGTCCGCCGACGTGAAGGAAGACCACGCCCTGACCGTGGTGAGCAAGACCGCTTACTCCGACGGCCCCCGGGCGAAGGTGAACTGCTACGGCGCGGACGACGTGCGCGAGGGCGTGGCCATCATGTGGCACGAGGGCGCGGACGTGTCCATCACCGGCAACTCCACCAATCCCACCCGCTTCCAGCATCCCGTGGCGGGCACCTATAAGAAGGAACGCTGGGAAGCCGGCAAGAAGTACTTCTCCGTGGCTTCCGGCGGCGGCACCGGCCGCACCCTGCATCCCGACAACATGGCCGCCGGCCCCGCCTCC
>JAFZPI010000045.1 GCA_017552615.1 Clostridia bacterium
CCTTCGGAAGCCAGCAGGCGCTCAGGTCGCACCTCTGCGTTGCCCTATCCTCCATTGCTGGCAATCCCATTCTATCATGTTTCGCTGCTGTCGTCCATTGTCACAAATTCGATTGTCCTTGACACGGGGAGCACTTTAATCGCTCCGCCGGGATCCAGAAAATCCGCCGTGATTCGGGCGATGACGGAGCCGATCGAAGACTATGAACAGGATTACAACGAAAGAATGAAGCCGCAAATTCGAAAAAACCGGCAGGAGCGGGAATCACTGCAGCGGGATATCAACAGGCTGACAAAGCAGCTGGAAACCAAGTATGACAAAATGACAGAACTGGAACTCCAGCATGCGCAGGACAACCTCGCGGATTTGCCGGATCTTCGTCCTCTGCAGGTCTTTACCGACGACTGCACGAGCGAATCCATGATCCGGCTGCTCCGGGAAAACGGCGGTCAGATGGCACTGATCTCCGCGGAGGGCGGTGCGTTTGACAATATCGTCGGCCGGTACACCAAGAAACCAAATCTGGATGTATGGCTGAAGGGCATCTGCGGGGATACGATCCGCGTGGATCGTATCAACCGCGAACCGGACTACATCCGGAATCCGGCGCTCTCCATGATCATCAGCGCACAGCCCAGCGTTCTGGGCGAGATCATGCGGGACGGAATGCTGGATGGCCGGGGATTCCTGGCCAGGTTGCTGTATATCAACATCTCCGCTATCGCTGTGCCAAGGACATTTCAATCTGAACCGATTGCGGATGAAATCAAAGAACAATACCGCAATCTGATCACGGGACTCCTGAATCTGCCGTCAGAGAAGCCTGTCACCCTTCATCTTGCCCCGGAGGCAGTTGTGCGCATGGAACAATTCTGCTTCGATCTGGAAACGTTTCTGCAAAGAGAACACCGGGACATGCTGGAATGGGGAAGCAAATTCATAGGCCTGGTGCTGCGTATTGCGGGGTTGCTGCATGCGATTCGGAGCCCGGATAACGACATCGGCGTCAATATGATCGAATGTGCCATCAAGATCGGCGCATATGCCTTCGCGCAGGCACAGTATGCCTATTCGGTGCTCGGAACGGATGAAGCCATTGAAAAGGCGATGCATGTGGTCACCAGATTGCGAAGAGAGAGGATATCCCATATCAATCGGTCCGATCTGTATCAAAAATGCCGGGGACGGTTCTTCCGTGACGTGAAAGAAATGGATCCTGTACTGGCGTTGCTGGAGCAGCACGGGTATATCCGGGTTGAAGCGACGCCTTACAGCGGTATCGGCAGACCGCCAACCAGCATGATTTATGTGAATCCGCTGGCGTATGAAGTGGGATGATTCCACCGGGACTTTTTTGAGTTGTTAGTGTTGTTAGGACGCATAAGCGTTTACGTGAGGAAAAGGCTATGCCGACAAGAGAAAAGAAGACCGTATACTATGGCTTTAAGGCTTCCGCCACAGAGGATACTGCAATCCGATCAAAAATGCAGACAATGGGTATCACAAACAAATCCGCATATATCCGGGCAATGGCATTGAACGGGTATGTGCTGAAACTTGATCAGCCAGCGTTTCGAAAGGCCGTGCGGCTGATCGGATACCTGGGCAACAACGTGAATCAGATCGCGAGACGAATGCACGAAAGAGGTTCTATCTACGAAACAGAAATGGATGAAATTGTTGAAAAGCAAGACGAGATTCTGAAAACCCTGAAACAGATTCTGAGCAAACTGGATTTCTTGAATGGCTGAAAATCCGGTAATGATCGAGGCGGCATCTTGTTCACAGCAGGCTGCCGCCTTTCAACATGCTATCGGGAGGGAAAATCATTGGCGACCACAAGAATCATGTCCATACATATCGGGAAAGGGAAAACAGCAAAGCAATGCATCACGGAGCGTCTGGATTACATAATGAATCCGGAAAAGACAGACGGCGGCATGCTTGTATCTTCCTTTGCCTGTGCTCCGCCGACCGCTGCGGATGAATTCCTGCTCTATCGCAGTGAATACCAAACCAATACCGGCCGTTCAAGCGCAAATGAAGTGATAGCCTATCATATTCGCCAGGCTTTCAAGCCAGGAGAGATCACGCCGGAAGAAGCGAACGCAGTTGGAAGAGAATTGGCCGGGCGAATCACGGAGAACCGCCATGCCTATGTCGTTGCAACCCATATTGATAAACAGCATGTTCACAATCACATTATCTTCTGCTCTACCGATCTGGAATGCCGGCACAAGTTCCGAGATGCAAAGCGATCAGGCAAGGATATTGCACAGATCAGCGACGAAATCTGCAGGAAACACGAGCTATCGATTATACAGAATCCTCGGGAAAAATCACTGACCCATGACAAATGGCAGGGTAATCAACGAAAAACAACGCATCGGGACACCCTGCGCATGATGATTGACGCTGTGCTCCGGCTCGAGCCGGACGGATTTGACGCGCTGATGCAGATGCTGAAAGACGCTGGATGTCTTATTCGACGCGGATCACGTGTCAGTATCAGACCGCCGGGTGGAGAACGGTTTATCCGGCTTGACAGCCTTGGCCCGGAGTATGATGAACAATCGCTGTGCCGTGTGCTTGCCGGTGATCATGTGCACATTCCCAGAATTCCAAGGAGTGATTACACCCGCGATCAGGTGAAACAACTGATCGATCTTGAAAAGAGGCTTCTTGCCGGAAAGGGAAAAGGTTATGAAGTCTGGGCACAGCGTCACAATCTTGACGCGAAAGCACAGTCTGTCATTTTTCTGAAAGAAAACAATATCGGTTCCATGGATGAACTTGAAAAAAGGATTCAGACATTGCTGGCAGAGAAAAGCCGGATGAACGCCTCGATCCGCGAAAAGCGAAACCGGATGAAAGAGATTAACGAACAGCGAAGAGCAATCCGTGATTACAGTCGAACAAAAGAGATATACACACAATACCGGGAGTCCGGCTGGTCATCAGAATTCTACGCTGACCATCGGGAAGAAATTGAAAAACACAAAAAGGCGCAGGCAGTCTACACCCGCTGTGGCGGGAACTTACCGGCGCTGAAAGAACTGACCGCTGATTATTCTGATCTGCGCAATCAGGTTAGTGGAGAGAAAGCTTCACTGGATAAGCTGAAACAGGAGATTACCAACCTGAAGCATGTCAGGCACAACTGTAATTTGATCATGCGTGATACCGCACCTGAGAGAAGGAAACAGCAGCGGACATATCATGAAGATCGATGAATCCGTACCCGGTTTCCGGGTCAGATGATCTACAGCGAATGAATGATTCATATCAGTGATTATCATTGACACCGGCCGCCGGATCGAATTGGCCAACCGTACCTTTACAATCACAGCGCTTGCGCTGGTCATAAGGGGTTTGGGGGACACTCCCCCAACAAGCAAAATGCAAATGGTTTAACCTTTGCCCTGCTTGCTACTTTTGTATCGGTAGAGGTGCCCAATGTTCCGGAATGCACTACCTACCTGTTTGAAATAACGCATCTTTCAATTATCGTGCGGGCTGATCCTCTGCGCGTTCACATAAAGCTGCCCTATGTCATGCTGTCGCGAAGCATGATCCGAACATAGGGCAGCACTTTTCTTCCTGTCTGTGTGATCGGACACACAGCAGTTGCATCAATCATTTCAGCAACAGGAGGAGAAATGGGTTCACTTTTCAAACAAGTCAAGTTCCAGATCACCACACGACAAGCTGCGGAACAATATGGTGTCCCTTTCAGCCACAATGGAATGGCATGCTGTATCTTTCATGATGACCGACATCCATCGATGAAAGTTGACGAGCGGTTCTACTGCTTTTCCTGCCATGCTACAGGCGATGTGATTGATTTCACTGCCAAGTTGTTTGGCCTCACATTATGGGAAGCAGCAAAAAAGCTGGCAAATGACTTTGGCATTCAGCCACTGACACCGGGACAAAGTATGCCGATAACAGAAGCACCCACAGCTTGTTCGGAACGAAAAGAAGAGCAACGATTTCTCGGATTGCTCGTCGATTATGAGCAGCTCCTGAAAGAATGGAGGAGGAAATGGGATTCGGCTTCACCGGCCGTTGAAATATGGGATGAACGGTTTGTTCAGGCAGTAAAGCAGCTTGGGCCTGTAGACTATGCCATTGACTGCTTGTTTTCAGCGGATTCGGACGAGCGAAAAGGAATGGTTGATTCTATCAAGAGAACAGGTATCGCAACGGAAATCGAAGCAATCCTGAACGGAACAATATCGGATATATCAAACATATCGTATGAATTGCTGATGAGTGTCTGAACAGGATAATAGAAGAAAACTGAAGTTTTACACTTTAAAGTACGAAAGGAGATTGACATGGCCAATTCCGTCCTCTATACTAAAGAACAGGTTCTCCGGATTGTGGAAGAAGCATTTCGCAAAATGGACGAAACCCCGGCTCTACAGCAGGAGCCGTTGAACCTTGACAACGATATGCCGCAAAAAACTTCGCCTGAAAACACGAAAGTCACACTGACAGTCGCAGAGGCTGCAGAGGTGGTCGGGATTTCCAAACCGAAGATGTACGAGCTCGTCCGCGCAGGGAAGTTCCGCATCGTCAAGATCGGAAAGAAGATCCTGATCTCCCGGCAGTCGCTGATGGACTGGCTGAAGAAAGGAGACTCCTATGGCAAGGAAACGTGCTAACGGCGAAGGATCTATCAGAAAAAGAAGCAACAGCTGCTGGGAAGCGAGGATCACAATTGGAGTCAATCCGGAAACCAGAAAGCTGATCAGCAAGAGCGTTTACGGCAAAACCCAGAGGGAAGTCCGGGAAAAGATGAAAGCGTTGGAAGAGAAGAAGGAGCCGAAGGGCAGCGTGTATGTTGCCCTTAGCTCCGATGCTCCGACAGATGCTGAGCAGTCGGCCGGACCGAAGGAAATGACTGTCGGTGAATGGCTGGATACCTGGCTGAAAGAGTACCTGGCCGATGTGAAGCAAGGAACGATCATCCATTACGAATCTGTTGTCAGGCTTTTCCTGAAGCCGGAGTTCGGAGATGTTCCCCTCAGCCAGCTCCGTACACCCATGGTGCAAAAACTCTATAACCGACTCCGCGAAGAGAAGCGAAGCCCGAAGTACATCAAAAACATCCACGGTATTCTGCACCGGGCATTGGAGATGGCGGTACGTCTTGAATATATGATGCGGAATCCGACTACCGCCTGTGTGATCCCAAGGGTTGTGGAAAAGAAAGTCACACCGCTGGACGCACCGGATCAGAAAAAGCTGTTTGAGGTTTTGCGGGGTGAAGAATTCGAGGCCTTGTTCATGACAGACATCTTTACCGGACTGCGTTCGGGAGAGCTGATCGGACTGACCTGGGATTGTGTGGATTTCGATCACGGAATCATCCGCGTGGAAAAACAGCTGTGTCAGGTCCGGCAGAAAGGACTTCAATTCTATTTCGGGACACTGAAGAATGGGAAAACGAGAATCATTGAACCGGCGCCTTTCGTGATGGAAATCCTGAAAAAGCATCGGGCTGAACAGGAACGGCGGAAGAAGAATGCCGGTGATTTCTGGAATGAAGGAGAGTTCCCCAATCTGGTTTTCACCCACGCGGACGGCAGTCATCTGAATCAGTGGTTTGTCTGCCGCACATTTCAATCATATCTGGTAAAGGCAGGACTCCCGCACCATCGGATGCACGATCTGAGGCACACGTTTGCAGTCAACAGCATCATGGCCGGGGATGACATCAAAACGATTCAGGAAAACATGGGCCACTATTCCGCAGCGTTCACCCTGGACCGTTATGGTCATGTGACGGACACCATGCGTCATCAATCATCCAACAGGATGCAGGCCTTCATACGGGATTTGACCTCCTGACGGACGCTTTGGGTACTACTTGGGTATGGTTTGGGTATTTGGGTGCGGGCAAAATGAAAGAACCCTTGATTTACAAGGGTTCTTGGAGTGGTCGCAACAGGACTCGAAGAGATACTTGGCGTGTTTCCGGCGATCAACGGCGACCAAAAACGTAGGATTTACAAGGGCTCACAGACAATGGTGAAAAACGAAAAACAACTTCAAACAACCCGGGTTGGGGTATGAATTGGGGTACGGCTGCCAAGCTGCTTTGCGCCTCTTTCGGTCTGATTCTCAGAAATAACAGTGCTGAAAGGGATGAGAAAATGGGTATTTATTGTGCATTCTACGACATGGATGACAACAAGGTGTGGGTATGGCAATCGGACCGGAACATTGTTGCGATTGACTGCACCGCGGTTGAAAACGCAGTGGCCGAAAACCTGTATCAAAAATCGGAATTGGACTATTTGATTTGGAACGACCCGATAGCTTATGCGGAGCTGGTCCTGAATGGTGACCCGGAGAAATATCTGCGGGAAGTTACTGTGTGCAGAGCTGAAGAACTCAAGTAGCCCTCTGTTATCACAAAGCGTTGCTGAACAAGCCGAGGTTTGTCCGGGATTTACGGATAAGCCTCACTTTTTGTTTGTCGGAAGTAAGCTTTTCTTACCGTGTGAACGTACCGTCTGCGACACATTCACCGAGCATCGCTGCGCTCAGTTTAAATACCCATCCCGCGCCCTGATCCCGAACCGCTTCTCCAGCAGGTGCATCTGCTCGTCGGTGATGGTGTTGATCCGGGGCAGGTGGGCGATCTTCATGTAAATCTCGGCGGCCTTCTCGGCGGTCTCGATCAGGCCGAAGGTCTCGTCCAGATCCTTGCCGGCGCCGTAGATGCCGTGCTGGGCCCAGACCACCAGGCGGGCGGTGGCCATCTTCTCGGCCGTGGCCTCGCCGATCTCGTTGGTACCGCAGAGCATCCAGGGCAGAACGTTCACGCCCTCCGGGAAGACCACGATGCACTCCGTGCACATCTGCCACAGCGTGCGGGTGAATTCGCGCTCGTCCAGGGTGTGGACATAGGTCATGGCCAGCAGGTTGGCCGGGTGGCAATGCATGACGACCCGGTTCTTCGGGTCCACCTTCAGGCGCGCCACATGGCTCATCATGTGAGCGGGGAACTCGCTGGTGAACTGCCCGCCATCGGTGTAGCCCCATAGCAGGTCCGCCTGCTGTCCCTGCTTTTTCAGGCGGACGACGCCGAGGTTCACCTCCGGGGCGACCTGCACGTTCTTGAAGTACTTGCCCGTGCCGGTGACGAGGAAAAGCTTTCCGTCCAGTTCCGGGGCGGTGAAGCCCGTGGGGATCGTGCGCAGGACGGCGTTCAGGTCCAGGTACTCGCGGACTTCATCTTCGTCCAGCATCAGGGAGATATTGCCGCCGTTGCGCTCGTCCCAGCCGTGGGCGTACATATTCGTTGCGGTTCGGATCATTTCCACCATGAAGGGGGCCGTCAAAATGTCTTTCATTGTGTTTCCTTTCCGTGGGGGCTTTCCGGTCGCCCCCACACCCCTTCGGGCTTATCTCGTGATAACATCCACCGGGACGTTGAAGAGCTTCGCCACCTTCAGGATCGTGTCGATGTGGCGTCCGGCGGCCGCGGCCATGTGGTGGGTGGGACCGGCCTCGCTCCAGCGGTTGCAGAAATCTCTCGCACCGCAGGTGAAGCGCATCCGCATGTTGGTGTCGCCGAACATGAAGATCGGGCCTTCCTCGTTGACACCCTCAGCAACGACAAACTTGAAGTGTCCGTCCCGATCCTGGGTGATGCCCAGGAAGGTGATGGGCATGTTCACGGGCGGATAGAACTGGGTCAGGTACCCGCCGCCGGTCTTGCCGTGGAAAACCGGCACGATCTTCATGGTGGGTTTTTTGGCTTGCGAGATGTCCGCATCGCCGGAGCCGGAATGCCCGATGATGCAGATGTCCTCGTCGAAGTCGATGGAGTACATCTCCGAGAGCTGACCCGTGCCGGCGATCGTCTTGAGGATGCCCATGGCCATGGCGACCTTGATGTCGCCTTCCACGGCGCAGGCGGTGCCCTGCTTGATCAGCATGGAGAAGGCCGGGATCAGCATGGCGTCCAGTTTTCCGGCCACCCCCTGCGCGAACCCGTCGTAGTGCGAGGCGACAAAGCCCAGCTTCTCCTCCTTCACCCAGTGTTCGAAGGCTACGACGTACTTTGCCATGTCCCACACGGTCTCCACGGTCGCGCCGCCCTCGATGTCGAAGGTGTCCAGGATGTCCTGCGCCTTCGCCTTGATGGCGGTTTCGTCGGTGATGTCGTCCGCGATGGCCCACATTTTCTCCCAGTCGAACTGCTTGGTATACAGCCACATCCGGTGGTAGAGGTTCGTCTCGTCGATGTACAGGTCCATCATGCCGGGATAGGGCCGGCCGATCTGGGCGATGTTGGTGTCCCGGAAGCGGCGGCGCACCTGGGCGGCCCGGCACCAGTCGGCGATCTCCCGCTCGACCTCCGGGTCTCCGCCCTCCACCACGCCGGTGATCACCGCGTGGCGCTTCCCGGCTCTCTCGAGGTCCGCCACCATCTCGCCCACGGCGCCGCAGGCGTAGAGCTCACCCAGCCAGGTGGCAGTGTCGGTGTTCTCGTAGTCCGGGGCCTTTTTCTTTTGCACGTTCACCAGCACCACGGGGACGTCCAGGTCCCGCACGGCGGGGAGCATGTTGTAGCTGGTGGCGTAGGTCAGCAGCTGCAGGATCACCAGGTCCACGTCGGCGGCGCGGAACTTGTCGCCCGCCTCCATGGCCTTCTCCTTCGTGGTGACGAGGCCGCCGTCGATCAGCTCCACCGTGTCCGGAAGGGTCTTTTTGAAGGCGGCGTACTGCCCTTCAAACTCCGGTACCAGGGACGGGAACTGGGGCAGGTACGCACCCAGCGCGATGGCGAAGACGCCGATCCTTGCTTTGGTTTCAACTAACATGACGATTCCTCCTTCCGCGGGGGCTTTCCGGTCGCCCCCGCACCCCTTCGGATCTGGACACTCAAATTGCCGATGGCCGTGGCCTCGATGGGCAGGGCAATGACTTCCTTCCCGGTGGCTTCCTCCGTCAGGCGGTTGAGAAAGCCGTTCTTCGCGCCGCCGCCCACGATGTACAGCTTCTCATAGGTTTTGCCGGTGTTCCGCTCGATCTCCTCGATGGCCTGTTTGTATCCCTGGGCCAGGGAGCGGTACGCGCAGCGGAAGTATCCGGCTGTGCACTTCGGCGGATGGGGCAGTCTTGCGTCGAAGGCCGCCTTCATGCTCTCCGGGGCCAGGAAGATCTCGTCGTTCACGTCCAACAGGTGGTCGAAGTGCTTCGCCTCCGCCTCCTTCGTGATTTCATCCCAGGGTTTGTCCGGGCAGAGCTCACTCCGCAGGCGGTTCACCAGCCACATCCCCATCAGGTTCTTCTGGTAGCGGTTGTAGCCCACGCCGCCTTCGTTCGAGTAGTTGGCGGCCATGCTGCGCTCGTCCGTCAGGGGCTTCGGCGTCTTGACGCCCAGCAGCGACCAGGTGCCGGAGGAGATGTACAGCTCGTTCCCCTCCATGGGGATGCCCTCCACCGCGCTGCCGGTATCATGGGTGGCGCAGAGCACGACCCGGATGCCCTTGTATTCGCCGATCACGGTCCCCGGCGGCTGCAGCGGCCGGAACAGGTGCGCGGGCAGACCCAATGCCCCGATGATTTCCGGGTCATATTCGCCCGTCTCCGCGCTGACCAGGCCGGTGGTGGTGGCGTTGGTGTACTCGTGGCTCTTCGCGCCGCAGAGGCGGTACATCAGGTATTCCGGGATCATCAGGAAGTCCGTCACGCTCTCCAGCCGCCCAGCTTCTTTGTCAGCGCACAGCTGGTAGATCGTGTTGAAGGGCTGGAACTGGATGCCCGTCCGGTCGTACAGGTCCGCGAACGGGATCCGCTCGTGCACCACGGGGATGACGGCTTCCGTCCGGCTGTCCCGGTAGGCATAGCAGGGCAGGACGGGCTCGTCTCCCTTCATCAGCACATAGTCCACCGCCCAGGTGTCGACGGACAGGCTTTCGATGTCAGGATACAGTTTCAGGGCCTCGTCGATGCCCGCGCGGACATGCCGCTCCAGGGCGTCGATGTCCCAGGTCAGGTGGTCGTCTGCTTCAGCGACACCGTTGGGGAAGCGGTAGACTTCCCGGGTGCGGATCTCACCGTTCTCCTTCCAGCCGACGATGTGGCGGCCGCTGGAGGCGCCGATGTCAATGGCAAGGTGATATCTCAAGCTCATCTCTCCCTGCTTTGGGTTGTGTCAATCCTGCATTGATTATAGCAGTTCAGGCGCAGCAGATCAATAGATCGACGGACTGGACGGTTACGCATCATTCAGCGTCGCGATCAATGACCTCAGCTGCTCGGGCGTCATCCGGCCGTAGCTCACCAGTGCGCCTAACGGGATGCCAAGGGTCATCTCCTGCATCATGCGCTCGCTGCCTTCGCCCATCGAATCCGTCTGGTCCGCGTGCGCCATGGCGGAAGAACTCATCATGCCCCTGATGATGGCCGCTCCTTTCGGATGCTTCAGCAGCTGGCCGATGCTGGTGGTTTCGGTGACGACAAAGGGGATGAGTGTCGTCCCTTCGACATGAAGGCTCCGGCTGAGACGGATGTCCCGGCTGCTCTCGCCGATTTCGATCACAAACTCGCCGCTCTCCACAAACCAGTTGTGGCACTTGGGTTCCCAGTACGCGAAAACCCGGTTGTCGAGAGTGAAGCTGACTTCCTTGATTTCTCCGGGCGCCAGCGCGACCTTCTCAAAGGCCCGGAGCTCCCGGACCGGACGGCGCACCGTACTCTCCGGGTCGCGGACATACAGCTGTACGACAGCCTTTCCGTGGCGGGTTCCCGTGTTCTTTACGGTCACGCTTGCGGTTAAGGTATCCGTGTCTTTGATGCTCTCTGCACTGAGCTTCAGCTCGCTGTACGCAAAATTCGTATAGGACAGACCGTGTCCAAAGGGGAAAAGCACAGGCATATCCTTTTTATCGTAATACCGATAGCCCACATAAATGCCTTCGGCGTAGGTGACAACACCATCTTCACCCGGGAAATTGAGATAGCTCGGATTGTCCTGCAGCCGGACAGGCCAGGTTTCGGCCAGATGGCCGGAGGGATTGACCTGGCCCCACAGCAGGTCGACAGCGGCCGCTCCCGCCTGTTCGCCTGCCAGATACATGCACAGCACCGCGGGAACCTGTTCCAGCCAGGGGAGCTCCGCGGGGGAACCCCCGTGCAGCACGACGACGGTATTTGGATTTGATTTGGCAACAGCGGTGATCAGTTCATTCTGGTTGTTCGGCAGGCGCATGTGATCCCGGTCCGCGCCTTCGGTCTCGAAAGCGTCCGGGAGACCGGCAAAGACCACGGCGACATCGGCAGCCGCGGCCGCGGTAACAGCATCCTTCAGGAGTTCCGGGTCCGTCGCCTCGCTGTGCGCGTCATAGCCTCTGGCATACACGGCTTTTCCTGCCGCGGCTTCCACAGCACCGACGGTGTGGGAAACGTTGATATGGCTGGAGCCTGCGCCCTGATAGCGGGGTTTGTCGGCAAACTCGCCGATCAGGGCGACGGTCTGATCCTCCCGCAGGGGCAGGATGCTGTCATTTTTCATCAGAACGGCGCATTCGCCCGCCAGATCCCGGGCCAGGCGGCGGCAGGCGTCACGGTCGATCACGGCTTCCGGATCCCGGTTCTCCAGGGAGGTCTGCACAAAGGCCAGCAGCCGCAGGACGGCCCGGTCCAGGTCAGCCTCGGCCAGCGAGCCGTCCCGGACGGCCTGCGCGATCTCCTCGCCGGTGGCGTTGGGGCCGCCGGGCATCTCCAGATCCAGCCCGGCCGCAATGCCCTTGGCGCGGTCCTTCACGGCGCCCCAGTCCGTGACCACAAAGCCGTCATAGCCCCACTCGTCCCGCAGAATGTCATGAAGCAGCGTTTTATTCTCGGCACAGAACATACCGTTGATGCCGTTGTAGGCGCACATGACACTGCGGGTCTTTCCCTTTTTCACCACGGCTTCGAAAGCGGGCAGATAGATCTCATGGAGCGTCCGCTCGTCCACTTCGGAGGAGCCGGACATGCGGCGGGTTTCCTGGTTGTTGCAGGCAAAATGCTTGGCGCAGGCGGCGATGCCCTTGCTTTGCAGCGCATTGACATAGGCTGCGCCCATCTCCCCGGCCAGATAAGGATCCTCGGAGAAGTACTCGAAGTTGCGGCCGCACAGCGGGCTGCGCTTAATGTTGAGCCCGGGTCCGAGCAGCATGGCGACGCTCTCTGCCTGGCATTCCTGCCCAAGAGCTTCGCCAAGGCGCGCCATCACGTCCCGGTCGAAGGAGGAGGCCAATGCGGCGGCCGTGGGATAGCAGACGGTCTCAATGCTCTTGTTGATGCCCAGGTGATCGCCCTCGCCCTCCTGCTTCCGCAGGCCGTGAGGGCCGTCGCACATCATGACGCCTGGCACGCCGAGGCGCTCGATGGCTTTCGTATGCCAGAAATCCCGCCCGGAGCAGAAGGCGGCCTTTTCTTCAAGGGTCATCTGTTTCAGGATGGTTTGCGCGTTCATGAGACTTTCCTCCTTGTGTTATGTCCAGTATTCCTGCTTGTCGCGGAGCTCCTTGCGATAGTCTTTGTAGCAGAACCAGAGAGATACAACCGCCGCCAGCACCGTGGTCACGGTGGCCGCGAAGATCACGCCGTACATGCCGAAGGCGAGTTTCATCAGGAACAGGGCCGGAATGTAGATGAGGCCTTTCTCCAGGAGGGAGACGATCACGGCCTTCTTTGACTTGCCCGTGGCCTGCAGATAGGTGGTGCTGATCTGGTAAAACCCGTAGAACGGGCCGATGATGACAGAGGCGTACAGGCAGATGCGGCCGACGTCCAGCACTTGGTTGTTATTGAGGAAGGCGTTCAGCAGCGGATCCCGCAGCAGGAAGCAGAGCAGGGAGAGCACGGTGCCGACCGTGAAAGCCAGCGCGCTGGTTTTTATCAGGATTTCCGTCAGCCGCTTCACGTTCTTTGCGCTGTAGTTGTAGGAGATGGCCGGCTGCATCCCCATGCAGACACCCATCACGGTCATGGAGATGATCATGCCGATCCGGCTCGCCACGCTCTGCCCCGCCACGGCGACGGCACCGTATTCCATCATCATGTTGTTGGCGATGGCGCCGGAGACGCTGCCGAGAATGGTGGAGCAGGCCATGGGCAGGCCGAGACTCAGCACGGTCAGGGATACTTCTTTCCGGAGGGAAACATGCTTCGGGTGGACGGAGTAGATCTTCCCCTTGGTCTTCACAAAATACAGATAGTAGACGGTTGCGACCGCATTGGCCGCCACGGTGGCCAGAGCCGCGCCGGAAACGCCCATGCCGAAGGTCCGGATCAGCAGCGGGTCCAGCGCGATGTTCAGCACAGTGCCGATCATGTTGCCGATCATGGAGTCGACCGTGGAGCCGTCCGCGCGGATCAGGCTGGGCACCACATTGGTGAACATGATCACAGGAGCGCCGATGGCGATGATCCGCAGATACTCCGCAGTGAAGCCTTCCGTGTCTGCATTTGCTCCCAGAAGACCGCAGATCGGGCCCATCAGGGGCAGCACCGCGCAGGCAAAGACAGCGCCGACGGCAACCGCGCCCCAGACACAGAATGCGCTGATCTTCTTGATGCCGCTGTAATCACCCCGGCCCAGCGCCAGAGAAATCGCGGTGCAGCCGCCGTTGCCCAGCAGGACGCCCAGGCCGGAAAGCACGCTGAACATGGGCGAAGCCAGGGAAATGGCCGCGACCTTGTTCGGATCTCCGGTCTGTCCGATGAAGAACACGTCCGCCATGTGATACAGCACGTTGACCAGCATGATCAGGATGGCCGGGACGCAGAGCTTCAGCGCAAGCTTTCCGTAACTGCCTTCACGCAGCATCGCTTCATTGGCGGCGGGATTTGCCTGCCTTTTTTCTTTTGCCATGCCATAACACCTCTTTGTTCGCCCGAACGGTTCGGATGCCTGAAGATTCCTTAAGGTCCGATTGAATTATAGAGGATCGGTCTGCCTGCTGTCTCATTGGATTCCGACCCATACTTTCACAAATCCGACTTCACAGAGATGAACGGTCAGGTCTGTCGGTTTTCTGTCATTCCTGGTCGGAATAGGGAAAGAATTCGACGGGCCCAGCTGATAGAATACTGGCGAAAGCGAACGGTGAAGGAGGCATATGCATGCAGATCTTTAAGCCCGAAAGCAAATTTTCCCAATTCATCTATACCGCCCTGGACTACATCAAGCTGGGCCTGGTCTTCCTGCTGTTTTCGATCCCCGGGATCACGACAGGAGCCGCGGCCGCAGCCGTGATGACCGTGGGCATGCGGATCGAGCGCAAGGAAGCGCCGGTGATCTTCCGGCCGTTCTGGCAGGCCTTCAAGGATAATTTCAGGCAGGGAACACTCCTGACCCTGCTGTTCATGCTGCTCTTCGGTTTCTTGGCTGCAGACTGGTACATCCTCCTTCAGATGGAGAATGCGTCCTTCCTGATCCGGCTGATCATCGGGCTGGTCTTTGTGCTGGCGCTCCTGGTCGCGGGAGTGGTGCTTTGGGCTTTCCCCACCCTGGCCCGGTTTGAACTGACGAACCGGCAGGTGATCCACAATGCCATGCTTCACATGCTGAGCCGTTTTCCGCATACCCTGCTGGTCCTGGCCTGCGCGGTCGGCGGCTTTGTTCTGGCAAACCTCATGCCCCAGGTGCTGCCGCTGGTGACGTTTTTCGTGCCGGCCTTTGTGATCTGGTATATGTCCAGGGTCTGCGTCAAACGCTTCCGCAAGTTCGACGGCTCCGCGGAGGAGCCCGCTGAAACCGAAACAGAAGAGTCCGTTTCCGGCACAAATCGGCAAACGACGAACGCGATGCAATTGAACTGAACCTTCCAATCCCATACCCGACCGATCCAGAGGAGGACGATTATATGGAAAAGAAAATCTATGACCCCCAGACCGACCCGCGCTTTGCCAACCCTGTCATCGACCGGGACGAATGGCAGGAGCGCAGCCTGCCCAACGGAACGGTGCTGCCCTTCCGGCTGATGCACGGATCTTTCGAGGGGACCAACGTGAAGTTCCTCTTCTGTTTCCCCACAAAGGAGAAGTACGGCAACCGCTTCCAGCAGTATCTCTCCCCCTTCCCGGGACCGGACGAAGAGATGGCTTCTCTCGGGCACACCGGGTACGAGGACCGCATCGCCTTTGCCCTGTCCTGCGGCGCATACTTTGTGGAGACCAACATGGGCTCCGAGTCCCAGTTCGGCGGCAAAAAAGACGATTTCCTGACCTGGCAGTCCTCGGCCGCAGCCGCGGAGTTCTCCCGGAAGAAGGCCATGGAAGTTTATGAGACGGACAAGCGGCCGTACGGTTATGTGTACGGCGGTTCCGGCGGCGGATACAAGACGATGGCCTGCATTGAGAACACCCGGGCCTGGGACGGCGCGGCGCCTTTTGTCATCGGGTCTCCGGTATCCCTTCCCAACACCATTACCATGCATGTGCAGGGCCAGCGGGTGCTGCGGAACGCCTTCCCGAAGATCCTGGACGCTCTGGACGCGGGCGGCTCCGGCGATCCCTATGCCGGCCTGACCAAGGACGAAGCCGACATGCTGCGGGAACTCACCCGGATGGGCTTCCCGCCCCTGGCCTGGTATCTGGAGGCGAAAGGCATTGTGGATGCGGGTTCCCTGCCCGTCCTGATGCCCGGCGTCAAGGGCCTGGACCCGGACTTTTTCACGGATTTCTGGACGAAGCCCGGCTACGCGGGCGCGGACTCGGAGAGTTCTTCCTCAAAGGACCGCATCGTTCATCTCACCCGGGTGAAGAGCGTTCACCTCCCCGAGGCCTCCGGCGCGCGCCGCCCGGAGGACGGCCTCAACGGTGTGGATGACGCATGGAAGAAGCAGCTGGCGGCGGGCAACGGCGCCTGGCTGGAACTGGAAACCCTCCCCGGGGGCGAGAACCTGTATCTCGAGGGCCTGTCCATGGTCTTCCAAAGCGGGGAAGCCAAAGGCGCCAACCTGCTGGTGGGCAGGATGATGCACTACGGCGACCGCACGGGCGGTATTGTGACGATCGGTTCGGCTTACGGCACCTCGGATCTGACGGAGACGCTGAATAAAGTCCGGCCTGGGGACGAAATCCTCCTGGATAATTCGGACTACATTGCCATCCAGAGCTATTACCGCCACCAGGTCCCGGAGGATCTCTCCTTCCACGCCTGGGACCAGTTCCGGGATCAGGACGGCAAGCCGATCACGCCTCAGCGGCCACCGTTCCCGATCCCCTTCACCGGGGTTGGCGTGCGGCAGGATGGATGCATCCAGGGCAAGGTCATCAACATCCAGGCACTGATGGATGAGTCCACCTGTCCCTGGTGCGCGGACTGGTGGCGGCACAAGATCATCGAGGCCAAGGGCAGCGACGCGGATCACCGCACTTACTTCATGGAGCGCTGCATGCACGGCGATGTGAACGCCATCGGCAACTACATGGTGGTCAATTATGTAGGCGCTCTGCGGCAGGCGCTGATCGACCTTTTCCGTTGGGTGGAAGAGGGCACAGAACCCCTGCAGCGTACAGCCTACACGCTGGAAGAGGACGGCCAGATCCATACCGAGCCGGACGTGAGCAAGCGCTTCGGCATTCAGGGCATCCCCACGCTCCTGGCCAACGGGAGCAAGTGTGCCCGCGTAAAAACCGGCGAGTGCGTGCGCTTCACAGTAGATGTGGAGGTGCCCGAAGGCGCCGGCGAGGTGACAGAGATCCTCTTCAGCCGGGAGGAAAAGCCACTGGCGGTTCCGGATTCCGGCCCGCTCGCACATATCACGATGGGCCGCGAAATGTGGGACGGCGCGCTGCCTTTCACAAAAGGCGCGAAAGGCGCTGTACACACAGCTCATGCGGAGACGGTCACGGCTTATGCGAAGCCCGGAACCTACTTTGCCACGGTGCGCATCGCCACGCAGCGGAACGGCGATGTATCCGATCCCTTTACCCAGGTCCTGAACCTGGACCGCGCGAGGATCATCGTGGAGTGAACCGGCGACCTTGTCGGATTTACGGCATTTTTGATCGGAAACGGAAAAGCGGCCTGAATGAAAAACAGCTATGATTTGATTGATGAAATCCCTTGCCTGGTTCAATCCGTGCAAATGAGAGGAGCTGAGGACCCATGTCTTTGCGCGTCAAGTGGATCCTGCTGATGGTCGGCGTCGTGGTGATGCTGGTCGGCATGCAGGTGTATTACAGCACCGTTGCGTCCGGCGGTGGCAACGCCCCGCCCGAGACGACCTTTGAGTGGTGGATCTATTCCGGAACGTCATCCGAATACTACGGCGGAGACTACTCCAAGAATCCGGCGATCCGGTATACCCTTTCGCGGACCTGGGGGCCGGAGAACAAGTCCGTCGCACTGAACTTCCTGCAGCCGCCGGCCGGCACGGAATCAGACAACTACACCCGTATGATCGCGTCAGGTGACCTCCCGGACATCATCGACGCCGTGATCTGCGACCCGCCCCGGGTCATGGTGGAGCAGGGTTACGCGATCGAACTGACGGACTATGTGAACCAGTACATGCCCAACTACTGGGCTTTGGTGCACTCAAACCCCGAGATTTACAACAACGCCGTTTCGGTGGATGAGGATGGCAACGAGCACTATTACAGCATTGCCACCGTCCGGGATGCCTACGACACGGTCTTCCAGGGGTTCATGTACCGCCGGGACTGGATCGTGAAGTACGGGAAGAACGCCTCCACCGGCGCGGCCTTCACCGGCGGATACACGGATCCCGAGAATGTGGACAGCTGGCAGGACGACGTGATCTTCCCCAGCTGGTATGACGAGGAAAAGAAAGCTTACGCCCTGAGCGTTTATCCTGAATGGGACGGCACGGATCCCTTCTTCGTCTCCGACTGGGAGTGGATGTTCGGGATCTTCACTGCGGCTCAGGCAGACCTGGGGATCACCGACAAGTACAGCATCAGCATGTACTATCCCGGCTTCACCTGGTCCGGCGGACTGCTGAGCTGCTTCGGCGGCGGCGTGAACGTCTGGTACCAGGATCCGGAAGGCAAAGTCCATTTCGGCGGCAACGAGGAGCCTTTCAAGACCTACCTTGAGTGTCTGCACCACTGGTATGAGATGGGCTGGCTGGACCAGGCCTTCAACCAGCGCACGTCGGACGCTTTCTACTCCATCGACAATACCTCGGTCCGCCAGGGACAGATCGGCATGTGGTGCGGCGTACAGTCCGAACTCGGCGGCCGCCTGGACATGCATGACGGCGGCCTGACGGAAGGCATCTTCGCGGCCGGCGCTGCCTATCCCATCAACGATATTTACGGACCGGAAAGCTGCCAATATGTGGTGCCGGACTGCGTGATGGGCAGCGGCCTGACTTCGGGCGGCATCCTGATCACGCCCACCGCAAAGGATAAGGATCTGGCGACCCTGTGCTCCTATCTGGACTTCTTCTATACCGATGAAGGCGCCATGATCAAGACCCTGGGCCTAAACAACAGCCAGGTGGCGGAGTTTACGGAAAACACCTTCTACGCCGAGCACGGACTGGTCGAAGGTGCTTACACCCTCGGGACAGACGGTCTCTATCACAAGAGCCAGGTGCTGGTGAATGACGGCGGCCAGCTGGCTACAGCTGTCGGATTCAACAAGGCCCCGGGCCTGCAGATCATTGCGCGGCTGGACCTGGGATACGACCCGACTTACCAGGCTTCGCTGGACCGCTGGTCCCGGTACCCCAATACCGGTTTCTTCCAGGGCAGCCGGACCACCGATGCCATGAGCCAGGAAGACAACAATACCAAGGATCCGATCTTCAGCAAGGCGCTGGAGTACATGACCAAGAACGCAGCCGACTTTATCACCGGGAAAAAGAATTTCGGGAAGGATTGGGACACCTGGTGCAAAGCCCTGAGCAAATTCAGGCTTGATACCGTGACCAACATCCTGCAGTACTATGTGGACAATTATCCCTTCCGCTGATCCGGACGACCGCTCAGGAGGTGTCATTCATGGCGAAAAAGAATCCATCGGACCTGGCAGGTTCCGCCCGGCGCAGCTGGAAAACCGAGTTCCGGCGCGACTGGGTCGTCTACCTGCTGTTTGTCCCCATCATCGTGTACGAGGTCGTGCTCCACTATCTGCCCATGTTCGGCATTGTGATGGCTTTTGAGGACTACAATGTTATCGACGGCTATTTCCGCAGCCCCTGGGTCGGATTCAAGCACTTCATCGATCTGTTCTCCGGCGAGGACTTCCCCATCGCCATCCGCAACACGGTGGCCATCGGCCTGATCCGCTGCACCTTCGGCTTTGTGGCGCCGATCCTCTTCGCCCTGATGCTGAGCCTGATCAACTCGAAGAAGTTCAAGCGCGTCGCTCAGACCATGTCGTACATGCCAAACTTCGTGGCCGCGGTCATCGTCTGCTCGCTGTTCACGCAGTTCCTCTCCAAGGACGGCCCGCTGACCATGCTGCTGACAAAGGTTTTCGGGGCGGAGAACCAGAACTGGTTTGCCAATGACCAGATCCCGGTCTTCTGGATCATCTACACCCTGATGGGCATCTGGCAGAGCATAGGCTGGGGCTCCATCATGTATGTGGCCGCCATCTCCCAGGTCAGCGGCGATCTGCATGAGGCCGCGGCCCTGGACGGTGCTTCCCGCCTGCAGCGGATGTGGAAGATCACGATCCCGAGCATCCTGCCCATGGTGCTGATGATGTTCGTCATCAATGTAGGCACGGCGCTGGCTGCGGGATATGACAACATCCTGTTGCTGTACATGCCCAGCACATACAACGTATCCGACACGGTTTACACCTACACCTACCGTCAGGCCTTCGGCGGCGGCACGACCAACTACTCGCTGTCCGCGGCTTCCGGCCTGTTCCAGTCCGTTGTCTCCACCATCCTTCTGGTCGGCTCCAACGCCCTGTCCCGCAAGGCCGCCGGAAGCTCCCTGTTCTGAGAGGAGGCGCCCGATATGTCAAACATTCAGGACACGGCTGTCCGCAGTGAACGGACGCCCGTTGCGGCCAAGGCCGTGATTCAGGCCGTCCGCGGCACCAAAAAGCAGCGCAAGAAGGAAGAATGGGAAAACAACATGGTGGAGACCAAGTCCGCGGCGGATATCATCGTGGATGTCATCGTCTACATCATCGTCGCCCTTGTGGCCTTCTGCAGCGTGATCCCCATGTGGCATGTGCTGATGTCCTCCTTCTCCGACGGCAAGTCCCTGCTGAGCCATGTGGGCCTGGTGGTCTGGCCGGTAGGCGGCTTCACCCTTGCAGGCTATGAGAAGGTCTTCAGCGATTCCAGCGTCATCTCCGGCTACATCAACACCATCATCTACACCGTGGCCACCACGGTGATCGGCTTCCTGCTCTCCACGGTGACAGGCTACGCCCTGAGCCGCGACACCAAGCTGAAGAAGCCGGTGACCATGGCCCTGATGGTCACGATGCTCTTCGGCGGCGGCATGGTGCCCACCTACATGGTGATCCGGGCCCTGGGCTGGGTCGGCACCCCTTGGGCGCTGGTCATCCCGGGCTGCACCAACTCCATGTACTGCATCATGATGATGAACGCCTTCAACAGCATTGACAAGTCCATGTACGAAGCCGCCCACATCGACGGCGCGGGCCACCTGTCCACCCTCTTCGAGATCACCCTGCCGCAGGCCATGAACATGGGATCGGTCATCATCCTGAACCTGGCCATCGGCGCGTGGAACTCCTGGCTGCCCGCTTCCATCTATGTGCCGAACAAGAAAGCCCTCTGGCCGCTGCAGCTGGTGGTCAAGCAGATTACCGCGGACAACGCGGAATTCCTCAAGTCCTCCAATCCCGATTACGCCCGTTACCTGATCCAGTTCGCGGTGATCATCATCGCCATCGCCCCGCTGATCATCGCCTTCCCCTTCTTCCAGGACAAGATGGAGAAGGGTGTCATCCAAGGCGGCGTGAAGGGCTGATCCTTCCGGTATTCTCAGCCTCTGTGCGAGCAGGGGCTGATTTTTGGTTTTACAGAACGCTGGTTTTCGTGTATAATAGCCTCAACACAGCGAACCGCGCATGGAATTCCGTTTCACACAAAGGGGAGTGCGCATGAATCTTTACCATCGGATCCCGAACTTCCTGTGGCGGCCGTTCCGGAACCGCCCGCTCTTCCGGCGCCTGGATAAGCGGATGCACACCATGATCCTGGCGCTGGTGATGCCGGTCTGCCTGGCTTGCATCGCGATCTCCGTCGCATCGGCCATCCAGACCGCTAGCCTGGTTCGCGAGAGCAGTGCCAACGCCCTGGCCCTGCACATGCAGACTGTAGCGGTCCGCCAGGAAACCCAAGGAATTGATCCCCTGGAAAACTTTCCGGAAGCCGTGACGGAACTGACTGGTTTAAGCAGGACGGTGGAGGGCTTCGGCGGCAGTTTCTACACTTCCATGGACGGACACCGGGCATGGAAAATCCTTCCGGATAAGAAAGGCGAGCCTGTGGATACCGACTTTGAAAAGCTGGCCGGCGCGCGCTCCCATTTCCTGTGGCAGGCGGAGGACGGCTCGTATCAGATCCTGGTCACCTTTCCATACAACTTTATCCTGCGTGTCATGCCCGCCTGGCATTGGTTTGGCCTGGCGCTGTCCGTGCTCACGATCCTGTCCTGTCCGTTCCTGTTCAAGCGGCTGAAGCTGGACGTCCTGGATCCGATGGATACCCTGAACGGCGCGATCAGCGGCATCAAGACGGATCTCTCCTACCGGATCCCGGAGGGAAAGGGGCGGGAGAGCGACGAATACCTTCACCTGTTCGCCGAGTTCAACGCCATGGCGGAAGAGGTGCAGGCCTCCCACGAGAAGAGCATCCGTATCCTCGAGACGGAGATGGATAACCTGCGCTTGCAGGTAAACCCGCACATGCTCCTGAATTCCTACAACATGATCTACGCTCTGGCTGAGTCCAAAAACTACGCCGTGATCCAGGACTACACCCTCTGTTTGGTGGATTACTTCCGCTATGTGCTCCGCCAGGGGCAGAACGTGGTCACGGTCCGCCAGGAGCTGAACTTTGTGGACAACTTCATCCGCATCCAGCGGATCCGCTTCCCCAACCGTTTCTCCTACGTCTACCAGGCGCCGGAGGATTGCATGGACGCGCGGATCCCGCCGTTGCTGATCGAGAACTTTGTGGAGAACGCCGTCAAATATGCCCTGGACCCGGTGAAGGCCATTGAGATCATTGTGTCAGTGCACCGCGAGCAGGATGATAACGGCAAAGAGAAGCTTCACATCGCCATCACGGACACCGGAAGCGGCATCCGCCCGGAAGTGCTGGAAAAGCTGAAAGCCCATGAGCCCTATATCGACGAAGCCGGCCATCGGCATATCGGCATCTCAAACTGCTTCCGCCGGGTGGAACTGTTCTACGGCGAAGAAGGGACCATCCATTTCTCAAGCGGCGTGGATCAGGGAACCCAGATCTATCTGGTCGTTCCCTTCACCACCGATGACCCCGCGGAGGAGGCGAGCGCGTGAACATCCTGATCGTGGACGACGAGGTTCTGGCCGTTCAGGGCATGCTGGACGGCGTCAACTGGGAAATGCTAGGCTTTGACCACGTGCTGACCGCCGGCAGCTATGCGGAAGCGGTGAATGTGTTCAAGAACACCTACATCGACATCATGATCAGCGACATCGAAATGCCCGGCGAAAGCGGCCTGCGGCTCATCGAATACGTGAACGGGCACAGCGCCAACACGGAGTGCATCATCCTCACCTGTCATGACGAGTTCGATTATGCCCGCACCGCGGTGCGCCTCAACTGCATCGAATACCTGCTCAAGCCTATCCGCTACCAAAAGCTGACGGAGATCATCCAGCAGGCAAAAGAGAAAGTGGAAAACCGGCGCCGGAACGAGCAGATCCGGCAGTACGGGGAACAGTATATCGATTCCCTGGCCAGGGAGACCCGGGGCGATACGGTCAACGCTCTTGACACTGCCGTCAGCTATATCGACGACCATCTGGCGGAAGAATTGTCCGTGCGGGACCTGGCGTCCACCTGCTATGTCAGCGCGGACCACCTGACGAGGCTTTTCAAGAAGCGGTTCGGCATGACGGTGTCGGAGTATATCCAGGACAAGCGCCTCCATCTGGCGGGAGAACTCCTGCGGCGGGAGGATCTGACCATTTCCATGGTGGCGAACACCGTGGGCTTTGGCAATTACTCCTATTTCACCGAGCAGTTCAAGAAGAAGTACGGCCTCACGCCGAGAGAATTCCAGAAGCAGTCCCGGGGATAAAACGACAGGTCGGATTTACAGGGTTTTGCGTCGGATTTCATACAGCGTTTTCCCCTTCAACGTGCCATAATGGGCACACGGAAACACAGGAAAGGCCCTGCGGTTTCGATCCTCCGGCACACGCCGGAAAGAGACAAGGAGGAAACGTACATGAAAAAGATGATCACCCTGCTGCTCTGCCTGGCGATGGCCCTGAGCGTCTGTTCTTTCGCGGCTGCCGAGAGCGAAGTGCCGGACCTGGCGAACACCTACTTCTCCTACGGCTATGACGTCGGCTTCTGGATGGACTACTTCTTCCATTTCTACGATGAGGTTCCCGGCTTCGGCAAGATCTTCTATGCCGGCTACTGCCTGAACCAGATCGTGTACACCGGCACCTACGAAGTCGTCGCAGAGCCCTATGAATACCACTGCTGGGCGGACCGCGCCGATGTGACGGCCGCGGGCGAAGGCGCCGAGGCTCCCGCCGGCACGGCTCCCTACACCGTCATCTTCTATGATTTCGACGGCAACGAACTGGACCGCTGCGGCCTGGATGAGACCCATCTCTACAACGACATGGCCAATGTGACCGGTGTCGGCGGCGATCATGTGGTCTACAACCTGGACACCGATCCCGAAAACTCCGCGTTCACCGGCTCGTATAACGGTGAGCAGGCGGTGGCCCTGCTGAGCTTGGTGGATCCCGACGACGACAGCGCCACGCTGGAACTGAAGGTCAACGGCAAGTATGACGACATGGTGCTCTTCTATGTCGAAGGCACCTTCGCCATGAACGAGGACCAGACCGTCATCACCCTGAGCCCCGACAGCGAGGGCGATGAGGGCGCCACTGTGACAAAGAACGAGGACGGCACCTACACCTACGTCTCCACCGACGGCACCGAGGTGACCCTGCAGGCCGTGGGCAGTGCGGAAGTTGCCTACAGACTGGCCGGCAAGATCCCTGTACCCGGTATGGAAGGCGTTGAAGCTGACCTGAACTGCGACCTCTACAGCGACAATACCACCGTCCTCTACGCTGAGTTCATGGGCAACAGGATGGACATCGACCAGGGCACCTATGAGATCGACATGACCACCTATTCCTTTGTCCTGCATTTTGAAGCTGCCGGCGATCTCACCACCGAGGGCTTCGCGGACCAGATGGTCCTGAACTATGCGCAGGCCGGCCACGGGATCTTCGGCGACATTGCGCAGACCCTGAGCTTTGTCACCGAGTGACAGATATTCAATCATCGGAACGACTGAAAGATGCCGCCGCCACGAACAGGCGGCGGCTCTTTCCGGATTTTAGGAGGGACAAACATGCGGCAGTACGAGACGTTCGAACTCAGTTTCACAGGCGATGTGCTGACAGAAAGCTGGGCGCAGCCCGATCTGAAGGCGGTCTTCACCTGCAAAGGGAACTCCACGGAAGTTTCCGGCTTCTATGCCGGAGACGACCGGTATGCGGTGCGTTTCCTTCCGGACCGACCGGGCCTGTGGCACTGGAAGGTGACAGGTTGTGTCGAAGCAGAGGGCGAAGCGGTGTGCGAACCGGCCGCAGGCTTCCATGGTCCCGTGTGTGCCGTGGAAACGCATTTTGAGTACGCGGACGGCACGCTGTTCATCCCCTTCGGCACCACGGTCTACGCCCTGGCGCATCAGGAAGACGCGCTGGTTGAGGAGACCCTGGAGACCTTGCGGACGTCTCCGTTCAACAAAGTGCGCATGTGTGTTTTTCCCAAACACTACGATTACAACCACAACGAACCGCCTTTCTACGCGTTCGAGAAGAAGGCGGACGGCGGCTGGGACACCGGCCGCCCCAGCCTGGCTTTCTGGGAGCGGTTTGAGCGCATCCTGAACCGCATCGGCGCCATGGGGATCCAGGTGGACCTGATCCTCTTCCACCCCTATGACCGCTGGGGTTTTTCCAAGATGCCGAGGGAAGATAATCTGCGCTATCTTGACCATCTGCTCCGCCGCCTCTCGGCCAAGCCGTACATCTGGTGGTCCCTGGCCAACGAATACGACCTGAACATGGATGCGAAGTCTCTGGCGGACTGGGAAGAGATCGAAGCGTATGTGGCGGACCATGATCCCTTTCATCATCTGTTGTCCAACCACAACTGCATGTGCTTCTGGGATCCCAGCCGTCCCAATGTGACCCACGCCAGCCTGCAGACCAAGGCCCTGACGGAGATCCCGCGATGGATCCGCGAATACCGCAAGCCCGTGATCATCGATGAATGCTGCTACGAGGGCAATCTGCCGCATTTCTGGGGGAGCATCTCGGGCCGGGAAATGGTGCGGCGCTTCTGGCGCTGCTGTGCCAGCGGCGGGTACTGCACGCACGGCGAGACCTTCCTCTCGGATGACGAGATCCTCTGGTGGGCCCGGGGCGGTAAGCTGAAGGGCGAGAGCCCCAAGCGCATCGCGTTCCTGCGGAGCGTCATGGAAAGCCTGCCCGGGCCCCTGACGCCTTCGTCCGGCGGTCTTTCGGCCATCGCGGAGATGAGTGAGGAAGCCCTGCAGTCCGCGCTGGCCTCCGTTCCGGAAGAAATGCGCACGGCGCTGACGTTCTTCGGCAAAAGCATCCGCAGGATGGACCTGCGGAACCGTTCCCTGCACCTGGCGGGCGAACACACCTGGGAAGCCCATTGCGGCGAGGACGCTTACCTCTGGTACCATGACCTGCAGTGCTACGGCGTGCAGACCCTGAAACTGCCGCAGGAGAAAAAGTACCGGGTGGAGCTCATCGATATCTGGGAGATGACCCGTGAAACGATCTGCGAGTGCGCTTCCGGCGAAACCGTGATCAAGCTGCCCGGGAAGGAAAACCTGGCGGTCCTAGCTGTCAGAACGGAGGATTGACGATCATGAAAACGTATATGAATGCCGGCCTGAAGCCGAAGGAGCGGGCCGAACTGCTCCTGCGGGAGATGACCCTCGACGAGAAGATGGCGCAGCTGGCCGGCGTCTTTGCCATCGAAGGTGCGGAGGACCGCATGGCAGCCTTCCTCAGGAACGGCATCGGTCAGATCAGCAGCCTGGAATTCCGCGGGATCGGGAGTCTCGAGGAAGCCGCGCAATGGCAGCGCCGGCTGCAGACCCTGGTGATGGAGAACAGCCGCCTGCACATTCCGGCGGTTTTCCACATGGAAGGCCTCTGCGGCCCGCTCATGCAGGATACCACAACCTTCCCCTCCGGTGTGGCCCGCGGATCCTCCTTTGATCCGGAACTGGAAAAACAGATCGGCGAAACCGTCTCCCGCCAGGAGGCGGCGGTGGGCATCACGCAAATCCTGGCGCCGGTGCTGGACATCTCCCGGGATTCCCGCATGGGCCGCCAGTGCGAGCCCTACGGGGAAGACCCCACGCTGGCTGCCGCCATGGGTACCGCCTATACCCACGGGATCCAGGAGACGGAGACCGACGGCCGTACACCCGACGCGGCCGCCAAGCATTTCTTCGGCTTCCAGAATTCCTCCGGCGGCATTCACGGCGCCCATGTGGACGCCGGGGACCGGTTGATGCTGGAGATTTACGGCAAGCCTTTCCAGGCAGCCATCAAAGAAGCCGGGCTGAAAGGCGTGATGCCGTGCTACTGCTCGCTGAACGGCCTGCCGATCCACGCTTCGAAGCACTATCTGACCGAGATCCTGCGGGGCGAAATGGGCTTTGAAGGCGTCACGGTCTCCGATTACGGTGGGGCCAGCAACGCCTGGGAGTACCAGGGCGTCGGCGAAACCATGGGGGACGCCGGCCTGCGCTGCCTGAAGGCCGGCCTGGACGTGGAACTGCCCATGCCCAAAGCCTATGCGGATGAACTGAAAGCGAAGTTTGTCTCCGGCGAGGCGGATCCGGCCATCCTTGACCGGGCGGTGCTCCGGGTCCTGGAAGCCAAGTTCCGCATGGGCCTCTTCGAGCACCCGTTTGCGATGACCGGGGAAGAACTGGCGAAGACGGTGCATCATGCAGAAGACGAAGCGCTTGCCCTGCAGTCCGCCCGGGAGGCGCTGGTATTGCTGAAGAACAACGGTGCCCTGCCCCTTTCCGGCAAGGAAAAAACCGTGGCCGTTATCGGACCCGCGGCGATGAATGCCCGGTATTACTATGGGGGCTATACCCATCTGTCCATGGTGGAGGCCAAGCGCGCGGCCCGCAACTCCATGGCCGGCGTGGCGGGCAACGGGGAGCACAGCCAAATCCGGGTCGTACCCGGAACAAACGTGGAAGAGGACGAAAGCGACATATTCAACGAGGTGCTCACAAAGCTGAAACCCAATTGCCGCAATCTGGTGGAAGTGCTGAAAGCCGAAATGCCTGACGCCCATATCCTGTGGGCCAAGGGCTATCACAAAGCCGGGGCGGACGAAAGCCTGTTCGCGGAAGCGCTGGAAATCGTCAGGCAGGCGGATGTGGTCCTCCTGACCCTGGGCGGCAAGAACGGTTCCGGCTCCATCGCGACCATGGGCGAAGGCGTGGACGGCACGGACATCAACCTGCCCGTCTGCCAGGATGCCTTTATCCGGGAGGCAAAGAAACTGGGCAAGCCGCTGATCGGCCTGCACTTTGACGGTCGGCCCATCTCCAGCGACACCGCGGACGAATGTCTGGATGCCATCCTGGAATGCTGGAATCCAGCCACGTATGCCGCTGAGGCGGTGACGGACGTGCTGCTCGGGCGGGAGAATCCCTCCGGCAAGCTGCCCCTGACGGTGGCCCGCTGCGCCGGACAGATTCCCGTGTATTACAACCATCCCAACGGCTCCATGTGGACGCAGGCGCCCAGCATCGGCTTCAGCGACTATGTGGACTGTTCTCACAGGCCGCGTTACTGCTTTGGCCATGGCCTGAGCTATACCAGTTTTGCCTATAGTGGACTGTGTCTGGAAAAAAAGGAGACCGCATCCTTTACGCCGGTAACCATCTCGGTGAAAGTGAAAAACACCGGCGAAAAACCCGGTACGGAGATCGTACAACTGTATGTCCGGGATGTCCACGCTTCCATGACCCGGCCCGTAAAGGAGCTGCAGGGTTTCGCGAGGGTCCCGCTGCAGCCCGGTGAATCAAAGGCTGTACACTTCGTTCTCCATCCCAGCCAGATGGCTTTCCTGGATGAGGATATGCGCTGGAAGATCGAGAAAGGTGAGTTCGAGGTACAGGTCGGGTCTTCCTCGGAAGACATCCGGCTGAAAGACAGCTTCCGGGTGACGGAAGACGGCTGGCTGGAAGGCCGGGACCGCGTATTCTATTTGCTGGGAACACAGGAAGACGCATAAGGAGGCAATCGACATGCGAAACGTGAATCTCAATCGGGGATGGACCTTCGGACACGGGCAGATCGATGTAGGAAGCCGGATGCGCAAACAGTTCGGTGACCGGGTGGTGAACCTCCCGCACGATTTCATGATCGAAAGCGACGTGTACCTCGAAGCGCCTTCCGGAAATGCCAGCGGCTATTACAACGCGGGCGTTGCCCACTATGTGAAGGAAGTGGAGATTCCCGCGGACTGGGCGGAGGACCGGATCAGCCTGCGCTTTGACGGGTCGATGATGAACACCACCGTGGAGGTGAACGGCAGCAAGGCCGGCTTGCACCACTACGGGTATTCTCCCTTTGAGATGGACATCACCGGCCTGGTATACGCGGGTAAGATAAACCGCATCATTGTCACGGTGAATCTGAGCATGCAGCCCAATTCCCGCTGGTATTCCGGCGCGGGCCTTTTCCGCGGAGTGGAGCTGGTGCACACGCCGAAGCTGAATATTGCGTTCGGTGGGCTTTCGGGGTATACGAAGAAGATCGAATACCACGCCGACGGCAGCCCCGAAACCGCTTTTCTGCAAGTGTCCGCCGAGATTCGGAACGAATGGGCGGAGAACCGGGTGGCGGAAGTCACATTTGACCTGATCCGGGACGATACCGGCGAGACCGTGCTCTCCCGGAAGACCCTGACCCAGGTGCAGCCTCTGTCCGCCGCCACGGCCTATATGACCCTGACCGTGAACGAGCCCAGGCTCTGGAGCGCCGAAACACCTGACCTCTACCGTTTGCAGGCAACGGTCAGGCCGGTGGGCACGTACAAGACCCATGTGGTTCCGGTTGAGAACACCTCGACCGATGCAGAGAGTGTGCTGTTCGGCATTCGAACGGTGGAAGCCGACGTGAAGCACGGCCTGCGGATCAATGGGAAAGAGACCAAGCTGAAGGGCGGCTGCTTGCACCACGACAACGGGCCGGTCGGCACAGTCAGCCTGTATGACATCGAAGCCCGCAAGATCCGGAAACTGAAGGAAGTGGGCTACAACGCCATCCGCACCACTCACAACCCGCCCTCCTCTGCCCTGATCGAAGCCTGTGACCGACTGGGCATGTATGTGTTCGACGAGGCTTTTGACGCCTGGGGTATGGGCAAACAGTCTGGGGACTACAACCAGTACTTTGCCGCGGATTGGGAGGCGGATCTCTCCGCCTTCGTCCGGAGGGACCGCTGCCACCCCAGCGTCATCATCTGGTCCACGGGCAACGAGATCACCGAGCGCGCCGGCCTCGGCGACGGGTATGTCTGGGCGGCCCGGCTGGCAGAGACAGTACGCCGCCTGGATCCCAGCCGTCCGGTGTCCAACGCTATCTGCTCCTTCTGGAACGGCTTGGACGACGAGTTCCAGGAAGCGGCCATGCGACAGTGGGCGGAATCCCTGACCGGCGGGATCCAGAACGCGGACCTGGGCGGCAAGAAGGATCGCCTCTGGGAGGAGTACACTGAGGCCTTTGCGAACGGGCTGGATATTGTCGGGTACAACTATCTCGAAGGCAAGTATGAACAGGATCACGAATGGTTCCCGGAACGTGTGATCCTGGGCTCCGAGAACTATCCCAAGGAGATCGGCATCCATTGGCCCATGATCGAGAAAACACCGTGGGTCATCGGAGATTTCACCTGGACGGCCTGGGACTACATCGGCGAGGCCGGCATCGGCAAGGCCATGTTCTATGAGCCCGGCGATCCGCGGATCGGGAATCCCTGGGGATCGCCGTCGGATTATCCCTGGCGCACGGCCAACGATGCCGATTTTGACATCACCGGAGGCATCCGGCCCCAGGGCGTGTACCGCCGCATCGTGTGGGGCAGCCCGGAGACGGCCCTGTTCTCCTATGACCCGGCGAATGCGGACAAGGTCGAGGTTCTGTCCATGTGGGGCTTCCCCGGCGTTCATGCCGGCTGGAACTGGCCAGGGCAGGAGGGCAAACCCGTCGATATCGCGGTGTTCAGTGCCGCGGAAGCAGTTGAACTGTTCCTGAACGGCCGGAGTCTCGGCCGCGTTAAGGCCGGCGATGCGCTGATCCACGACATGCCCTGCACCTTCCGCTTCCGTACTGTGTACGAACCCGGCACGCTCGAAGCCGTAAGCTATACAAACGGCAAGGAAGTCTCACGGTGCTCGCTCAGGACAACCGGTGTCCCCGCCGCCATTCGTCTGGTCCCCGAGACGGACGTTCTCCGCGCTGACGGTGAATCCGTGGCCTATGTGAACGTTGAGATTACCGATGCGGACGGGAATGTGGTCCCCGACGCAAAAGTATTGCTCACCGCGCAGGCGGAAGGGCAGGCGGAGCTGGCGGGCTTCGGCTCGGGCAATCCCATCACCGACGAGAATTACACAAAGGGAACCTTCACAAGCTGGAACGGCCACGCCCTGGCGATCCTGCGCTCTGGCGATGAAGCCGGTTCGGTGACGCTGACCGTGTCGGGAGACGGCCTCACGCCGGCATCCGTGACCCTCCCTGTGCGCTGACAAAAAGAAGGGATGAAGACCATGCGGAGAATCCTGCCCTTCAATGATGGCTGGTCCTTTGCCAAACCGGGGGAGACCCCGGTCCCGGTCACACTGCCCCACACCTGGAACGCGATTGACGGCCAGGATGGCGGCAACGACTACTGGCGCGGCACGGCGGCTTACACCAAGACATTCGACCGTCCAGAAACGGAGCCGGGCGAGCGCGTTTTCCTGTCCTTTGACGGTGTCGGCATGACGGCGGACGTGAGTCTCAACGGCCATTCGCTCTGCCGTCACGAGGGCGGGTATTCCACCTTCCGGGTCGACATCACCGACGTGCTGGCGGACCGAAATGAACTGACCGTCCTGGCGGACAACAGCCAGAATGACCGCGTTTATCCCCAGAAGGCAGACTTCACCTTCTACGGCGGGATTTATCGGGATGTTTCCCTGATCATCGTCCCCGCGGAACACTTTGAATTGGTCAAGAGCGGTACACCCGGCCTCAAAGTGACGCCTGTGCTGAAGGATGGTTTTGCCGAAGTCACCGTGGAAACCTGGCAGAACACGAATGCATCGGTGCGTATGACGGTAAACGGGGAGACGAAGGAAGTGCCTTCCGAAGACGGTCACGCCGTAGGTGTTTTCAAAATTACGGATCCCCATTTGTGGAACGGCGTGGAGGATCCCTATCTCTACACCGCGGAGGCTACGCTTCCTTCCGGGGACCGGATCAGCGCCCGTTTCGGTGTGCGCAGTATTGCCTTTAACCCGGAGAAGGGATTCTTCCTGAACGGAAAGAGCTATCCCCTGCGCGGGGTCAGCCGCCATCAGGACCGGGAGGGGATCGGCAACGCGCTGCTGCCGGAGCATCACCGGGAGGACATCGCCCTGATCCGGGAGATCGGCGCGAATACCGTGCGCCTGGCTCATTATCAGCACGCGCAGTGTTTCTACGACCTCTGTGACGAAGCGGGGCTGATCGTCTGGGCAGAGATCCCATATATCACGGAACATATGCCCAACGGACGGGCAAACACGCTGTCCCAGATGCGGGAGCTGATCACCCAGTGCTATAACCACCCCTCCATCGTCTGCTGGGGACTCTCCAACGAAATCACCGCAGCCAGTCCGGTGGATGAAGACCTGCAGGAAAACCATCGCCTGCTGAACGACCTGTGCCACCGGATGGACGCCACGCGGCCCACCACCATGGCGCATGTATTCATGCTGGAGACGGACAGCCCGCTGATCGGCATCGCGGACATTGGCAGCTACAACCTGTACTTCGGCTGGTATCTGGGCGAACTGAGTCAGAACGAAGCGTTCTTTGACAAATACCATGCGGAGCACCCGGACCGGGTGATCGGTTTTTCCGAGTACGGCGCCGACACAAACGTACAGTTCCATTCGTCTGCCCCGGAACGCGGGGATTACACGGAGGAATACCAGTGCCGCTATCACGAGCACATCCTGAACTGCATCGAACAGCGACCCTTCCTCTGGGCGACCCATGTCTGGAACATGTTTGATTTCGCCGCGGACGGCCGGGATGAAGGCGGCAAGAAGGGGGTGAACCAAAAAGGCCTGGTCACCATGGACCGGAAGCTGAAGAAAGATGCCTTCTATCTGTACAAAGCCGCCTGGAGCCGGGCGCCTTTTGTTCACCTGTGCGGAAGCCGCTACACAGACCGGATAGAGGACGAGACAGAGATCAAAGTTTATTCGAATTTGCCGACAGTTACCCTTTATATGGACGGTGCCAAGATTGGCGAGCAAACGGGTCAACAAGTTTTCACTTTCAGGATCCGCATAACCGAAGAGCATCTCATCCGAGCCGTCGCGGGCGACTGCTCTGATAAAATGACCGTCCGCCGCGCGGCGGAGCCCAACCCGGCGTATCGCTTCCTGAAGCAGGAAGTGGTCAACTGGTTCGATCGGGAAGAGATTGACCCGGCATACTACTCCGTCCGAGACACCCTGGGCGACTTGCGCAAACATCCGCAATCCATGTTCCTTCTGGAGACCATGATGGACCGGATGCGCGCGGCCCGGGGGGATGTTGCCAGGAGCACAGCCGCCAATCCGATGCTGGCGGCCATGATGCAGGGGATGACGCTCGAAAGCCTGCTCCGACAGGCGGGCAATGTTCCTGCTGAAACGGTGAGGCAGCTGAATGAGACGCTGCAGCAGATCCCCAAAGCGGACGCGGAACGCCTCCGGGATAACTGGGATCCGCAGCAGATGGCGTCGGACATTCATCGCGTTGAAAACGCTTATGATCTGGATGACCGTTTTGTGCTGCGGGACGGGAAGCGTCATCCCTTTGCCGTGATCTGTCCCGGCGGCGCGTATACCATGGTGTGCAGCTATGTGGAGGGCGTTCCCTTTGCGAAACGGCTGAATGAGATGGGCATTTCCGCGTTTATCGTGTATTACCGTGTCCGGGAACTGGCGCGTTTTCCGGCGCCGCAGGACGATCTGGCCCGCGCGGTGCGGGAGATCCTGACCCGGGCGGACGAATACGGGCTGGACATCAGACACTATTCGGTCTGGGGCTCCTCTGCCGGTGGACACTTGGCAGCCAGCTTTGGCACAACGGCGATGGGGTACTCCCATTACGGGCTTCCCAAGCCGGAGGCCATGGTCCTGGTGTATCCCGTCATCAGCATGGACCGGGAGATCACGGAGAACGAGACGCACAACAATCTGCTTGGTGCAGAGGCAACAAAAGAACAGGAATGTTCCGCCAGCGTGGACCTTCAGGTCGACGCGAACTACCCGCCCACCTACATCTGGTGCGGCGACGCGGACCGGGTCGTGAAACCGGAGAACA
Organism: Clostridia bacterium; assembly: GCA_017552615.1. GTDB lineage: Bacteria > Bacillota > Clostridia > Christensenellales > Aristaeellaceae > RUG11272. The sequence continues at coordinate 33,893 of JAFZPI010000045.1, forward strand.
CAAAGAGGATGGCGGACGCGCTGCGGGCAGCAGGCATTCCGTACCGCTGCGAGATTTTCCCGGGCATTGACCACGGTGTCGGCCTGGCCGCAAACACGGCGGCAGGGGAATGGTTTGACCACGCGGCGGCGTTCTGGAAACAGCAGATGACGGATCAATGAGGTGACAGGATGAACTGCGACTGGATTGGACTTGAGGATGCTCACGCCGAGGGAAAGTTTGCCCTGTTCCGCCTGGACGCGGAATTGCCTGAATGCGCTTCGCTGACGGCGGAGATTACGGCGGCGGCGCAATATCGGCTCTGGGTGAACGGCGAACCCGTGTGCTCCGGTCCCTGCATGGGGGATCCGCATGTCTGGTACGCCGATACGGTGGAACTGACACCGTACCTGAAGCCGGGCGTCAACCGTTTTGCCGCGCAGGTCCTGTGCGTGGACCCCGCAGAGGCGATTGATCAGGGCCGGGAGAACACTTCCCTGATCCGGCTGATGGTACCGGACCACCGTCACCGTTTTGCCTTGGCCGGGGCTGTTGGGGATGCGGACCTGTCCACAGGAAAGGCCGACTGGCGCGTCATGCCGGATGAAGGCCGGTCGCTGCGCACGGACAAGATCACCGAATTCCTGGGGGCGACCTCTGAGACCGTGGACTTCAATGTCAGTCCGGTTTCATGGCAGGACGCGGACTGTTCGGGCTGGCCCAGGGCCGTTCGCCTGGAGAGCGTGGAGCCCGACAACTATTATCCCACGGTCGGGATCACCAAGCGCTATCCCGTGCAGCCCAGACCCATCCCGATGCTCTTTGAGCGGGAGGAGGGTTTTGAACGGGAAGTGCTGACGCATACCAGCATTCTTGAAAAAGGCTTTAGCGAAATCCCGCCGCACAGCATTTTTGAAGCGGTGCTGGACGCCGGCCAGGTGAAGGTGACGCATCCGGTTTTTCCGTTGGAAGGCGGCAGGGGGGCATCCCTGGAAATCACTTATTTCGAAAAATTCACGGCCGAGGGGCAGAACCTTCGCCGGGACGACTGGGAGCACGGGGAGATTGAGGGCGTCCGGGACTGCGTGACGCTCAGCGGGGACACGGTGCGCTACGAGCCCTTCATGGTACGTACCTTCCGGTTTATCCGTCTTCGGCTGGCGACCGGGGAACAAGGCGCTGTGCTGCGTCTGCCGGCCTTCCGCCGAACGGGCTATCCGCTGACGGAGGACAGTAAGGTTTCGTCTTCTGAGCCCTGGGTGGGTCAGTTCTGGCGCATGAGCGTCGAGACCCTGCAGAACTGCATGCTGAGCACCTACATGGACTGCCCCTATTATGAGCAGCTCCAGTACATCATGGACACGCGCCTGCAGGTGCTGTTCAACAATGCCGTCAGCCGCGACACCAGGATGGCCCGGAAAGCGCTGGAGGACTTCCACCGAAGCATCCTGCCCTGCGGCCTGCTGCCGGGCAAGTATCCGACCGCCTATCTGCAGGTCATCTCGACCTTCTCCCTGCACTACATCTTTATGGTGCTGGAGTATTATCAACAGACCGGCGATCCGGAGGTCCTCCGCCTGTACCGGGCGGACTGCGACCGGATCCTGGCCTATTACGAACAGCATCTCACCGCGCGCGGGATGATGGGAAACCCCGGCTACTGGCCTTTCGTGGACTGGCAGGATGCCTGGAGGGACAACGCGGGTGTCCCCGCTGCGCTTCGGAAAGGCGAGAGCGCGATTATCTCCCTGATGTACGCCTATGCGCTCGGCTGCGCCGCTGAGATCAACCGCGCCAGCGGCAGGCCCGGCTTGGCAGAGGAGTACCTGGAGAGGAAACAACAGGTCTGTGCGGCGGTGCAAGCCCTGTGCTGGGACGAGGAAAGGAAGATGTACCGGGAAGGGCCGGCCTTCCGCCAGTACACGCAGCACGCCCAGGCCTGGGCTGTCCTTTGCGGGATCGGGGACGCGCGCTGCCTGCGGGCGGCTATGGATGCCCCGGATGTGCTTCGCGTCACCTTCTCCACCAGCAACGAATGGTTCCGGGCATTGGAAAAAGCGGGTCTGTACAACCACGCAAAAAAGACCTTGCAGCAGTGGATCGACCTGATCGCTCTCGGCTGCAAGACCTGCCCCGAGACGCCAGGGATTACACGCAGCGAAAACCATGCCTGGAGCGCTCAGCCCATGCTGGAGCTGATCCGGGGCGTGGCCGGAATCCGACAGGAAGGCATCGGGTGGAACCGTGTCGTGATTGCGCCGCATCTGATGGATCTGCCAGACCTTTCCGGCACGCTGGCAACGCCAAAGGGAGACATCTCGTTTGCGTATCAGCCGGACCGCTATGAAGTCACGCTGCCCGAAGGCATAACGGGGACTTTCATGGATCCCGACGGCCATACTAAAGCCCTGCATGAAGGATTCCAACGGATTGAGAGGTCATGAACATGAAATTGCCCTTGGGTTTTTGGGTCGGCGCGGCCACCGCGGCCCATCAGGTGGAGGGGAACAATACCCGCAGCGACTACTGGGCCCAGGAACAGATACCTCACGGAGGCTTCAGGGAGCCCAGCGGGATCGCGTGCGATCACTACAACCGCTATGAAGAGGATATCCGCCTGATGGCGGAAGCGGGGCTCAACGCCTACCGCTTCAGCATCGAATGGGCGCGGATCGAGCCGGAGGAAGGACGGTTTGACGTGCAGGAGACGGAGCATTACCGCCGGGTGATCCGCTGCTGCCGGGAACGCGGCATCGAGCCCATCGTGACGCTGCATCACTTTACCAGCCCGGTGTGGCTGATCCGGAAAGGCGGCTGGGAGGCGGACACCACGCCCGCCGATTTCGCCCGGTACGCGGCGTACATCGGGGAGCAGCTTGGGTCGGAACTCCGATATGTCTGCACGATCAACGAGGCCAACATGGGCGTGCAGATCTCAGCCGTGGCCCGGGACATTTTTCAGCAGATGCAGGCCGCCGGAAAGATCCAGATGGGGGTGAATCTGGAAGACCTGATGCGGAAGGGCGGCGACACAGCCCGGGAAAACCGCGAAGTGTTCGGCACGGACAATCCCGCGGTCTTTGTCTCTGCCCGCACCCCGCACGGAGACGAAATCGTCATGCAGGCGCACAGGGAGGCAAGGGCGGCGCTCCGCAAAGCCGCGCCGCACCTGAAGATCGGCTGGACCCTGAGCCTCCACGATGTGCAGGCTGTCCCCGGCGGCGAAGAGAGGGCCAGAGAAGAGTGGGGCCAGGAATTCACCCACTATCTGCCGGTCATAGCGGAAGACGATTTCATCGGCGTGCAGAACTATTCGCGCACCCTCATTGGTCCGGGCGGTTCTCTTCCGCCTCCCGAAGGCGCGGAACTGACCCAGATGGGCTACGAATTCTATCCCGAAGGTCTGGAACATGTGATCCGCCGTGTTCACGAGGATTTCAAGGGTGAAATCCTGGTGACGGAGAACGGCATCGCCACCTCGGACGATACCCGCCGCGTGGCATTCATCACCCGCGCCCTTCAAGGCGTCGGCAGCTGCCTGCGGGACGGCCTTCCCGTCAAGGCCTACTGCTACTGGAGCCTTCTGGACAACTTCGAATGGCAGAAGGGCTTCTCCATGACCTTCGGCCTGATCGGTGTGGACCGTGAGACGATGTGGCGCATCCCGAAGGACAGCTTGTGGATGCTTGGGCAAAGCCTGATTGCGGACGACGGGAACTGATACGGAAGGATATGCTGAGCCCCTGTTTTCAAAAGAGGCAGGGGCTTTTATGTTTGGTCGGATTTGCGGTAAAAGCCGCCGTATTCCTGAAAGAACGTTCGAGGTCCAATGTGATAAATTCTCATTGCAGAGTAACATCAGGAGGTGTACCTCATGTCCAAGACTGCCATCAAACTCGGCTTTGCCCCCACCCGCCGCGCCATCTTCAGCGCGCCTGCCGCAATTGAATACCGCAGGCTGACCGCGGGTCGCCTGCTGGAACTCGGGATTGACTTTGTGGATATCGACGACATCAACGAGGAAGGTCTGCTTTACGACGACGCGGGATTGGAAAAAATCATCGCTAAGTTCCAGGCGGAAAAGGTGGACGGTCTTTTTCTTCCCCACGCGAACTTCGGCACCGAGTATGAGTGTGCCCGCCTGGCCAAGGCGTTGAATGTGCCTGTTCTGCTCTGGGGTCCGCGGGACGAACGCCCCGATGAAAACGGAATGCGCCTGCGCGACAGCCAGTGTGGCCTGTTTGCCACGGGCAAGGTGCTGCGCCGTTTCCGTGTGCCTTTCACTTACATGAACAACTGCAACCTGACCGATTCGGAGTTTGAACGCGGCATCCGTGATTTCCTGGCAGTCTGTAACGTGGTCAAAGTCTTCCGTCACACCCGCATTTTGCAGATCGGGCCGCGCCCCTTTGACTTCTGGTCCACCATGTGCAACGAGGGCGAGCTGTTGGAGAAGTTCAACATTCAGCTGGCCCCCATCCCGCTGCCGGAGCTCTACGCGGAAACGAAGAAGTGGCGGGACGAGAAGACCGAGGTGCAGAAGGTCGTCGCTTACTGTAAGGAAAACATGACCTGCAACATCGAAGATCATTACCTGACCATTGTAGCTGAACTCAAGGTTGCCATGAAAGCACTTGCAGAGAAGTACGGTTGCAACGCTGTCGCGATCCAGTGCTGGAACGCCCTGCAGGACGAGATCCACATCATGCCCTGCGCCGCCAACAGCCTGCTGAACGAGGAAGGCATCCCGGTCGTCTGCGAGACAGACATCCACGGCGCCGTCTCTCAGCTGATCGCGGAGGCGGCCACCATGAACGAGCGCCGCGTGATGTTCTCCGACTGGACGGTGCGCCATCCGGACAATGACAACGGTGAACTGCTGCAGCACTGCGGCCCCTGGCCCATTTCCGTGGCAAAAGAAAAGCCTGCCATCTGTGTGCCGGTGGCTTTCCCGCAGAACGGCGCGGTATCCGCGGAGGCCAAGCACGGCCTGATGAGCCTTGTGCGCTTCGACGGAGACGAGGGCGAATACAGCATCCTGCTGGGCCACGCGCGCGGGATCGACGGTCCCCGGACGCGCGGCACCTATGTGTGGGTCGAGGTCAACAATCTCAAGCGCCTGGAAGCCAAGGTGGTCGAAGGCCCCTACATCCACCATGTGGCGGCGATTCACGGCGACGTGGTGCCGGTGGTCTACGAAGCCTGCAAGTACATCGGCGTCAGGCCGGATCTCTACGATCCCATTGAGGACAAGGTGAAGGCTTATCTGCACGGCGAGGACGTCGTGTTTGACGAAGTGTGAAAGGATACGGCGAGGATGAACAGCTTGGCAGTCAAGGCCTATGATTTGCGCCAGGATGTGCTGGATATCATTGTATCCGGCGGCGGAGGGCATATCGGCGGCGACATGAGCAGCATGGAAATCATGCTGACGCTGTACAGCCGCATGAATGTTTCTCCCGACCGGGCGGACGACCCAAACCGGGACCGCTTCGTTCTGTCCAAAGGGCACTGCGTGGAGACGCTCTATGCGGTGCTGGCGGACAAAGGCTTCCTGGACATTGAGGAAGTCAAGGCGCGGTTCTCGAGGTTCGGCAGCGAGTACATCGGTCACCCCCACAATACCCTGCCGGGCATTGAGATGAACTCCGGCTCCCTGGGGCACGGCCTGTCCGTGTGCGTGGGCATGGCGCTGGCGGGGAAGATGGACAGGAAGCGCTACCGGGTTTACACCCTGATGGGAGACGGTGAGCTGGCCGAGGGCTCCGTATGGGAAGGAGCCATGGCGGCCGGGCACTATCGGCTGGACAATCTGTGCGCCGTCGTGGACCGCAACCATCTGCAGATCTCCGGCACCACCGAGCAGGTGATGAGCCCCGGTGATTTGCATGCGCGTTTTGCCGCCTTCGACTGGCATGTGATCGACGTGGCGGACGGCCATGACATTGACCGGCTGAACGCCGCTTTTGACGAGGCGGAGCGCACCCGGGGTCAGCCCACGGTGATCATCGCCAATACCGTGAAGGGCAAGGGTTCCGCGCTGATGGAAAACAAGGCGGGCTGGCATCACCACCTGCCCGATGCCGCGGAATGCGAAATCATCCGCAAAGACCTGAAGGAAAGGAAGGAGGCGCTGATGCGTGAATAAGGTTCCCAATCGGGCTGTCATGTGTGAAGTGCTGAAGGAAGCCGCAGCCGCCGGGGACAGGGATGTCGTCGTCCTGTGCAGCGACAGCCGCGGCAGCGCGTCCCTTTCCTCCTTTGCCGACGCCTATCCCGAGCAGTTCGTGGAAGTGGGCATTGCCGAACAGAACCTGGTCGGCATCGCGGCCGGGCTGGCCTCCTGCGGGAAGAAGGCGTTCGCCGTTTCCCCCGCGTCCTTCATCTCCACCCGCAGCTACGAGCAGTGCAAGGTGGACTGCGCTTACTCGGGGACCAATGTGAAGCTCATCGGCATCTCCGGCGGCGTCAGCTATGGCGCTTTGGGCATGAGCCATCACTCCGCCCAGGACATCGCCGCCATGAGCGCCATCCCCGGCATGAGGGTGTATCTGCCCTCCGACCGGCACCAGACCCGCAAACTCTTTGAGGCGCTCTTGCGGGATACGCAGACCGCCTATGTCCGCCTGGGACGCAATCCGGTGGAGGATGTCTATGAAGAGGGCCGCGTGCCCTTTGTGATGGACAGGGCCACCGTGCTCGGTGAAGGCAGCGATGTGCTGCTGGTCGCCTGCGGCGAGATGGTGAAGCCCATCCAGGAGGCGGCCGGGCTGCTGAATGATCGGGGGATCTCCACCGGCGCGCTGGACATGTATTGTGTCAAGCCCCTCGACAAAGAGGGTTTGCTGAAAGCGGCCGCCGGCAAAAAGCTGATCGTCACGGCGGAGGAACACGCGCCTTTCGGCGGGCTTGGATCGATGGTCGCGCAGGTGATTGCCGCCCATGATCCCAGACGTGTCATCAATCTGGCGCTCCCGGATGCCCCGGTCATCACGGGCACTTCGCGGGAAGTGTTCGCCTTCTATGGCCTGACGGGCGAGGGGATCGCGGAAACCGTGAGGAAAGCGTTGTCATGATCTTCAGACGCATACGCCGGGAGGTTCGTTTCCCGGCGTTTCTCGGGAGGAGAGCAGATGAGCAAGTATGTATTGAGCGTGGATCAGAGCACCCAGGGCACCAAAGCCCTTCTCTTTGACGAACAGGGCGAGCTGCGCCGGCGCGCCGATCTTCCGCACCGCCAGATCATCAGCGACGCCGGCTGGGTTTCCCATGATCCGACGGAAATCTATCGCAATGTGCTGATCACGGCCCGCATGGTGACGGAACAAGCGGGCATTAGCCCGAACGACATTGTCTGTATGGGGATCAGCAACCAGCGGGAAACGTCTGTCGCGTGGAATCGCGGGACAGGTGAACCTGTCTGCGACGCGATCGTGTGGCAATGCGCCCGCGCGGCGGACGTCTGCGCCGAGGTTGAGAAAACGGGCATTGGCGAAACCGTGCGCAAACGGACGGGCATTCCCGTTTCGCCCTATTTCCCCGCCGCCAAACTGGCGTGGATCCTGCGGAATGTGCCGGAGGCCAGGCACCTTGCGGATGCGCATCAGCTGGGCATGGGTACGGTGGATGCATGGCTGGTCTGGAAACTGACTGGCGCGTACAAAACAGACTTTTCCAACGCCTCCCGCACGCAGCTGTTCAACATCCACCGTCTGCAGTGGGACAGCGACATTTGCGCGACCTTTGGCATTCAGACGGATGACCTGCCGGAGGTCACCGCCTCGGACGCAGTTTTCGGCATGACAGATCTGGATGGACTGCTCAGCCATCCGATCCCGGTCTGCGGGGTGCTGGGTGATTCCCATGCGGCGCTCTTCGGGCACGGCTGCCTTGGCAGGGGCCAGACGAAGGCGTCTTATGGCACCGGTTCCTCTATCATGATGAACATCGGCGACGAACCTGTAACGTCCCGAAATGGACTGGTGACATCGCTCGCATGGAAATACAGGGATCGGGTCAGCTATGTGATGGAGGGAAATATAAATCATACCGGTGCGGTCATCACCTGGCTGAAGGATCACCTCGGCCTGATCTCCTCCGCCGCTGAAACAGAAGCGCTGGCGCGGCAGGCAAACCTGGCGGACACGACCGTGCTGGTGCCGGCCTTCACAGGGATGGGTGCGCCGTACTGGAAAAGTGATGCGAAGGCGCTTATCTGCGGCATGAGCCGTACCACCGGTAAGAGCGAAATTGTCCGGGCAGCGTTGGAGAGCATTGCCTTCCAGATCTGTGACGTGATTTCCGCCATGGAAAAAGATACCGGCATTCCCCTGTCTGCTCTGCGGGTGGATGGAGGCCCTACCCGCAACGGTTTTCTGATGCAGTTCCAAAGCGACCTGCTGAACACCGCTGTGTCCTGCCCGGACGCGGAAGAACTCTCCGGCATCGGGGCAGCTTATATGGCGGGCATTTCGGCGGGTGTCTTTTCGGAGAAGGTTCTGCACACGCTGCATTATCGGCAGTTCATGCCGCGGATGGAAAGCAAAGAACAGATCCGGAAACGCGAAATCTGGGAGGATGCTGTCCGGCGTGCTCTGTGAAAAAGATAGTATAGCACAAAAGTGAGCCTGTGTAAACGTGATAAAACAGCTGCGCACGGCTTACGCATGAATAGAAAGAATAACATGAGCGAGATATTCATCATCATACGCACAGTGCCTGCGGCGTCTGGCAACGGACATGTTGTCTTTCATACTTTTCAACACAGAGAGCGCAAAGTGACGAATGACTGCGA
>JAFZPI010000046.1 GCA_017552615.1 Clostridia bacterium
ACCCAACAGTTTTATGATCGGCTGCCTGCCAGCTATCAGCATTTCCTGAAGGTCCCTTTGGCTGCTTGATAGATTTTCGGTGGCTCAGAGCTGATTGTGTTTAGGGTTTAGGGGGAATTTGGTGTGGGAAGTTTGAGTTATTACCAATCGGAGTCCCAATCCGTATTCTCAACATCCCATGAATCCATTACGGATTCACCGACAGATTCAACAGCTTCATCAATGGCGTCCTTTGCTTCGTTGACTGTATTTTCGACTGTATCCGAAACGCTTTCTATTGCCTCACCGATGTCCCAGTAGGCTTCTTCTGAAACTGCATCGTTGGCAGTATCACTGGTGTCATTCCAGACCATATCGTCTTTCCATAGCGTCATGGAGAAATCGTCTCGCGCAAACCTGAGCTCCAATTCAATCCAATCATAATATGTCGGTTTGATGCATAGCCACGAAAACACAACAGATCCGCTTTCGTTACAGCCGAAAAGCGGATTGTTTTCCAATGCTTCATAGTTGGTATAGGTTTCGAGGAAATGAAGGGAACTCAAAGTAAGCTGTGCATCTTTTCCATCGGTTAACGTCCATGATCCTGTTGCTACAACGTCAGAGAACCCCTTGCTGTTATAGAACAGCACATCTTTACCCGGCGCACAGGAAAGAGTAAAAGTGCTATCTTCTTCAAGAATCAGTTGCCAGTAATAATGATCAATGGTTTCCTGACTATATGTTTCATTATACCAAGCATTGCTCAAACGTATGCCGATGATCCGTTCATCGGTGATGTTTTCATATCTGGTAAATGATTCATTCACATCGCCATTGCTATCAATGGCATAGATAAGATCCTTGCCGTTGGTAACCAGTTTGTAGAGCCTGGTTCCCCAGCCGCTGCCATTTTTCCAATACAGATTATTCTCATTACCCAACTCGTGGAACAATTGCTCATGATCAATTGTCAGGCGGGTGCCATTGTCAGAAAGCCAGATGCCTTCTTCAATGAGTTCTGTCCAATCAGCCAGAGCAGCAAAAGTGAAAGCCATCAGGAATACAAAGCAAAGAGTCAAAGTGATGAGCTTTTTCATGGCGATATCCTCCCTGTAAGTTCGATTACACCTTCGACATTAACGCTTCCTGCAATACCTGTGAAAAATTGAGTCGCTTTGCCTGGGCGGCTGCGTTGAGCCAAGCCGGGAGGGTGACCGTACGATTGACAGAACGGTTGTTCTGTGCCATGCGCACAGCAGGCATGTAGACATCGACCAACGCACCACGTTCATTGGGAGCCAGTTGCAAGCTCGAAAGCGCAGAAGGCGGCGGGAGCGGTTCGCCGTCTTCTTCAAGGCCGAAAAGCACGCAACCCAGAAGCTCTCTTGCGGAAAACAGTGCTTCCGCGTCGTTCTCACCGCTGGTGGCTACGTCCAGATCGGGGAAGTTGACGGCGATTTCCTGACCGTCCTCATAAGTGAATATAGCAGGATAAACCAGGACATCATTCTTCTTCATCGTGAAAACCTCCTTACCAACCGATCGCCTAAAACATTGAATTACCGGAATCGAAGGCCGGACTGCCTTTCGATGGAATCCAGCGTTTTGCGGGGAATATCCTTGTCAGGATCTTTGACGGTTGTCCGCCCTTTCTTGGTAGGGTGCTTGAACTGATGGTGGCTTCCGACAACACTGACTTCATACCAGCCATCCTCAAGCAGTGCCCGGATCACTTCCTTTGAACTGTAGCTCCGCATGGACACGCCTCCTGACGATTCAATTGTAACACATATAATAATATTTGTCAAACAGGCTTCTCTTATGGGTACTCAATAGGATTTATCAGAAGTTTCTCGTCAAATCATATCTCTTATAGAACTCTTCCCGATAATCCAGGAAACTGTCGTTCGCGATGGCTTCACGAATTTCCTCCATCATGTGGATCAGGAACCGCAGGTTGTGAATGGAGGCAAGGCGGCCGCCGGTGATTTCACCGGAGCGCAGGAGGTGGCGGACGTAGGCTCTTGTGAAATGGGTGCAGGCGTAGCAGTCGCACTGATCGTCGATGGGTGTGAAATCCCGCGCGTATTGGGCGTTTTTCACCACCACCCGACCCTTGCTGGTCAGCACCGTACCGTTGCGGGCGATTCTCGTCGCCAGCACGCAGTCAAACATATCCACGCCGCGCAGAATACCTTCGATGAAGCAGTCGGGCGTCCCAACGCCCATCAGGTAGCGGGGTTTGTCCTCCGGCATGTAGGGCCGGATCTCGTCAAGCATCTCGTACATGACTGGCTTTGGTTCGCCCACGGAAAGCCCGCCGATGCCGTAGCCGATGAAGTTCATGTCCCGTAGGGTTTTGGCGCTCTCCACGCGGAGGTCCTTGTAGAACGCGCCCTGAACGATACCGAAGAGCGCCTGGTCTGGCCGCGTATGATGCTCCTTGCAGCGCTCCGCCCAGCGATGGGTGCGATCCATGGCTTCTTTTGCGGTCCTCCAGTCGCAGGGATAGGGCGAACATACGTCAAAAGCCATGGCGATGTCCGAACCGAGGGCTTCCTGGATATCCATGCTGGTCTCGGGGCCGATAAACTGCTTGGAGCCGTCCAGGTGGCTCTGGAAGGTCACACCTTCCTCATGGATCTTGCGGATCCCCGCGAGCGAAAACACCTGGAACCCGCCTGAGTCCGTCAGGATCGGCCCGTGCCAGTCCATGAAGGCGTGCAGACCGCCGGCTTCACGGATCAGATCCTCGCCGGGACGCAGGTGCAGGTGGTAGGTGTTGGAGAGCAGGATCTTGGTCCCGATCTCCTCCATCTCCCGTGGCGTCATGGCCTTCACGACCGCCGCCGTGCCCACGGGCATATAGATCGGCGTCGGGATATCCCCGTGCGGTGTGTGCAAAACACCCAGCCGCGCACCGGAGTGCTTGTCGATGTGGAGGAGTTCGTAAGTGAAAGGTGTTGCCAAGGCGGTGGCCTCCTTACAGGTCATCAGGGCAGGAAACGCTTGTGTTCATCATCCATGAGTATAGATTGCGCTGCCTCTTGCGGCACATGGTAGCGGCCTAAATAGTAATTGCGAACGATGGGGGAAAGATCCCGGCGATGGCGGAGGACGTTCACGATGTCTTCAGTGGGATAGACAGCTTCCACCCAGATCATTCCGCGCATTCCGCCTTTTTCCAGCATTCGGGCAATGATAAAAGGTTTGTTCTTCTCCAGATCAAGCTGTTCCACATCGGTATCCCAAAAGATACCGCGCATCTGCCGAAGTCCCTCCTTGGGATTGGCGGTGTCCAATACCCTTGGCCGTTGTTCGATGTTCATCATACCGATCCCTTCCTCTCAAACCTTTCCCACACCCCGCCCTCCGGCATCCGCTCGAATACCATCAGCTTGTGGCTGACCGGATGCTCAAAGGTCAGGCGATAGCCCCAGAGAGCTACCTGCTGGCCGGGGACACCGTGACCGTAGCGGTTGTCGCCCCAGAGGGGATGCCCGGCATTGTTCATCTGGACGCGGATCTGGTGGCTGCGGCCGGTTTCCAGGCGGATGGCACAGAGCGTCAGACCGCTGTTGTCCTGCAACGGAGTGCAGTGGAGAATGGCTTTCTGCGCTTCCGGCGTGTCTTCGGGAACTACGGCGACGTGGTTTTTCTGTTTATCTTTCAGCAGCCAGTCCGTCAGATGCAAGGGTTCTTTGATTTCTCCCTCGCACACGCAAAGATACTCCCGCCCGATGTCGTGCTTCTGCAACTGCGCCGAAAGCCGCGCCGCAGCCTTCGACGTCCGTGCGAAGACCATCAACCCGCCCACAGGCCGGTCGAGACGGTGCACTAGCCCGAGATACACCTCTCCGGGCTTGCGGTATTTCTCGCGGATATACTCCTTCAGCGCGCTGAGCATATCACCGTCGCCGGTGCGATCCGCCTGGGACAGCAGATTTGGCGGTTTGACCGCGACGATGACGTGGTTGTCTTCGTAGACGATATCGGGGATCATGGAGCCTCCTGAAAAACGCAAAACGGATAATGCAGAATGAATCTCGTTTGTAGGGGCGCCGCTTGCTGCGCCCCTCATGACATACATCAACGCTGACGGGAAACGTACATTTGCCGTAATGGCAGGGGCGCAGCAAGCGGCGCCCCTACAATTGCAATTCCAGCTTTATTCTTGGATTTGTTTCCCGTTTTCTTCCAGCCATTTTCGCTCTTTCTCAGTGAGAGGTGCTTTCTCCAGCAAATCCGGTCTGTGCTTGGCGGTGGTGAGGATGGATTGCTGCCGGCGCCACTTTGCGATCTCGGCATGATTGCCGTTCAGGAGGACTTCCGGGACGGTCAGGCCATTCCAGTCCCTTGGCCTTGTGTACTGAGGGTATTCGAGCAGGCCGTCGGAGAAGGATTCCTCCTCGGGGCTTTCCGCGCTGCCGAGGACGCCGGGGATAAATCTCGCCACGCAGTCTGTCAGGACCATGGCGGCGAGTTCTCCACCGGTGAGGATGTAGTCGCCGATGGAGATCTCTTCATCGACGCAGGTGTCGAGCGCACGCTGGTCCACGCCCTCATAGTGCCCGCAGAGCAGGACGAGGTGTTCCTCCTGCGCGAGTTCGCGGGCAAGCGCGGTGGTCAGGGTACGGCCGCGAGGTCCGAGGTAGATGCGGCGGCCGTGGAAATCCGGGCCGCAGACATCCGCCATGGCGTCCGCGATGGGCTGGACGAGCATGACCATGCCCGCGCCGCCGCCGAAAGGATAGTCGTCGGTGTTCTTGTGCTTAAGCTCGGAATAGGGCCGGATGTCGGTCAGGCGGATGTCGAGCAAGCCCTGCTCCCTGGCTCTTCCGAGGATGCTGTTGTTCAGCACGCTCTCGAACATCTCCGGGAAGATCGTCAGGATGTCAATCCGCATCGACCGCCACCTCTTTCAGGCGTTCGCTGTTCACACGGATGATGCCGTGCTCCACATCCTTTTCCGGGAAGGCGTCCGGGAGCGCAGGCGCCATCCAGGTTTTGCTGTTCGACGCTTTGAAGACATAGACGTCTGTCGGGCCGTGCTGCAGCACGTCTGTGAGCTTCCCGAGGTTTTTTCCGGCCTCATCCACCGCTTCGCAGCCTATCAGGTCGGCCAGGTAGAACATCCCTTCCGGAAGGGGAGAGGCGTTGGCGCGGTCAATGTAGAGTTCGAGGCCGCGCAGTTTGTCCACGTCCTCGGGCTTAGTGCAGCCTTCCAGCGTCAGGTAGACGAAGCCGTCGTGGACACGGGAAAAGCGGCTGGCGATGGGCGTCCAGTTTTCGCCGTCCTTTCGAAACAAAGTGGTCCAGCGGCGGAAGTTTTCCGGGTCATCGGTGTAAGGGCGGACTTTGGCTTCGCCGCGGATGCCCTGGGGCTTGAGTACTTCGCCGATGCAGAAATAGGGTGTCAGCATGGAATCGCTCCTTATTGCGGGGTGCCGTACCGCTGCACGTATTCTTCGAGACAGAGGTTTTCGTCCCGCATGATTGTGGAGTGCGGGAGGCCTACCCAGCGGTAGTGCCAGGCTTCGGGCGTAATGCCGGTGATGCTCTGCTTGTCCTCGGGATAGCGCAGGATAAAGCCGTAGTCCCAGCAGTTGTCGAGCAGCCACCGGTGCTGGCTGGTGCCCTTGAATTGGTCCGTATTGGGGACGGTGATGTCAAAGCAGGTGCCGAGATGGTGCTCGGAACAGCCGGGGTCTGCCACCGTGTTGCGGGCGGCTTGCTTGGCCTTTTCCTGGCTGAGGCCGTTTTTTCTCATCAGTTCCGACACTTTGTCGTTCATCAGCTGCTGCTGGTATTCGACAGTCCGGTAAGCGGCGCTGATCTGCCAGCTGGTGATGCCGTCCGCGTGGGCGGCTTGCAGCATAACCATCAGGGCGTCCACGGCTTCGCGTTCGGCGAGGGTGTCGCCGTGCTTGATCGTGACGATCATCGTGTCACAGTAGGTGTTCATGTTGACCAGCTGCAGGGTCTGGTAGCCGTCCGGCAGCGGGTTCTTTTTGTTTACGACCAGGGGCAGGCCGTCCGCGCGGACGTAAGGGCGGGCAATCGAGGTATCCAGGTCCTGCAGGGGGATGGGTGTGGGCTTCGGAAGGGCATTGCCTGAGAAGAGGGCTGTCCACGTCATCTGCCCGACTTCGCCGTCAGCGGTCAGTCCGTTGACCTGCTGGAAAGCCTTCACGGCGTTCAGCGTCGCAGGGCCGAACTTGCCGTCCGCCGAACTCAGCAGATAACCCAGGGAGATGAGCTGCTTTTGCAGCGTGACCACTTCATCGCCGGAGGAGCCGTTGCGCAGGACGCCGGACAGGGTGGGGACGGAGGCATTCGCGACGAGCGGGGTTGGCGTCGGGGTGGCCGGCGCTTCGGAGGCGGGGACTGCGTCGTCTGACCAGAGCCGGGCTTCGGTCTGGTCGCCGACGATGCCGTCCGCCGTCAGGCCGTTCGCGGCCTGGAAGGCTTTCACGGCGTTCTCCGTGCCTTCGTAGAACTGCCCGTCGATCGTGCCGGTATAATAGCCGAGAGCGTTCAGCCGGGTCTGCAGTTCCTTGACGCGCTCACTGACGGAACCGCGTTTCAGCTCCGGTGCCGGCGTGGGGACATTCGGGTCCCGTGTGACCGCCATTGCGCTGCCGTAGGCGGGGGTTGGGGTGGGCGTCGCCTGCGTTTCCCGCTGGTAATCCGGCAGGGTGTTGAAGGCCTGGATCGCGAAAAAGACGGCGACCCCCAGGATGGCCACCAGAAACACAATCCCGATGATCACGGGAATTCTGCTTCGATTGTCGTTTCTCGGCTCGCTCACGATGGCATCCTTCCTTGTTTTATTCATTCGTTTTCCGGTGCTCGCATGTGCGCGCGCAGTGATCACAGCCGCAGGAACAGCTTTTCCCGCTGCGGCGGTGAAGAACCCGCCATGCAAATCCCAGCATGGCCGCGACACCCGCGAGGATCAGGAAATCCCAGAAATTCATGCGTTAACCTCCCAGCAGTTTCCCGACTGTGTATACCAGCCAGGTTGCCACCCAGGCGAGGGCGCACTGCCACACAATGACGGTGGCGGCGGCGCGGTGGCCCAGTTCCCGGCGGATGGAGGCGATGGCTGCCACGCAGGGGGTATAGAGCAGGCTGAAGACCAGCATGCAGGCGGCGGCCAGGGTGGTGACTTCTGCTGTGCTCTCAAAGAGCGTGTTCATCACGGCGGCCACGCTCTCCTTTGCCATAAAGCCGCTGATCAGCGAGGTGACATACTTCCAGTTTCCGAGGCCGATGGGTTTCAGGAGCGGCTCCAGGAGGCGGGCGATGCCGGCCAGGATGCTGTCCTCGGAGGCGACCGGATTCAGGCGGAAGTCAAAGTTGGAGAGCAGCCAGACAAGTACCGTGGCAATCAGGATGACCGAGAAGGCCCGCTGCAGGAAGTCCTTCGCCTTTTCCCACAGGAGCTGTAGGACGCTCCGGGGGCTGGGAACGCGGTAGTTGGGCAGTTCCATCACGAAGGGTACCGGCTCACCTTTGAAGAGGGTGTGCTTGAACAGGAACGCGACCAGGATCCCGACCGCGATGCCGCCGAGGTACAGGCAGGTGATGATCCACCAGCCCTGGTCCGGGAAGAAGTTGTCGATGAAATATCCGTAAACGGCGAGCTTGGCCGTGCAGCTCATGAAAGGGGTCAGCAGGATCGTCATCTTGCGGTCCCGGTCGCTGGGGAGGGTCCGGGTGGACATCACCGCCGGGACCGTGCAGCCAAAGCCGATCAGCATTGGCACGATGCTGCGGCCTGAGAGGCCCAGCCGCCGGAGGAGCTTGTCCATGAAGAAGGCGACCCGGGCGATATATCCGCTGTCCTCGAGCAGGGAAAGGAAGAAGAACATGATGATGATCAGCGGAATAAAGCTGACGACACTGCCCACGCCCTCGAAAATGCCGTCGATCACCAGACCCTGGATGGTCTCATTCACGTTTCCGGCGATCATGGCGTTTTTGACCGCATCGGACAGTGCACCGATGCCTTTTTCCAGCAGGTCCTGGAAGAAAGGCCCGATGAGGCCGAAGGTCAGGAAGAAGACCAGACCCATGATCAGCACGAACAGCGGGATGGCTGTCCATTTGCCGGTCAGGACTTCGTCCATGCGCTCGCTGCGGATGCGTTCCTTGCTGCGGGCAGGTTTGACGATGCTCGCGGCGCAGACGCGGCCGATGAACGTGTAACGCATGTCGGCGATCGCGGCGCTGCGGTCCATGCCGCGCTCTTTCTCCAGCTGGAGGACGATGTGGTCCAGGGTTTCCCGCTCGTTCTGGTCCAGGTCCAGGCGCTTCAGGATCAGCTCGTCGCCCTCGACGAGCTTGCTTGCGGCAAAACGCAGAGGCAGGCCGGCGGCTTCCGCGTGGTCCTCGATCAGGTGCTCCACCGCGTGCAGGCAGCGGTGCACAGCGCCGCCGTGGTCATCTGCGCCGCAGAAGTCCTGGGTCAGCGGCTTTTCTTGGTACTTCGCGATGTGGATGGCGTGGCGGACCAGTTCGTCGATGCCCTGGTTCTTTGCCGCGGAGATCGGCACAACGGGAACCCCGAGCATGGCTTCCATGGCGTTGACGTCAACGGTGCCGCCGTTTCCGGTCATCTCGTCCATCATGTTCAGCGCCACCACTGTCGGGATGCCCGTTTCCAGCAGCTGCATGGTCAGGTACAAATTTCGCTCGACATTGGTGACGTCCACAATGTTGATGATGGCCTTTGGCTTCTCGTCCAGGACAAAATTGCGGGAGACCAGCTCCTCGCCTGAATACGGGGACATCGAATAAATGCCCGGGAGGTCGGTGATGCGGGTATCGGAATGTCCGCGGATCGCGCCGTCCTTGCGGTCCACCGTCACGCCGGGGAAGTTACCCACGTGCTGGTTGGAGCCGGTCAGTTGGTTGAAGAGCGTCGTTTTGCCGCTGTTCTGATTGCCGACCAGGGCAAAGGTCAGGAGCGTTCCCTCGGGAAAGGGATCGCCGGTGCCCCGGGGATGGAACTTGCCCTCCTCGCCGAGACCCGGGTGGTCCGGCTCGGCATGGCGGTCCGGATTCGGATGCGCGGCCGTGCTGGCTTCGATGGGATCGATGTCGATGTCCCTGGCGTCGTCGAGGCGCAGGGTCAGTTCATAACCGTGGATGCGAAGCTCCATGGGGTCGCCCATGGGGGCGAGCTTCATCATCGTGACTTCCGCGCCGGGGAGGACGCCCATGTCCAGCAGGTGCTGGCGCAGCGCGCCTTCGCCACCCAGGCGGCTGATCACGGCAGTCTGCCCGACAGGCAGTTCGTTCAGTTTCATGGCACAGGTCTCCCCGTCCTCAGTCTTCGCAGTTATTTATGAATTCTCCGCCTTGTTCGAGCGCGAAGGTGACCGGGTCAATGAACCCGAAGCGCGCCTTGCGCAGCGGGTCACGGAGGTAGGTCACCCGCAAAGAATCGCCTTCCGGCAGGCTGCCTTCGACCGCCACGGCGTTCACCGGCAGCAGGGCCAGCACGTCCCGGGCACAGCGGAGGGCCAGCCCGGCCAGCAGCCTGCGGGCGTCCACCGCGTCGGTCAGCAGGTCCGGGCGGGCGGTGAAATGGACCCGCACGAGGTCGCTGTCGGCCGCGGAGACGGTGACGGAACCGGCGTAGGGCTTCAGGTCGCCCAGGGGATCCGCATGGCGAAGCACTTCGGCATAGGCGGTGATGTCGCCCTGCAGCACCCGTTCGGCGTGCTCGTGCAGGAAACGCCAGAGGTCCGGGCTGGTCAGGCCGTCGGGGGAGGTCGGGTTCATCAGCGCCTGCGTCCACTCCACGCGCTCGTCTGCCCGTCGCCAGTACTCTTCAAAGGGCGGAGGAGACGGAGGCGCCGGGACAGCGGGGACAGCGGCAGGCGCGGCAGTCTGGGCGTTTTTATGCTTTGACTCTTCTGCCGGTTTCACGGGTTCTTCCTTGGCAGCCGGCGGAACATAATCCTTGGGCCACAGGTCGCCTACGATCTCATAGAGCATATCCAGGGGATTGCGGCGTTTGATTTCTTCAGCCATCTTGCATCCTCCATTTATGATTCACGACTCACGACTCTCTGCTCACTGCTCACCGTTTCCCGCTCTGCACTGCAGCGCTGGGGGATTCGCCGTCACCTCAAAGTGTTCGATCGTCACATCGGCGTTCGAGAGGATCTCGTTGTCGAAGAGCCAGCGGGAGAGCGGGTTGATCAGCAGGCTTTCGACCTGGTTTCCGATACCGCGGCCGCCGTTGGAAAGGTCCTCCAGGGCTGCGTCGTGCAGCTCGCTGTAGGCCTCGTCGGTGACGTGAAGCCGGATCTGCTTCTGCTCTTCCAGACGGCGCGTGATCTTGTCCACCTGCGCTTTCAGGATGGCCTCGCCGGCCTCCTGGCGGATGTAGTCGAACACGACAATGTTCTCACCGATGCGGTTCAGGATTTCCGGGCGGCCGAGTTCCAGCTTGAAGTGATCCTCGATCGCGCTGCGGATGCGCTCCTGTACCTCTTCATAGGGCATGTCCATGGTCACATTGGCGTGGCGCTGGCCGAGGGCGTCCTTCACATAGATGCCGAGGTTGCTGGTGAAGATGATGATCGTCTCGCCAAAGTACACGGTATTGCCCTGGCCATCGGTCATGCGGCCGTCTTCTAAAATTTGCAGGAATTTATCGAGAATGTTGGTGTGGGCCTTTTCGATCTCATCGAACAGAAGAATGCAGAAAGGGTTTTTCTTGATCGCGTTGGTCAGCTGGCCGCCGGCTTCGTAGCCGACATAGCCGGGAGGTGCGCCCATGAGCTTCTGGTCGGAGTGGCTCTGGCCGTACTCGCTCATATCGAAGCGCACACAGGCGCTCTCATCGCCGAAGAGTTTTTCGGCAAGCGCCTTGGCGGTCTCGGTTTTGCCGACGCCGGTCGGACCGGCGTAGAAGAGCACGCCCTTGGGCTTGGAGGTGGAGGAGGAAGACAGGCCGTTCATGCCGGTGACCGCGCGCTTCACCACGTCAAGCGTGCGCTCGAGGGCGGCATCCTGACCTTTGATCCGCTTCTGGAAGTCCGCCTTGGCGGTCTTCAGGCTTGCCATCGACAGGCGCTCCCACGGGTTGTCCTTGAAGCCGTACTTGTAGAGGTCCACTGCTCTGCACAGGTCGCGGACGGCGGTGAGCTCCTGGCGGCCGAGCGTGCGCAGCGCGTCAAGCTCCGTGAAGGTCAGGCCTTCTGTCAGGCCGACGAACTTCTCCTGCAGCTTCAGGAGTTCCTCGGGGTGGTCGTTGTACCAGGGCATGTCGGTCCGGTAGACCGCTCCGTCGAAGAAGGTGGCGAATTGGCTCTGCACGAGCTCCATGCGCTCCTCGCGCCCCGGGGCTTCGAGGGTGATCGCCCGGCAGGAGGGGTTGTTCAGGTAGAACCAGGCGGGCAGGTCGTTGCGCTTGTTGACCAGCACGACCAGGAGGTTGTTCCGCCGGCCCTGGGGCGTCTTCACCGTGGCGGCGGACAGGGCGGCCTGCAGCAGGAGGTTGAAGCTGTTCACATCGTTCTGGTCCATGCGCTCCGGGGACGTGATATAGAAGCTGGCGAGCTCCAATACCGTCACTGTCGCCAGTTCCTTCTGCGCCATGGCGCGGCGGATCACGTTCGGTGCGGTGGAGGCTGCCGTGCCCCGGAACTCTGCTGGGATCACGCCGTTCTTCGTCTCCGCCCGCGCGGCCTTTGCATAGCGGGTCAGCATCGACGGGTCATAGGGGTTCATCAGCCCCACCAGGTTGGAATAGAAGACCACCGAATCCCAGCCCTGGTCGGCAAAATACCCCATCAGGTACCGTGGCAGCGGCACCAGGTCGTTCTCCCGGATGGACCCGGCCACCGGGTAGCGGTATTTGTCGGTCACATTGCCCTCGAGGATGAGGAGCGGTTTCACGGCGCTGAAGAGTTCCAGCTCCCGGTGCCATTTCGGGATAAAGGTGCCCATGGTTCAGGCCTCCTCAATGTCCATAATATC
Organism: Clostridia bacterium; assembly: GCA_017552615.1. Classification (GTDB taxonomy): domain Bacteria; phylum Bacillota; class Clostridia; order Christensenellales; family Aristaeellaceae; genus RUG11272. The sequence continues at coordinate 11,986 of JAFZPI010000046.1, forward strand.
GCTGCCAGTATACCACAATTCACCCTATATTGGAAGCACACCACGCAAAAAGCCCGCCCCCCCGGCGGGCGCGGATCTTCCGGCAAAGCGGAAGTTGTGCGATTAACTTCTGGTTTTCCT
>JAFZPI010000047.1 GCA_017552615.1 Clostridia bacterium
CTTGATGGCATCCTGCTTGAACTGTTGGCTGTGTTGCTTGGTTTGTCTTGACATGGTGAGATCCTCCTTGTCGGATACAGTATAGCGCATATCCAACGGAATTTCTCACTTTACTTTGGACGACTTTTATTCTAGCAGCAACCTTCGCGGATGATCTGAAAGAGTGGATCGATTTCGTCTGCGACTGCCGGGACGGAAAGGCAGTGTTTCAGGAATATGACCTGATCATCGGTAAAGTTGCCAATGATAAGGTTTTTCGTGTGGTGGATATGTATCATTCCGGCATTTGGGATAAAGAAAGGGCCCTTCAGGAAATCAAAACTTATCCGAATTATGATCAATTCGCTTTTATTTCCCAAAATGCCATTGATAAACTCCTTCAGTTCGATTGTCATTGGGAGGTATGATCTGTGGATGATATGATTCTGGAACAAGTCTATCAGGAAAACCTCGAAGAGCGTCTGATTGCGTATCTTGCCGAAAAAGACAATCTATCGCTGGAAACGGCTATGAATACTTACTATCACAGCAGATTAGCTCAAAAGATCAATCAGGGCACAGAAGGAATCCAATACCTGGATCACAAAGTACTGGTTGAAATCCTTCATGAAACGGAACCCGAATTGTTCCCCGAAAAGACTCCGGCAATCGATTTGGCGGTTTCAGAAATCGCTAATCAATAAACACCAGGAGGAACACATCATGTACAATGTTCAAGGCAAATGGGCCCTGATCACCGGCGCGGCACGGGGGATCGGGCGGCTGACAGCCCTGTTTATGGCAGAGAAGGGTTGCAATCTGATCCTGCACAGCCGGGATCTCCGGCACACGGAAGGACTGCTTGCGGAAGTCAAAGCAAAAGGCGTGCAGGCGGTCACGGTCGCGGCGGAACTGAACGATCTTGACGCCGTAGCCCGCATTCTGGATGAAATCGACGCCCTGAACGTGGACGTCGACATCGTCCTGAACAACGCCGGACTCCAGGTCGCCTACCGGACGGCCTACTTCGAGACACCGGTCTCGGACTACCTGACCAGCTTCAACGTCAACACGATCGCTCCGGCCATGATCTGCTACCACTTCATGCCGAAGATGATCGCGCGCGGCCACGGGCGCATCCTCAACACAACCTCCGGCATCCGGCTGGAGCCGCAGCAGGCGGGGTATTCCGCAAGCAAAGCCGCCCTCGACAAGATCACCATCGACCTCGGCTCGACTGTCGAGGGGACCGATGTGATGATCAATCTGACGGATCCCGGCTGGTGCCGCACGGACCTCGGCGGAAGCCACGCCCCCAACGCCCCGGAGAGTGCGATCCCCGGCATCGTCGCGGGTGTCTTTGCGGATGACCAAAAGTCCGGCCGCTTCCTCGGTGCCCAGAATTTCGCGGGTATGACCATCGAGGAAGCCGTGGAGAAGGTCCACCGGGACTTCGACAGCCCCTACGAGAAGTGAGGCGATTCGCATGACATCGCTCATCAATCCCAACGCCACGGCCCGGACACAATCGCTCTACGCGCTGATCCAGCGCCTGCAGGGCGAGAAGATGATCATCGCCCAGCAGGAGTCCCCGAACCGCAGGGGCCACTGGCTGGAACTTGATTGGATCGAAGCCGTGACCGGAACACTGCCCGCCATGCTCGGTTTGGACTTTATCCACGACGACTACGAGGGCGTGGTGGAACGTGCCAAGCAATGGAACGACCGCGGCGGCATCGTGACGATCTGCTGGCACACCGGCGTGGAGGGCATCGACTACCCGTCCAGCAAGAACGAAGCCCCGGACTGGGACCGCTTGCTGACCTCCGGAACAGAAGAAAACAGCCTCCTGCGGCGCCGCTGGGATGACGCCGCCAACGCCCTGCTGAAGATTCAGGAAGCAGACATTCCTGTCCTGTGGCGGCCCTTCCACGAGTTCGACGGCCAGTGGTTCTGGTGGGGCAAGGGCGGCGGAGACTGTTTCATCGCCCTATGGCGGGCGATGGTCAATGTCTTTACAAATGAATACAAACTCAACAACCTGATCTGGGTCCTCGGCTACGCCGACGATGTACGGGAGGGTTGGGATCCCGGTGAGTCCTTCTTTGATATCGCCGGTTCTGACACTTATCGGAGCGAAACCACCCACGCCGTCTCCTACCAGCGGCTGCGCACCCTCTACTCCGACAAGCCCCTGGCCTTCCACGAGTGCGGCCTGATGCCCAAGCCGCAAAGCTTCTTCGAAGAAGGTGCTCCCTGGAGCTGGCTGATGCCCTGGCACGGCTGGAACATGATGGCCAACGGCCCTAAGCGTTTCCGGGAGGGTTATGCAGATCCAAGGGCAATCACACTGGAACGTGTGCCCGCTTTCTGATAGGCTATTGCTCTTTGACAGAAGAACCATCTTTCACAAAAAGAACGATTTCGGTGTTTCGCACCGACCAGAGGGCTTTCCGATCGCCCTCTGGACTCCTTCGGGGCCAAAGTGTGAGGATGATTCTTTGAGGATTATTCTTTAGAGAGAAACACACACTTACAAAAGAAAAACACGCCTGGCCATCCGACCAAAAGCGTGTGCGGGGAGTCTGGGGGGCACACGTCGCAACGTGTCCCCCAGGCCCTTTTGGTTCTTTTCGGGCACGAAAAGAACATCTTCGTCATTTCGTGAAATCGTGTTTCCTTCCGAACGCTCGATGCATCCGGAACCTCATCCGGCTCCCCCGCTTCATCGAAGCAAATAACTGCCTGAAAGCCTGTTCCGTCATCGCGGTCTCCTCTGGCATCGGATCATTCCCGCCGTAGAAAACCAGGGCGGCGCACTCGCCCAGAGGCGCCAGCGGCGCGGGGCTCAGCCGTTTGGCATCCAGTCCGGCCAGCCACTGCGCCAGGGTCTGGTCTGAAGCACGATGTTCCCCGAGGGCCGCCAGCGCATCCGCCACCGCCTGCATCCAGACCTGCCAGCGGCCGCGCTCATCCTTTGCCTTCTTTGCGCGGTGAGACGGGCTTGTCCATACAAACCGCATCACCACCAGCGCGATAACCAGCAGGATCAGCAGCACAAGCAGAAGCCACTTCCACCAATCGGAAGGCAGTTCGGGACCCGCTTGATCCTGCGGGTCGTCCTCGTTCTCGGGAGGCTCGTCTTCCGGTTCGTCTTCAGGAGGCGGAGGTGTCTGCTCCGGTTCATCTTCCGACTGATTGTTCCGCGGTGTGGGTGTCGGGGTCGGCTCGTTTTCAGGAGCATTCTCCGGGGGCGGAGGCGTGGGCGTCGGCGTAGGCGTGGGTTCAGGAGCCTGCGGCGTTTGCGGCATCTGGGGCGGAACACCGCTGCTTTCGCCCTCGGAAGGTGTTGCGTCAAAGGTCAGCCAGCCGTATCCCGAGAACCAGACTTCCGTCCAGGCGTGGCCGTTCAGGCCGGTGACATAGGCGATGCCATCCGTGCCAGGCTCGGCCAGGTAGCCCTCCACATAGCGTGCCGGAAGCCCCGCCGCGCGGCACAGAACCGTCATGGCGGTGGCAAAGTATGTACAGTAGCCCTCCCGTGAAACCAGGAAAGCCGTCACAAAATCGCGGTTGGGATTGTGCGGGGCAACATTGAGCGTATAGCGGCAGTCTGCCCGCAACCAGTCACGAATCGCCAGGGCCTTGTCGTAAGGCGTTTCTTTGCCACTGGTGATTTCCCGGGCCAGGGCATAGACATCGATCTCTACCGCGTTCGGATCCCGCAGATGGTCGGGCAAAACCGTGTAGAGCGCGGCGACCTCCGCGTCCCGTGCCGGGTCGCCCAGCGGTTCGCAGGCGCTGACGATCTCCGCCGCGTCGCTTTCCCCGCCCGTCAGCAACGGGGCCGTGGCGGAATAACTGTCTCCGGGCGCCTGATCCCGGGTCGCGAAAATCTCCGAAGCGTTGTTGAAATACGGCACCAGGTTTCCGCTGACCGAAAGGCTCCGCACCCGCTGGGGCACAAAAAGGCTGGACGCGCTGTCCGTCTCCAGCGTGATCCGCACGGTCTGCGCAGGAAGTTCCGTCCCGGCAGGGAGGTTTTCATCAAAGAGGCGTTCACGCTCGGACCGCCAGCGGGCAGAAACCCAAAGATACCTCCGTCCGCCGGTCGTGTCATGCCAGGCATGGCCGTCATAGGTGTTCAGCACCACACCCCGCAGATAGACAGCCCGGTCCGTCTCCACCGTCATGACCTCATGGTCGCTTATGTCCGGTTTTCCGCCGAGCTGATTCAGACCCTGGGGATAATAGCCCTCTGAGGCCAGCGTGAAAATGTTCCGGGGCTCTGTGAAAAAGAAGTAGTCAAGGATGGTCTGCCGCAGGTTGTCAGCCGCCTCTTTCAGCGGGGGGATGGTAACGCCGGAAGCAGGCACCAGGACCGCCGCCAGCGCTGTCGCCGCCAGCAGCACGGGTAGTATCCGGTACAGGGGCGTCCCCTCGGAGCGCTCCCGGGCATAAACCGTCAGCGCCGCGGCTCCGGCGGGGATCAGCAGCGGGATCAGGTCACCGCGCTGCCCGAGCCACAGGACCATCAGGGCCAGAATCACCGCCAGCAGCGCGAACACACCTGTCCGCCGCCCGGTAAAAGCGAAGGCCAGCAACGTCAGCGGGAAGGCCAGCAATAGTCCCGCCGGAACTGCCACATAGCTTAATCCGCCGGGGACTCCGTTCAGCCGCAAGGTCAGCGCGCGCAGCACCTCCCCCGCCTGCTCCGCACCTCCGGCCGCCAGCCACACGCCTGCCGCAACAAGGGCCGCCACCGGAGGAATCCAGCTGACTTTGGGCATCTGCGAAAACGCTCCGAGCGCCAGCGACAGCACCGCAGCGCAAACACAGCCGGTCACCCAGCCGGATGCCGGCAGCTGCAGCACACCCATCAGCGGCAGGACCAGCCCCAGAGACAGGAGCAGGGTCAGCACCGTGCGGGCGATCGTTTCGCGGACGCGTGGGGACATGAGGACCTCCGTGGCAGGGATTCGGGAAGCGTTTCCACTCCTGATAACGATGCGGAACAGTGTTTTGTTCCCGGAGCAGTATACACCCGGAAAACGGAGACGTCAAACGCAATACGTCCGGGAACGATAAGTGCAAAACAGAAACTGTGCCGATTCTTGCGCAATCCCCCACGATATGCTATGATGCACCGGACAGGCAGCCGGCCTGCATCTTATCCGCGAAGGAGGGGTTCCATGTACCAGATCATACCCGCCGACGAGGCCATCCGGATGATCCCGGACGGGGCCTGCATCTGCGTGAACTCCTTTGTGGGGATTGAGAACCCGGTGGAACTCCACGAGGCCATCGGGCGGCGTTACGCCGAGACCGGCTCACCGGGACACCTGACCGTGATCTCGAGCGCGGGCTTCGGTGTCTGGGACGAGAATCGTTCCGCCGAAGGCTACATCCGCGACGGTGCCGTGGACCGGCTGATTTGCGGGCACTTCGGCGCCATGCCCTCGACGAAAAAAATCATTCTGGAAGACCGCTTTGAGGCCTACAATCTGCCCCTCGGATGTATCTCCCACGCGATCCGCGCGCAGGCGGGCGGCCTGCCGGGGGCGCTCTCGAAGGTCGGGCTGGACATCTTCGTCGATCCGAGAAGAGAAGGCCCGGGCATCAACCGGCTTTCGACAGACACATCCCTGGTAAAGCTGGTCGAAGTTGACGGCGAAGAGTTCCTCTACTACAAGCTCCCGAAGATCACCGCAGCGCTGATCAAGGGTACAGCGGCCGATCCGCGCGGGAACATCTCGTTCGACGATATGTACATGTCCGGCGACGCCCTGTCCATCTGCCAGGCCTGCAAGGCCAACGGCGGCAAGGTCATCGTCCAGGTGGACCGGCTCGTGGACGCCCCGTCCCGCCCCCGCAACGCGATCATCCCCGGCTGCCTGGTGGACGCCATCGTGGTCGTGGAACCCGGCTGGCGCGACGAGGCCTACACCGCCCTCACCGGCAGCTTTGAAATCCCCTATGACGCCTGGTCGGACTGGACCGACCGCATTGAGGCCCTCACCTCCACCCGGCGCCAGGATTCCACCGCCTCCCGCATCATCGGCCGGCGCGCCGCCCGGGAACTGCGGAAGGAAGACATTGTCAACGTGGGCATCGGCATCCCGGAAACGGTTTCGCACTATGCCCGCAAAAACGGTATGCTGGACCACATCACCCTCACCGTCGAGAGCGGCGGCGTGGGCGGTTTCCCAGCCTCCGGCCCGGTCTTCGGTGCGATGATCGGCGCAGCCTCGGTCTACGACATGGCCAACCAGTTTGACCTCTACGACAACGGCGGCCTTGACATCTGCTTCATGGGCGCGCTCGAGGTCGACCGCCACGGCAACGTCAACGCCCACCGGGGTCCCGGCGCTTTCGCCGGCATCGGCGGGTTCGCGAACATCACGGCCAAGACGCCCACCGTTGTCTTCTGCATGACCTTCAATACAAAGGGCTTGGACGTGAGCCGCAAGGGCGGCATCGTCACGATCAACAGGAACGGCTCGATCCCAAAGTTCGTGGACGAAGTCAAGACCGTGAGCTTCTCCGCCCGACAGGCCATCGCCAATGGCCAGCGGGTGCTCTACATCACCGAGCGCTGTGTCCTGACCCTGACCTCCAACGGCCTGAAGCTCATCGAAGTTTACCCGGGTGTGGATGTGGTCCGGGATATCCTGGCCCTGTTGCCGTTTGCGATCGAAATCTGATGAAAGAAAATGGATAGCTTACCAAATCGCATGAAAAAAGTGAGATTTGGTAAGCTATCGTCAGTTAATGAAGGAACGAAGGAACAAAAAAGGAGATCAAATTCTATGCAGGATGCCCTCGCCGCCCCTTCCCTCGGAGAAGCTTACCGTGAACATTTTCTTGTCGGTGCTGCCGTGAACGGATTTATGCTCCGGGATGAGCGGCACTGCCGGCTTGTCGCAAGGCATTTCACTTCTTTGACGGCCGAAAACGAGATGAAGCCCGAGCGGCTGCTCGACAGGAATGCTACGCTGGCGCTGGGAGATCCCATCCGCTGCGCGCTGAACTTTGATGTGGCGGACCGGATGCTCGCGTTTGCACGCGACAACGGCATTCAGGTGCGCTACCATACCCTCACCTGGCACAACCAGACCCCGCGCTGGTTCTTTGCCGAAGACTGGAATGACGCGCTGGACGCGCCGCTCGCCGACGCGGAAACCATCCTTGCCCGCCAGGAAGCCTATATCCTGCAGGTCATGGAGCACGTGAACACCGCCTTCCCCGGCCTGGTGTACTGTTGGGATGTGGTCAACGAGGTCGTCGAGCCCGACCAGGAAGGTCCGAACAGTCTGCGCACCCGGTCCCTGTGGTACCAGACCACCGGCAGCGCCTTCATCCCGAACGCTTTCCGCGCCGCCCGGAAAGGCCAGGCGGAAGGCCAGCTGCTCTTCTACAATGACTACAACAGCTACTTCCCTGCCAAGCAGGCCGCCATCCTGAAGCTTCTGGAAGCCCTGAAAGCCGAGGGCCTGGTGGACGGCATGGGCATGCAGACGCATATGGACATCAACCGCTGGAACCTGGCCGCGTTCGAGACCGGGGCCCGCGCCTATACCGCGCTCGGATTGACGCTCCACGTCACGGAGATGGACATCCATTGCCCGGGGAATGACCCGGACAGCCAGGCCGCGCTGGCAAAAGCTTACGGAGACTTTTTCGCGATGCTCCTGCAGCTGCAGCGCGAAGGCGCGAAAGTGGGCTGCGCCACGCTCTGGGGCGTGACGGACCGCTTCACCTGGCTGCGCTTTTTCCGCCGGGAGGAGAGCTATCCCCTGCTCTTTGACGGGGAAATGCAGACCAAACCCGCGTATGACGCGGTACTGGATGCCGTAAAATGATTTACTGCAGGATTGAACCGTTATCATCGTTGATTGGTAACCGGGAGGTAAGGAAAGATGGACCGGACAATTCTGGAATGGCTGCTGGAAGAGAACACACCGGAGGTAAGGCTCAGGACGCTGAAGGAATATCAAAAGCTGCCGGAAAATGACGAAAAAGTCCTTGCGTGCAAAAAACTGCTGCTGCAAAGCAGAGCCTACGAACGCGGTCTGAAAAAGCTCCGGACGAACAAGCCATGGGCAAAGTATGATGCGATCATGGCCTTCGCGGAGTGGGGACTGACCCGGAATGACATCGGGAAAGACATTGATGACGAGGTTTTTGCGCTGATTTCGAGCACGGGGTTCAAAATGCTGTGCGGGGAACCGCTGCTGCTCCGGAACCTTGTCAAACTGGGGTATGATCAGGAAGACATCGTGAAGAACGAAATTGACAGCGTTCTCAGGCTGATCAAGGAAGACGGCGGCTTTGGGTGTATCAGCACAAACAAAAAGATCAATGACCCCCGCAAGCCTCACAAGAGCTGCGCGAGGCTGACAGTTGAATATCTTCTGCTGGTTGCTGAACTGCATCTGCTGGGCTACCGAATGGAATGCGAAAGCGCACTGGTTCATTATTTCACAAAGCGGAACATCTTCTACCGAACCGACGACATGAAGACGCCCATGGTGGATGTCATGCTGGGAACATTCTATCCGCCCGACCCGATCAAGATCGGCGCGCACCAGATCCTCTATGCTTTGAGGGTTCTGGGATGCGAGCCGGAGTCTGAGGCGATGCAGGCCGGATACAAAGTGCTGAATCAGCACAGGCTGGCAAACGGAAGATATGTCCTGACAGCTTCCAAAAGCGTTCCTGCGTTCAAATCCGGTAATGTCGGCGAAGAGAACAAGTGGGTGACACTTTACGCATATATGGCACAATAGTCGATAATTTCAGAAAAGGTATTTGATTTTTGATCCAGGGAGTTGTCAGAATGAAACAGCAGATCATGGATCGGTTTCCGGGAATAGGATGTGCATGGGTGGATGCCGGCGGAAAAGAATCAGCGGAATACTATGGGTTCGCTGATCAAGAAAACCATGTTCCGACTGACGGAAACACCATATTCCCGGCATGTTCCATATCCAAATTCACAACTGCAATATGTATCCTGAAGCTTCAGGAACAGAAACTGCTCGATATTGATATGCCGGCCAATCAGTATCTGCGGAAATGGAAACTGCTTGCTGTTGACGGGACTGAGAGCGATGCGTCCGTCCGATCGATCCTGTGCCATACTGCCGGAATCATGGACGGAGAAGAGGCATTCTGCGGACTCCGCCGCGGGGATCCGGAGATCCGTCTGACAGACATTCTGGAGGGAAGGACATCATACAATAACCGGCCGGTACGGGCGGAGAAGCCCCAGGGGACAGTCTTTGAATATTCTGATGCGGGGTACTGTGTTCTGCAGCAGCTGGTGCAGGAAATTGGGCATAAAGCTTTTGAAGATATTGTCCGGGAGCGTCTTTTCGATCCCCTGGGCCTGAAAAGCACTTTCTTTGCGTCTTCCGAAAATACTGCGCATTTCGAAAGCAGGATGGCCGCGGGATATGATGACAACGGACTGCTTATCCCGGGAAGATTTCCTCCGGTTCCCGATCTGGCCGCGTCCGGGCTGTGGAGCACGCCGGAAGAACTGCTTGTGATCGCGAAAGAGTTTCTTGCGGCACTACATGGTGAAAGTCCTCTCCTGCAGGCAGAATCGGCACGGGAGATCGCAAGGCCGGTGAAGGATTTCCCCTGGACAGGCCTCGGCATATTCACAGGCGGAGAAGATACTTTGGTCTCACGGGGCTGGGGAGAAAACGGGCAGTGCCTGATGAAGATGAACTGCCGCTCAAAAGAGATCTCTGTTGTGATGACCAACCGGAACCCCGGCGTCGACCAGGCAGAGTCCGGGATCGAATGGCTTGCGGACACAAGATTCACAATTCAGTAGTCATGGAATTGGCCAAGATCGTCAGGAATTCATTTGAGGAGGATAGGAAAGCCATGATCCTTTTGGTTGTTGATATGCAAAAAGGTTTAGTCGATGAAGAATTGTATGATTATGACGCATTTGTTGAAAAAGCAGTCAAGCTGATTGACACCGCCAGAAAAAACAAGGTGGAAGTCATCTATGTCCAGCATGATGCCGGTCCCGGCAGCGGTCTTTCCGCAGGCGATGATGATTTTGAAATTGCCGATCAGGTATCCCCTGCAAAGGGAGAAAAGGTCTTTGTCAAGACAATCAACAGTTGCTTCGGAAACAGGGAATTCAAGGAATACATGGAGCAGCAGGACGATAAGCGTCTGATGATTATCGGACTGCAAACGAATTACTGCATTGACGCTACTGTGAAATCGGCATTTGAAAGAGGCTATGAGGTGATCATTCCCGAGGGCACCAATTCCACCTTCGACAATGATTATATGACCGGGGAGACCACCGTCCGGTATTATAACGAAGATGTCTGGGATGGTGTTGCAGACGTTATCCCGTTTGAAGAAGCCTTGGACTTGATGGGTAAATGACTGAAATGTATTTTGGAATTATGTAACTACCGGAAGACCGGATCTCATGCGGAGGATGCAGCGTGAAAGAAATACGATATATTCAGCAGCCGACAGAATATCTGTGCGGTCAGGCGTGTGTTGCGATGATTGCCGGTGTATCCGTGGATGAAGTCATCCGGGTGATGAACAATGATAAAGCAACCGGGAAGAAAGATCTTGAGAGAGCGCTGGAATACTACGGAATCAAACAGGCAAAGACCATGACAAAGGCAGATCACAATACGCCCCTGCCGCCGGTATGCATATTGAAAGTTTTACTTCCGCGATATAGTCATTGGGTATTGTATTATCATGGAAAATTCTATGATCCTGAGTTTGGCCTCGCGGATAAACTGTATTGTAAAGCGAAAATACAGTCATATTTGGAATTGTTCACGGATTGATTTGGATCCTTGTACTTTGAGATAACGTTCAACCCGTTGTTGACGGCAGGCCGGTTTTCGGGTAAAATAACGGCATGAAGACCCGTTGGTAAAATTTTCGCTGCCCAGGGCAAAACAGCTGCGTATCAATGGGTGTAACATGACCGAATAAAGCGGATGAAGGAGGTGCAGCACATGAACGATCCAAACAAAAAGAATAGTCAGGAACAAATCAAAACCAACAAGAACGAAAAGATCCAGGTCACCGACAACGAATTGGAAAAGGTCACCGGAGGAGCCAACTTTTGGTTTTTTGACGATGAAAGAAGAAAACCAAAAGGTTAAAATTCGACGGATCAGTCAAACGGCGTTTGATCGCAATCCGGTTTTAGGTAAGATAGGCCCATCGCCAACCGCTTAGAATCATGGATAAGGAAATCATGTCAAAAGTCAATGAGATGCTGAAAGCACATGGCCGGCGGCAGCTGAGCCTGGATGATGCGGACAAGATTGTCGGCGGAGAGTGAATGCGCGATACCTGCAGATCAATGAGAAGGCGCGATCAAAGGATACGATATTGATCCAGCCCTTAACCCGCAAAACCAGAATTAATCGTTCTACGGTTTTCGACAGATAACTTATAGTTTAACTTGCTAAGCCTTTGTTGACCGCAGGCTGAATTTCGGGTAAGATAGGCCTATCAGGAACCACCGAAACAGTCCGAAAAATTTCTGAAAAATTCATACTGCCACGGTCAAAAGTCTTGCGTATGTACTTGTGGAACAAATAA